>CAMCFA010000003.1 GCA_945873955.1 uncultured Clostridia bacterium | reverse complement strand
ATCTATGACCGCGAACTTTGCGGCAGCACCGACGCGATTTTCGACGAGTGGGACATAATGATGAAACAAGCGATTGAAACGCATATCCTCGAACTTAATGACGAACTTGACGTACTCTCTAACGCAGCTCAAACAGAGATTGCTGAAAAAGAATATGAGTTGCGTTTCTTTGAGGCATACCTTGATTTGTTCTTCTCATAACAATTAACCCCTCGCCATGTGACGAGGGGTTGCTCTATATAGAAATGTCCACTTGCTACCCATTGTTCGCCGACGGAATGGAGAAATGGGTAGCAGAGGGACATTTCTCGTTCTGAACGAAAAGCCCTTGTTCCGAGGTAATCAAGAGCGTAATCGGTATATTTCATCAAGCCCTTAATTCCTAAAATAGAATTGTCCACTCGCTACCCAGTGTTCGCCGCCGAAATGGAGAAATGGGTAGCAGAGGGACATTTCTCATTCTGAACGAAAAGTCTTGTTCCGAGGTAATCAAGAGCGTAATCGGTATATTTCATCAAGCCCTAAATCCCAAAAACAGAATTGTCCACTTGCTACCCATTTCTATGCGATTGGTGCTAATCTAGTGTTAATAGGCTGAAATGCCAAAGAAATTCTCACTTGCTGAAAGAAATTCCTTGCAACGCCTTTGGCGGTGCGGTGTGAGGTAGAGGAACGAAGTTCCTCTATTCCTGCTCAAGAGTAAATGAGCCGATTTTGCGTTTATCGCTTTTTGGTACGTCAAGCAGACACCTCATCGAAAATGAAAGGGAATGATACTGAAGAAAAAATCATAGTATGAGAAATGTCCACTTGCTACCCATTTCTCTGCGGAGGGAGCGTTAGTTCTCCATGAGAAATTTCCCTCTGCTACCCATTTCTTATGCGGGAGCAGCGTTGGTTCTCATGGAGAAATGTCCACCCGCTACCCATTTCCCCGCGAGAGAGCATTGGTTGTCAAAGAGAAATTTCCAACTGCTCAAAATCTTGTTTTTTGAATAAGCACTTGATATAATATGCGATTACAATCTCTATTTTCTCTATAATATAAGGCTTGTAACTCATTAATCGTGTCAAAATAAAAGACAGAAACTTTGGTTATTATAGCCAAAAAATATTGAATTAAGATAAAAGTATTGAATTATACCTTAAAAAGTTGTATAATTTAAAATGATAGACCATTCTATCAATTGTTTTAGAAAGGAAGGTATCAGTATGGCTGCGAACAAGATAAAACCACTATATTCAGTTGTATCTTATTTCTGTGGTTGTGGTGGTTTAGATTTGGGCTTCCGCGGTAACTTTAGATACCACGATGAAAAATACAGCAAACTTCCATTTGACATAAAGGTGGCTTATGACAATGAGCCACGTTGCATCAAAACTTACAATGATTATTTTGGGGAAGGGCGCGGTATTGCTCAGGATGTAACACAGCTTGATGTCTCAAAAGTTGAAAAAGCCGATGTCTTGATTGGAGGATTTCCCTGTCAAGAATTTTCTTCTTGTGGTCCTCTTGGTGGATTGGAAACAGAACGCGGACGACTATATGAGACGCTTATTACGTATATGAACCACCATCATCCTAGGATTGTTGTTGGGGAAAATGTCATTAATCTGGAAAGAATGGATAATGGTGCAGTATTAAAAAAGATTACGGACGATCTATCAAATGCAGGGTACAAGGTAGAAGTGTGGAAAATGTTTGCTCCTGACTATGGAATTCCGCAGCGAAGAACAAGGCTAATATTTATGTGCGTTCGCAATGATATATTCGAAAAATATGGTTTTCCTCAAAAGCCTGCTGCTAAATTTACAAAAAATCATCGAAGTATTGAATGGGCTATTGGCGATTTAATTGGAATTACAGATAATAGTATTCCAAACCAAGGTGATTATTTTGGTGCATCCCGAGCAAAAAAAGGGAACGGGCAGGGTGATGAAAGCAATAAAAAGGATTTACCGGCATACACAATTAGAGCAAATCCAAAATCAAGGGTACAGTTTCACTATTCTCTTAATCGTAGGTTAACAGTTCGCGAGTGCGCAAGAATACAAACATTCCCAGATGACTTTGCTTTCTCCTTTAGCAAAACAGTTAATATTTCTCAAATTGGAAACGCAGTCCCGCCAGTTTTAGCACATTTAGTCGCAACAAGTGTGGCTAATTATCTCAATCAAATTGAAGGAGTTGATACAAATGAACCAAAATAACCTGGATATTACACCTACACCTCGAATTTTGCGAACATTGGGCGAAATCCCTTTTCAAGTGTGGCAGTGTATTGCAGAACTTATTGACAACTCTATAGATGCTTTTCTATCTGATACAGCAGGAACAGCTTGCGGGGATGAAAAGCATATTACTGTAAGCTGGGACTCTGATAGTGTCGCAACCATAAACAGAACCATAGAAATTAAGGATAATGCTCGCGGAATGTCAATTGAAGATCTTCAAAATGCAGTTAGAGCAGGTTATTCTAGTAATGATCCAATAGGAAACCTCGGCTTATTTGGAATGGGATTTAACATTGCCACCGCTCGTCTTGGTGAAGTTACGCAAATTATGTCAACACGGAAAGGCGATACCGAGTGGGTAGGAGTTAAAATTGATTTTCAAAAACTGATAGAAACCAAGAGATTTGATGCTCCAATTATACATGCTATTAAAGAAAATGTGGAAGAGTCCGGAACAAAAATTACCATATCAAAACTTCATTCAGGTATTATATCAGATTTGTCATTAAAAGAGAACGACATAAGACGTCGACTTGAGAGCACATATACTCCCTTGCTGAATTCTCAAGATATTATTATTCATATTAAGGGAAAACAATTGCATGCCAGGAATCATTGCGTATGGTCAGAATCCCGCTATGTTCGATATCTGGATCAGAATGTTCCTGCAAGGATTACAATTGATCGAAACCTCGGTGATGCTCTATTTGATTTATCGAAAAACTGTTATCTTACTCCTGACGAGGCAGAAGAATATTATTCTATGCAACAAGAAGGAAAACCGCTCCCTGATACGATTGTAGAGCGCTGCAAACGGCTTACGGGATGGATTGGTATCCAAAGATACGCTGATCCAAATGATTTTGGTATAGATTTTATTAGAAACGGAAGAAAAATATTAGTATCTGATAAATCTCTGTTTCAGTATGAGAATCCTATTACTGGTCAAAAAGATCTTCAGTACCCGTTAGAACTCGGTACATCAATAGGTGGTCGTATCATTGGAGAGTTAAATGTAGATTATCTTCTGCCTACATATCAAAAGAATGATTTTGATCGTTCGGATAGATCATGGTCTCAAACTGTTGAAGCTCTTTGTGGAGTTGGTCCTTTTCTCCCCAAAGCCCGCAAAGCTTTAGGTTTTAGTGAACCAAACAACTCACCTTTAGGTCTTTTGGTGAATGCATATCGCAGAGTTGATAAGGGAACAAAGTGCTTATTTGCTCCCAACGATGTTGCTAAAAGATATGCTGCAGAATTCAATAAAGGTGTTAGCAATTGTCTTGATGATACTTTATGGTGGAAAGCGGCTCAGGAAGAAGATCAGAAACAAAGTTCAGGAGGCACTCACTTTACAACTTCTGTAAATACTGGTGATACACCTTCTGATGATGTTAATTCTTATCTTGGCGGTTCTATAGGAAATAATACAGGTTACAATACCAATGGTGTACATAATTCGGGAGGAATTCCAAGTTCTACATCAGATCATCCTGTCACTACGTCATCTGTTTCAACACAAGAAATTACCTCAAAACTTGACGAACTAATTCAAAACTCTACTCCTGTTCAGCAGATGACAGGGCGAAACTATCATTTTGGTAATACAGGTTCGCTTAATGTAAGGGTATATGAACTTAATAAAGGAGATATACGTTATCATGGTGAACGTAAGCCATGTTATTTTTACTCTGATGGCGTAGATTGTGATTTTATTTATGATCCAAATCATATTTTGCTTAAACAATACCCTATTTCCCCCAAAATACTCCTTTTACTTTACCTTGCAGAGAAACTCAAAGCTAGAGATAGCCTTCCAGATATTGTATCTGTATTTGCGTCACTTGTTGAAACCACTATGACAGATTCGAAAGTTGATAGGCTATCACTTCAAGATAGAGCTAATAGTGCATTTGAGCTGTTACGCCAAAAACTGATTATTGCATTGAAAGATAAATCGCAGGATGTTATTAATTGCATTCACGAATCTGCCGGAGAAGTCGAAGATACAGTAAATGCAATCGTTCAAGCGAATCCTTCTCTGCTAAAACCTTTCCAAGAAAAAAGTTCGGATAGCTATGATGTAATGGAATATGTTCCACCCAAGACTCTATATAGATTGATTGAGCATTTTCCAGAAAGTGTTTTTGACGGAAAGGTTCTTAAGACTCCATATTGTAGCATTAATCTAAGTGATGAAAATGCAACTATTCGTACAAGAGAGGAATCCAAAGAGCGTACACTTGCATTTCTCAAGGATGCTTTACGTCTAATCTCTGGATATAATCAACAAGTACAAAAGGATGAACTTACTCGTGCATCATTGAGTGTGGACTTCCTTATGAAGGAGTTAAACTGATGAGTTTTTATACCGATGATATTTCAAACGGCTACAATTGGAAAGGTTTAGAGCGGGCTATAGCTAGACTTATGGGTCATTTAGGATGGAAAAACATAAATGTCATCGGAGGTGCTGGTGATAAAGGCGGAGATGTTATTGGCAGCAAAAATGAAGGCGACCAAGTCAAAACTTGGGTTGTTCAATCAAAAGCTGTATCGGGTGATAGGTACATTGGTCCAAAAGCATTGCAGGAAGCTATTGATGCTCTTTCGTTTTACGATGTCAATACTGCAGCAGTTGCAACAAATGGAGAATTTACCCAAACAGCTCGTCAACGACAGATTGAATTAGGGAATAATGGCTATAATCTCAAACTGTGGAATGGTGCTTTCTTAAGAGCGCTAATAGATCAAATGCCAAGTGAACATGCTGGTCATAGAGAGTTGCGTCCTTATCAAGATAGTATCGTAAATAAAGTTGTATCCGCTTATGACAGTGGCGAAAAAAGAGCATTTTACATTGTTGCAACAGGACTTGGAAAAACTGTAATTGCAGCCACTATTGCTCGCCAGCTTTGGGATAAAGGATGTCATAAGATTTTAGTGTTATGTCATGCAACAGATTTAGCATTGCAGCTTGAGCAGGGCTTTTGGCCTCAGCTTACAAAAGATATTCCAACCTCTGTTTTTTTTGATGGATTATCTCCACGTAATACGGAGGGAATAGCATTTGGTTTATACCAAAGTCTTTATGGTTACCTTCCAAGCATAGAGCCAACAGAATATGATGTTGTAATTGTAGACGAGGCTCACCATGCGCTTGCCCATGGCTTTAGAACATGCCTTGAACACTTAAAACCAAAATTTCTAATTGGTATGACGGCTACTCCATGGCGGGGTGATGGTCAGAGCTTATCAAGTCTTTTCGGCAATCCCGTTGAAAAGGTTTCGCTTGTAGATGGAATGGCTATGGGTTTTCTTGCTCAAGTTGATTACAGAATACTATGCGATAATGTCGACTGGGATGGGTTGAAAAAGATTAGTAAGCAAAAATTGACTATTAGGGATTTAAACAAACGTCTTTTTTTACCGCAAAGAGATGAGGCAGTTATAGCAGAATTACAACGCACACTAAAACACATTCCAAATCCCAGAATAGCGATTTTTTCTCCTTCAATTGAACATAGCAATAGATTTTCGGATATGCTTTCTGCTGCTGGTATTCCTTGTGCAGCACTCTCAAGAGTTGATAAAGCCGAGCGTAGAAGAAGGCTTTTAGCATTTGCATCTGGAACTTATCAAGCAGTTTGTGCTGTGGATGTTATGAATGAAGGTATAGATATTCCTGATGTTAATGTGCTCATTTTCTTAAGGGCTACTCATTCAAGAAGAATATTTGTTCAACAACTAGGACGTGGTTTACGATTATCTGAAGGCAAAGAAAAAGTTGTTGTCCTTGATTTCGTATCAGATATACGACGCATGGCAGAAATGATAGAAATGAATCGAGAAGGTAAAATGAAGGGTGCTCAAAACGAGGTCCTATACCTAAAAAATGGATTTGTTTCGTTCTCTGATGCAAAAGTTGAGAAGTTTGTTAATGTATGGATAGAAGATGTTGCTGATTTAAGCGGATCTGATGACGAAGTGAAATTGACTTTTCCGGAGGGATTTTAAATGGCAAAAACTAGTGTTCCTGAATCTAAACTAAAAAAGGTTAAAAGCACAATCATAAAAAAAGCCGATGAATTCGGATATTTGACACGTAGTCGTATAGAGAATGGTACTTTCATGGACAATCTAGTTAATGATCCTGACGTTGGCGGTATTCTTAAAGAATATATGCCCAAAGAAAGCATTCGAACATACATAAAAGATGGAGTTCTAAACGCTTACACAAAATCTAAAGCAAAACAAATAATGTCTTCATATACACCTGAATTAGTAATTCAAAAAGTATATAACAAGTCAGCGATGGTAATTCAAACTTGTAATGGTAAGCAGACAGGTGTTTTCGTTCTAAGAAGTTCTGATAATGAAATTTTTGTTATAGGTAGTGGTACTGTTCTCAAGTGGGAAACCGCTCTGCGTAAGGCATTAGACCTTATTTCACAACAGCCAAAACTTAGGATTGATGATATTACTCCAGATATATGCTTGCGATTAGTAGAAGGGGGGCAAAACTTAACTGAGTCTGAAAAAAATCATATCATTTCTGCTTTGGATGCTATAAAGGTTAAAGCGTTTTTTTGTAAGTGAATTCAATTACTAAAGTTACCCCATTCATTTTTGAATGGGGTTGGCTCTTGTGAATGCAGAAAAAGAACATTTGAAATTATATTATTTTCCAAAGAAATAAGAAAGCTGTACCTTTGTTTTGGTACAGCTTTTGTGCATATAGCCGCTTTTTTGTCTTGGTTGAATACTTCTTTATCGGATACCAGCTAAGGCGTGCCGCCTTTGGCAGTTCCGCCGAGCATTTCACCTCATCTATTTAGGACTTGATTTGCTCGGCGGGGCGAAAACTGCTCTATGGGAAACACCCTAAGGGCAGCGCCTTTTTGTGTTAAATTGTAATTTGTCGGGCAGGCGCCTTTTCCTTTTTGCGCAGCAAAATTGCTTTTCGCTTCCTTTTGGCTTCCAAAAGGAAGCGGGGTGTGGGGCAGAGCCCCACACTCGGCGCGGAAGCGCCGCTACTCGCGCGACAGCGCGCAAACGCGTTCATGGCGCTAAAGGGGTTCGGGGGAAAACAAGAGTTTTCCCCCGGTCTGCGGCTGCCATAAGCAGCCGCAGACAACCTCACAGAGTAATTACAACTCCCCTACAAATTACAATTTACACTCTTCCCCCTTGAAAGTCCGAACTCAACTGACCGCAGGCGGCGCTTATCCCTCCGCCGAACTCTCTTCGCATAGTGACGGAGACCCCGTTCTTTTTCAGCACGTCGTAGAACGCCATGATACGCTCGCGGCTGCTTTGGGCGAAGCCGCTGTCGTTGCCGTTGCAGGGGATAATATTGACGTAGAACCGCTTGCAGAAGCCGATAAGCTCCGCAAGCTGCTGCGCCTGCTCCGGGCTGTCGTTCACGCCGGAGAGCATGACGTACTCCAGCGTTACCCGGCGGTTGTGGCGCTCCGCGAAATCCGCCGCCGCGGCTATGACCTCGGCGACAGGATATATGCGGTTTATCGGCATGAGCCGGGAGCGCAGCTCATTATCCGCCGCGTGGAGGCTCACCGCAAGGCTGCACGGGTGCGGAAGCTCCGCCCACGCTTTTATCCCCGGCAGAATGCCGCTGGTAGAAACGGTGATGTGCTTCTCGCCGAGGGCAAGCCCCTTGTAGTCTGCCGCAATAGCGCAGAAATCCGCCACGGCGCTGAAATTATCGAACGGCTCACCGATACCCATGACCGTCACGCTGTGGAGCTTCGCGCCAAGCTCCCGCCGTATTTTCAGCACCTGCGCGACCATTTCGCCGGCGGTAAGGCTGCGCCGTTTGGTGAGCCGCCCGCTTTGGCAGAACACGCAGCCCATTGCGCAGCCCACCTGCGTCGAGATACACACGCTGTCGCCGTATTTCTGCCGCATGAGCACTGTTTCAACAAAGTCCCCGCCGGGCAGCTTCAGCAGCAGCTTTTCGGTGAGGTCGTCCCCGGTGCGGGCGGCGGTTTCCGGCAGGGAAAGGGTGAAGCTCTCTGCCAGCGCCGACTTCACCCGCGCGGAGAACGGCAGCTCCTCAAAGCTGCGCATATCCTGCTGATACAGCCGCTGGAACAGGATAGCCGCCTTTGCGGGATTCTCACCGCGCTCTGTGAACCAACGTTCCAGCGCGGCTCTTGTCATTGAATAAATGTCCGTCATTATCACCCCGTAAATAACATTCCCTGCACGCTGTCAAGCTCTTTCTGGCGCTTCATAATACCGCCCAGCACCGCCCGCTTGTCAAGGCTCCACAGCGGGGCTAGGAGCGTTTCGCGGCTGCCGTCCCCGGTGAGCCGTTCTATCACCGTTTCCGGCGGGAGAAGCTCAAGCTGCCTTACCGTGATGTTGATGTATTCCTGCATGGTGAGCGGTGTGTAATTCCCGGCAAGGTACATTTCGGCGAGTTTTGTCCCTTTTATCACATGCAGCAGGTGTATCTTCACCCCGTCCGGGCGGAGCTTTCCCAGCAGTTCAGCGGTTTTCAGCATCATCTGTTCGTCCTCTCCGGGAAGCCCGTTGATGATGTGGACGCACACCCGCAGCCCGGCGGCTTTTGCGGTGCTGAAGCCCTCCACGAAGTCGGCGAAGCTGTGACCGCGGTTGATAAGCTCCGCGGTGGAGTCGTGGGCGGTCTGCAAGCCCAGCTCCACCGTCACCGGGACGGGCAGGGAAGCCAGAAACTCCGCCTTTTCCCGGTCGATGCAGTCCGCCCTTGTCGCCGCAGCAATGCCGCAGATATCGCAGGACAGCGCCTCATAGTAAACCGGTTTCAGCCGTTCAAGGCTGGCGTAGGTGTTGCTGTGCGCCTGGAAGTACGCGATGACCCCTGCGTCCGGGCAGGCGGCGTGTATCCGGGCGGTTTCCCGCTGAATCTGTTCGGTCACGGTAAGCGCCGGCTGTGTGAAGTACCCGCTCCCGCCGGAGCAGTAGATACACCCGCCCCTGCCGCAGGTGCCGTCTATGTTCGGGCAGGTGAATCCGGCGTCCACCGCTGCCTTGTACACGGGTCTGCCGTAGACCTGCCGGTTGTGGAATTTCAGCGTGTGGAAACGGCTTCCGTCGCTGCTGTACGGGAACTTCCGGGGCATAGGGACTCCTCCTTTCGGGCAAAATGGCTATTACATCAGATATATGTCCTGCATGTTTACTATGTAATTATAGCATAACCGCCGGATTTAGTCAATTGCCGCTTGACAGCCGGGAAATTACACGCTTGTGCAGAAATTGCATGAACCGCACAGCGCCGCCGGAAATCCCCATTTATTCCACACAGTGTTGCATAATTCAAGTAAAATTTTCGTGATTTATTACTAAAATCCCTGTTGTAATTTGTGCAAAACATTATTTTTTTATGCCTTGACAAATAGCTCATAAGCCTATATAATAGATATATCGGCTTTGTTACTACAACATATTGTGTTGAAATATACGGATCACGAAAAGGAGCGTCACAGAGAAATGGCAATGATAACGATGATAAAGAAGCGCGACGGTCGGCAGGTACCATTTAATATCGAAAAGATCGCCAACGCTATCTTTAAGGCTGCGCAGAGCGTCGGCGGCAGGGATTACAGCGAGGCTATGGCACTTGCGGACAAGGTGTGTCAGCGGCTGTCCGAGGAGATAATCGGGCGCAATCCCTCTGTCGAGGAAGTGCAGGACATGGTGGAGAAGGTGCTTGTCGAGGACGGTCACGCTAAGACCGCCAAGGCGTATATCCTCTACCGTGCAGAGCGTACCAGAGCCAGAGAGATGGACTCCACACTGATGAAGATATACGAGGATCTGACCTTCAAATCCGCGTGCGACTGCGATATCAAGCGCGAGAACGCTAACATCGACGGCGACACCGCTATGGGTACCATGCTGAAATACGGCAGCGAGGGCGCGAAGCAGTTCAACGAGATGTACGTCCTTGACCCGAAGCACTCTGCGGCGCACATCAACGGCGATATCCACATTCACGACCTTGACTTTCTGACCCTCACCACCACCTGCTGTCAGATAGACTTGCTGAAGCTGTTCCACGGCGGTTTCTCCACCGGTCACGGCTACCTCAGAGAGCCGAACGACATCTCCAGCTACGCAGCGCTTGCATGTATCGCTATCCAGTCCAACCAGAACGACCAGCACGGCGGTCAGTCGGTGCCGAATTTCGATTATGCTATGGCGGAGGGCGTAAAAAAGACCTTCCGCAGACTGTACACCAACAACCTTGCCAAGGCTGTCAGCTTTGCGCTGAACATGGACGACTACGCCGAGGTGTTTGAGGATCTTAAAAAGACCGCCGAGGAGATCGAGGAGGAGACCGGGCTTTGCCCCAGACTTTCCAACAACGACGACTACAAGGCTAAGGAGTGGGAAAAGGTCGCAGGCAAGTACGGCGAGGAGTTCTCCAAGCTGCAGGACAAGGCGGAGAAGCTTGCCGAGTCTGAGACCGACCGCGCCACCTATCAGGCAATGGAGGCGCTTATCCACAACCTCAACACCATGAATTCCAGAGCCGGCGCGCAGAACCCGTTCTCCTCGATAAACTACGGCACGGACACCTCCCCGGAGGGCAGAATGGTTATCCGCAACGTTATGCTGGCGGAGGAACACGGTCTTGGCAACGGCGAAACGCCGATATTCCCGATACACATTTTCAAGGTCAAGGAGGGCGTAAGCTACAACCCCGGCGACCCGAACTACGACCTGTTCCAGCTGGCTATCCGGGTATCCGCAAAGAGAATGTTCCCGAACTTCTCGTTCCTTGACGCGCCGTTCAATCTCCAGTACTACAAGCCGGGCGACTACCACACCGAGGCAGCTTACATGGGCTGCCGCACGAGAGTTATCGGCAACGTCTACGACCCCAGCCGTGAGATCGTCACCGGGCGCGGCAACCTCAGCTTCACGACGATCAACCTGCCGCGGCTTGCTATCGAGGCGCACGGCGATATCGACAAGTTCTACAAGTCGCTGGACGACATGATGGATCTTGTTGTAGATCAGCTCATGTACCGCTTTAAGATACAGTGCAGAAAGCACGTCCGCAACTTTCCGTTCCTCATGGGGCAGGGCGTGTGGATAGACTCCGAAAAGCTCTCCGAGAACGACAGCATTGCCGAGATACTGAAGCACGGCACTCTCTCAATGGGCTTTATCGGACTTGCCGAGTGCTTAAAGGCGCTTATCGGCGTACATCACGGCGAAAGCCCGGAGGCGCAGAAGCTGGGTCTTGAGATAATCACCCGCATGAGAAAGCGCATGGACGACGAGAGCGCGAAAACTCACCTTAATTTCAGTCTGCTGGCGACGCCGGCGGAGGGACTTTCCGGGCGGTTTATCCGCATGGACAAGAAGATCTACGGCGAGCTGCCGGGAATCACCGACCGCGACTACTACACCAACTCCTTCCATGTGCCGGTTTACTACAACATCAGCGCCTACCGCAAGATCAAGCTGGAGGCTCCCTATCACGCCCTCACCAACGGCGGACACATCAGCTATATCGAGCTTGACGGCGACCCGCTCAAGAACCTTGACGCGTTCGAGAAGATCGTCCGCTGCATGAAGGAGGAGGGTATCGGCTACGGCGCGATAAACCACCCGATCGACCGCGACCCCTGCTGCGGCTTCACCGGCATTATCGACGATGAGTGTCCCTGCTGTCACCGCAAGGAGGAAACAGTTGCGTTCGAGCGTATTCGTCGTATCACCGGCTACCTTGTAGGCACGCTTGACCGCTTCAACAATGCGAAGCGCGCGGAGGAAGCAGACCGCATAAAGCACGGCACCGCCGACTGAACGGAAAACAAACAGTGAATATCTTTCTGAGCGAAGTGCGACCCACTCCGCTCAGAATTTTGCGTATTAGGAGGAATTCCCATGGAAATAAGAATTGCAGGAACAGTTGAGGAATCTATCGTTGACGGCCCGGGGCTGCGTTTCACGATATTCGTGCAGGGCTGCCCGCACCGCTGCGAGGGCTGCCACAATCCGGAAACCCACGACTTCGCCGGGGGCAGGCTCACCGACACCGACGCGCTGTACGACCAGTGCATGGAGAACCCGCTGACCGACGGCGTGACCTTCTCCGGGGGAGAGCCGTTCTGCCAGCCGCAGCCGCTGTTCGAGCTGGGCAGCCGTTTCAAGGCGGCGGGAAAGCACCTTATGTGTTACAGCGGCTGGACGTTCGAGGAGCTGCTGAAAAAATCCGAAACGGAGGAATACACCGGGAAACTGCTGGGTATCCTAGATATTCTGGTGGACGGGCGGTTCGATATCTCAAAGCGTTCGCTGTCGCTGCAATTCCGCGGCAGCTCAAACCAGCGGCTGATAGACGTCCCGGCAAGCCTTGAAGCAGGACGAGCGGTAGTCCTGCCGGAGTGAGTTATTACAAAATTGTAATAATTTTTCTTGCCGAAAACGGTTGAATTCATTCCTGCCAGATGATATAATAAATATGAACCATTCGTTAATTAGGGAAAGGAATCACCGTGAAACGGCATTTTATAAAGAGAATACTGTCTGCGGCGCTGTGCTGCATGACGCTGCTGACCACCGGCTGCTTTGAAAACGACGGCAGCGACGGTGTAATAAAATACGATATCGCATACAATCCCGGAAGCCTTGACCCCCAGACCGCCGGCGACGAGGCTTCCACGCTGATAATCAGTAGCCTTTACACCGGGCTGCTGCGGGTGAATCCCGACGGCAGTCTTGGCGCAGGGATCGCCGAGGACTACATAGTTTCCGAGGACGGGCTTACTTATCAGTTCAAGCTGAGTAGCGACCATTACTGGACGGACGTCAACGGCTTTGAAGCCCCCTGCACGGCGCAGGACTTCGTGTACGGCTTTCAGCGGCTGTTCGACCCGGCGACCAGAGCGCCCCGGGCTTCGGAGTACTACTGCATAAAGAATTCAGAGGCGATAAGCAGGGGCAAAATAACCGACCTGTCAAAGCTGGGTGTGGAAGCAGTTGGCGAATATGAGCTGACTATCACGCTGGACTACCCCAACCCGCAGTTCCCGGTTCTGCTGACCGAGGCGCCCGCAATGCCCTGCAACGAGGAGTACTTCATAGCGTCGCAGGGGAGGTACGGGCTTTCCGGGGACACCACCCCCTCCAACGGGGCGTTTTACCTCAGAACGTGGGATTACGACCCCTACACCATTACCGACAACAACCACCTTATTCTTCGGCGGAACGCCAAGAACAACGAGGTGAACAAGGTGTACCCCTCCGGGCTGAATTTCTTCATTGAGGGGGACGAGGACTTCGTTGACGATTTCCTCTCCGGCACGATAAGCTGCATTGCGGTGAACGAAAGCCAGCGGGAGCTTATCAAGGGCGACTATACTGTGCAGGAGTACGACGCGATAACCGTCGGGCTGCTGTTCAACACCAAATTCGGGCTGTTCAGAAGCGTGGAGTTCCGGCGGGCGCTTGCCTGCCTTGCGGACAGGGAGCGTTTCGCGCAGGCGGCGGAGGGCTGCGCCCCGGCGTATGCGATAGTTCCCGGTGAGGTAACGCTGCTGGACAAGAGCTACCGCGAATTCGCCGGGGAGAAAATGACCGCAGAGTACAGCGTTTCCGCGGCGCAGGAGCATTACAAAAACGCCCAGCCGGAGCTGGACAGCACGCTGTTTTCCGGCGCGAGGATAATCATGCGGGAGGACAAGGCGGCGTCCGCAATGATATCCCTCATCATGCAGGAGTGGCAGAGGGAATTTGGCTTTTACTGCGTGGTGGAAACTCTCAGCGAGGAGGAGTATAATTCCCGGCTGGCGGCGGGGGATTACGAGATAGCAGTGCGGGAGCTTTCCGGGAACGTCAACAGCCCGTCGGCGTATCTGCAAGGCTTTGCTTCCGGCAGCGGGAACTATTCCGGCTATGTCAGCAGCGAGGTGAACATGCTGATGAGCCGCGCAGAGCGTGCCGAGGACCTTGCGACCAGCGCGGAGCTTTACGCCCGTGCGGAGCAGATAGTTCTTAATGACGCGGCGGTGATCCCGCTGTATTACAAGAACGAATACTTCTATATCAACAAGGATTTCGCGGATATTTATTACAATCCGTTCAACAAGACCATAGATTTTACGCAGGGAAAAGCGTATTAACAGGAGATAACTGATGTCAGAAAAAAACAACTCAATGATGGAGCGGCTTGACGAGTTCCTGCTGGACGTGCAGAAGCCCTCAAGATATATCGGCGGTGAGCCGGGTTCGGTAGTAAAGGACAAGTCGGAGGTGGATATCCGCTTTGCGTTCTGCTTCCCGGACACCTACGAGATAGGAATGTCACATCTTGGCATGAAGATACTTTACGGGCTGAAAAACGCCGTGCCGAACTACTGGTGCGAGCGCGTGTTCATGCCGCTTCCGGATATGGAGGAGCAGATGAGGCAGCGGAATATCCCGCTGTACGCGCTGGAGAGCCTTGACCCGATAAAGGACTTTGATTTCATAGGCTTCACGCTGCAATACGAGATGAGCTTCACCAACATTCTGGAAATGCTGGATTTGGCGGGAGTTCCGGTGCTGGCAAAGGACAGGACGGGGCTTACGCCTATCGTAATGGCGGGAGGTCCCTGCGCCTGCAACCCCGAACCGCTGGCGGATTTCTTCGACTTCTTCGCTATCGGCGAGGGCGAGGAGATGAACCTTGAGTTCATGCGCGTCATGGAGGAGTGCAAGCGTGAGGGCGCGACCCGGCAGGAGTTCCTGCGCAGGGCGGCGCAGATAGAGGGGATATACGTCCCGTCGCTGTACGATATCGCCTACAACGAGGACGGCACGGTGAAGTCCATCACCCCGAAGGACGGCGCTCCGGCGAAGGTCAGAAAGCGCATTATAAAGGACTTCGACAAGGCGTATACGCCGGATAATTTCGTCGTTCCGCTCACCGGGATAGTCCACGACCGCGCCGTGGTGGAGGTTCTTCGCGGCTGTATCCGCGGCTGCCGATTCTGTCAGGCGGGGTTCATCTATCGTCCCTACCGGGAGAAGCAGATTGACACTATCCTTGACCAGACCCGCTGTCTGTGCGATAACACCGGCTACGACGAGGTGTCGCTGTCGTCGCTTTCCACCGGGGATTACAAGGACATTGAGGGGCTGCTGACCCAGCTCACCGACTTCACCACCGCCGAGAAGATAAACCTGTCGCTGCCGTCCCTCAGAGTGGACAGATTCAGCGACGAGGTGCTGAAAAAGATAACCGACGTGCGCAAATCCGGGCTGACCTTCGCTCCGGAGGGCGGCACCCAGCGAATCCGGGACGTCATCAACAAGAACGTCACCGAGCAGAACGTCATGGACAGCGTGAAGATTGCGTTCGAGGGCGGCTACACTAACATCAAGCTGTACTTCATGATGGGACTTCCCACCGAAACGCTGGAGGACATCAAGGGCGTGTACGACCTTGCGAAAGCGGTCATAGAGCAGTTCTATGCGACCCCCGGTCACGCAAAGGGCAGACCCGGCGTGTCCGTGTCGCTGTCTACGTTCATTCCGAAGCCGTTCACGCCGTTTGAGTTCGAGCCGCAGCTTGACGAGGATTCTGTCCGCGAGCGGCAGAGGTATCTCAAAACGATCAACACCGACCGCAAGATAACCATAAGCTATCCTAGCTATGAGTTGTCGCTCATTGAGGCGGTGCTTGCCCGTGGCGACCGCCGGGTAGGAAAGGCGATCTACACAGCATGGAAAAAGGGCTGCAAGCTGGACGGCTGGGACGAGTATTTCCGGTTCGACCTGTGGAAAGAGGCTTTCGCTGACTGCGGGCTGGACATGGCGTTCTACGCGAACCGCCGCCGCAGCTACGACGAGATACCGCCGTGGGATCACATCGACATGCTGGTGAGCCGCGAGTTCCTTATTGAAGAAAACAAGCGCGCTCATGCGGGCGTGACTACCCCCAACTGCCGCGAGAAATGCTCCGGCTGCGGAGTATCTAAATGCGTAGGAGGTGATGTGTGCCGTGCCATCCGTTAATACAAGGGCTTTTTTTTCAAAGACAGGCAGGGCGAAGTACATTTCTCACCTTGACCTGAGCAGCACCGTTATCCGCGCCATGAAGCGCACGAAGCTCCCTATCTGGCAGACCGAGGGATTCAACCCGCGGACTTATGTTACGTTCATGCTGCCGCTGTCGCTGGGGCAGGAGGGGGAGCACGAGGCAATGGACTTTCGTCTGACGGAGGACGTCCCCTTTGATGAGGTGAAAGAGCGGCTGAACGCTGCGCTGCCGCCGGATATCCGGGTGACTGAGGTAACAGTCCCGAAGGACAAGAACACCGACATAACCGCCGCCCGCTGGCGGATAGACTTCACCTGCGATCCGGATAAGCTGCGCAGGCTCTGCGAAAAGGAGCAGATAAACGTTGAGAAGCGCACCAAAAAGGGTGTTTCCACGGTGGACTTGAAGCCGCTTATGACCGACGTTGAGATCGCCGGAAATCAGCTCATGCTGACGCTGCCGGCGGGGAACAGCTTCAACATCAACCCCGCGCTGCTGTTTGAAGCGTACACGGCGGAGTACGGCGAGCAGGTAAAGCGGCTGCGTATAGTGCGGACGAATATCTACTCCGGTGAGCGTGAGTTTGAATAATTGGTGAAAAATCCGAAAATCGCTTGCAATTTTCCGAGGAATAGGATATAATTAAAGCATATTATTTTTGGAGGAGTATTATATGTCCGACCGACCGAAAATGCCAAAGTACATTGTCGTACTGAATATAATAATGATCGTGATAATTCTGGTGATCTGCGGGCTTGTGTTCGCGCTCACATGGTCGTCTAAGGATCTTGGCTGGACTGTACCCACAGCGCAGGACAGAAGCGTTTCATCGGTTCAGACCGCTGAGCCGTCCGGTACGGGGGAGGTCACTGTTTCCGCTGGTTCCTCAGCGGAGGGATAACGGCAGAAAGGGAGTGTTTTCATGGTAATCGAATGTGCTGCGATCGCCGGTATAATCCTGATCATGACGATCATTTTCTGGCGCAAGCACCGCATACAATGGGTGTGGGCTACGCTTCCGCTTATGCTTGTCCCGCTGGCTTACTGCGTGATGTTCGCGATAGTACAGGGGATCTTCGGCATTGAGATAAGCAATATCGCCGGGGTGATCGTGCTGATCGCCGCCGTGGGGATCTCCTGCGTGTGGCTGGGGCTGGTTTCCAACGGCTTCAAGAACAAAAAGACGAGGGTTTCCTACATTGTGGTGGCGAATACCTTCAACATGGCGCTCGCCGCGATCCTTAGCTGCAATATTATTTCCGCATAGACAGGAAATTTCGGGTTGACAAATCGCGGGATCTGTGGTAAAATAAAATAGTCCTTTTGGATAAACGGCTTCCGCGCAGGTGGAAGTCATATTCGCCGGTGTGTTGGAATTGGCAGACGAGGAGGACTCAAAATCCTTTGGTAGCGATACCGTGCGGGTTCGACCCCCGCCACCGGCACCAGTCGAGTGCCTCGACACGCATTTCGCGCGTTGAGGCACTTTTCTTTTGCGGGTTTTCTCCCGCGTTAAATATCTATTTCGTATACCATAGACAACGTTTTGCCGCGCGAACAAGCGCGGCAAAACATCCGATTTTTCTCAGCCGTCCCGGAGTGGGACGGCTGTTTTGCTGTGTAAACTAAATTTTTGTTGACGCATGAAGCTGACCGCAAAAACCGAAAAATCTCGTGCGCCATTACAGCGGTTTGGTGGCTCTTTTTCAAAAATCTATTTCGTATAGCATAGACAAGTTTTGCCGCGGGAACAACCGCGGCAAAACATCCGATTTTTCTCAGCCGTCCCGGAGTGGGACGGCTGTTTTGCTGTGTAAACTAAATTTTTGTTGACGCATGAAGCTGACCGCAAAAACCGAAAAATCTCGTGCGCCATTACAGCGGTTTGGTGGATCTTTTTCAAAAATCTATTTCGTATAGCATAGACAGGTCGAGTGCCTCGATACGCATTTTCGCGCGTTGAGGCACTTTTTTTACAGTCTTTCTCCCGCGTTACATTGCAATTGCGCTTGAATGTGCAAAAATAAATACAACAACAGCCGCGCTTAACCAAAACAGCGCGGCTGAATCTATATGCAGTAAAGGCTCATTCGCGGGATTTTGAGACCGTGAAGATCAACCCGTCCGGGGTGAATTCCGCCGAAAACCCACGCCCGGCGAAATAGTCGCAGATAAACTCCCGCAGCCCGTCGTTTGGCACGTCAAGTGAGAAGTACTGACCGCCGAAGCCGTCGTGGAAATGCACATGGTCGGGGTAATGCTCCGCGCACGCCGCTTTTAATTTCAGCACCTCGCTGTATTCAAAGATATGTCCGCTCATAGGTGTATCTCCTGTAACAAAAACGGCAGTCCACTTATGAACTGCCGAAAATATGGCGGACAGGGAGGGATTCGAACCCTCGAACGGGTTTAATCGTTACACGATTTCCAATCGTGCGCCTTAGACCAGCTCAGCCACCTGTCCATTTCTAAGTATTGAGGTTTTTCCGTTGCCCCTCAACGACTTATTTATTATACCACAGCTTTCCCGTTTTGTCAAGCACTTTTTTAAAATATTTTCGCGATTTTTCATGAGCCGCTGAATGTCGACAAGACCCCGTCGGAGCGTCAGCGGGGTCAAAGTGCTATTACTTATCTGATTTCTTTTTCGCGGGGGAGTCAGTTAGTTCGTAGTATGCCGCGGAATACCTCGGCACGCTGAGCTTCACGCAGCCGTATTTGTCCGCAGTCATTGAGCCGGGGTAATGCGGAGCGCAGCCGCCGTACCTGTCCTCGGTGGAGTCCAGCAGAAGCCGCAGCCGCTTTCCTGCGCCGATGTTGAGGACGTAGTCCTCCTGCAAGCGGTCGGAGAAGTTCATCACGCACACTATCGGGGCTTCACCGGGGCAGCTCCGATGTATCGTGTAGCAGCGTTTCAGCGCGCTGTCGCAGTCCAGCCAGCGGAAGCCCTCGTAGGAGTCGTCCCAGCGGGAGAGCGCCGGGGTGCTGAGGTACAGCTTGCACAGCTTCTTCATGAAGTGGTTGAATCCGTCGTGCAGCGGGTATTTCAGAATGTCCCAGTCCTGCTCGCGCTTTTCGTCCCACTCCCTAAACTGCGCCAGCTCGCAGCCCATGAAGTTCAGCTTCTTGCCGGGGTGGGCGTACATGTACATATACAGCGCCCGCGCCTGCGGGAATTTGTCGTCGTAATCGCCGTACATCTTCTGGATTATCGTCGCCTTGCCGTGTACGTTCTCGTCGTGGGAGAGCGCCAGAATGTACTTCTCGCTGTAAAAATACAGCATGGAGAAGGTCAGCTTGTGGTAGTGGTTCACACGTTCGTCCGGGGGCGTGCGGAAGTAATCCAGCGTGTCGTTCATCCAGCCCATGTCCCACTTGTAGTCGAAGCCAAGCCCGCCCTGTTCTACCGGCTTTGTCACCAGCGGGTAGTCGGTGGAGTCCTCGGCGCAGAGTATCGCCGACGGGTGCAGCCATTTCAGCCCTTGATTCAGCGTTTTGAGGAAGCGTATGCCGCACACGTTGTCCCCTCTTGCCGGGTTGCCCATGTAGTAGATAACGCGGCTTATCGCGTCCATTCTAAGCCCGTCGAAATGGTATTCCGTCAGCCAGTAGTTCGCGGCGGATTTCAGAAAGCTGCACACCGGGCCTTTCGTGAGGTCGAAATTGCAGCTTCCCCACTCGCTGTACGCAATGTCCTTGAACTGCGACTCGTAGGTGGGAGTGCCGTCGAACTGCGCCAGCGCGTAGCCGTCCACCGCAAAATGTACCGGGATAAAGTCCATGATCACCGCGATATTGTTCTTGTGGCAGATATCCACCAGCTTTTTGAGCCCCTCCGCCGTTCCGTAACGTGAGGTCGGCGCGTAGAATCCCGTGCCCTGATACCCCCAGCTTTCGTCGCAGGGGTATTCGTTCAGCGGCATAAGCTCTATTGCGTTGTAGCCGTGCTCTGTGCAGTATTTCACCAGCATTGGCGCTATCTTTTCGTAGCTGTACCAGCCGTTTTCGTCTTTGGGGTTCCTGCGCCAGCTTCCCAGATGTACCTCGTAGATGTTCAGCGCGTCGCCGTGCCATGTGGGGCGGCTTTTCAGCCATTCAAAGTCGTGGAACTCGAACGACATATCCCTTATCACCGAGGCGAACTTAGGGCGAAGCTCCATGCCGAACCCCACCGGGTCGCAGTGCTCCACGCTTTTGCCGCCGTGGAACACCTTGTATTTGTACATCTGACCGGGCTTTGCCTTGTCTATGTACAGCTCCCAGAACTTCCCGTCCCCGGCGCGGTTCATGTACCAGTCCTGCCAGTCGTTGAAGTCACCGATAACCGCTATGCCCTCGGCGTTGGGGGCGTACACTCTGAACATAGTCCCGCTGCCGTCGTAATGCGCTCCCAGCCATTTGTATGCGTCGAAGCAATCCCCGGCGCTGAAATCACGAAAATTCACCGTCGTACCTCCGAATATTTAAGGTTGACAACCGCTGTATTTTAAGCTATAATAATAGATAGATCAATACGATTTGTCTTTTATCTTATTATATATTATAATTAATCGCTGTTCAATCAGCAAAATTCGATATATGTCTATTAAGCGACGGTTGACTATTATTGTCTAGCAATGGAGGACGTCATGGATCTTAGAATACAGAAAACAAAAGCCGCGATCAAAGAAGCGTTCTTTGAACTGCGGCGCAAAAAGCCTATCGAAAAGATCACGGTCACGGAGCTGTCGCGGCTCGCCGGGATTAACAAGGCGACCTTCTATCTGCATTATTCCGACATCTATTCGCTGGCGGACGAAATGGAGGACGAGGTCATTGACGATATCCTGTCGGAGATACAGGGGCTGAACAAGTTCTTCGACGACCCGAAAAAGCACTCGGCAGACCTGTTCATGGCGTTCATGAAGAACCGCGCCATGCTGAATTACATATTTTCCGGCTCCCGCTATTCGCAGTTCTCAAAGAAGGTGGAGGAGCGTATAAAGGCTCATCTTTATGCGGAATTCCCGAAGCTGCGCAACCGCCGCAACGACGTGGTTCTGTCCTTTATCATACAGGGGACGTTCCACACTGTCTCCGCAAGCATACCGGACAAGGACGCGGATTACAGTGAGGAGTTTGCGATAATTTCGCGGCTCACCGACCACATTATTTCTGAGCTTATCCCGCCGGAGGAATAAAAAAGCGCAAAAAGCCGCCGATATGAAATCGGCGGCTGTAATTATAATAAACAAAAGAGCTGCCTGTGAAATATCATAAGCAGCTCTTAATTTATAGGTCAGTGTTGATTACTTCTTAGCAGCGGGCTTCTTAGCGGGAGCCTTCTTAGCTACGGGCTTCTTTGCAGCGGGCTTCTTAGCGGCAGCCTTTGCGGGAGCCTTCTTAGCTGCGGGAGCTGCGGTGCCGGGAGCTACGTCGATATCGTCGTTCCAGCTATACAGCTTACGGAGCTCAGCGCCGACCTTTTCAAGCTGGTGCTCGCTCTCGATGCGGCGGCAAGCGTTGAAGTGCGCTCTGCCCATCTTGTTCTCGGTGATCCAGTTGCGTGCGAATGTACCGTCCTGAATTTCGTGGAGAACCTTCTTCATTTCCTTCTTGGTGTCCTCGGTGATAAGGCGCTTACCAACCTCATAGTCGCCGTATTCAGCGGTATCGGAGATGGAGTATCTCATCATCTTGAAGCCGCCCTTGTAGATAAGGTCAACGATCAGCTTCATCTCGTGAATGCACTCGAAGTAAGCGTTCTGGGGATCGTAGCCAGCTTCAACCAGAGTTTCAAAACCAGCCTTCATGAGGGCAGTTACACCGCCGCAGAGTACGCACTGCTCACCGAACAGGTCGGTCTCAGTCTCGCACTGGAAGGTGGTGGTAAGTACGCCGGCTCTTGAACCGCCGATACCAGCAGCGTAAGCAAGACCAGTGTCAAGCGCTCTGCCGGTAGCGTCCTGATGTACAGCGATAAGGCAGGGAACGCCTCTGCCGATCTGGTACTCGGAACGAACGGTGTGACCCGGGCCCTTAGGAGCGATCATGATTACATCTACATCAGCAGGGGGTACGATCTGACCGAAGTGAATGTTGAAGCCGTGTGCGAATGCGAGGGTCTTGCCTGCGGTGAGGTTCGGAGCAATGCTCTCCTTGTACAGGTCAGCCTGTCTCTCATCGTTAATCAGGATCATGATGATGTCTGCCTTCTTAGCAGCCTCAGCAGCGGTGTAAACCTCAAAGCCTGCGTCAACAGCCTTGCTCCAGCTCTTGGAGCCCTCGTACAGACCGATGATTACCTTAACGCCGCTCTCCTTGAGGTTCAGAGCGTGTGCGTGACCCTGGCTGCCGTAGCCGATGATCGCAACGGTCTTGCCGTCCAGCAGGGACAGATTGCAGTCTTCCTGATAGTAAATCTTTGCCATTGTTTTGTATCTCCTTTTGAAGAATAATATACGACGCCCTTTAGTGTGCTGCCGATAGAGCAGATGTTGACCCGCCGAGAAAAACTACCTTTTACGAAGAAGTGGAAAAGGCTCCGCGGAACTGCCAAAAGGGGCACCCTTTTGAGCGAGGTTATACAAAAATTACACCCTTACGGTGGATTCGCCCTTCTGCATTGCGATAGTGCCTGTGCGGACTACCTCTTTAATGCCGTAGGGGCGCAGCAGCTCCTCGAAATTGTCGAGATTCTGCTTGCTGTCTGACAACTCCAGCGTCATGGAGTTGGTGGAGATGTCAGAGATCTTGCCCTTTGCGATTTCTGCAATGGTGATAAGCTCGGCGCGCTGTTTGGGCGTGCAGCTTACCTTTATGAGCACCAACTCTCTGGTGACTGCCGTATCGTTGTGCAGCGTCTTTACCTTGATGACGTCTATCAGCTTGTTGAGCTGCTTTTCTATCTGTTCAAGAGTATATGCGCTGCCGTCGGCAACTATGGTTATTCTGGAAACATTTTCGTCATCGGTGACGCCCACCGCAAGGCTGTCGATATTGAAGCCTCTGCGGGCGAACAGCCCGGCAACTCTCGCAAGAACGCCTGCATGGTTCTCTACCAGAACGGATATCGTATGTTTCATGCCTGCACCCCCGTCACAGAATCGTCTTTTCAAAGTCCTCGACAGCGACCTCAAGGAAATAAGGCTTGTCGGAGGAAATCAGCCGCTGTATCGCAGCGTCCATGTTATCGGGGCTGTCTACCAGCTCATTTGCTATGCCGTAAGCCTCGGCGATCCGGGTGAAGCAGGGGCTTCCGTCCAGCGAAACCGCCGTCAGACGGTTGTCGTAGGCTCTCTCCTGAAGCTCACGCACCATGCCGAGGTAGTTGTTGCGCATGACGATCACCTTCACCGGGACGTCATGCTGTACCGCGGTGGCAAGCTCCATCATCTGCATCTGGAACGAACCGTCGCCGCATATTGCAACCACCTCTCTTGAGGGATCAGCGAGCTTTGCGCCGATAGCAGCGGGGAGGGAATAACCCATAGTCCCCATGCCGCCGGAGGCGAGGAAACGTCCGCCGTTGAGCGTGATGTTCGCCGCCGTCCATATCTGGTTCTGACCTACGTCCGCCACGACAACTGCGTCGTCCGGGAGGTACTTGTCCAGCGTTCTGATGAACTGCTTGGGGTTGACATATCCCGCAGGAGCGGGCTGTATCGGCTTGTCCTCACGGCAGCCGTCCAGCGTATGCTTCCATTCGGAGCGGTCGGTACCGCCGGGGATAGCTTCAATTAGCTGCCCCAGAACAAGGGTGAGGTCGCCGACTATCGGGATATCCACGTCGAGATTCTTGCCGATCTCGGCGGGGTCGATATCAACGTGAATAACGGTGAGGTCGTCGCGCTGTTTCATTGCGGCGATAGCGCGGTCGCCAACTCTCGCGCCGAGAAGTATCAAAGTGTCGCAGGAGTTCACTGCGGTGTTAGCCGCTTTGCAGCCGTGCATACCGAGCATGCCGTAATAAAGCGGGCTGTCGGTGGGCATTGCGCCCAGTCCCATCATGGTGGAAACCACCGGGATATCGGTCTGCTGCGCAAACCTGCGCATAAGCTCAACGGCGTTTCCGGTGAAAAGTCCGCCGCCGGCTAGGATAAGCGGCTTCTTGGACGCAGCGACAGCCGCCGCCGCACGTTTTATCTGGTTGCCGTTTCCGGTGCTGCTGGGGCGGTAGCTGCGGATATCCACGGTTTCGGGATATTCAAAGTCTATCTCCGCTTTCTGTACGTCAAAGGGTACGTCTATAAGCACCGGACCGCGCCGACCCGTGCCGGCTATGTAAAACGCGCGCTTGAACACCTCTGCGGTGTCCTCCGGGCGCTTTAACAGGTAGCTGTGCTTTACGAAAGGCTCTGCCGAGCCGGTGATGTCCGCCTCCTGAAAAACATCTCTGCCTATCTGGTCGGAGTTTACCTGTCCGGTGATGACCACCATAGGAACCGAGTCCATATAAGCGGTGGCGATAGCGGTGATGAGGTTCAGCGCGCCGGGACCGCTGGTAGCGATAGCCACGGCGGGCTTTCCGGTGATACGCGCGTAGCCGCTGGCTGCGTGACCGCCGTTCACCTCATGGCGGACAAGTACATGCCGGATATCGGTCTTATATAATTCATCATAGAAAGGGCAGATAGCTGCGCCCGGATAGCCGAAAACGGTGGAGATACCCTCGGCGGCAAGGCATTCAGTCATTGCCTTTGCTACTGTCATGCGAACTTTACTCAATACTGGAACATTCCTTTCACACGCTGAATCGTTACAGCGTGGCTCACATAGGTATATATAGATTAATTCATACGTCTTTATTATACCAAACAATGGCGCTGTTGTCAAGAGAAATATGCGATTTTTGCAGTATTTTTGTCGTCTGCGGAGCAGAAATTTCCCCGCCGTTCGGTGGCGGCGGGGAGGTCGGTTTATTTCATTCGTGTGAGTGCGCGGTATCTTTCCAGCGGCTGGAGCCAGCTTTCGTGCTGCTGCGGCTGGAACTCCGTGGTAAGCCCGGAGCTTACGATGATCTTCCGCGCGGCGGAGATATCCGGTATCTCACCCAGCGCGATCAGCGTTGAAATGCCGTTTCCGAGGGCGGTAGCCTCCACCGGACCCGCGACCGCCGGGATCCCGGCAGCGTCCGCGGTGAGCTGGCACAGCAGCTTGTCCTTAGTGCCGCCGCCGATCATGTGTATCTTTTTGTAATCAAAGCCGGTAAGCTCCGATATCTCGCCGAGAGTCAGCGCGAACTCGCACGCAAGGCTCTGGTAGATACAGCGCATTATCTCGCCGGGCTTTTCCGGGACTTTCTGCCCGGTCTTCCGGCAGAATTCCTGAATTTTCAGCGGCATGTCGTCCGGCGCGGCGAAATCCGGCGCGTTCGGGTCGATAAAGCTGACGAACGGCTCGCACTCCCTTGCCATTTTTTCAAGGTCGGCGAAGCTGTATTCCTCGTTACGCTGTTCGCTGTACCAGCGTTTGGTTTCTTGAATGAGCCACAGCCCCATGATGTTCTTGAGCAGGGTAGTAGTGCCGCCGCTGCCGCCCTCGTTTGTGAGTCCCATTTCCAACGCCTGACGCGTCAGAATAGGACGGCGCAGCTCCGTGCCGAACAGCGTCCATGTGCCACAGCTAAGGAACGCGAAATGCTCCTCCTGCGTGGGTACGGCAAGCACCGCCGAGGCGGTGTCGTGGGACGCGCAAGCGAACACCGGCACAGGCTCTATGCGGAACTCCTCCGCCAGCTCCTGCTTCAGCTCGCCGTAAACTTCGCCCGGCTGTATGAGCGGGGAGAAAATGCGCTTCGGGATTCCCAGCGCTTCGATAAGGCGGATATTCCAGCCCTTCGCCTGCTGGTCGATAAGCTGGGAGGTGGTGGCTTCGGTGAATTCGCTGCGGCACTGCCCGGTGAGGAAATACGCAAACAGATCCGGCATCATCAGCAGCTTTTCCGCACGGAATATGGCGTTTCTTTCGTGCTTCACGAGGTAGTTGAGCTGGAAAAGCGTGTTGATGTTCATCGGCTGGATACCGCTCTGGGCGAAAAGCGACTCCGCGGGGATACGGGCGCAGACCTCCTCAACCATGCCGTCGGTGCGGCTGTCGCGGTAATGCACCGGCTTTTCAAGCAGGTTCCCGTCCTGCCCGATAAGCCCGAAATCAACGCCCCATGTGTCGATACTTATCGCGTCGAAGCCGCCGTTGAACACGCCGAAGCTGATAGCGATCTTCATCTGCTCCCACAGCTCGTCAATGTCCCAGCGGAGGTGCCCGTCCTCTGTTACCGGGACATTGGGGAAGCGGTGTATCTCCTCCAGAGAGATACTGCCGTCCTCATATTTGCAGAACATGGCGCGGGCGCTGGACGCTCCGAAATCGAATACTAGTACGGTTTTTGGCATGAGGTCAACTCCTGTGAATCGTTCTTGAATTATCAGTGGTACTTCTTGTAGCCGGGGTGTCTTATCGGGAAGCTCTTGCCTATTTCGCAGCACTCCTGAATCTTGTCCATAGGCAGGTCCTTCGCGCCACCGAGCTGACGTGCGACAAGGCTCACCTTAGCGAAATGCTCCAGCGTTTCCATGCGGTAGTAAGCCTGTGTGATGTCCACACCGACGGTGAGCGCGCCGTGGTTCTCCATTAAAATAGTGTCATGATTTTCGAGGAACGGCAGAATGCTGTCCGCAACGCCCTGCGAGCCGGGGGTGTCGTATGGAGCGATCGGCACGCTGCCGAGGAAGATTATCGCCTCCGGCATGGTGTAGTCGTCCAGCGGGATATGCGCTATCGCGAAGCCGGTGGCTGTCGGCGGGTGCGCGTGAACTACCGCGTTGACGTCCGGGCGCGCCTCGTAGCAGCGCAGATGTACCTTGAATTCGCTGGTGGGATTGTAGCCGGGGAGCTGCGCAGGCTCAACGACCTCGTTGTTTGCGTTCATCTTGATGAGCATTTCCGGACGGAGAATTGCCTTGCTGGTGCCGGTGGGGGTGGTGATGAAGTTGCCGTCCGGCAGCCTTGCGGAGATGTTGCCGTCATTCGCCGCCACAAAGCCTAGCTGCCACAGCTTGTGTCCGACCTCGCATATCGCTTCCTTTATTTCCTGTTCAGTCATGTTCGTTTACCTTCCTGTCGTAAATGTCGGCTTAAAAACAGCCTTTATATCATTCT
This sequence comes from uncultured Clostridia bacterium, assembly GCA_945873955.1. Taxonomy (GTDB): domain Bacteria; phylum Bacillota; class Clostridia; order Oscillospirales; family Ruminococcaceae; genus CAG-115. The sequence goes on along the minus strand of CAMCFA010000003.1, from coordinate 58,742 downwards.
AGCATTTATCCGTGAAAAAGTAAAGCAGTATTTTCGTGAATTTGATTGTGCAAAATAACCAAAAATGCGCTCCGGGATTTTCAACCGGCAGTTGCTTTTAACGACTTGTAATATTTGCGATTTTGTAGTATAATGTACACATAGATTGTTATATCCGTAACGGCTTCTGGAAGTTCCTTCCGGTAATAACAATAATACTGAACTATGGAGGTGCGCTAGGTGAGCGGCAACAGTGTAAAATGGATCCCCCTCGGCGGAATGGATTTATCAGCGGCAAATCTTGCCCCTGCGGAAAAGCTCCGCAAATTCGGGTTTTCGCTGGTCTGCTGTGAGTTCGGCTCCGAAAAGCTGACCAAGGCAGGACTTTGCATATACGACGTTCTTGCCGAAAAGGAAAGCCCCAACATTCTGCTGATTACTTCAAGACGTGTCCTGTACGGCTGGTACAGGATCCTCATGACCGGTATCGGCGCTGATTTCAAGGTGGTTTCCGGTGCGGCGAATGAGATCGTTTTCTTCTCGCAGGATAGTTCTAACTTGTATCTTATGCCCTCTGACGCGCTGAACAGCGCTAACGGGCTGAAAGCAAAGGTCCCGCAGGATTTCGTGTGGGATCTGGTGATCATTGACGACGAGCAGAATACCGGCGTCCCGGATTACGGCTTCTGGAAAGAGCAGCTTCCGTGGAAGACCGAGCGTCTGCTTATGATAACCCAGTTCCCGGCAAATAGCGACGAGGACAAGGCGGCGCTGTCCGGCATGGTAAAGCAGCTCCTCTCCGACGAGGAACAGGCTTCCGCCGCGGACGATCTGGATCTCAGCGTTTCCGGATTGCCGCTGGACTACGGCACACCCGTGCTGAGCGCCGGTGACAAGCGTATCTACAACGGCGAGATCAAGCGCAGCGTTTCCTTTGTGAACTACGGCTGCGACGAGGGCTTCCTCAGCGGACTTCGCCGCAGGATAGACATCAGAACCGGTCTGCCGAACTACAAGTACGGCGGAAACATCTTCGAGGAATACGACGTTGACGAGACGAAGTGGGTGTACCAGAAGGCTGCCTATACGCCCTCCGACGTGGCTGAATTACGCTCCGCCGACAAAAAGCTGGACGAATTCTTAAAGCTCACCGACGAGGTGATGTCGCAGGAGAACAGCCGCGCGATCGTTTACTGCTGTGACAAGAACACGGTGGAGTATCTGAGAAAGACGCTCACCGCCATGTATCCCGGCAGCGGCGTTGTCAAGGCGGCGAGGGGCGAGCTGTTCAGCAACCGCGATATCCTCAGAAAGCTGAACGTTGACGACCGCACTACATACCCGAAGCTCATTATCGCCACCGACGATATCGGCGCGGTAGGCGACGGTCTTGACCGGGTAACGCATGTGATAAACTACGAGCTGCCGGTTTCTCCGGTGCTGCTTGAGCGGAGAATGACCCGCCACGGCGCAAAGAACGAGAACCAGCGCAGCTTCATAATATTCCGCGACAGCAACAAGCTGTTCGACAGCAGAATGCTGGATAAGGTGCTGTTCGGCGGGCTTGCGGACGCATTCTTCGGCGATACCCCGGCGAGAAATATCCTGCTTGATATCGACATCAAGGCGGAGTGTCTGAGCAACCTTATCGCCGACCTGCGCTACACAGAGAGCTACGCCAGCGAGGTAGACAACTGCTACGACCTCATCAGAAAGTTCAAGGGCGATTACGAGGCGCTTGGCGCGGGGAAGATCAATAACGCGAAGCAGCTTGCGGAGTTCGCAGGAAAGCTGCTGGCGAAGGTCTGCGGGTTCTTCGGCGTTTCAAAGGACGCTTCGCAGGAGGACATCGCCGCGGCGCTTGCTTCTCTGACAGGGCTTTGCGCGGTGAACGACGGCGCGCTTGCTCCGGTGAACAGCGAAATGCTTTCCAAGATAGCCGCCAGCCTTGACCAAGACCCGGCGGGTCAGCCCTTCGGCGAGGAGGCGATCGCGGGAGTTGAAGCGGCGCACAAGCATATCGACGAGCTTCACAGCGGCAGCAATTATCACCTCATGATTAAGAACGATATCCAGTCCCTCAACGACTGTATCCAGTACCCGGTGCTGTACGGCGTATGGCGGTACAGAGTCCGGGAGCAGGACAGCGTCCGTTCGTCCAAGGATTTCATCAGAATATACAACGACGGCATTTGACGAACTTTTCTGCATGAGCCGTGTCCCTCCGCACGGGGCATGGTGCAGTCACAATTGGAAGTGCGGAGAAATGGGGCGTATTTATGAGCGAAAACAACGAACAGGTTGAAAAGCTCCTTGGTGACTTCTTTGAACGTCACACCGCCGGCGACAAGGAGGGCATGGCTGAGGTCATTCAGAAGATCCAGATGATGCTCTACTCCGGGGAAACCGACAGCACGCCGTTCAAGGACTATTTCAACAGCATGTACACCGGAAGAAGCGCGATAAATGTCGCCGGAATGGTGAACGACTATCCGCGTGAGTCCATTATCCGCGAGCTTTTGCAGAACGTTTTCGGCTGCGATTACGAGGAAAACGACATCAAGGTAATGATCGAGTTCCTTGACGAGGGGCAGGTAAAGCTGACCTACAACGAAACGGGATTCAGCCTTGAACAGGTGTTCTATTATCTTTCCGTCGGCAGAAGCGACGGCGGCAAGGAGCGCGAGGGTCGGTTCGGTCTTGGCGCGAAGAGCGTGTTCGCGAACGTTGACTGGTTCAAGATGAGGTCGAACAATTATGCTCTGCGCGTTGTGAACGACGGCGGCATACTGAAAGTCCGGGAGCTGGAGCTCACCGCGCCGAAGTTCAAGCACACCGAGATAGTGTTCGCGCTTGACGAGGAGGATCAGAAGAAGCTCCACCACAACCTTGTCACCATGACGTCCGAAAAGGGCGACTACATCAACATGGTGGATCTGTGCTTCGCGTTCATCAGAAAGAAGCACCTCAAAAACTCCGACGAGCACGAAACTCCCTCCCGCACCTTCAATATCGCGGTCATCTCCTTCGGCAAGCCTGAGGTAGTATACAAGATTCAGGAATACCGCCGGGACGAGAACGACATCACAAAGATCCGTTTCAGCGAGAACGGCAAGTCCGTCGCCGATTTCATTCACATGGAGGAGAACGGCTTTGTATATCTGATCCCGTACGCGATCTCCGGCGCTAAGCGCGAAGCCGCGAGGGTGCTGATGAGCAAGTACAACTACTTCTCCACCTTCGAGCTGACCGGACTTGTAAAGGCGAGCCGGCAGGATTTCTTACAGGAGCAGCTTTCGGCGTTCTTCGTAAGCGTTCCGAACAGGTACGTTACCAACAACCGTTCCGGTATCCGCCACGACTGCATTGAGGAGGTTTCCACCGAGATCGAGGAGGATATCCTTGACATCGTGGACGAGTACAAGCGGCTGTTCGTGCTTCAGCTCACCAAGCGCCCGGACGCGCCCGACAGGTACATGCTCCGCCCGGCGCAGTATGTGTTCGAGTTCTTCTATAATTACATAAGCACCAGCACGCTGGTAAAGGGTCTGCGGGAGAAGTTCCTGGAGAGCATTTCCGTTAAGTTCCCGGATATTGAGCAACCGATAGCTTTCACCGACCTGCGGGAGCACGGCTACTTCACCGAGCGCTCTGACACCGATATCGAGGATCACGACAGCGGTGCGGCGGGTGAGGCACTCCTTTCCGATCTGGAGCAGATGAAGGAGTGGTACGGCTCCGACGACGACCATGTGTTCGCCGCAAAGTACGACTGGTACCGGCAGGAAACCAACGAAAAGGGTGTGGAGTACGCTTACGCGTTCCAGCAGGGCGGACACAGCTACCTCATGACCTCCGACAAGGACAAGAGGATCAAGGACTACGGTCTGTCCGAGGGCTTCATGAGCATAATCAGCTTAAAGCTGAACACCTGCATCGTGAACGGCGCCGTTGCTGATGAAAACGCGCTGGCGGAGGCTTTCCGGATCATCGACGAGATGTTCGGCGAGAGCTACCGCATTGACATGAAGTACTTCCAGTTCCATATCACCTCCGGCGGAACTGACATTCATTTTGAGATATCCAAGATCCAGATAGGCAACCTCAAGACCGCAATGGACGTTATCCAGAAGCACGAAATGCGGTTCGAGAACCACCAGATCTACAACCAGGTGATCACGCTGCTGATCAACTCTTTCACCAACGGCAAGGACACAATGGAGTTCCTGCGGGAGATCAAGAGTCAGGGCGGCGACGTAACTCTGGCGCTGGACATCAACAAGCGCTACCGTTTCTCCGCTTACGGCAAGCAGTTCATGATCCCGCCGAACATCACCAACACAGACCTGCTGGAGATCGTCGGGGACGTTTACCTGCTTATCGAGAGCGGCATGTTCAACGGACGTGTGTTCGACTTCCCCTATGCGCCGGGACGCTACGACTACGACCCGGAGGAGCTTCTTACCGTACTGCCGTCCCTCGGCAATGCACAGTTTGTTTCCGAGCAGATCGCGAAGATATACACCTGCGATCTCGGACTGGATAAGATCGCCCTGCTGGACGAAAACGACAAGATAATCAAGATAATCGACCCGGCGGAGGGTATCTCCCCGGAGAACAAGGCAAAGACCGCGAAGTATGTCGTACTGCACGAGGGCTTGACCAAGCCGCAGTTCGCGCGGTTCATTGAGTTCATTCTCACCGGGCATATCGGAAACGCGCTGTCCGCGCTGTATTCCAGCACCGAGGAGCCGAACCTTGTTATTGCCGACCAGATACCGTATTATTACAAGCCTGTGCCCACTATCCAGCGCAAGGAGTTCGACTTCCTGCTGGGCGAGGTTCGCCGCATTTCCGGCATAAAGAACCCCAGAATGTACAAGAACTATTTCGCCCGCGACATCAACGCCAAGCTGTACGGCTACGGCGGCGTATGCCCCTGCTGCGGCTACGAGTCCAAGATGATAAACAGCTTTATCCTGAAGGACTTCTCGATAGGTCTGCTTAACGGCGAAAAGGAACAGAAGTTCCACTTCTCGCTGTACCTCTGCGCGAACGATTCCTACGCGGCAGGCGGCTGGATAATCGACGACGTGAGCATAGGCGGTATGTCGCCGTTCCTCTGGCTGGAGGAGGTCTCCCAGATAGACTACATTCCGCCGGAGTTCCTGTACTGCCGTATCAAGTACCGTCCGCAGGTGACCTACGACGTATGCGAGGCTGTCGGCGAGGACGAGATAGGTTCCGGCAGCGAGGTCTACGACGGCGCTCCGGAGATCCTCGATTTCGTGCTTTCACCCATGATGGCGGCGAAGTGGTACGAGGACAACCAGAAGAAGTAATTCACACAAATACAATAAAGCTCCCCTTTCTGCATGAGAGGGGAGCATTCTTTATATAATGAACAAATCAGCGTTTTCCTCGGGACACGCTGATTAAAGCGAAGCGTATCAAATTCAGACCCGTGAGTTCCCTCGTTTGAACGGGTCGAATTTGATTTAATCAGCGTTTCCCTCGTTTTCTTCCTCGGAAAACGCGGGTATCTGCTGGGTGATACAGTGGATATTGCCGCCGCCGATAAGGATATCCCGCGCGTACACCGGGATAACCTCCCGGTCGGGGAACAGCTCCTGAAGCTTCGCCCGCGCCGGTTCGTCCGCGGGGTCGTTGAAGAACGGCATTACTACCGCGCCGTTTGAGATGTAGAAGTTGACGTAGGACGCCGCCAGCCGCTCGCCGGGAGTTCTTGTCGGCTGGAAGTCCATGGTGTCCAGCCCCTCGCATTCCTCCGCGGTAATGGTGACAGGTTTCGGCAGAAGCAGCTTGTGTACGGTGAGCCTGCGCCCCTTTGCGTCGGTGGAGTTCTCCAGTATCTCCAGACAGGAGCGTGACAATTCATACTGCGGGTCGGACCTGTCCTCCGTCCAGCCGAGTACGACCTCGCCTGGCTTTACAAAGGCGCAGATATTATCCACATGCTCGTTGGTTTCGTCGTTGTAGATACCGCGCTTCAGCCAGATCACCTTTTCCGCGCCGAGGTAGCTTTTCAGCCTGTCCTCTATCTCCTGCTTGGAAAGGTCGGGATTACGCCCGGGGCTTAGCAGGCACGCTTCGGTAGTAAGCACCGTACCCTCTCCGTCGGTGTGTATAGAGCCGCCCTCCAGCACAAAGCCTGAGGCGTCGTACATGCTCTTGTCGTAGAGGTCACAGAGCTTGCGCGCCATGCGGTCGTCCTTGTCCCACGGGAAATACAGCCCGTCGTGAAGCCCGCCCCATGCGTTGAAGCTCCAGTTTATCCCGCGGATAACCCTGCCGTTGGTGACGAAGGTGGGGCAGTAATCCCGCGCCCAACTGTCGTTGCTGCTCATTTCCACCACCCGGATATGCGGCGGGAGCAGGCGGCGGGCGTTCTCATACTGGCGGGCGCTGGCGCAGACCGTCACCCGTTCGCTCTTTGCGATAGCGGTGCAGACCTGCACGAACGCTTTCCGGGCGGCGTAAGCGCCGTACTGCCACGAGTCGGGGCGCTCCGGGAATATCAGAATACAGCCGTAGTGCGGGGAGAACTCCGCTGGCATGTAGAAGCCGTCGTCTTTCGGTAATGTGTCAAGAACTTTCATTCAATCATCTCTCCGTTATCTTTCCGTACATCTCCGGACGTCTGTCCCGGAACACTCCCCAGCTAAGCCGCATGTCCCGCAGCTCGTCAAGGTCAAAGCTGTGGAGCAGCACGCAGTCGCTTGTTCTGTCGGCACATTCGGCTAACCCGCCGGTGCTGTCCGCAATAAAGGAGCTTCCGTAGAACGTCAGCGAGGAGGACTGGTTCTGATTGTCGCTGTCCGGGGTGACTGTTTCGGTGCCGGTGCGGTTCGCGGCGATCACCGGGACGAGGTTCGCCGCCGCGTGACCCTGCATACAGCGCTGCCAGTGGGGCATGCTGTCACATTCCAGCACCGGCTCTGAGCCTATCGCGGTGGGGTAGAGCAGCAGCTCCGCGCCCATGAGCGCCATGCAGCGCGCCGCCTCCGGGAACCACTGATCCCAGCATATCCCGACGCCGATCTTCCCGAACTTCGTGTCCCATACTTTGAAGCCGGTGCCGCCGTGGGTGAAGTAGAACTTCTCCTGATAGAAGTGATCGTCCGGGATATGGGTCTTGCGGTAAACACCCAGCAGCGAGCCGTCCGCGTCTATCATAGCAACGCTGTTGTAGAGGACGTTCCCGTCCTGCTCATAAAAGCTGATCGGCAGCACCACAGAAAGCTCCTTAGCCACCGCTTGAAAGCGCTTCACCGCCGGGTTTTCCTCCACGGGCAGAGCGAGCTTGTAGCTGTCATAGCGGCGCTCCTGACAAAAATACCACGTTTCAAAAAGCTCCGGCAGGAGTATAATATTCGCCCCCTGCGAAGCCGCTTGGCGAACCAGCTTCTCTGCCTTTTCTATTGACTTCTCCCGGCTGTCGGGGACAGACATCTGTACAGCCGCGACTGTAATTTTACGCATAATTGTATACCTCATTCAAGTGGATTTTTATTTAATTATATCATCTGAACGGCAATATGTCAAACGCCTGCGCGGATTTTCGCAAAAAACCTTGAAAAATAGCAGAATTTATGCTACAATATAGAAGTATTAATAAATTACTTGAAAGGACGTAATTTTTATGAATATTCTGGTAGTAGGCGGCGGCGGACGCGAGCACGCGATAATCACCGCGCTTTCAAAGTCCCCCCGTGTTGACAAGATCTATGCAGCCCCCGGCAACGGCGGTATTTCCGCGCTGGCAGAGTGCTTCCCGGTAAAGGCGACCGACCTTGACGGCATTCTCGACCTTGCGAAGAAGCTGAATCCCGACTACGTTTTCGTAGCCCCGGACGACCCTCTTGTAATGGGCATGGTGGACAAGCTGAACGAGGCCGGCTTCAAGACCTTCGGTCCGCGGGCGAACGCGGCTATACTTGAGGGCAGCAAGGTGTTCTCTAAGGCGCTGATGAAGAAGTACGGCATACCCACCGCAGGCTATGAGACCTTCACCGACGCGGACAAGGCGATAGAGTACATCAAGGCGCAGAACAGCTACCCTGCGGTCATCAAGTGCGACGGTCTGGCGCTGGGCAAGGGCGTTATAATCGCAAAGGACTTCGACGAGGCTAAGGCGGCTGTGAACTCCATGCTGCTGGACGGAAAGTTCGGCAAATCCGGCAGCGAGATCGTTGTTGAGGAGTTCATGACCGGGCCGGAGGTAACTGTGCTTGCGTTCACCGACGGCAAGACGGTAAAGCCTATGATCTCATCAATGGATCACAAGCGCGCCAACGATAACGACGAGGGTCTTAACACCGGCGGAATGGGCACTATCGCCCCGAATCCATGTTACACCGACGAGTTCAAGGCGGAGTGCATGGAGAAGATATTCAAGCCGACTATCGCCGCAATGCAGGCGGAGGGACGTCCGTTCAAGGGCTGTCTGTACTTCGGACTTATGCTCACTCCGAACGGCGCAAAGGTGGTAGAGTACAACTGCCGCTTCGGCGACCCGGAAACTCAGGTAGTCCTGCCGCTGCTTGAAACTGACCTTGTGGACATCATGGACGCAGTGTGGGAGGAACGTCTGGACTCTCTTGACATCAAGTGGAGCGACAAGTCCTGCGCCTGCGTGGTCATTGCCAGCGGGGGTTATCCGGAGAAGTACGAAACAGGAAAGGTCATCTCCGGTCTGGACGAAAAGGGACAGTCCCCGCTTGCGTACGTTTACCATGCTGGAACAAAGCTGGAGGGCGGGAAGTTCCTCACCGCCGGCGGCAGAGTGCTGGGAGTCACCTCGACCGGCGACGACCTCAGAGCGGCTCTGGACAGCGCATACAAGGCGGTGGAGAGCATTACGTTTGAGAAGGCTCACTACCGTAAGGATATAGGTCAGCGGGCGCTGAAAGCGCTCTGAACCCGGAGGTAATTTATGAAAAGGACGATACAGATACTCTCTGTGATAAGCGGGCTTGTCGCAGTTCTTGCCGTGGTGCTGAATATTCAGGTGCTTTTCGGCGGGAATAGTTGGTTTTTCCGGTTCGCGATGTTCTCCGTGGTCAAGAACGGCGGCGTTATGGGATATCTTGGCAACCTGCTGAGTATGATAATCGTTGCGGCGGGCTTCGGCGGAATGTGTATCTGCGGATTCAAGGTCGCTGCGGGCGGCGGCGTCAAGGCTATGCGCCCGGCGCTGCTGGCGGGACTGCTCATGACGATAATGGCGGTCATTTCACTGTTTTGCAGCATTGCCGGGAAGATGTTCAACTTCGGCGACCTTATCATTATTGCGCTGCCGGCGGTGTATACCTTCTGTGTTTTCGCCGGCGGGGATAAGATATAGTACATATTAGGGGAGAGGTACGCTTCTCCCCGCTTTTTGGGGAGAATAACATGAAAATCGTCAAAAAAGCGGCAAAGGTGGTAGTTATTGTTCTGCTGGTAATAGCCGTGTTACTGCTTGGCATTTTTATTTTTCACCGGATTTGTCTTGGCAGAGAGGACGAGCTTATCTCGCAGCACTCCCTTGGGCAGCTGGTGGAGGTGGACGGTCACAGAATGAGCATCTACACCGAGGGCAGCGGCGAAAAGACGCTGGTTTTCCTGTCCGGCGCGGGGACATGCTCACCCATACTGGATTTCAAGTCCCTCTATTCGCTGCTGAGTGATGATTACCGTATCGTGGTGGTGGAGAAGTTCGGTTACGGCTTCAGCGATATAGTGGATAAGCAGCGGGATATAGCTTCAATGCTGTCCGATACCCGCAGCGCCCTGAACGCCGCCGGGATATATGCGCCGTACATACTCTGCCCCCACTCGATGTCCGGGCTGGAGGCGCTGTATTGGGCGCAGCAGTACCCGCAAGAGGTTTTGGCGATAATTGGTCTGGACATGGCAGTGCCGCAGTATTACGACAACATGATCATAAATATGCCGCTGATGATGCTTGCCCAGTTCGCTGCTGAAATCGGTATGACCCGGGTGATACCCGGAATTTCCGAAAGCGACGCAATAAAATACGGCACGCTCACCGACGAGGAAAAGGAACTGTATCGCGCGATATTCTACCGCCGCACCGCAACGGTCACCATGATAAACGAAACCGAAGCCGTCAAAGAGAACGCAAAGACGGTCGCCAGCATTGCACCGCCGCAGGTTCCAATGCTGCTGTTCATTTCAGACGGCTCCGGCGGCACGGGATTTGACGAGGAAATGTGGCGCAGCATTCCGAAGGAATATCTTTCGGGGGTAGAGAACGGGCGGTATATTGAGCTGGACTGCCCGCATTACGTCCACGATTACGAATATCAGTGCATAGGTGAGGAGATCAGGTATTTCCTGTCGGAACAATAAGGCTGACCCGGAGAAAAGCTTCTCCGGGTCATAATTTATACCGTTATCCTATCCCTGTTCTTCTCCAGCGTTTTCTCGCCGATACCCTTGACATTCACAAGCTCGTCCACAGACTTGAAATAACCGTTCTCCTCGCGGTACTGCACTATCGCCGCAGCCTTGACCTCGCCGATACCGTCAAGCTCCTCCAGCTTGTACGCCGGGGCGGTGTTGATGTTTATCAGCCCGCTGTTTTCGGCGGCGCTGTCAGCTTCGGCTCTTGGCTCGGTGAGTTCGCTTTTCAGCTCGGAAACGTTTATCACAGCGGTCTCCTGCGTGCCGGCGGCTGTTGTTGCTGCGGGAATATCGGAAGTCACGTTCGCAGGGGCGCTTTCGTTAATTGTAATCGGCAGCGTTGACTGAGTTGCCTGCGCAGTCTGAACAGTACTTTCTGCCGCCGTAGTGTATTCCGGCTGAATCTCCGGGCTGTGGTTCTGTACAGGTAACAGCGCGTCAGAGGTATCAGCCGCGTCGGAACGCTCCGGTATTCCTTGAATAACGATAGTGTCCCGCTGGCTCACGTCAATGTAATATCCGGTGATCGTCGCTAAGATCCCGACTATGATACCGGCGCGAATGATCTTGAACATCACGTCTGAAAAATGCGAGGGCTTGTTGCTCATGGAAGCTCCTTGAAATGTAAAGTTGTGTGAAAAAATACGGCATTATTCGACGGGATTCGACGTGAAGACGCCGTATTTGGTTTTCAGCCGTTCCAGCCTTCTGCCGAGCGGCTTGTTGAGGATCAGCAGGAAAATAACGTTTGAAACGCAGTATATCCCGGTGACTGGCAGAGCTGATATCACCGCCGCAGCCCAAAGTCCGCCGGAGAAGCCGCCGTTCATGGAGATGACCGTCCATACGTCCATGACGAAGGAGTAGAATATCCCGGCGAATACGCCGAAAACGCACAGCGGCAGCGGTTTGTCAAGAAGTCCGCGTTTCCCGGCGAAACCGGCGGCAAGACCGATAAGTCCCCAGCAGAGCATTTGGAACGGCGTCCACGGTCCCTGCCCGAAATAGATGTTGGAAATTATCGCCGAAAGCGCGCCTATCATGAAGCCCGCCTGACCGCCGAAATGCCGCGCCGCTATCGCGACTATCGCCGCAACGGGCTTAAAGAACGGCACCGGCGCGAAAATAAATCTCCCTGCGGCGGAAAACGCGGTCATTACCGCAATAAGCACCAGCTCCCCAGCCGAGGGAGCGCGCTTCTCAAATGACAGAAAGAACGGCACGCAGCACAGCAGGGCGGCTGCGGCGCTGGCAAACCAGAAGCCTGTCCCGCTTGAAAATATTGCACCAAAAACGGCGGCAGCGGCTACCCCTGCCGCCGCGAGGACGGATAAGATCTTTTTCATTTCTTGTGTTTGCGCTCAATCCCGGCGAGGATATCGTCCACCTCATAGCGGGACTTGTCCCGTGAGTCGTCGTCCTCGGTGATGAGATCGCTGCGGTTCTTGGCGGCGAGGATATCCGCGCTGCGGCGCCCGGATTCCGGCTTCCCGCCGCGGGAGGGAGCAGTTGCGAGAGCGTCTTCAAGGTCGATAATGGAGCGGCTCTGCTTGCCGACAAGACCCTTGCCGATCTGCGGCGCTTCCGACTGTGCGAAGAACGCGTCGGAGCGCTTCTTCTGCTTCTTGGGCAGCTCCGGCAGTTCCTCTGTCTTATCCTTGACAGTCCCCGCGCGGTTTGCGGCGGTTTCCGGCTGTGTTTCGGTCTTTGGCGAGGGATTCACGGTGTTGTCTATGTAGCGCTTCGCAGCGACCGGCGCGGGAAGCGTGGGCTTCGCTGCGGAGGTCTGCGTTGAAGCGGTATTTACAACGTTAACAGCGCTTACAGTTGGACGTTCCGGCTTGGCGGTCTTGGCGTCCGGCTTATTGACGGCTGCGGGATCGTCCCGCTTCGCGGCGGGGGAGTTCAGCAGCGAAAGCACCGCAGCGTCCGACATAGTGGGCGCAGAGGCAGGCTTCTGCGCTGGTTTCCTGCTGTCAAAGGTGAACAGCACGCTGTCCGCAGAGTTCAGCTGCTTTCCTGCGGCGCCGCGCCGGTATGAAGCGCTGCCGCTCTCACCGACGGAGAACTGCGGTTCCGGGTGTTCTTCCTCTTGATTCTTGACCTGCGGAATGATCTCCGGGATAGGTCTTTCCGAATCTTTTCTGCGCAGCAGGTCAAACAGAACTAGCAGTGCGCAGGGGATCACCGCCATGATGAACACTCCCCACGGAGTTTTGGTGAAGCTGATAAAAGAGCCGAGGAACGGGCTGCACCAGCCTGCCTTGCCGATAAGGGCATTTTCACTGATAACGGTGCTCTGATCGCCGTTGACAAGCGACAGGTAGTAAACTCCGTCGCTCATTTTGAAATCGACATAATAGCCCATGGCGAGCTTTGCATTTTTGTTCATAGGGTCGGTGCTGTAAAGCACGAGATTCCCCTCTTCAAGGTCGTAGGGCGCACAGGAGGTGGTGATCACGGCGCTCCCCGCCGGAACGCTGTCGTAGTCGCCGCTTTCGCAGATAAACATATTGAAGCCGAAAACGCTCACCGTCCGTGCAGAGCCGAACGCGGCAGAGCTGACGATCATAAGTACGCAGAGCACTCCCAGCAGAATGCTCACGACGATCCCCGCCCAGCGGATAATTTTTTTGCCGAGATTTATAAAAAACACCTCTTTTGCACTTGACAAATTCTCTTTTTAAGTATATAATAATATAGTCACGATTTTGCGTGGCTGAACATTCTCTATTTATTATAGCATATAGATTTGTTTATTTCAAGGCTTTTTGCAAATTTCGTTTCAGTTTTTCGCTGGTGTAGCTCAGTCGGTAGAGCAGCGCATTCGTAATGCGCAGGTCGGGGGTTCGAGTCCGTTCACCAGCTCCAGTCGAGTGCCTCGACACGCATTTTGCGCGTTGAGGCGCTTTTTTGTAGATAATAATTCCGTATTCCATTGGAAAAGCGCTTATCTCACCTGTGTGGTGAGGTAAGCGCTTCCTTTATGCGTTGCTTTTTTACAACACGGTATTGAACCGTTATCAGTTCTCAAAGAAGAACACATCTGCGGGAGTTCCGTCGTCGTAATCCACCGACCTGTCGGGGTAGTTTCCTACCAGCGTGTAGTCGCCGTGGGTGTAGTCGGCGATCACCTTGTTCCAGAAGTACACCGAAGCCATGTTGTGCGGGTGGCGTTTGAGCTGCCAGCGCCCGCGGTGGCAGTCAAGTATCTGCCGGACAGCCTCCCGTCCGACGCCGCTCTTGCGGTACTTGTAGAGGATAAAGAATTCCGACAGGCAGAAGTCCGTTGGGCGGTCGGGGACTTCGGGGTAGTCGCTCACCAGCGCGAACCCGGCGATCCTGCCGTCAACCCTGATGAAGTAGGGGAAGCGGTTCGGCTCCGTGAAGTAGCAGTCGAGGTACTCATACCCGAACAGCCCGTTTTCGTCAACGTCGCGCATGTCCCACTGCGAGAATTCGTACTGGTACTTTTCAAGCAGGTTGTTAAGGATCTCTTTTTCCTGAGCTGTTACAGCGGTTAGTTCAACCATAAATGCTGACCTCCTGTTGGCTATAATCAAAACAATATAACGATATAATTCTATGCCTTTGTGAAGAATTATATCAGATTTCGGTGGATATGTCAATAATTATTTGCAGTTTTTTTATGATTAATCTAAAATTATACCCCATGTTTCGACCTGTTTTGCGGCGGCTTTCTGTGGGATCTCAGTGCAATTTAATAGAACTTCATATTTTCTTTGTAATTCTGCTTGCAAAATTTCCATAGATGTGATATTATATTGTTATTGAAAAACACTTTTAGGGACGCGTTCCCCAAAATAAAGGAGAAAAATATGACTTCACAGCAGATAGAATATGTGCTTGCCCTTGCTCAGCAGGGGAGCTTCTCAAAGGCGGCGCGGTCGATTTCGGTATCTCAGCCGTCGCTGAGCCAGTATATAATGAACGTGGAAAACCAAGTGGGAGCAACGCTGTTCGACCGTTCCTCCTCACCGATAAAGCTGACCGCCGCGGGGGAGGCTTACCTCCGCTCTGCAATGCAGATAAAGGCGATAGAAGAAAACCTCCGCAACGAGCTGGCGGACATGGCTGACCTCAAAACCGGAACGCTGCGGGTGGGCGCAACGATATTCCGTGCGTCCTGTATGCTGCCGAGGAGCATTGTGGCGTTCTGCCACAATTATCCGGGGATAAAGGTGTCCGTTACCGAGGACAGCTCCCGGAGCCTGCTGGAAAAGGTGCTGAGCGGCGAGATAGACGTGTTCGTCGGCACCGGCTCATACGACCGCAAGCTGTTCGACGCAGAGCCGCTTGCCGAGGAGCGCCTGCTGCTGGCAGTCCCAGCGGACAGCCCGCTGAACGAGGTTTTCGCCGGGTCTGCGCTGACCGCCGAGGACATCTCCGGCAACTCCATGAAGTACCTCACCACTGCGCCGATAGACTTGAAGCTGGTCGGGAACGAGCGGCTGGTGGTCTGCGAGTACGGCGAGTTCTCCGCGGATATGGTGGAGGAAATGTGCGTCAAGGGCGGGCTTACGCCGAACTTCGCGCTGAGGGTGCATTCGGTGGAAACTGCGTTTGCGTTCGTTAAGGCGGGCTTCGGAGCGGCTTTTGTGCCGGACTCCATGATACGCTTCGGGAACTATGCCGCGCACCCGAATTACTACCCCCTGCCGGACGCTGTCGCAAAAACCGACATCTCTCTTGTCTACCGCAAGAGCGGCTATCTGTCAAAGGCGGCGCAGGAGTACGGGCTGCTGCTGAAAAAGCTGGTAAGCATAGGCACATGGCGCACTTCCTGACAGGGGAGGAGCTTTGAATGAAAACGCTTTTAGAGGCTCTGGGGGAGCAGCTTTACAACGAAACTGCCGAAAAATCCGTGATAAACACCGCGTGCGGCGAACGGCTGAGGGAGATACTTTCCGGCAAAGAGATAAAAGTGGCATTTCTGGGCGCTTCGATAACCATAGGCTATCACGCTGTGGCGGACGGCGTTGGAAAGGCGTTTCCGGAATTCATGAAGGAACTGCTGGAGGAAAAGACCGGTGCGCGGGTCGAGATACGGAACATGGCGGTTTCCGGCACGAACTCTCTGACGGGAATGCTGGTCGCGCAAATGCTCATACCGGAGTTCAAGCCGGACATTGTGGTGCTGGATTATTCCATTAACGAGGAAAGCCACCCTATCGGGCTGGAGAAGTACGAGAGCCTGCTGCGTATGCTGCTTTCGTTCGACTGGAAGCCGGTGATACTTCCGGTGGCGGTGTTCAACCGGGAGGGCTACTCCTGTCAGGAATATATGCTGCATTTTGCGAAGCATTACGGGCTGCCCATGACGGGGCTGCTGGGGTCGGTGTACCCGCTCATAACCTCCGGCGTGCTGCCAATGGACGTCTACACCGAGGACGAGGGACACCCGCATGTTGACGGGCAGGAGTTCATTGCAAAGTGCATTATGCGGACTATCGAGCGGAGCATTGAGGAGAACGCCCCGGAGCTGCCCATGCCCCACGCAGTGACCGCCGCCCGGTTCGAGGGGCTGCGGCTGTTCGATCTGGCGGAGCTGACCGCCTTCACCTGCGAGGACACGGAATGCCCGGACAGGCAGTTCAGAGTCTGCCGCAGCAAGCTCAAGAACCACGACCGGCTGGTGTTCGAGGCGCAGTGCGAATGCTCACAGGTGGTCGTGATGTACATCAAGAACAAGGATAAGGACTTCGCCGCTGCAGAGCTGCTGTCGGACGGGAAGCGGGTCGGCGGGTTCAGCGGGTACGGGCTGTTCGGCTGGAACAACCCGTGCGCAGACCTTGTCATGTCGGAGAGGGAGAAGCGGCTGCGCACTCTCCGGCTGGAAACCGAACGCGGCGACGAAAACAAGGAGCTGCACCTTGTGGCGGCGGCTTATTGCTGATACGATACATTTTTCGCCGTAAATGTCTAATATCTCTGAGAAATAACTGCGGATCATTGATATCGGCTGGATTTTGTGATATACTATAATCGACCAGTATTTCAACAGGAGGACTGTTAAAAATGTGTACCGCTGCGACATATAAAACAGAGGATTTTTACTTCGGCAGGACGCTGGACTATGAGTTTTCATACGGCGACGAGATAACGGTAACTCCCCGGAACTACCCGTTTGAATTCCGCTCAATGGGCGGCATTAAGGAGCATTACGCAATGGTGGGAATGGCGCATGTCGCGGATAATTTCCCGCTGTATTACGACGCAATGAACGAGCGCGGGCTGTGCGTTGCGGGGCTGAATTTCGTAGGGAACGCGCATTACCGCGACGTCATACCGGGAAAGGACAATGTTGCGCAGTTTGAGCTGATACCGTGGCTGCTGGCGCAGTGCGGTACTGTCCGGGAGGCAAGGGCGCTGCTGGAGAAGATAAACATCACAAATATCCCGTTCAGCGACAAGCTGCCCTGTGCGCAGCTTCACTGGATAGTTGCCGACAAGACCGAGGCTATTACTGTGGAGTCGGTGGAGGAGGGGATACGGATATACGACAATCCCGTCGGTGTGCTGACGAACAATCCGCCCTTTGACGAGCAGCTTTTCAGCCTTAACAACTATATGTACCTGTCCCCGGACAATCCGCAGAACAACTTTTCCGACAAGCTCCCGCTGAGGGCTTACAGCCGCGGAATGGGCGCAATGGGGCTTCCGGGGGATCTTTCCTCCCAGTCGAGGTTTATCCGGGCGGCGTTCGTCAAGATGAACTCCCTTTCCGGCAGCTCCGATCAGGAGAGCGTGAGCCAGTTCTTCCACATCTTGGGGGCGGTAGACCAGCAGCGGGGCTGCTGCCATTTAGGCGAGGGTAAGTACGAGATCACTATCTACACCTCCTGCTGCAATGCCGACAAGGGTATCTACTACTACAACACCTATGAGAACCACCAGATCTCCGCGGTAGACATGCACCGGGAGCAGCTTGACGGTTCGGCGCTGGCGCGGTACAAGCCGATAACCGGCGAGCAGATAAAGTTCCAGAATTGATTTAAATAATTGATTTAAATATAGAAACAGCCTGAGAAACTCTGCGTTTTCTAAGGCTGTCAGAATTTTTTACAAGCTGAGCAGTTTTTGATATGTACATCAAAAGCTGCTTTTTTGTATATTCGCATTTACCGTTTCCACAGCGCCTTGACCTGCATTTTCTCGTCGGTGTCGCGCACGCTGATATGCTTGATGACTACCCCCGCAGCTACCGCCATGCAGCCGAGTATCACCGCAAGATCCGGGGTGGAAACTATAACGATAAGCACCGTCAGCGCATAGGTGAGGATTATGCGGTAGAAGTGCGGGTTTATCTTTATTACGAAGGACAGGAACAGGTATGTAATCGCGAGGGTAAGCACCGGAAGCATGTTCGGGGCAAGCCCCAGCAGCACGCCGAAGGACACAGCGATACCTTTTCCTCCGTTGAATTTATGCCAGATAGGAAAAATATGTCCGAGTATCGGCGCAGCCATTACCAGCACCAGACCCAGCGACCGTGTTCCGGCAAGGCGGGCATACAGGAACACCGGCAGGAAGCCTTTCAGCAGGTCGCATATCAGCGTAAGCGCGCCGCACCAGAAGCCCCCGTAGGTGTACGCGTTGAACGTGCCGGGATTTTTGTCCTCACCCTGTACAGTGACGTCCTTGCCGCAGAATAAATTGCTGAAATACCTTGCGAACAGCAGTCCGCCCAGCAGATAACCTATTACAGAGAATATAAATGTTCTCATAATATTCATCAAATCGACCCCTTTCCCACAAATGAGTAGAATACTCTATAATAATATTATAGCGGATTTCGGCGGGAATGCAAAGGACATATTCGTGAATTTGTCCCATAAATTAATCGTCTTTCTCATATTTCCCACAGCATGGGTATTTGAGAAGCATTGCCGGCTAAGCGGTAATTTTTACCGGCGGCGGTTCTATTGCGGACAAGTTCCACATATCATCTTACAAACGGAACAAAACAGGAGGAATGGCTTATGATCGCCGCAAAAACTGCCGGTGAAAGGCAGCTGAGGACAAACAGCGTGCCGCTGAAACGGGCGGCACAGAAGATAACTCTCCCGGCGGGCGGGCTGGAGCAGGTGGCGGAAATACGCCTGCGGACAAACCGCCCGGCTTATGCAGTCACCCTTGACGGGCGGAATATCCCATGCTCGCCGCCGTTTTCACAGGAGGACATCAGCGAGTGCTTTCTGGAGCTTTGCAGAAATTCGGTGCACAGCTTTGCAAGGGAGATAGCAGAGGGCTACATCACGCTGCCCGGAGGCGGGCGTGTGGGATTCTGCGGGACTGCGGTGATACAGGAGGGCAGGCTCACCGCGCTGCGGGATATTTCTTCGCTGAACATCAGATTCCCGCGGCAGGTAAGGGGCTGTGCTGAGCTGCTCTGCCGCAGGGCGTTCGCGGAGGGGCTTTGCTCCCTGATAGTCTGCGGGAAGCCGCTTTCCGGCAAGACCACGGTGCTTCGCGACATGGCTAGGATACTGGGGCAGGAACACCGGGTCGCCGTGGTGGACAGCCGCGGCGAGCTGGCGGGCGTTCACGGTGGAGTTCCCGCGCTGGACGTCGGCGAAAACACAGACGTGCTCAACGGCTACTCAAAGTCGGACGGGATAATGTGCGCGCTGCGTTCCCTCAGCCCGGAGATAATTATATGCGACGAGATAGGCGACGACGCCGAGGCAGTCCGGCAGTGCATGAACTGCGGCGTTAAGCTGGCGGTAAGCGCCCACGCGGGCAGTATCAGAGAGCTGAAACGCCGTCCGGCGCTTGCGGGGCTGTTGCCGCTGTTCGATAAGGCGGCGCTTCTGGGGGAGCTGGGGCGGCTTTCAGAGATAGCTGAGCTGTCGGAGCGTGCGCTATGAGGGTAGCTGCGGGACTGGTGATACTGCTGGTATGCACCCTCTGGGGCTGCCGCAGGAGTATCCTGCTGAAACGGCGCTGCGCGCTGATATCCGGGCTGCGGCTGCTGGTGGAGCATTACTCCATTGAGATAGCCTGCACCGCGCCCACGCTGGACGAGCTGGCGCGGCTGGGGCAGGGGGAGTTCGGAGAGCTGCTGCGCTGCTGCGTGGAGGAAGAACCGGATATCCGGCAGGCGTGGAGCTGCGCGGTCACGCGGCTGGCGGAGCTTCCGCACTGCGGCAGCGAGGAGGCGGAGCTGATGTCCGAGCTGGGGCGGGAATTAGGCACCTGCCCGGCGGAGAGCCAGCTTTCGCTGCTGAAGCTGTACGCCGCCCGGCTGGACATGCTGTATCAGCAGGCGGAGAAAATATCGGAGCAGAAGGGCAGGCTGTACCGCTCCGGCGGGGTACTGGCGGGGCTGGGCGCGGCGGTCATGCTGCTGTGAGAGCGAAAATTACGACGTATTAAGGGGCGACTATGGAGCTTGACCTTATATTCAAAATAGCTGCCGTGGGAATAATCGTGGCGGTGCTGAATCAGATACTTAAAAAGACCGACCATGACGAGCAGGCAATGATGCTTACGGTGGCGGGTCTGGTGATAGTGCTGATGATGATAATACCGGCGATAGACGAGCTTTTCGGCACGATTAAATCCGTGTTCGGCTTGTGGTAGAGAGGAACAGATGTCTGTACGCAGCGGGATTACCGGGGGTGATACTGTGGACATAACGTCACTCGTGGGGCTGGCGGTGCTGTCGGCGGTGCTTTGCATTATCGTCCGGCAGTACAAGCCGGAGATGGCGCTTGGTATCAGCATAGCCTGCGGCGTTATCATTATGCTGGCGGTGATATCAATGCTGAAGCCCTGCGCGGAAATGATATCCAGCCTTACCACGGCGGCGGGACTGGACGGCGGCTATGCAAGGACGCTGTTCAAGGCGCTGGCGGTGTGTTACATAACTCAGCTTGGCTCTGACTGCTGCAAGGACGCCGGGGAAAGCGCTATCGCCTCAAAGATAGAGCTTGCGGGAAAGGCGGCGGTGGTGGTGATATCGCTGCCGGTGTTCTCCGCGCTGACGGAGATAGTGACGGAGCTGCTGGGGTAAGTCAATAGAAAGGACTGATAAAATGCGCCGGATTGCGCTTCTATTGCTGAAAATACTGCTGATAGCTGCGGCGGCGGTGATTCTCTGCGGCAGCGCCTCGGCAGAGGGGTACGAAAGCTACGGGGACTCCCTTGCGGACGCGCTTCCGCCGGAGGCTTCGCAGATACTGGAGGACAGCGGTATCACCCCGGACAACAACGGCGCGGCTGCGCTTTCGATAGACGGAGTGCTGAATTTCCTGAAGGAGCAGATACTTGACCGGGCGCTGGGTCCGCTGCGGCTGCTGGCGGCTCTGGCGGGGATAGTGCTGCTGTGCGCCCTCTCCCGGAGCTACGCCGATACCGCCGGACAAGCCGGGGGAATGTCCGGGGTGTTTTCGGCGGTGGGAGTCCTCGCCGGGGCGGGAATGACCTCGGCGGCGATATCCGGGGCTTTATCGGACACGCTGAAAGTATTGCAGGCGGCTTCGGAGTTCATGCTGGTGTTCGTGCCGGTATTCGCGGGTATAATCGCGGCAATGGGGAAGGCTGCCGCGGCTTCGGCGTCGAACACCGTGACCCTCGGCGCGGCGCAGCTCTTTTCGCAGCTCGCGGTGAATTTCCTGGTGCCGGTCTGCGGCACTGTTATGGGACTTTCGGTGACCGGGGCGATACACCCGGAGCTGAACATCTCAAAGCTGGGGGAGTTGATTAAAAAATGGGCGGTGTGGGGGCTGTCGCTGCTGATGACGGTGTTCATGAGCATACTTTCGGCGCAGACCTTCGTCAAGAACTCTGCGGACAGCGTGCTGATACGCACGGCGAAGTTCGCGGTGTCAAACGGCGTGCCGATAGTGGGCGGGACTATCTCCGACGCGGTGAACACAGTCCACGCGAGTCTGTCGCTGCTGCACTGCTCGATAGGTACATACGGTATCGTCGCGGCGCTGGCGATAATACTTCCGACGCTTATCACGGTGGTGTGCTACCGCATGGCGCTTTCCGTGGCGGAGGCGCTCAGCGACGTGTTCGGGGTGAGCGAGCTTTCCGCGCTGTTCCGGGCGAGCGGCTCTGTCATGGCGATAATCATGGCGGTGATAGTCTGCTTTCTGCTGCTGAACACCATTTCGGCGGTAATTATGCTGGCGATAGGCAGCGGCACGGCGTGAGGGGGTGAGTTCATGCAGTTTCTTTCTACGGTTTGCATGGCGGCGATAGCTTCGGCGCTGTTTCGGCTGATAGTCCCGGAAAACCGCTTTGCGAAGCAGATTTCGCTGCTTATCGCGGGGATATTCATTCTTGCGGGGATAAACGCGGTCAAGGGCGCGGACTTCAGCTTTGACAAGACGCAGTACAGCTACGAGGACAGCGCGGACTACATCGGCTTTTCCGGCGACATCAACCGCGACCTCCAGAAAAAGGTCTGCTCTGAGATGTCGGACAAGCTGTATGCGCTGCTGAATTCCCACGAAATATATCCGAAGGAAATCCACATTGCCGTTAATATTTCGGGATTGTACAGCATATCTATTACACAGGTGGAGCTTGTTTTTGAGGAAAGCCGGCGCTCGGAGGCAGCCGCCGCTGAGGAGCTGCTTTCCACGGAGCTTCCGCCGGAGATCAAAACAAAGGTTATCGTAAAGGAGTGACGCTGATGGAACGGCAGACCGGGCGCGGACTGTTTTCGGGCAGGATATCCGGCTTTGTGACGAAGCTCTCCGAGGGCGGCTGGCGCAGGTTCGTGATCATTGCAGGGATAGCGGCGATTGTGCTGTTGTTTTTGAGCACGCTCACTCCGAAGCAGTCGGACGCGGCGCAGACGGAAACCTATTCCGCCAAGGACGCGGCGGCTCTGGAGCAGGAGCTGGAGCGCCGGCTGACTGAGATAATCTCACAGATCGACGGCGTAACGTCGCCGCAGGTCATGGTAACGCTTGACTGTACCAGCGAGCGTGTTTTCGCCGAGGAAACCAAGTCCAGCAGCTCTGCGGACGAAACCAGCACCGAGAACAGCATTGTGCTGTCCGGCAGCGGTAAGGACGCGCTGGAGACCAGCGTTATCCTGCCGAGAGTCCGCGGGGTGGCGGTGGTGTGCGGCGGCGCGGACAATGTGCTGATACGGGAAAAGGTGGTGAACACTGCGGCAAGGGTACTGGATATCGGGGTGTCCAAGGTTTATGTAACAAGCTGATTTGAAAGGAAATAACGCTATGAAACGACTGAATGTTATCTTAGGCAAGAAGCAGCTGGTGGCTGCGGGGCTGACTGTACTTCTGGGAGCTGCGGTGGCGGTGAATTTCATATACGCCGGCAGCAAGAAGCAGAACCTTACCGAGCCCTCCGCCGAGGTGAGCGGCAGCGCGCTGGTGGAGTCCGGGCAGACCGGGGCTACCTACGGCGAGGCGGATCTTGTAAGCAGCAGCGCGGACTCGGACGCTTACTTCGCGCAGGCGCGGCTTGACAAGCAGACCAGCCGCGAGGAGGCTGCGGAGGTGCTGCAAAGCATGTATCAGGGCGGCGACCTCACGCAGGACGAACTTTCCGCTGTCGCGGTGGACGCAATGAAAATGGGCGGCTACATAGAGAGCGAAAACAAGGTGGAGAGCCTGCTGAAGGCGCAGGGCTTTGAGGACGCGCTGTGCTATCTCAGCGACAGCAGCGCGAACATCATCGTAAAGACCGACGGTCTGGACGCGGCGGGCGCGGCAAAGATCAAGAGCACCCTGCTGTCCGAGGTGGAGATAGCGAACGACAAGATCACTATCGTTGAGGTGAATTAATAACAAAGTCCCGCTTTGCAAAACGGAGTTATCCGTCTTGAAAGCGGGACTGTTCATATTCAGCAGGGTATCATTTCTGTGTTTCCATGAACCGCTTGTAAGCCTCTCTCAGCTCAACTGAGGTAGCCTCCGGGGCGGTGGGGTTGCAGTGCGCCCATGCGCCGGTCTCGCTGGAAGCGTTGAACTTCTGCTTTTCGGCGCTTCTCATCGGCGGATAGAACGCGATGTGGAAGTGGTGGTGGGAAACGTCGCCGCTGTTTACCGGGGCGTTGTACATGCACATCATGTAGGGGAAGTTGTACCCAAACAGGCTGTCGAGAGTTCCGGCGCACTTCTTCACGATGTCCGCGAGGTCGGAGCGCTCCTTGTCGCTAAGCTCGGATATGTACTGCACATGGCGCTTCGCCATGATGTAGATACCATAGGGGTATTCGCAGAAGAACGGCAGGAACACAGTGAAGCTGTCGTTCTCAAAGATGATCCTTCTGCCGTCGGCAACCTCATGTTCAAGCATGTCGCAGCAGAGGCACTTGCCCTTTTCCTGCATATTTGTGCGGTAAGCCTCGTCCTCAAGCTGGAGCTTTTTCGGAATGAAACTGTAACCGTAGATCTGTCCGTGGGGGTGGGGCATGGTAACGCCTACCACGTCGCCGCGGTTCTCAAAGATGAAGATGAACTTTATCTTCTCGTCCTGCCGGAGCGCTTCAAAGCGCTCGCACCAGAGGTTCACCAGCTTGCAGACGTGATCGTGGGAAAGCTCCTTGAGGGTCTTGGTGTGCTCCGGGGAATAGAGAATGACCTCGCACTTTCCGTAGGAGGGAGCGGTCTTGAAGAAGTCGTTTGCCACGTCGTCCATTTCCGGCGGGTTCTGAGAGAGCGCGGGGAAGTCGTTGTCGTACTCAAGTACGTCGTAGTCCGGGACTTTTCCTCCGGAGGGGCAGAACGGACACCAGTCCTTGGGCATCTGCGGTCTGTTCTGGCGGTGGGAGGCGATCATTACCCAGTCGTTTATCAGCGGGTTCCATCTAAGCTCAGCCATGGTAAAAATTGTTCCTTTCGGTAAATTATTCGTTGTTTTACAAATTTACAAACCCACAGCGGAAGGCTGTGGGCTTTTTGTAAATCACTTGTTCTCGTCGTCCTTTTTCTCGTCAAGGACTTCTGCGGGCTGTTCAGCCGCTTCGGGAGCGGGCTTCTCCGGGAGCTTTGCGCCGCACTTGGGGCAGAACGCGTTTTCGCTCTTGGTCTTTGCGCCGCATACCGGGCAGGTGACCTCCTGACGGAGATCGTCCAGAGCATGGTTTATTTCGGCAAGTCTTGCATAGAGCTTGTCGATCTCCTCCACCTCGGCGTCAAACGCAGCGGCGTCGGGATTCTCGTTCTTCTTCATTTCGTAAGCCATTTCGCCCAGCTTTTCAAAGTGGCTCTTGATGTCGCCGGTGGTCTGGGACTCCTTGATCTTCAGCTTGGTGAACTTCACCGCTTCGTCGGTCTTTTTGCCGGCGGTGGCAGCCGCTGATTTGGTAGTGTTGATAATGTCATCTAAAAAGCTCATGGGAAACTCCTTTCACTTGATCCGCGTTATGCGGAGAAATATCCATGCAAATAGAATTTTTCCATTGCAGAATAATTATAGCACATTATTTAAAAATATGCAATACCTGTCAAATAAAAATTAGGATCAAGTACGCTCCTGACCTCTGGTGAGAACGCCGATGAACTCAGGACCTGCGTTGCAGGAAACGACCACGCCGCACTTCTCCACCATAGCCGGTCCGTAGCCCAGCTTCTTTGTCATCTTGTCGATGAATTCCTTTTCGCAGTCGGGGCGGGTAGTGGTGACTACGCACCACGGGGTTTCGGGGATCATGCGGGAGGAAATAGTTTCCACCGCGGCGTCAATGACAGCCTTTTCGCCCCTTGCCTTGCGGAGTACCTCTGTCTTTTCAGCGGCGAGGTAGATAAGCGGCTTCAGACCCATAAGCTCGCCCAAAAAGCTTGCCGCGGCGGTTATTCTGCCGGACTTCTTCATGTGGCGCAGCTCAAAGCCGATGATGTACGATTCGGAATGTATTGCCCAGTCCTCAAGGTATGCAACGACGCTCTCGACGCTCTGACCCGCTTCCAGCTTCTTGCAGGCTTCAATCACCGAGTAGCCGTAGGAAAGCGTGTAGTTCTGGCTGTCGATAACGTAGATCTTCATGTCTTTAAGCTCGTCTGCCACGTTGTCCCGGGCAAGCGCTGCGTTGGAGCAGGTCTGGGAGCCGGCGCCGTTTATGAGGTCTACAATGACCGTGCGCACGCCCTGCTCGTACAGCTCGCGGAACTTGTCCTCGAACTGTATCGCGGTGATCTGCGAGTGCTTCGGGATCTCCTGCTGCTCTTTGAGTATCTTGTAGAACTCCTCCGGTTCGATATCCTTGCGGTCGGTGTAGCTTTTGCCGTTGATCGTTATCATGAACGGCATTACTTCCAGCAGACCCTTGTAGCGCTCCTCGTTCTCTTTGGAGATGTCGCAGCCGCTGTCTGTGATGATCCTTATCGTGTTGTCCATAATATTCTCCTTTCGGTGTTACCGATTTATTACGTTTTATTCCGCGGTGTTCCAGTCGAACTCCCGCAGCCTGCCTTGATTTTGCAGCTCCGGGAAGCCCCACTGCCTCAGTACCTCGTAAGTCCCTATCGCCACGCTGTTGGACAGGTTCAGGCTGCGCAGCGTTTCCCGCATGGGGATACGCACGCAGCGGGCTTTGTTCCGGTACAGCAGCGATTCCGGAAGCCCGGCGTCCTCCCTGCCGAAGAACAGAAAGCACTTGTCCGGATAGCTGACGTCGCTGTAAGTATTAACAGCCTTCGTGGAAAAGTAGAAGCACTCCGCGCCGCTGTTTTTCGCGAAGAAGTCCGCCAGCTCGTCGTAGTAGGTGATGTCCAGATAATGCCAGTAGTCCAGCCCGGCGCGCTTTAGCTGTTTGTCGTCCGGGGTGAAGCCCATGGGCTTTATCAGGTGCAGCCTAGCCCCGGTGACGGCGCAGGTGCGGGCGATATTCCCGGTGTTCTGGGGGATCTGTGGTTCTACAAGTACTATGTTCAGCTCCAAAGAACTGCCTTCTTTCCGGAGGGATTCTGCCGAATAGCAGTATATACTTATTCTAACATATATACGGAGAATTTGCAAGAGGTTTTTTCACCGCATGTGTGTAAAATATTCCGCTCCGGCAAGGCGCTCCGGCAACGATTTCCACAAAAACGGAATAAAATGTGCAGAAATCTATGTTATTCTTGCAGATTGACAGAGGGTAGTTTTGAGAGTATAATTAATAACTGTGTGAGAAAAAACAGAACAAAAGGAAGGCAGAAGATGATAAAAAAATATATCGGCGACCTTAAAACAGAATTCCGCGGCTACAACGGAAAGAAGCTGACGCAGGATCTCATGGCGGGACTTACCGTTGCGGCGGTGGCGCTGCCGCTGGCTCTGGCGTTCGGCGTAAGCTCCGGCGCGGACGCGGCTTCGGGACTTGTCACAGCTATAATCGCGGGTATCGTGATAGGCGTGCTGTCCGGCGCTTCTTACCAGATATCGGGACCTACCGGGGCTATGGCGGCGATACTGCTGTCGGTTTCTGCAAAGTTCGGCATAACCGGCGTACTCACCGCAGGATTCCTGTCCGGAGCGATACTCATTGTGGCGGCGGTCTGCAAGGTGGGCAAGCTGGTAAGCTATCTCCCCGCCCCGGTCATAACCGGATTCACCTCAGGTATTGCGATAATCATTGCGCTGGGGCAGATAGACAACTTCTTCGGCACCAGATCCGTGGGGGAGAACCAGATAGAGAAGATAGGCTCTTATTTCAGCGGCGTGGGCAGCTTCAGCCCCAACTGGTGGGCGGTGATGTTCGGCGGTCTGGTGGTGCTTATCATGGTCATCTACCCGAAGAAATGGAACGCTGTTGTGCCGTCCTCGCTGGTGGGTATCATTGTCGCGCTTATCGTGAACATGCTGTTCTTTGAGCAGGGTACTGTGGCGGAGGTCGGCGCTATCCCAAGCAGCCTTGTCACCGACGACAGTATCATCAGAAAGGGCTTTGATTTCGAGAACATCACAAGCCTTATCATGCCGGCGGTGTCGATCGCGGCGCTGGGCATGATAGAGAGCCTGTTGTGCGGCGCAAGCGCAGGCAAGATGAAGGGCGAGCGGCTGGACGCGTCCCGGGAGCTGGTGGCGCAGGGTATCGGCAACATGGTGATACCGCTGCTGGGCGGAGTTCCCGCAACGGCGGCTATCGCGAGAACCTCCGTTGCGATAAAGTCCGGCGGGCAGACAAGGCTTGTCAGCGTGTTCCATTCGGCGGTGCTTATCCTGTCGATGTTCCTGCTGGGCGGCGTTATGAGCCGTATCCCTATGGCGGCGCTGGCGGGCGTGCTTATGGTGACTGCGTTCAGAATGAACGACTGGGCGGCGATAAAGAGCATTTTCAAGAAGAAGTTCAAGTCCTCTATCATGCAGTATGTCATCACCATGATAGCAACGGTGGTGTTCGACCTGACTATCGCGATAGTTATCGGCGTTGTGGCGGCTATGCTGGTGTTTATCGTTAAGAGCTGCGAGCTGCGGGTGGTTTCCAGCGATATTGACGAAAGCAAGCTGGAGGGCAAGGTGAAGTCCGGTCACCACGAGGAATTCAAGGTGGTGTACGTTTCCGGGCCGCTGTTCTTCGGCACGCAGGAGAAGCTCATCTCCGCACTGACGGAGCTTGGCAACAACGCAGATGTGACCACGCAGGTTGTGCTTTCTATGCGCGGAGTTCCCACGGCGGACGACGTTTCGCTTTCCGAGCTGGAGGGGTTGTATAACTCCCTGAGGGAAAAGGGCGTGCAGATATCCTTCACCGGCGTGCAGTCGGCGGTCAGCGAGATGATGGACAGGGCAGGCTTCCGCAAGCGTATCGGCGAGGAGCATTTCTACTGGGACGTTATCGCGGCGATAAAGGCGCTGGAGAGCAAGGAATTCCAAGAAGCGTAAATATTTTTATCCCCGGACAGGACGTGTCCGGGGATAGTTTGTGTATAAATTCCCCCGAAGCGTGAACTCCGGGGGAATCGCTGTTAATTATACTTCGTCGAACTTCATCATCTCGGCGATATGCTGCTGAACTCTGTCAGCCACCTCCGCCGGAGCGAGCTTTTCGCTGAAGCTCTTATCTCTTGCGGAGATCTCGATAACGCCGTCCTTGAGGTTGCGGGGGCTTACGATAACTCTCAGCGGAACGCCCAGCAGGTCTGCGTCGGAGAACATAACGCCTGCGCTCACCGCACGGTCGTCGTAGATGACCTCAACGCCGCGCTTCTGGAGTTCGTCGTAGAGCGCGTCAGCCTTTTCCTTTACCTCCGCGTCGTCGGCGCGGACAGCGCAGATATGCACCTGCCACGGAGCGATAGCCATAGGCCAGATAGGACCGTAGTCGTCGTGGTGTACCTCGCAGACGGAAGCCGCAAGTCTGCCCACGCCGATACCGTAGCAGCCCATGATCGGGGTCTGGGCGTTGCCGTCCTTGTCGAGGTAGGTCATGCCCATGCTCTTGGTGTACTTTGTGCCGAGCTGGAAGATGTTTCCAACCTCGATACCGCGGGAAATGGTGATGTGCTTCTTGCCGCACTTGGGGCAGATACCGCCCTCGATTATCTTTGCGAAATCGTGGTATTCAGCGCCGGGAACGTCACGGCTGAGGTCAAGCCCGGTGTAGTGGTATTCCTCCTTGTTTGCGCCGCAGGAGAGGTTGTTGGTGTTCTCCAGCGACTTGTCGAACAGCACGGTCATGCCCGCGGGAAGTCCAACCGGTCCGATGTAGCCGGCGTTAAGCCCACATTCCGGTGTGATCACCGCCGGGTGAATGTCGCAGCCGAGGTAGTTGGTGAGCTTTGTTTCGTTGATGTCGAGGTCACCGCGGATAAATACCACAACGTAGCTGTCGTCCTGATTCCTCTGGTAAACCACCGCCTTGCAGCTCTTTTCGGTCGGTGTCTTTAAGAAATTGCAGATGTCCTCGATAGTGTGTACGTCCGGGGTGTAGACCTCGGTGAGTGGCTGGCTCTCCGGGTCGCGGACGTTTTCAATGATACTCTCGGCAGCCTCCATGTTAGCGCGGAAGCCGCATTCCTTGCAGATCGCGATAGAGTCCTCGCCGATAGGGGTGAGCAGCATGAACTCATGGGAAATGCTGCCGCCCATCATGCCGGAGTCGGAAGCGACGGAGATGACCTCCGGGATACCTGCGCGGGCGTAGATACGCTCGTATGCCTTGTGGCAGCGCATGTAGTATTCCTCCAGATCCTCCTGCGAGGTGTGGAAGGAATACGCGTCCTTCATGGTGAACTCGCGAACGCGGATAAGACCGCCGCGGGGACGCGCCTCGTCACGGAACTTCGTCTGGATCTGGTAGATCATGAACGGGTACTTGGTGTAGCTGTTAGCGTACTCGCGCACGAGCTGCACTGCGGCTTCCTCGTGGGTCATGCCGAGGACCATCGGCGCCTTGTTGCGGTCGGTGAAGCGCAGCAGCTCGCTGCCGATACTGCTGTATCTGCCGGATTCTTCCCACAGCGAAGCGGGCATAACTACCGGGAACATTACCTCCTGTCCGTCGATAGCGTCCATTTCCTCGCGGATTATCTGCTCGATCTTGCGGGTAATTCGCTTCAGCGGCATGTAGCTGGAGAAGATGCCGTTCGCGACGTACTTCATGTAGCCGCCGCGGATCATAAGAGCGTGACTGTCGATCTGGCAGTCGGAGGGGCGCTGCTTGAAGCGGTCGCCCACTAGCTTTTCAAGTTTCATTTCGTGTAGTCCTTTCCTTTTTATGGTTCGTAAGAATACAAAAAGCCCCAAGCCGTATGGCTCAGGGCGAACTTGTACACAGTCCGTGGTACCACCTGAATTCGGACGCATGTCCGCACTCCGGCTCGATAACGGGAGCGCCGGCGCCGCTTACTGCCGGGTATGATCCGGGTTCCGGGCGCAGCTAAAAGACGGGTTCGGCAGAACCTCAATAACGGCTCGCACCAGCCGCCGTTTCTCTGGGATATCAGCACTGCCTACTGTTTCTTGTCACAGCTTTTCGTATTCACTGTGTTTTATTATAGCACTATTTCGGTTTGTTGTCAAGACATGGATAAAAAATGCTAGTCATCTTTCGCAGAATTTTTCAAAAGCTCTTAATGCATTGATTACGGTGCGGTTAGATCTGTTCCCGAAATCCTCGTAGATACCGCCCTGATCATATTTTACAATAATCTGTTTGATTTTTTCGAAAAGTGTTTGCCAAGAAATGCCCTCATTATCAAGAACTTTTTCAATGGCGTAGCAGTAGCTGTAAACTGTTCCTTTTCTTCCTGAAGGGGTATATTCTTTGTATCCTGCTGAAACAAGGTAGTTGTAAAATGTATCGTACATAGTTGTTATTCCTTTCTAAAATTGAATTGTAGTGATGGTATATCCCAATTCTGTGGCTCGAGATATAAATTTGCCGATATTGAATTTTCCCCATTGGCTGCAAACCACACAGTCGCCGGTTGATGTATGGATTATTTCATCACTTCTTGTGAAGAAACGCCTTTTGTAATCCGAGCATTCATTCATTGCTTCATCTAGTACCCTGACTACACCGAGAGAACCTTGCAGTTTTGGGTTGAAAGAGGAGGTAAGCTCAATTGCATTCATTCCCGGATTGTCGGAAAAGTATTTTTTTACCACCGCCAACACAAGCCGCCCTTTTCCGTAGGGTATTCCATTGAATAAATATTGTGTGTTGTCTTTTTCGTATTTTGGGGTGTATTGGCTGGTCGTGGTGCTTGACGCTTGACGTGGCGGATATTGTGCCGGCGACGCGATCGAGGGATTTCCGCTATTGTGTTGTTTCTCTAATTCGTCAACTCTCCTTTCAAGGGTAATGATACGGTTGTATAGTTCTAGTAGCATGTTTGTCTGATCTATTTCAGTCACCTCTTTTCATACGCATTATATCACGAAAAATCATGTATGTCAAGGGATTCTTTGTGAAAATCTTAGAAAGACAATGACAAAAGATGAAAGAGGGTACATCTTAATCATAATAATTGTTTTTTTATGTAGTTTTTTTAAAAACCTATTGATTTTCTTGAAAAAACGTGATATAATAAGTAAAGTAAGATAGATTAGACTAAAGACTGGGGTTTCGCTCCAGTCTTTAAGTTTTGATTGGGGGATTTTCCGCTGATAACGAGATCCCCGCTGAACAGAAAGGAGCTGTCTTAATGGCACTTGCAAAGGGCTTCAGCACGATAGAGGCTGCGGCTGAGGCTGCGGTTAGACCGATAGTCGAGAGCCATGGCTATACGCTGTGGGACGTTTGGTTCGTCAAAGAGGGCGCGAAGTGGTATTTGCGCATTTTCATCGACAAGCCGGAGGGCATTTCTATCGACGACTGCGAGTCGATCGACGGGCTGATAAACGCCGAGATAGACAAGCAGGACTTCATCGACAGGATAGATTATCTGGAGGTAGGCTCCGCCGGGCTGGAGCGCTCCGTAAGGCGGCTGGCGCAGCTTCCGCTGGCTGTCGGAAAGAAGATAAAGGTCAAGACCTACAAGCTGTGCGAGGCCGCGCCGTCAAAGGCGTTCAGCTGCGTGCTTGGGGGCTTCGACGGGGAGAAAATTACGGTTACAGGAGATTTCGGCGAGCTGGCGCTGCCTATTGCCGAGGTTTCTGCAATAAATTATGACGATTTTGACGATTACGACCTGCTTGACAGCGGGAAGTGACCGCGGCTTACTATTTTTATTTAATGGAGGAATAACGGAAAATGGCTAAGAAAAAGGCACAGCCCAAGGACGACATCAAGGATTTTTTCATTGCGCTGGCTGACTACGCGAAGGAAAAGGGCATAAGCGAGGACGTTTTTGTATCAAAGATCAAGAACGCGATCGAAAAGAGCCTGAAAACCAACATGCACCTTGAGGACAAGGACAGCGAGGTGGTTTTCGTCAATATCGACCTTGAAAAGGAAATTTTCGACGTGAGCGTACTTAAAGAGGTAATCGAGGTAGTTGACACTCTGTACGAGCCGGAGATAGAGATCGTGCTGGAGGAAGCGCGCAAGATCAATCCCGCGGCAGAGGTCGGCGACAAGATCAGAGTGCCGATAGACACCCACGAATTCAAGCGTATCGCCGCAAAGAACGCGAAGGATCTTATCAAGCAGGGCTTCCGGGACGTCGAGCGCCAGCAGCTCAGCGAGATGTGGGGCGAGTACGAGAACGAGGCGGTCTCCGCTGTTGTTACAAGAATAGAGCCCAAGACCGGTCACGCGACTATCGAAGTAAACCACAACGAGGTGCTTCTGATGAGAGCAGACCAGATCCCCGGCGAAACGCTGCATGTCGGCGACATCATCAAGGTGTTCATCACCGGCGTTTCCAAGGAGTACAAGGAGGGCGCGAAGAAGCAGTCCCTGCGTATCACAAGAACGGACAAGGGTCTTATCAAGCGCCTGTTCGAGCTGGAGTGCCCGGAGATCTACGACGGAACTGTGGAGATCAAGGCAGTCAGCCGCGCTCCCGGATCCCGCTCCAAGATCGCGGTGATCAGCAACGACCCGAATGTTGACGCGGTAGGCGCATGTATCGGTACTCAGAAGAACAGAATTAATGCAGTGACTAAGGAACTAAAGGGCGAAAAGGTGGACGTTGTTCTTTACAGCGAGGATCCCGAGGAGTTCATCAAGCAGGCGCTCAAGCCCGCCGAGGTGCTCCGGGTGGTCATCAACGATCCGCATGTCAGAGCCTGCAAGGCGATAGTTCCCGACAACCAGCTTTCGCTTGCTATCGGCAACAAGGGTCAGAACGCGCTTCTGGCGGCGAAGCTCACCGGCTTCAAGATCGACATCAAGGCGGAGAGCAAGGTGACTCCGGAGGACTTAGAGGTCATTGAGTACCCGCCGGAGGAAGAACCGGAGGAGGCTGCCGAGGAGCAGACCGAGGCAGTGAGCGAGGCTCAAGAGGCTGCCGAAGCACAGCCGGAGGGTTAAGGAGCGTTTTATGCAGGAAAAGCACATTCCGCTGCGCAAATGCATAGGCTGCGGTGAAATGATAGGAAAAAAAGGAGCTGTGAGGGTAGTACGCAGCAAGGACGGAGAGATCTCCGTTGACCTCACGGGGAAAAAAGCCGGACGCGGCGCGTATCTCTGCCGTAACCTAGCTTGTCTGGAGCTTGCGAGAAAGGGCAGAAAGCTGGAGCGCGGACTGAAATGCGCCATACCCGATGAAATATACGAAATTCTTGAAAAGGAGCTGACCTCGGATCAATAAGGAACTTTCGACGATATGCCTTTGCCGCCGTGCGGGGAAGCTGGTCATAGGCTTCGACGCAGCAGTGCAGGAGATGTCCGCACCAAAGTCAAAGGCAGCGGGACTGATACTGGCGGCGGATCTGTCGCCCAAGACAGAAAAGGAGATCCGTTTTCAAGCGGAGAAGAGCGGCACTCCGGTCGTTACCGGTGATTTCATCATGGACGACGCAAAGGACGCCGTCGGAAAGCGAACAGGCATTTTTCTGGTGCTTGACGCAGGTTTATACGGCTCAATTACGAAACATATAACAGACAAGAA
Source organism: uncultured Clostridia bacterium (assembly GCA_945873955.1). Classification (GTDB taxonomy): domain Bacteria; phylum Bacillota; class Clostridia; order Oscillospirales; family Ruminococcaceae; genus CAG-115. The sequence goes on along the minus strand of CAMCFA010000003.1, from coordinate 24,894 downwards.
CTAATATGGAGGAAAGTTACATTGCCAAACAAAAAATATCGTGTACAGGATATTGCGGCTGATATCGGCGTTGACCGCAGTGAAGTCATAAAGCTCCTTGAAGGAGCGTTTGAGGGCGCTAAGAAGGCTCAGACCTCGCTTACCGATCAGGAGGTAAGCTATGTGCTGGAGGTTTATTCCAGAAAGCACGAGGTAAAGAGCTTCGACGAGTATTACAAGGTTACCGCGGGGGTAAAGACCGAAAAGCCCAAGGAAGAAGAAAAGAAGCCCGCAGCAAAGAAAAAGGCTGCGGCTAAAAAGGAAGAAGCTCCCGCTGCTCCCGCTGAGGCTGCTACACCTGCCGCTCCCGCTGCTCCCGCAGCTAAGGAGGAAAGCAAGGAGGCAGATCCTGCGGCAAAGGCAGAGCCTAAGCCGGAGGTAAAGGCTGAAGCCAAGCCGGAAGTCAAGGCAGAGCCTAAGGCGGAGGAAAAGGCAGAGCCTAAGACAGAAGCCAAGCCTGCTCCTAAGGCAGAGCAGAAGCCCGCAGCTCCCAAGCCGAAAACCGAGGGCGACAGACTCCAGAACACCCGTGACGGCAAACCCGGCGACAAGCCGCAGTTCAACCGTGACGGCAGACCCGGCGACAGACCGCAGTCTAACAACAGAAACGGCGACAGACCACAGTTCAATAACAACAGGAACGGCGATCGTCCGCAGTTCAACAATAACAGAAACGGCGACAGACCGCAGTTCAACAATAACAGGAACGGCGACCGTCCGCAGTTCAATAACGGCAGACCCGGCGACAGAAACGGCTTCAGCCGCGATAACCGCGACAATCGCGAGCCGCGCAGGGAGCAGGTAAATCCGCTGGCAAGCTCAAAGCCGTCTATGCAGAAGCCGGCTATCGACTCTTCAAAGATCAAGGTGAACACTCCCCCCATGCAGAAGCAGAAGGGCGAGGCTGTTCAGCGCGGCGAGCAGGTCACCAAGATGGTCGATACCCGCGGCAGCTACGTTGAGCTTGACAAGTACAACGAGCGCTACGAAACTATCGCCCCCGCGAACAGAATGGGTAACGACAGCTTCCAGCGCAAGCAGAAGATCCAGCAGAAGTCCCAGAACAAGGGCAAGCAGTTCAGCTCAAAGCGCGAGACCGAGGCTCAGAAGCTGAAAAGGCTGGAGCTGGAGCGCGCGAGAAAGCAGCAGCTCAAGGTACAGATCCCGGACGAGATCGTGGTGTCCGAGCTGGCTTCAAGACTTAAAGTCACCGCTACCGAGGTCATAAAGAAGCTGTTCAATCTCGGAGTTATGGCTAACCTCAACGAAACTATCGACTTCGATACTGCGTCACTTGTTGCCGAGGATCTGGGCGCTAAGGTAGAGAAGGAAGTCGTTGTGACTATCGAGGAGCGTTTGTTTGAGGACACTCCCGACGATCCCGCGAGCCTCCAGCCCCGCAGCCCTGTGGTTGTTGTTATGGGTCACGTTGACCACGGCAAGACCTCTCTGCTGGACTATATCAGACATGCAAGCGTTACCTCCACCGAGGCGGGCGGTATCACCCAGCACATCGGCGCGTACAGAGTGCAGATCAACGGCAGGGACATCACGTTCCTTGATACGCCGGGTCACGAGGCGTTCACATCTATGAGAGCACGCGGCGCGAGCGTTACGGATATCGCTATCCTTGTAGTCGCTGCGGACGACGGTATCATGCCGCAGACCATTGAGGCTATCAACCACGCTAAGGCGGCGGGAGTTTCCATTATCGTTGCGATCAACAAAATGGATAAAGAGGGCGCAAATCCCGACAAGATCAAGGAAGAACTTACCAAGTACGACCTCGTATGCGAGGAATGGGGCGGCGACATTATCTGCGTTCCGGTTTCCGCAAAGACCGGCGAGGGTATCGAGAACCTGCTTGAAATGGTATGCCTCACCGCGGACGTGCTGGAACTTAAGGCAAACCCCGACAGACTTGCCACCGGCGCCGTTATTGAAGCGAAGCTGGACAAGGGCAGAGGTCCTATTGCTACCGTGCTTGTACAGAACGGTACGCTGCACACCGGAGATGTGCTCATTGCGGGTATGGCAGTGGGCAGAGTGCGTGTAATGCGCGACGATAAGGGCAGGACCGTCAAGGAAGCAGGTCCGTCTGTTCCGGTAGAGATCATGGGTCTTGCGGACGTTCCCTCCGCGGGCGATACCTTCGCTGCGGTAGAGGACGAGAAGCTCGCCCGCGAGCTGGTAGAGAAGCGCCGCGCAGAGGCAAAAGAGGAGCAGTTCAAGGCTTATCACCAGGTAACTCTCGACAATCTGTTCTCCTCTATCGAGGAGGGTACTGTAAAGGAACTGCCGATCATCGTCAAGGCGGACGTTCAAGGCTCTGTCGAGGCGGTAAAGCAGTCGCTTGAAAAGCTCTCCAACGAGGAGGTTCGGGTAAGAGTTATCCACGGCGCGGTAGGCGCGGTAAGCGAAAGCGACGTTATGCTGGCGGCGGCTTCCGGCGCTATCATCGTCGGCTTCAATGTAAGACCTCACCCGTCGGCACAGGACAACGCAAAGCGCGACGGTATCGAGATCCGTCTGTACCGCGTTATCTACGACGCTATCGAGGACATCACCGCCGCTATGAAGGGCATGCTTGCGCCTAAGTTCAGAGAAGTCGAGCTGGGCAGAGTTGAGGTGCGTCAGGTCTACAAGATCACCAACGTCGGCATGGTCGCTGGTTCGTATGTCCTTGACGGCAAGGTGGCGAGAAACGGTCAGGTTCGTATCGTCCGCGACGGTATCATTGTCGGCGACGACAAGATCGCCGGACTCCAGCGCTTCAAGGATTCCGTCAAGGAGGTCGCTGCGGGCTACGAGTGCGGTATCAGTCTTGAAAAGTTCACCGACTTCAAGGTAGGCGACATCTTCGAGGCTTATATGATGGAAGAATACAGAGATTAAACTCTGTCTGAACAAGGAGGGTTTTATGGCTAATTTTAACTTAAAAAGACTTTCCGAGGATATTAAAAGGGAGCTTTCCGCCGCGGTCAGCGGTGTGAAAGACCCGCGGGTCGCGAAGAATTTCGTCACCGTGACCCACTGTGAGCTTACCAGCGACCTGTCCTACTGCCGGGTGCATATCGCGTGCCTCGGCGGCGAGGGGAGAACGGCAAAGGCTGTGGAGGGCATGACCGCCGCTTCCGGCTACTTCAAGAAAGCGATAGCGGGCAGAGTCCGCATGCGCAAAATGCCGGAGTTCATCTTCCTGCCGGACAATTCGCTGGAATACAGCGCACACATTGACGACATAATTGCACATCTGCCGAAGCCGGCGCAGTCCGACGAGAACGGCGAAAACGACGCGGAAGATACGGAGGTCGCTGATGAGGAGAATTGATCTAAACGAGGCGGGAAGATTCCTCAGGGAAAACGACTGCTTTCTTATCCTCATGCACGGCAGCCCGGACGGAGATACGCTGGGCTGCGGGTACGCGCTGTGCGGCGCTTTGCAGCAGATCGGCAAGAAAGCAAAGGCAGTCTGCCCCGACCCGATACCGAAGAAATTCGATTATGTGTACCGGGAGATAGAGCAGCAGGAGTTCGAGCCGCAGACGATAGTCACCGTGGACGTTGCGGACGCAAAGCTGCTCTACGGCATGAGAGAGCTGGGCGAAAAGGCGGCGCTGTGCATTGATCATCACGTCAGCAACACCGAGTACGCCGAGCGGCTGCTGCTTGCGCCGGAGTACGCGGCGGCGTGCGAGCTGATGTTCGAGCTGCTGAGTTCCATGCCGGAGGTGAAGATCACCTCCTGTATCGCGGACTGCTTATACACCGGCATCGCGACGGACAGCGGGTGCTTCAAGTACAGCAACACCTCTCCGCAGACGCATGTTTACGCGGCGGAGCTGATGAAGCTGGGAGCGGATATCGTGCCGATAAATTACGCAATGTTCGACATGAAAAGCCAAGGCAGGCTGAAGCTGGAGCAGACGGTGCTTAGCAAGATACGCTACTACGACGCGGGGAAGATAGCCGTGATCGACGTTACGCAGGAGCTTATCGACTCTATCGAGGGCATTGACAGCGAGGACGTCGGCGCGCTTGCGGCGATACCCCGGCAGATCGAGGGCGTGGATATCGGCATTTGTATCAAGGAAAAGAAGCCGGGGCTGTTCAAGGCGTCGCTGCGTTCCAGCGAGAATGCGGACGTTGCGGCGATAGCTCAGCAGTTCGGCGGCGGAGGTCACGCGAGAGCCGCTGGCTGCGCGTTTGAGTGCTCCCTTGAAGAAGCGGAGCGGCAGCTCGTCTGGGCGTGCGCAAAGGCGCTGGAGCGGAGCTGACATGACCGGTATCATCTGTATCAACAAGCCGCAGGAGTTCACTTCGTTCGACGTGGTGGCTTCAATGCGGCGGTGTTTCGGCACAAAAAAGATCGGGCACGGGGGAACACTCGACCCCATGGCGACAGGAGTTCTTCCGGTGTTCGTCGGAGGAGCGACAAAGGCGGTGGATCTTGTCCCGGACGACAGCAAGAGCTACCGCGCCGGCTTCCGGCTGGGCGTGGTATCTGATACTCAGGACATCTGGGGAAAGCTGCGCTCCCGCTGTGAGAACGGCGTTTCCGACGCGGAGGTGCAGTTCGTGCTGGAGGACTTCCGGGGGGATATCATGCAGATACCGCCTATGTACTCGGCGCTCAAGGTCAACGGGCAGAAGCTCTGCGACCTTGCACGGCGCGGCATAGAGGTGGAGCGCAAGCCCCGCCCCGCGGTGATATCCCGGCTGGAGCTGCTCAGCTTTGACGGCACCGACGGCGTGCTGGAGGTGGACTGCTCCGGCGGGACGTATATCCGCACGCTGATAAACGATATCGGCGAGGAACTCGGCACCGGCGCTGTGATGACAAGCCTCTGCCGGACGAAAAGCTGCGGCTTCACGCTGGAAAGCTGCCATGAGCTGGAGGAAGTCCGCGGGGCAGACCCGGAGCAGTTGCAGCAGTGGCTCATGCCGGTGGAGCAGTTGTTCGTAAAGCAGCCGGAGATACCTCTTGACGAGGTGCAGCGGCGAATGTATCTGAACGGCGTCCGGCTGGACGCGGACAGGCTGGCGCGGCGTCCGGAGCAGGACATTCTGTGCCGGATAACTGCCGGGGGAGAGTTCCTCGGCGTGGGAAAAATAAACGAACAGGGCGAGCTTGTTCCGGTGAAGCAGTTCCGCGGTGAATAGACCGCGCGGCGGCTGTAATACGGAGCAAGGCGGCTCTGATATGGTGGAATAACTTTGATAGACATAACAAACAGCAGCCAGAGGGCGGCGGAAAAGACTGCGGTAGCCCTCGGCTACTTTGACGGGCTGCATTTAGGACATGTCGGTGTTATCAGCGCGGCACTGATTCAGCCCGGACTGAAACCGGCGGTGTTCACGTTCAACTGTGACACTACGCTGCCGAAATTCCGCGGTCCGGAGGACATAATCTCCTTTGAGAACAAGGAGGAGCTTATGGCAAAAATGGGGGTGAAGTACCTCTACGCGCCGGATTTCGCGGAGGTCTGCACACTGTCGGACGAGGACTTCGTGAAGAAGATACTCATTGACAAGCTGAACGCGGGCTTTGCCTGCTGCGGCAGGAGCTTCCGGTTCGGCAAGGGGGGCTGCGGCACTCCGGAACGGCTGGGTGAGATCGGCGCGAGGTACGGAATGCGCGTCGAGGTGGTGCAGGACGTCTGCCTTGACGGGCAGATAATCAGCTCGACCAGAATACGGGAGCATATCCGCCGGGGCGAGATCGAGCAGGCGAACCGTCTGCTGGGATATGAGCTGTGGTACAGGCTTCCGGTGGTGAAGGGCAACGAGATCGGGCGGACGATATCCTTCCCGACTATAAACCAGATAATCCCGGACACCAACATCATACCCCGATACGGCGTGTACAAGAGCTACGTCGAGATAGACGGCAGGCAGTATCACGGCGTTACCAACATCGGCGTCAAGCCTACTGTGGAGCACCGCAGCGACGGCACCGGCGCAGTCATGGAGACCCACATCATCGGCTTTGACGGCGACCTGTACGGGCAGAATATCGCGGTGGCGCTGGTTAGGTTCATTCGCCCGGAGCGGAAATTCGCCGGGCTGGAGGAACTAAAGCACCAGATCGCGCTTGACAAGGAAAACGCGCTGAAATGACAGGACTGCCGCCAATACATTGAAAGGAATATCGAAATGGAAGTTAGAACGAGATTTGCCCCCAGTCCTACTGGGTATATGCATATAGGTAATCTGCGCACCGCGCTGTATACCTATCTTATCGCAAGAAAGAACAACGGCAAGTTCATACTTAGGATCGAGGACACCGATCAGGGGCGCTACGTTGAGGGCGCTACCGACGTAATATACAGAACGCTCAGGACCTGCGGGCTGAACTGGGACGAGGGTCCGGATATCGGCGGTCCCTGCGGTCCGTATGTCCAGAGCGAGCGAATGGGCATGTTCAAGGAGTACGCGGAAAAGCTGGTGGAGAGCGGTCACGCTTACTACTGCTTCTGCGGGAAGAACGAAGCAGCCGGCGAGGATACGGCGAACGGTCTTGCTTCCGCGAACCGCTGCGCATGCCGTGAGCTTTCCCGCGAGGAGGCAGAGAAACGCCGCGCCGCGGGTGAGTCCTGCGTTATCCGCCAGAAGATACCGAACGAGGGTACGACCACGTTCCACGACGAGATCTACGGCGACATCACAGTTGAGAATATCGACCTTGACGATCAGGTGCTGCTGAAGTCCGACGGAATGCCCACCTACAACTTCGCGAATGTCGTAGACGACCACACCATGGGTATCACCCACGTTGTAAGAGGAAACGAGTACCTGTCCTCTGCGCCGAAGTACAACCTGCTTTACGAGGCATTCGGCTGGCAGCCGCCTATCTATATCCACGTTGAGCATATCATGCGGGACGCGACCCACAAGCTGTCCAAGCGGGACGGCGACGCTTCCTTTGAGGACTTCCGCGCGAAGGGATATCTCACCGAGGCTATACTGAACTACATTCTGCTGCTGGGCTGGGCGCCCAAGGGCGAGAAGGAGATATTCACGCTGGACGAAATGGTGGAAGCGTTCGACCTCAGCGGTATTTCCAAGTCTCCGGCGATATTCGACCCGCTGAAGCTCACCGCAATAAACGCGGAATATATCCGCGCACTTCCGCTGGAGAAGTTCGTGGAGCTTGCCGAGCCGTGGATAAGAAAGACCTGCAAGCGTACCGATATCGACCTGCCGCTGCTCTGCGCGGGAATCCAGCCGAGAACAGAGGTGCTCAGCGATATCCCGGAGCGGGTGGATTTCATCGACGAAATGCCGGAGTACTCGATCGACATGTACGTCAGCAAGAAGATGAAGACCACTCCCCAGACATCTCTGGAGGCGCTCAAGAAGCTGCTACCGGTCATTGAGGGAGTACAGGATTTCACGCAGGAGAACATTCACGACGCGCTGTTCAAGCAGATAGAAGCGGACGGTGTGAAGAACGGTCTGTACCTCTACCCGCTGCGGGTGGCGCTTTCCGGCAAGGCAGTGACCCCCGGCGGCGGCGTGGAGCTTGCGAAGATACTCGGCAAGGAGGACACCCTTAGCCGCATGAAGAAGGCTATCGATAAGCTGACCGCTGAGATCGGCGAATAATTTCATCATTATTCAGAATTAATTCACAAATTCATCACTTTAGTGTGTTAGTATTATAATGGTCGGGTCTATCCCGGCAGAATATTCATCACGAATTGACAAAGGACAATTGTAATGATTGAAGTAAAAAATCTGAGCAAAAGCTACGGCAGCAAGCTCGCTGTTGACGGGATCAGCTTTTCCGCAGGGGAGAGCGAGATCCTCGGTTTCCTCGGGCCTAACGGCGCGGGGAAATCCACCACGATGAACATGCTGACCGGCTATCTGTCCTCCTCCGGCGGACAGGCGCTGATAAACGGCGTGGACATTCTGGAAGACCCGGTGCGGGCGAAAAAGGACATCGGCTATCTGCCGGAGCAGCCGCCGCTTTATCTGGACATGACGGTTATGGAGTATCTGAACTTCGTGTACAGTCTGAAAAAGTGTAAACTGCCGAAGCGCTCTCACCTTGAGGAGATATGCCGCCTGGTGAAGATAACCGACGTGCAGAAGCGTGTTATCCGCAACCTCTCAAAGGGCTACAAGCAGCGCGTCGGGCTGGCGCAGGCGCTGGTGGGGAATCCTAAGGTGCTTATCCTTGACGAGCCGACGGTGGGTCTTGACCCTAAGCAGATAATCGAGATCAGAACTCTTATAAAGAAGCTGGGCAAAAATCATACGGTAATTCTGTCCTCACATATCCTGTCTGAGGTACAGGCGGTTTGCGATAAGATCGTCGTTATAGACAAGGGCAGGCTGGTGGCGAACGACACCACCGAGAACCTGTCGCATAACCTCTCCGCAGACCACAAGCTGACGGTGCAGATAGAGGGTCCCACAAAGGAAGTAAAGCAGCTTCTGGAGCAGATCCCGCAGATGGTGGAGGTACACCTCAACCGCACTATCGACAAGACTATCGGCGAGTACGAGCTGAATGCCGAGGAGGGCTGCGATATCCGCCGGGAGGTATTCAAGCGCATGGCGGCGAGAAATTACCCGATACTGCTGATGAGAAGCAGCGAGCTTACCCTTGAGGAGATATTCTTAAAGCTCACCACCGGCGATTTCTACGGCAATATAGAAAACGGAGGTGCGGGTAAATGACAGCGATAATGAAGCGTGAATTCGTTTCTTACTTTACATCGCCGCTGGGGTACGTTTATCTCGCGGTATTCTATGGGTTCTCCGGGCTGTTTCTGTGGATGACCTGCCTTTCCAGCGGCTCCGCGAACATGTCCTATGTGTTCCTGTGGATGTTCTTCATCATGATGATCCTTATCCCTATCCTCACCATGAGGACTATGGCGGACGACAAGCGCCAGAAAACCGACCAGCTTACTCTCACCTCGCCGGTGAGCCTGTTCGGGCTGGTGGCGGGGAAGTTCCTCGCGGCGTTCTTCATTTTCCTAATTGGCGCGGCGATAATGCTGATATACGCGCTGGGGCTTTCCGCCGCGGTCGCCGGGTCGGATACCGGGCTTTCCTTCGGCTGGGCGAGCTTTTTCGGCAACTTTGTCGGGATAGTGCTTATGGGCGCGGTGTTTATTTCCGCGGGAATATTCATTTCCAGCCTTACAGAGAACCAGATGATCGCCGCTATCGGCAGTATCGGCGTGAATATCCTGCTGTGCATGTTTGATATGATATCAAGCTTCGTGACGGTGGATTTCCTAAAGAACATAATAAACGCGCTTTCGGTGCTGTATAAGTATCAAGAATTCACCTACGGCATTTTCAGTCTGAAGAATATCCTGTTCTTCCTGAGTCTGATAGTAGTCTTCAACTTCCTGACGATGCGGAACATTGAACGCCGCCGCTGGAGCTGAGAAAGGGGGGAGCAGATATGAGCGAAATCAATAACGAAAACGAAGAGAAGAAGCCGGACGCAGAAACCAGCGCAGAAGCGGCTTCCCCGGCGGAGGACAGCGCGAAGCAGTCCGCAGGCACCGCAAAGCCCAAGAAAGAGAAGCAGCGCCCCGCAAAGAAGCAGGCGGAGATACAAAACGGCAACCCCGCGGCTAGAAAGCTGAAGCTTAACAAGCGCAGCTTCAAGCACGGCACGCTTTCGGTGGTGCTAACTATTCTGTTCATTGCGGGAGTTGTGGTGCTGAACGTTATCGTGGGCATTATCTCTGACCGTGTGGACACCACCGCGGACCTCACCGACACCGGTATCTACACCCTTGACGAGGCTACCGTGAACTACCTCTCCGGTCTGGACATGGACGTCACCGTTTCTGTCATGAATTCGGAGGTGAACTTCGAGAGCGGCGGTACCTACTACAAGAGCGTAAACGAGCTGCTGAAGAAAATGGCTATGGAGAACGAGCATTTCAAGCTGCAATATCTCCTTATCGACCAGAACCCGGATTTCACTTCTCGTTTCAACGGGGAAACTCTCACCACTAACTACATCGTGGTGGAGTCAAAGACCACCGGCAGACACCGCATAATCACACCGGGCAATTACTTCTCCGCGCCGACGTTCAGAGATAATCTGGCGCAGTACGGCTATCCCGAAAGCTATATCGACCAGTATGTCGAGCAGTACGTCAACAGCTCCTACGCTTCCCAGATAATTGAGGGCAGCAACGTGGAGCAGGCGACTATCTCTGCGCTGATGTACGTCACCAACACCGACCCGGTACGCGTTGCGTTCACCGAGGGCTTCGGCGAAGGGGACAGCAGCTCCCTGTCATCTCTGCTGGACAAGAACGGCTACGACGTTGAAACTATCAATCTTATGAACGTGGCTTCGGTTGACAGCGAGATAGACTATATCGTAATGTACGCCCCGACAATGGACTACGACAACGACAGCCTTACAAAGCTGTCCCAGTTCCTTGACAACGGCGGCGCGTTCGGCAAGAATCTAATTTACTTCGCGTCCTACGACCAGCCGAGCTATCAGCCCTCCGAGGACGGCGGCAACTCCATGGCGAACCTTGCTTCGTTCCTTGCAGAGTGGGGTATTTCTATCGGCGACAGCCTTGTGCTGCAAAGCAATTCCTCTTACACCTTCGGCGGCATGGAGTATGTTCATCTCCAGCAGATTCAGGACACCCAGTACGCCGGAAACGCTTACAACAGCAGCCTTATCACCTACGACGCTTACATTCGTCCGATAAAGCAGCTCTGGGAGGACGGCGGCAAGGGCAGCGTTGAGCAGGAAATTCTGATAAAGAGCTACGACGGCGCGTACCTGCGTCCGATTAGCACGCTTTCCGAGAGCGACTTCGACAAGTCCTCCGCGGAATCCGGCAGCTTTATTGACGCGGTTTGCGCTTACAAGGTTCACAGCAATACACAAGAGGTCACCAGAGTTGTGGCGTTCGGTTCGGATATGATATGCAGCAGCATGTTCATGAGCTACGCGAACTCCAACAACCAGGACTTCATGATCAATATGTTCAACTATATCTCCGGAAAGACCTCCGGTACGACGATCACGGCGAAGTCCTTCTCCGCTGTCGGCTTTGAGGTAAATCAAGGGAACGCTGACGCTCTGGCTGTGGTATTGTGTATCGTTATCCCGATACTTGTTATCGCGGCGGGCGTGGTCATCTGGGTGCTCAGGAGGCACAGATAATAAATGGCAAAGCTATCAAAAACAACCAGAACGGTCATTATTGCGGCGGGTGTGCTGCTGGTACTGGGAGCGGTGCTTCTGGTGCTGCTGCTGACAAACCCTGCGGAGGAGGAAAGCGCCTCCTCCGGGGATTCCGGCGCTTCGACTTCGTCGTCTGCGGCGGAGGACGCGATAAACGACCTTATCGGCACTGAGGAAGCTTCTCAGGACGATAGGCTGGTGATAAACAATAAGGAACAGGAGAACGTGCTGAAGCTGGAGATATCCAACGAAACCGGCAGCTTCTCCTTCGACCGAAACTCACGGCAGGTGTCCTCCACCGACGACGAGGGAAATGTCAGCACCTCGACTGAGTACTACTGGGTAAGCCCGGAGCTTTCCGGCGTGACCCACAACGACTCCACGATAGGCGCAATGGTGCGCAGCCTTGCGGGGCTTTCCGCAAAGGATATCGTGGAGGAAAATGCTGCGGATCTGGACAAATACGGTCTGGAAAACCCCGTGGCTTCGGTGAAGATCACCTTTGACGACGGAACGGTGAACGACATGTGCTTCGGTATCCGCAACCCGGCGGCTTCAAACTACGTTTATTTCTGCAAAAAGGGCAGCCGCGACGTTATGCAGGTGAGCTATTACAGCACCGGCAGTGTGTTCTACGACATCAAGGATTTTGTGAGCCTTGTTATGACGGAGAGCTACAACGCCAACAACCCGCAGGAGCTGGACTACCTTATTATTGAGCGCAAGGATCTGTCCGAGCCGGTTGAGATCGAGTATATGTATGACATTGCTGAACAGGCGGAGGACGAGGATTCGGTCATCACCACGTTCAACTCACACCGTATCACCTCGCCGATAACCGCCGAGCTGGACACCACCAGCGGACAGACTATATGCTACGGTCTGTATGCGCTGAGCGCGGCTTCCTGCGAATATATCGACCCGACAGAGGAGGATATCGCGGCGGTGGGTCTTGACGACCCCTACTGCCGTATCAGCTTCAAGTACGGCAATAAGGCGAGAGTTCTTCTGCTTGGCAACGAGATACGCTCCGCTGACGACAGCGAGGAGAGCGGCGGGCTGTCCACCGTCACCGGATATTACGCTATGTTCGAGGGCGGAAATCTGATCTACGCGATCAGCACCAGCAACGCTCCGTGGTACACGTTCAAGGTACAGGACATCATGTCCCGCAGACCGATCTCACCCTACATCTACACGGTGGACACTCTGACGGTCACTACCCCGGACGGCGAGTATGTATTCCGGGTAGAGGGCGACGCTGACAACCATGCGTTCTACTGCGGCGATCAGACGCTTGACGACAGCAAGTTCAAGGGCTTCTACCAGCACCTTATCACATCAATGGGCGAGGAGCTGTTCTTTGAGGAGGCGGACTACGAGCCGTATATCAAGGTGCATTTCACCTACCGCAGTGAGTACGAGAGCACCTACGGCAGAAGCGAGGATATCATTGAGTTCTACAAGTCCGACGACAGGAAGAATATCGTGAGAGTAAACGGCGACGTGCTGTACAAGGTTCGTCAGGTGTATACCGAGCGGCTTCTCTCCAATCTCGACGCACTGCTTAACGGCGGGGAGATCGAGCTTAACTGGTAAATTTTATTTTAATATATGGAGGTAATTACAATGGCTGAGAGTAACTTTTTCTATTACCGCGGATTCCCCATGGTAAGAAGCGGGAACGAGATCTACTATGGAAGCATGGGCGACAGGTTCGTGACAAAGCTCACGATCCGGGACAGCGAGACCTTCAAGGACAGCGAGATCCCCACAAAGGTAATGGTTCAGATGGTCCCCACCGGAACAGACCCCAGTGATTTCGCCAAGATGAAAAAGGGCGAGATGAACAGCCTTTATGAGGCGCTGGACACCGCTTATGTATGGCTCAGCAAGGAGCTTTTCGGGGCGTAAACCTCACATAAAAAGAACCTGCGGGAGATCAACTCTCCCGCAGGATTTTTGTATTTAAGTGAATTCAGCGCAATGCCGGATTTTCCGCGGATCACTGTTCGTCTGATTCTTCCTCGGAGGAAGCCGGGCTGATAAGCTCAACGCGGTTGTTTGTGGTGAGTCTGAACTTTTCGGGGTCAAAGGGCATGATCTCGTTGTTCCAGTAGGTAACGTTGTATTTTCCAACGTCAACCACCGCGAAATTTGCCTTTGTGTTCACAAACTTTACCTCGCCCTGTACCCGGGGCTTCGCGTTGCCTTCGCCGCTGAAATATTCCTTGAGCTTTACTACTACCTTATCTCCAACATGAATGTCGTCCATTATTTTGTCCTCCTTATGTATGCTGTCGGGGGCGGTGCTTTGTCCCTGCCTTTCGACAGAATTATCATTGTTAATTGTAACACATATTACTAAGGCTGTCAAGCGGAATTTGAAAAAAAGAGAATTATTTTTGTTGTTGAAATGTTTAAAATTTTCGGCGCGCCGGGTGTTGAAACATGTTCATATTATCTCTTTTTGCTCCTCTTGTATACAAGGAAGAAACTGCCCGCCTGCGGCGGCAGGAATCATACTCAAAAATGCCGAAAAATGTCCGTTAATTCACGCAATATTTTGTGAAATACGATTTGACAAAAGCGCAATATAGTGGTATAATAAAATGAATATTTGTATACACGGGAGTGATTTTTATGACTATTTTTTACAGATTTGAAGGCAAAATGTATATCAATATAACCAACGGCTGTCCCTGCGACTGCGTGTTCTGCCTGCGCAACAACGCGGACTCCATAAAGGACAACGACAGCCTGTGGCTGGAGCATGAGCCGTCCTTTGAGGAAATAACGGCGGCGTTTGACAGTTTCGACAAGACCGGTATCACCGACGCGGTGTTCTGCGGCTACGGTGAACCTACCGTCCGGGCAGACATGCTGGTGCGCACGGCGGAATATATCAAGCAGAACTCCGGCATGAAGATACGGCTGAACTCAAACGGGCTGGTGAAGCTGATACACCCGGACTTCGACCTCAGCCGCTTCAAGGGGCTTATCGACAGCACCTCCATAAGCCTTAACGCCCCGGACGCTAAGCGCTACAACGAGGTCACACGCCCGAAATGGGGCGAGAAAGCGTTCCAGACCATGCTTGACTTCGCGGCGGAAATGAAGAACATGGGCGTAAAGACCGGATTCACGGTGGTGGACATCATCACCCCGGAGGAGATACAGCGCTGTCAGAAGCTGGCGGACGATATGGGGATACCGCTTCGGGTGCGCGCTTATATCACCGACAACGAAAGCTACACATGAGGATAATCGGCATTGACCCCGGCTATGCTATCGTGGGCTACGGCGTGCTGGACTACGACAAAGCGCGGTTCACGGTGGTGAATTACGGCGCAGTGACTACCCAAGCCGGGACGAGCTTCGACCAGCGGCTTATGGAGATATACAACGACATGTGCACTGTGCTGGATATGTTCAAGCCGGACTGTATGTCGATAGAAAAGCTGTATTTCACCAACAACAAGACCACCGGCATAGACGTGGCGCAGGCGCGGGGAGTTATCCTGCTGGCGGCTGTCCAGCGGGGGATAGAGATCTACGAGTACACGCCGCTTCAAGTGAAGCAGGCGGTGGTGGGCTACGGCAGGGCAGAAAAACACCAGGTGCAGGAAATGGTCAAGAATATTCTGAATCTGAAAGAGATTCCCAAGCCGGACGACACCGCCGACGCGGTGGCTCTGGCGATATGCCACGGACATTCCAGCGGCTCACAGCTCTCACGGCTTATCGCGAGGGCGGAGGAAAAAAACGGCGGCATGGGGAAGATACTGCACAAAAAATAATATCATGAGGTAATACAGATGATTTACAGCTTACACGGCGAATTGATACATACCGAACCCAACCTTGCGGTGGTGGAATGCGGCGGAGTTGGCTACGCCTGCCGAACAAGCATGAATACGCTGAAAAAGATCGGCGGCGCAAACGGCGAGCCTAAGGAGGTACGGCTGTTCACCCAGCTTAACGTCCGGGAGGACGCGGTAGACCTGTTCGGCTTCGCGGACACTGCGGAGCTGGCGGCGTTCCGGCAGCTCACATCGGTGTCCGGTGTTGGCCCTAAGGCGGCGCTGTCCATTCTGTCGGACTTGACGCCCTCAAAGCTGGCGCTGTGCATAACCACCGGCGACAGCAAGACGCTCACCCGGTCGCCGGGCATAGGCGCGAAGATCGCCCAGCGTATCGTTATGGAGCTTAAAGACAAGGTTGCAAAGGAGCAGCACATTTCCGCAGCGGACTTTGCGAGCGAGCCGGTAGCTGCAGAAGCAGGAAATGCCGCCGCAGAGGCGATAACGGCGCTGTGCGTTCTGGGATTCGCCCTGCCGCAGGCACAGGCGGCGCTGGCGGGAGCCTCCCCGGACAGCACGGTGGAGGAGCTTATAAAGTACGCGCTGAAGCGGCTTGGCTGATGAAATGATATCCCCCTTACAGAGGTGATAATATTGTCTGAAAAAAAGAAAATTCATCTGTCCGGCAATAAGGGAATGCAGGTAGCGTTAGGTATCGCGGTGGTTGAGGCGGTATTCTTCCTGTCCTACTTTATGTCGGTGGGCGACGAGAGCGACAGATACTGCTGTATCATGGCGCTGGGGCTGGCTCTGGCAGTGGCGCTGTCGGCTTTTGTTGTAAATATGTTCTTAATTATAAGGAACAAGGTGGAACTGCGCCGGGCGGCATTGAAAGCCCTTGGCAAGCAGGGAATACGCAAGATACGCAGCGACGAGGCGGCGAAGTACGCATACAAGGGCATAGTGAAGCTGTTTCAGGGGAAATACCCCGACGCGGACGACCTGCTCCAGCGGGCACTGAGTCTGTCCAGCGTGCGGCAGAACCAGATGTTCTGCATAGAGTGGCTCATCAAGCTGTACGAGGCTACCGAGAACGACCCGCGGCTGCTGTGGTGCTTCCGCAAGGCGGCGGAGTTCGCCCCGGACGACCCGGAGGTGCAGTCCCGGCTGGGACATGCATACTACGTGGAGGGGAAGCTGTCCAGCGCGGAGTACTGCTTCCAGCAGGCGCTGGAATACGACCCGAACCACGGCTATTCCTATTTCAGCCTTGCGAAGATATACATGGTGCGCTGCGAGGACGACAAGGCGCTGGAAACTCTGCAAAAGCTGGTGACGATACAGGAAAATCACCCGCTGGTCTACGCAGAGCTTGCAACATGGTACGCAATGCACGATGACGAGGAAAAGTGCAGGGAGAACTACGAAAAGGCACTGCTCTGCGGGTATAAAGACCCGGAGGAGCTTTCAAGGCGCATGACCGCGCTTCACACCTTTAACCACGCGCCGGACGCGACGGGAGAGGACCTGCCCCGTGAATACTATAAACGCTGTACATTAGAAGAGGAAGATACAGATGCTGGAAATGTCTGAATTTAGCGGAAACCCGGAAAGAAGTAACCGAATCGTCGAACCGGAATATAATGAGGCAGATACCGATATCGAGTATTCCCTGCGCCCGAAGCTGCTTTCCGAGTACATAGGGCAGGAGAAGGTCAAGGAGAACATGCAGGTCTATATCGAGGCGGCGAGAAAGCGCGGCGAATGTCTTGATCACGTTCTTCTCTATGGCCCTCCGGGACTTGGAAAGACCACTCTTTCCTGCATAATCGCGAACGAAATGGGCGTAAATATCCGGGTGACCTCTGGTCCCGCTATTGAGAAAGCCGGGGATTTGGCGGCGCTGCTTACCAACCTCCAGCCGAACGACGTGCTGTTTATCGACGAGATACACCGGCTCTCACGGCAGGTGGAGGAGGTTTTGTACCCCGCTATGGAGGACTTCGTGCTGGATATAATCATGGGCAACGGTCCGTCCGCGCGGTCTATCAGAATAGACCTGCCAAGGTTCACGCTGATAGGCGCGACTACCCGCTCCGGGCAGCTTTCCGCGCCGCTTCGCGACAGATTCGGCGTGATTCAGCGGCTGGAGCTTTACACCCCGGAGGAGCTGTGCAGTATCGTGCAGCGTTCGGCGGTGATCTTAGCGATACCCTGCACAAAGGACGGCGCAATGGAGATCGCGAAGCGCTCACGCGGGACGCCGAGAATCGCGAACCGCCTGCTGAAGCGCGTCCGCGACTACGCGGAGGTACTGGGCGACGGAAAGATAAACCGCGAGATCGCGGATATCGCACTTGGGCGCGAGGACATAGACAGGCTGGGACTTGACCGGCTGGACAGACGCTTCCTTGAAATGATAATCAAGGGCTACAACGGCGGTCCGGTGGGACTGGAAACTCTGGCGTCCGCGCTGGGCGAGGAGTCGGTCACGCTGGAGGAGGTTTGCGAGCCGTTCCTTATGCAGTTAGGCTTTATTGCAAGAACTCCGAGAGGGCGCACGGCGACCGCGCTGGCGTACAAACATCTGGGTATATTGCAGGACGGACAGCAGACGCTGGACGACTTCTGAGATAATACATAATTTGGGGGAATCAAGATGGGAAGAATATTCGGCACTGACGGTGCAAGGGGAGTCGCGGTGACAGAGCTTACCTGCGAGCGAGCAATGGAGATAGGCAGGGCGGCGGCTTACGTCCTGACAAAGGAGAGCGGAAAAGTCCACCCGAACATAATCGTCGGCATGGACACGAGAATTTCGTCAAAGATACTTGAAGCGGCGCTGTCCGCGGGGCTTGCCTCGGTGGGAGCGAACGCGCTTCTGCTGGGTGTAGTTCCTACCCCGGCGGTGGCATATCTTGTCAAGGCTTACGGCGCTGACGCCGGCGTGATGATATCTGCGTCACACAACACGGTGGAGTACAACGGCATAAAGCTGTTCTCCTCGGACGGATTCAAGCTGCCGGACAGCGTTGAGGAGGAGATAGAGGAGCTTATCCTTGATAAGAAGTGCGATATTCCGCTGTGCGAGGGTACTTCCGTGGGCAGGATAACCCGTCTGAGCAGCGCCTGCAAGGATTACATACAGCATATCCGCGACTGCGTGGGCGCGGGGAATTACGCCGGGACGAACCTGCGTTTCTGCTTTGACTGCGCTAACGGAAGTTCCGCGGCGACTGCGCCGAAGCTGTTCGCGTATCTTGGCGACTCCTGCGAGTTTCTCGCCGACGAGCCGGACGGCACGAACATCAACGACGGCTGCGGCTCTACCCATATTGAGCAGCTCTGTGAGCAGGTGAAGAACGGCGGGTTCGACGCGGGCTTCGCGTTCGACGGCGACGCCGACAGGTGCCTTGCGGTGGACGAAAACGGCAGAGTTATTGACGGCGACAGGATAATTGCAGTGCTGGCGAAACGCATGAAGGAGAAGCGTATCCTCAAAGGCGACGCGGCGGTCGTAACGGTCATGAGCAACCTCGGCTTCCACGACTTCATGAAGAACAACGGCATGAAAACCGTCTGCGCAAAGGTCGGGGACAGATATGTTCTGGAAGAAATGCGCAAAAACGGTTATAATATAGGCGGGGAGCAGTCCGGGCATATAATCCTGCTCGACCACGCCACCACCGGCGACGGGCAGCTTACCGCGGCAATGCTCATCAAGGTAATGCAGGAGACCGGAAAGCCCTTGTCGGAGCTGTGCCGGGATATCGAGGACTACCCGCAGCTTCTGGTGAACGTGCGTATCTCAGCCGAGGGAAAGGGCAAATGGAGCAGCATTCCCGCGATCGCGGAGAGCATTTCTGCGGCGGAAAAGGAGCTTTCCGGCGGCGGCAGAGTCCTTGTGCGGGAGAGCGGCACCGAGCCGTTAGTCCGTGTAATGGTAGAGGGCAAGGACATGGCAATGGTAGAGCGCCTTGCGAATTTTATCGCTGATACTGTACGGGCAAATCTCACATAACAGGAGAAAATAATGTTAGTTTGTGCAAATAACGGGAACTTCCCGGTGAACGATAAAGAGCAGCTTAAGGACGCGCTGAACGCCGCCTGCGGAGAGATATGGCTGGGTGAGGGGACTGACACCTACCCCTGCATAGCGATACTCTGCTGCGAGGACGGCGCTTCGCTGAACTACTTTACCGCCGAGGGCGGAACGGCTTACGTTTCCGTCGGCGACAGGAAGCTGCACGGCACAGTTGACGTCAATATCGACGGCGAGGCGTATACTATCGAGCGCGGGCAGATAGTCCCGGAGAGCAAGGTGCTGGAATGCGCCGCCGAATTCATGAAAGAAATGAAGCTGCCGGAGTGCATTGAGTGGCAGAAACTTTAAATTTAAAGGACAGAAGAAATGAGAGTATCAGACAAGTGGCAGGACTACTGCCTTATCGACACCTCTGACGGGGAGCGCCTTGAGCGCTGGGGGGACGTTATCCTTATCCGCCCCGACCCGCAGATAATCTGGAAAAGCGGCAATACCGCCCCGGAGTGGCAGACGGCGCACGCGAAGTACAACCGTTCCTCCTCCGGCGGCGGTTCGTGGGACTACCGCAGGAAGCTCAGCGAGTCGTGGCAGATAAAGTACGGCGGCCTCACCTTTATGGTGAAGCCCACCGGGTTCAAGCACACCGGGCTTTTTCCGGAGCAGGCGGTGAACTGGGACTACTGCATGAACGCGATTCGCGGGGCAGACCGCCCGATAAACGTGCTGAACCTTTTCGCCTACACCGGGGGAGCGACCCTTGCCTGCGCGGCGGCGGGAGCCTCCGTCTGCCATGTGGACGCGGTAAAGGGTATGGTGGACTGGGCGCGCACTAACGCGAAGCTCTCCGGTCTGTCGGAAAGACCGATACGCTGGATAGTGGACGACGCGCAGAAGTTCATCAACCGCGAGATACGCCGGGGGACGCGCTACGACGGCATAATACTTGACCCGCCGAGCTACGGCAGGGGAACAAACGGCGAGATGTGGAAGCTGGAGGACTGCATTTACGATCTCATGACCTCCTGCACGCAGCTCCTTTCGGACAGACCGCTGTTCATTCTGCTGAACAGCTACACCACTGGACTTTCGGCAAGCGTTATGAGCTACCTGCTGCAAATGACGGTGGGTCAGCGGTTTGATATCTCAGTGGATTCGCAGGAGATAGGGCTTCCGGTAAAACAGACCGGAATGCCGCTTCCGGCGGGAAGTACGGCGATAGTAAGTTTTAAACAGAGGTAAGATAATTTGTCAGATACAAACATCATCGAGGTCGAGAACGTCAGCTTTGACTATGTCAGTCGGGACGAGGACGGCAACGAGACCGGGCGGAATCAGGTGCTGAAAAACGTCAGCCTTTCCGTGCCGGAGGGCCAGTTCCTTGCGGTGCTGGGACACAACGGCTGCGGCAAATCCACGCTGGCGAAGCACCTTAACGCGATTCTTTACCCCACCGAGGGCAAGGTGACTGTCGCGGGAATGGACACCTCAGACGAGGAAAAGATATACGATATACGCCAGACGGTGGGCATGGTTTTCCAGAACCCGGACAATCAGCTTGTTGCTACCATTGTCGAGGAGGACGTGGCGTTCGCGCCGGAGAACATGGGAGTTCCCCAGCCGGAGATACGGCAGAGGGTGGACGACGCCTTGAAGCAGGTGGACATGTACGAGTTCCGGGAGCACGCGCCGCACCAGCTTTCCGGCGGGCAGAAGCAGAGGGTCGCCATTGCGGGAGTTATCGCAATGCAGCCTCGGTGTATCGTCATGGACGAGCCGACAGCAATGCTTGACCCGAAGGGTAGGCGGGAGGTCATGAAGACGATCCACACGCTGAACCGGGAAAAGGGCATAACTGTGGTTCTGATTACCCACTACATGGACGAAGCTGCGCAGGCTGACCGGGTGGTAGTCATGGACGGCGGAAAGATAATAATGGACGACGTGCCGAAGAAGATCTTTTCTCAGGTGAAGCGGCTCAAATCCGTTGGTCTGGACGTCCCGCAGGTGACGGAGCTTTGTGAGGAGCTTCGGGAGCAGGGCGTGGATATTTCCACGGAAATAATCGGCGAGCAGGAGTGCGCCGAGGCTCTGCACCGGCTGACAGAGGGCAGGAGCACGGTCATTCCGCAGGCAGAGCCGGAGCGGGAGATCACCGCGGACAAGCGCCCGATAGTATTGCAGGGCGAGAAACTGACCTATAAATACAGCATTGGAACGCCCTTCGAGAAAACCGCCGTGGACAACGTGGACATTGCTATCGAACAGGGCGAGTTCGTGGGAATTATCGGACACACCGGCAGCGGCAAATCCACGCTGATACAGCACTTCAACGGTCTGGTGAAGCCTACCTCCGGCACTGTGCTGGTGGACGGGGCGGATATATGGGCAAAGGACGTGAATATCCGCGATATCCGCTTTAAGGTCGGGATAGTGTTCCAGTACTCAGAGCACCAGCTCTTTGAGGAAACTGTGGCAAAGGACATTGCCTACGGTCCGAAGAACATGGGGCTTTCCGACGAGGACATCGACAAGCGCGTAAAGCAGGCGGCGGAAAGCATGGGTATCACGCATCTGCTGGACAGGTCGCCGTTTGAGCTTTCCGGGGGACAGCAGCGGCGCGTCGCCCTTGCCGGGGTGCTTGCCATGGACCCGGAGGTGCTTATCCTTGACGAGCCGGCGGCGGGTCTTGACCCTAAGGGCAGGGACAAGATACTTGGCATGATAAAGCGGTATCACGAGCAGTACGGCAAGACGATACTGCTGGTGTCCCACTCAATGGAGGACATCGTGAAGTACGCGGGCAAGGTGCTTGTCATGAACAAGAGCCGGCTGTTCTGCTATGATACGGTGGACAGGGTGTTCGGCATGACAGATCAGCTCGCGAAGATAGGTCTTGACGTACCGCAGATAACCCGTATGAGCCATATCCTTAAAGAATTGGGCACTGATATCGGAAACGACATCTACACGACCGAAAGGGCGGCAGAACGTCTGCTTCCGCTGATAAAGCATTGAGTTAAAGGTAGAACAAAATGATAAAGGACATTACGATAGGGCAGTATTTTCCCGGCAAATCGGTCATACACAGGCTTGACAGCCGCGTAAAGCTCGTGCTGGATATACTTTACCTTGTTATTCTTTTTACGGCGCAGAGCTACACCGGGCTTATCCTCGGTATGCTGTTCATGGTGGTATGCTATATTCTGGCGGACATCAAGCTGATAATGATATTAAAGAGCATTAAGCCGATACTTCCGCTGATGATATTCACCGGCATACTGAACCTGTTTTTCGTAAAGGGAGAAACGCCGCTGTTCAAGTGGGAGTTCATTGAGATATACCCGGAGGGAGTTCACACGGCGCTGTTCATGCTGATAAGAGTTATCACGCTGATCGTGGGAATGTCGCTGCTGACCTACACCACCTCGCCGATAATGCTCACCGACGCGATAGAACGGCTGCTTTCGCCGCTGAAGAAGATACACGTTCCGGTGCATGAGCTGTCCATGATGATGACTATTGCGCTGCGGTTTATTCCCACGCTGGTGGAGGAAACGGACAAGATAATGTCCGCCCAGAAAGCGAGGGGCGCGGAGCTGGATACCGGCGGGCTGTTCAAGAAGGCGAAGGCGCTTATCCCGGTGCTGATACCTCTGTTCGTGTCGGCATTCAAGCGGGCGAACGAGCTTGCCACCGCAATGGAGTGCCGCTGCTATCACGGCGGCGAGGGGCGCACCCGGCTGAAAGTAATGCACACCGCGCCGAGGGACTATGTTGCTGTCGGAGTAATGCTGGCGCTTATGGCGGCGGTAATTGTGATAAACTGCTTCCCGGTGCTGCCGTAAAGAGGTGACGAGGTGAACTATGCGCAACCTAAAGGTTTTTATCGCCTATAACGGCGCGGAATATCACGGCTTTCAGCGGCAGGGCAACGCGCTCACCGTGCAGGAGGTCGTGGAAAACTGCATAGGAAAGCTGCTGAAGATCCCCGCGCCGGTGATATACGGCTGTTCAAGGACGGACACCGGGGTTCATGCGAGGAGGTTCTGCTTCAATGTGCATGTTGACAGCAGGATACCCTGCGAGGGCTTTATCAAGGGCATGAACACGCTGCTGCCGCCGGATATCGCGGTGCTTTCCTGCGAGGACGCGCCGGAGAACTTCCACGCGCGGTACTGCACCAAGGGCAAGGAGTACGTCTACCTGATAGCGAACACCCCGCAGCGGGACGTGTTCATGCAGAAGCTGGCGTATCATTACCCTTATGAGCTTGATTTGGACAAGATGAACAACGCTGCGCAGCTTCTGATCGGCGAGCATGATTTCGGGGCTTTCTGCCGTGCCGAGGGCAAGGCCAGAATGAAGTCCACGGTAAGAACGATATATGACTTTCACGCTGAAATGCGCGGTCAGATATGCGAAATACGCATAAGCGGCAGCGGATTTCTGTATAATATGGTGAGAATATGCGCCGGAACGCTGATCTATGTCAGCGAGGGCAGGCGGACACTGGACGACGTCCGGCAGGCGCTGGAGACCGGCAGCAGGGAGCTTGCCGGGATAACCCTCCCGCCGGAGGGGCTGTACCTTAACGAAGTAAGCTACTGAACTTGAACACAGGGCGGTGTTAGAATGGATAAACGCGACGATATCAACAGATTCCGCAAAAAGCGGGCGGCTAGGAAATTCGGGATAAATCTTGCGATCTTTGCAGTGATAATTCTTGTCGTGGTAATAATCGCGGCGAACTGGGGCAGCATAATCGCGCCGCTCAAGGACGCGGCTCTGGACGTGGGGAAGGGCGGTTTCCCGGTGGATCTGCCGGGCAGCACCGACTACGTTCTGGACGAGCTTGGGGACAACTTCTGCCTGCTGACGGATACATACTTCTACACCTATAATTCCGACGGGGCGATGATCGCCAACGTGCAGCACGGGCTGCAGAATCCCGCGATGGCGAGCAACAGCCGCCGGGCGCTAATTTACGACCGCAACGGCAGGGATATGAAGTTCTATTCGCGCTCCGGCGAGGTGTACAGCAATTCCACCGAGGACACTATCGACTTCGCCGAAATAAGCAACGGCGAGCGCTGCGCGGTGGTCACAAAGTCTGAGAAGTACACTAACTGCCTGTACGTTTTCAACGGCGAGGGCAAGCAGATATTCCGATGGGCTTCACCGCTGTATCTTATCGACCGGGTGGAATTTTCCGACGACGACAACAGCGTTTACGTTTCGGTATGCGGCGCGCAGAACGGCGAGCTGGAATACTACATCATGCGGTTCGACCTTGACAACGCCGAGGGAAGTATCTGGCAGACCTACGTCGGCTCTCACATGGTATTTTCGCTGGAACACTCCTCAAAGGGCGTGTTCGCGGTGACAGCCGGCGGCGCGAAGCTGCTTGACAAGGACAGCGGCGAGATAACCGCCGAGACCTCCTTTGTAAAGAGCGTTTCGCAGATACCCCGCGGCGATATCCGCTCAGTGCTGCTGGAGGACAGCAGCGGCGGTTATGTGCTGACGGTGTACGACGATTCGCTGGAAGCTGCCGCGGCGCTTTCGCTGGGGAATGTGACAAGGGTGCGCTGCGTTGGCAGGAATCTGTATGTTCTGGCGGACAGAACGCTCACGGAATATGACAGCTCGCTTAACGAGGTGAAAAGCACCGAGCTGGACGACGATTATTCGGACATGATAATAATAGGTGAAAATGCCTACCTGCTGGGATATAATATTGTCCAGCGGACGGCGGTATAATACTAATTCTTAATCACATTATAGACAAAGTCTATAATGTGAGCCGCCTG
>CAMCFA010000002.1 GCA_945873955.1 uncultured Clostridia bacterium | reverse complement strand
ACAAGAGTTTTCCCCCGGTCAATGACTGCTCCGCAGTCATTGACAAACTCACCTACAAATTACAATTTCTTAACCCTCTTGAATTCAGTAATGATCTGTGCTATAATATTCTAAATCCTACATTCGGAGGTAATTTATGAAAAAAAGATATATCGGTATCATCGGTGCGCTGGCTCTTTCAGTGATGTTGACCGCCTGCTCCGGCGGCAGCGTTTCCAGCGTTGACAGCTCCCAGAACTCCGACAGTGCAGAAGTGACCTCAAATACACAGACCCCGCAGCAGAAAACTGGCAGCGATATCCCGCCGCAGGAGGACGCTCCCGGCGCTTCCACAAGCGAGGACAGCGCGGCAGAGCGCCACGAATCACCCACGGCAGAAAGTGACGAGGAGATACTTGGCACGCTGACTATGGAGCTTCCGGGGGATAGCGGCGGGTACTCCGCGGACTGGCTGTACGGCACATGGAGCGCCCTCACGCTGAACGGCAGTGATTACTGGGAGTTCGCAGACGCGCAGGGTATTGACGGCGAGGTGCAGATGATCTTCGGCAGCGACGGCGGCAAGGTCACAAAAGGCTCAGACGGCGTTGTCGTGGAGTTCACGTTTAAAGTTACCGACAGCGGAGTTGCAATAACCGACAAGGAAAGCGGCGATAGATCTGAATTTACATACAACCCCGCCGGGGACACTCTGACTTCGACAGATGATGATGTGACCGTAGTGTTCATTCGCGGCGCAAATCCTAGGAAGTCCGGCGCGGAAAGCGCTGTCGGCGAGGGAATATACGGGCTGTGGAGCGCTGTCACTGTGAACGGCGAGGACTTCTGGACTTCCGACAGAATGGCGCCGGAACAGTCCGGTGAGTGCTTTATTGAGATAAATGAGAGCGGTCTGCGGACGATAAATAACTATGCAACGGACTATTATGAGGTGCGTCTGACTGACACCGGTGCGGAATTCACAAACCCCCGGGACGGCGAGGATTATGTGCTGACATATGATGAAACGTCGGACACTATTACTGCGTTTCAGAAATCCCAGCCGGAGGGCGATACAATGGTAATGAAGCGCGGCTCTAACCCGAAGCCCGGTACGCAGAATAGCTGCGGTTGGCTTTACGGCACATGGAGCGCGGTCACGGTGAACGGGCAGGATTTCTGGGCTTATGCGCAGGAGAACGGCGTTGACTGCGAGTGGCAGCTGGTGTTTGCCACGGACACCTGCTTTGCGATAGCCGAGGATACAAACAAGACCAGCTACACCGTTGACGGAAACACCGTGACAGTTTTTTCCGGTGTAAGCACCTCTCAGACGGCGATGTACAACAGCTCCACCGATATGCTCATGCTGAACGACGAGCAGGCGGGGCAGACCATAGTCATGAAGCGCGGAACAAATCCACGATAACTGTTGACAATCCGCCGGAATTGTGCTAGAATATTCACTGTATTACAAAGACAGGAGAATCCACATGAAAAATACGATAAAAGCATTGCTTCTGGCGGCGGTAATTACGGCGCTCTGCACCGCTTGCAGCCGTTCGATAGACATGGATAAGCTGAAGGGAAGCTGGACATACACTCCCGAAAGCGGCGAGGCGGTGGTAATCACGATAACCGACGAGTACTTCTCCCAAAGTTCCGGCGGCATTACCGGAGAGCCGTTGAAGTACGAACGCAACTCCAACGGGATAAACGTCCGCAACACCGACGGCAAGGTGCTGTTCACGCTGTACTACAACGCGGAGGAGGACACGGTATATTATACCGTAAAATCAGATTCCGGCGACTTCAAGTTGACGTTCAACAGGGACGCGCAGTAAGTTGCTGAATTTATCCACATATTCCTGCACATTCGGGCATTATCCGCCGGAATGTGCATTTTTTTTGCTTCGCTACTTGAAAAAGTTAGGATTATGAGGTATAATATAAAATATATATATTTGCGTAACTGACAGTGATCGGCGCTGAAATGCGCCGCTGACGTGATTTAAAGGAGATTTACAGTGTTCAGAGGACCTTTGTTAGAATTATTCGGACTGCTTTTTTCCGGCAACAGGACTAATGATGATATAATCAGCGTGGTGCTGTCGTTCTTTTCGGTGCTGGTCATTATTTTCGTAGTGTTTCCGATAAGGGAGTACTTCCGCGGATTCGTGGCGAAGAAGCTGGGGGACGATACCCCGGAAATGGCGGGAAAGCTCACCATGAACCCCTTCGCGCATATCGACCCTATGGGCGCGCTGGCGATGTTCCTGTTCAGGATAGGCTGGCCTAAGCCCACCCCGATAAATATCTCCCGCTGCCGCAACGTCAAGCCCCGCACCGCGCTGGTGCTGACCTCGCTTTCCGGACCGGTGGCGAATATCCTGCTGAGCTATATCCTGCTGATAATTTACAAGATATTGTGGCTCAATATGGTGAATGATATTGTTAATTGCATCGCGCTGGGCCTTGCGATAACTATCCAGATAAACATATTCCTTGCGGTATTCAACCTTATCCCGATACCGCCGTTCGACGGGTTCAGCATTCTGGCGACGGTGCTGCCGGCAAAGGCAGTGTACTTCATGGAGAAGAACCAGCAGATAATCTACCTCATCTTCTTCGCACTGCTTATGTTCGGTTTCCTTGATATTCCGCTTGGCTTCCTCAGCAACTGCGTATATTGGCTGCTGGACAAGGCTAGCTTCTTTATTCCGGTGTGACGGGGGAGAAGTATGGAGGGACTTAGCTTTAAGCTGGAGATCTTCGAGGGACCTCTGGATCTGATGCTTTCGCTTATCCAGAAGCACAAGCTGAACATTCAGGATATCGAGATCAGCGTGCTGTTGGATCAGTTCATGCTGTACCTTGACCGAATGTCTGAGGCTGACCTTGAAATAACGTCGGACTTCCTTGAAATGGCGGCGCGGCTCATCATGATAAAGTCCGCGGCGCTTCTCCCTAAGGAAGAAGCCGAGGAGATGAAAAAGGAGCTTCAGGGCGCACTTATCGAGTACGCGCTTTGCAAGACAATGGCGGAGCGGCTGAAAAAGCGGTATCTTGGCGACGTGGTGTTCGTCCGCGAGCCTGTGGAGCTGGAGATCGACCGCGCCTACCACAAGACCCACCAGCCGGAGGAACTCATGCTGGCGTACAGCGCCCTGAACGAGCGCACCCGCCGCAAGCAGAGCTACCGACCGCGGTCAATAAAGCCGATAGTTGCCAAAAGCTACGTCACGGTGTTCACTGGGATAGTGGCGGTGCTGAAAAGCCTGCGGCGGCAGGGTACAGTCCGTATGGAGGAGCTGTACAGGAACCAACCGCGCTCAAGGACTGTGGCGACATTTCTGGCGATACTTGAGCTGTCCAAGGAGGGACGCATTTACATTTCCGAGGACGGCAGCAGCGTTCGGCTGAGGACAAAAGCGGACGACAAACCAAAGACGGAATCTGAGGAGGCGGAGCAGTGAAATTCAGCGAGGGTATGGCAGTGGTGGAAGCGGTGCTTTTTGCCTGCGGAGAGCCTATCGAAGCAGACAAGCTGGCAGCCGCCGCGGAGATAGAAAAGGACACGGTGCTGAAAATAATCGACCGGCTGAACGACCGGTACATTGAGAACAACAGCGCGTTCCGCATAAACAGGCTGGGGGAGAGCTACCAGATGATGACCCAGCCGGAATTCGCGCCCTACATCAAGACCGCGCTGGAAAATCGGCGGCAGGTGCCGCTGTCGCAGGCGGCAATGGAGGTGCTGGCAGTGGTGGCATACAACCAGCCCGTAACAAAGAGCTTTGTGGAGCAGGTGCGCGGAGTTGACAGCTCCGGCGTGGTGAACAGCCTTGTGGAGCGCGACCTGCTGGAGGAATATGGCAGACTTGACCTGCCGGGACGCCCGATAGCCTATAAGACTACGGACAACTTCCTGCGGTGCTTCGGGCTGACGGACATCAAGGGGCTTCCGGCGATACCGGACAGCACCGACCAGATGGATTTCGACGAATTCGACGAGATGAATTTCAGCGGGGACTGACCGCCGCTGGATAAGCTGAGTAAGGCGAGGTGACGCAATGACAGGTTGGATCATTGCCGGGGCGATCATTGTTGTTCTGCTTGTCCTGCTGATGACCTCCGTCAAGGTGAGGTTTGAATATTCCGGCGAGCTGCGGCTGAAAATAAACTGGCTGTTCGTTACGCTGGTAAGAATCCCGGCCAAAACAAAAAAGATGAAGCGCCGGGACAAAAAGGCGGCAAAGGACGCCGAAAAAACTGCGGACGCAGCCGCAAAGACGGAGGAATCCGCCTCCGAAGGTAAAACGGACAGCGGCTCTTCGGCAGGGGACAAGTCCACCGATAAAGCCCCGGAAAAGGGGACGAAGAAACCCGCGAAGTCAGCCAAATCAGCTAAATCCGGCGGAAAGCTGACGTTAAAGGACATTTTCGAGCTGGTGAAGCTGGTATGGGACAGTCTGAGCACCCCGCTTAAACGGCTGCTGAAAGCCACCCGGATATACGGCTTCCGGCTGCAAATAGTCGTCGGCGGCGATGACGCGGCTCAGACCGCGATAAAATTCGGTGGCGTGAATATGGCGGCTGGCTCTGCGCTGGCATTCCTTGACGGCTGTTTTACGCTGAAAGAGCCGGATCTCAACATAACCTGCGATTTTATGAGCGAGGAAACCACCGCGGAGTGCGTTTTCACCGCGAAGCTAACGCTGATAGCGGCGCTGGCGTTCCTTTTCTGGCTGCTGGGTAGGTTCGGGAAGAACTACCTGTCCCGGAAGGACGCGCAGAACGCTTTAAATAAGCTAAGAAAATAATTATACCCGTTTTTGAAAGGAGTTTTATCATGTCTAACGCAATTGAAGGAGTAATGGGCGTATCAATGGAGAAGATCCGCGAAATGGTGGACGTCAACACAATTATCGGCGACCCCATTTCGGCAGCAAACGGAACAACTATCATTCCGGTTTCAAAGGTTTCGTTCGGGTT
Source organism: uncultured Clostridia bacterium (assembly GCA_945873955.1). Taxonomy (GTDB): domain Bacteria; phylum Bacillota; class Clostridia; order Oscillospirales; family Ruminococcaceae; genus CAG-115. The sequence continues at coordinate 100,103 of CAMCFA010000002.1, read as the reverse complement.
TGCTTCCGGCGGGAGCGACCTGCCCACGCAGGCTGCGGAGAAATTCGCGGGCGGCGCAGGTGCCGGCGTCACTGTAAAGCCGGTGGCTTTCATTGTTATCAAGGCTGACGGCGACGTGCAGCTCATGGAGCTTGGCGCTAAGTCCAGCCCGGTGGAGGGCATTGTTGACGCTATCCCCGGCGTTATCGAGAAGATAAAGGGTATGGTAGCTGACAAGAAGTCAAAGAAGGACGAAAAGTCCGAGAATAACGACGAATCGGCTGAATAATCGGCCATTTATCTGCACAACCTAATGGTGGAATTATTTTACATCATTACATCAAAGGAGTGCAGATATGAAAAAGCTGATGAAAAGGGCTGCGGCGCTGGTTCTGGCGGGAGTTACCGCTGCGGCGCTGGATCTCACTGCGGCTGCCGCCGGTCCCGGCGACCTGTCGGCGGTGAGCGCCGTGCTTATCGAAGCGGAAACCGGAACGGTGCTTTACCAGAAGAACGCGGGAGAGCGCCGCGCTATGGCGAGCACCACGAAGATCATGACGGCGCTGCTTACCATTGAAGCCGGCGACCTTGACCGGGAATTCACCGTAGACCCGCTTGCAATACGGGTGGAGGGGACTTCCATGGGCTTGCAGGAGGGCGACCGGGTTTCGCGGCGGGATTTGCTGTACGGGATACTGCTCCCGTCGGGGAACGACGCGGCTAACGCTGCGGCGGTGTCGGTAAGCGGCAGCATTCCGGAGTTCGTCAAGCTGATGAACAGCAAGGCGCAGGAGTTGAGGCTTTCAGATACCCATTTCGTGACACCCTCCGGGTTGGACGCGGACGGTCATTACACCACCGCCCTTGATCTGGCGCGGCTGACAGCCTACGCCATGAAAGAGGAAACCTTCTGCGAGATTGTGGCATGCCGCAGCGCGGAGGTGGAGTTCGGCAACCCGCCGTACAAGCGGACGTTGTATAACTCAAACAAAATGCTGGCGAGGTACGACGGCGCGATAGGGGTAAAAACAGGCTTCACCGATAATGCAAGGCGCTGTCTTGTTTCGGCGGCGGAGCGCGACGGAGTGACGCTCATTGCGGTAACTCTGAACGCCGGCGACGACTGGAACGATCACACCAAAATGCTGGATTACGGCTTCACGCAGGTAAAGGCTTATCCGCTGGAGCTTGGCTGCGATACGAGGGTTTCCGTAGCGGGAACAGGGAAGAGCGTGGGGGTCTATTCCCATGAGGAAACGCTTGCGCTCACGCCGCAGCAGCGCACCCGGATCACCCGGCGGGTCATGCTCCCGGCGTTTGTTTACGGCACGGTGGACAAGGGCGATAAGCTGGGGGAGATACGGTTCTACCTTGACGGGGAACTGGTCAAGACCTGCCCGCTGTACGCAGACAGCACCGTGACAGTCCCGAAAGAGGAGCTGAGCCTGTTCCGCAGGATACTGGAATGGGCTGGCATTATAGTATAAATCCGCCCGGGAGGGCGTACATAAGAAAGGCAACTAAAGGCAATTATGGAAAAGGTCAGAATACAAAAAATTATTGCAGACAGCGGCAGATGTTCCCGCAGAAAGGCAGAGGAGCTTATTTCCGCCGGTCTTGTGACGGTGAACGGCAGACCCTGCACCCTCGGCGACAAGGCAGATCCGGTGAACGATCTCATACGGGTAGAGGGGGAGGAGATCTCCGCGGAACGCGCGGAAAAGCGCTACATCATGCTGAACAAGCCCCGCGGCTATGTCACCTCTATGTCGGACGAAATGGGCAGAAAGATCGCCAGCGACCTGCTGGAGGGCGTTGAGGAGCGGGTCTACCCCGTGGGCAGATTAGACAGGAACTCCGAGGGACTGCTTATCTTCACCAACGACGGTGAATTCGCGAACGACATCATGCACCCGTCAAGGCATGTCCCCAAGACGTACAGAGTCACCATTGACGGCATGGTGAACGAGGATCAGATATCCCGGCTGATGTCCGGCGTGGAGCTGGACGACGGCGTGAAAACGCTGCCCTGCACCGTCGTGGTGCTGTCTGAATCGCCGGAAAGAACGGTGCTTCGTTTCGTCATCAAGGAGGGCAGGAATCGCCAGATTCGCCGCATGTGCAGCGCGGTCGGGCTGGAGGTCGGCAGGCTCCGCAGGACTGCTATCGGCGGCGTGAAGCTGGGTATGCTGAAGCCCGGGGACTACCGCGACCTCACCAAGGAGGAGCTGCGCTCCCTCAGGAGCTATATCGGCAAGCCGCAGAAGAAGCGCTCAAAGTGAGATAATAACGGCGCTGCAAAGCGTACGGCGCGAAAAATCTCACCTTATGTCATATCAAGGGCGCCGGGGCAAGGCAGTGAATGGGATTTTGTGAATATTGTCAAAAAATTAACTAGCTAAGTTAATGATTTTGTTGCAGAAGATAAAAAATAAAAAAATCTCAGATTTTGGCTTGTTATTTTATTTGCGATGTAGTATAATTATTGTGGATAAATTTTGATTGACTGCGATCTTTCGCTCTCAATTTTTAAGGTATGGAGGAGAAAAATGGCTTTATCTAAATCATTAGCTGAAATGGAGCAGAACGTTCCGGACAGCGACGCAAGAAAAAGACTTGCTGCCCTCTGTGACGAGGACAGCTTTACGGAGCTTGACAAGTTCCTGTCCGCAGACGGAACGCTCAGCAGCGTTGCTGCCGGATACGGCACTGTGAACGGCGCGACTGTTTACGCTTACGCTCAGGACGTTTCCGTAAAGGGCGGCGCAGTTGACAAGAGCGCGGCGCTCAAGATAAAGAAGATCTATGAGCTGGCTGCAAAGAACGGCGCTCCGGTTATCGGCTTCTTCGACAGCAAGGGCGGCGACATCAACGAGGGCATGGAAGTGCTCGCTGACTATGGAGATATCATCAAGGCCTCCGCTGCGATATCCGGCGTTGTTCCGCAGATCGCTGTTATCACCGGCGTTTGCGCAGGTGCTGCCGCTGTTATCGCTTCTATGGCGGACGTTACTATTATGACCGAAAAGGCAGAGCTGTTCCTCAACGCTCCTTTCAATACCCCCGACGGCAAGCTGGAGGGCGCAGGAAAAGCTGCCAACGCTGCTAAGTCCGGCGTGGCTGATATCCTCGCCAAGGACGACGCTGACGCTGTTGCAAAGGCTAGAAAGCTCGCTGCTATCCTCCCGGCAAACAATATTGCCCTCGCCGGAAACGACGAGTTCGCCGAGAACGACGCTGCTGTTACTGCTTCCCTCAAGGGCGCGGAGCTGGTTGCGGCTCTTGCAGACAAGAATTCCGTCGTTGAGCTTGGCTCAGAGTTCGGCACTGCCGCTTACACAGCTTTCGCAAGCATAAACTGGGCAACCGTGGCTTTCGTTGCAACTGACAAGGCTGCAAAGCTCACCGCGGCTGACAGCGCAAAGATTGCAAGATTCGTACAGCTCGCTGATGTGTTCTCTATCCCGGTAGTTACCGTGGTGAACACCGAGGGCTTCGAGCCGTCCAGCGGCGCAGAGCTTGCAGGCAGCGTCCGTGACGCGGCAAAGCTGGCGCAGGTATACGCTTCCGCTACCACTACCAAGGTAAATCTCATCACCGGCAATGCTTTCGGCGCAGCTTACGCAGCTTTCGACAGCGCTGATGTTTCCTTCGCATGGGAGAATGCGGCTATCGCTCCGATGAACCCCGAGGCTGCAAAGGTATTCATGGGCGGCGAGGTAGATACTACTCCGTTCAAGGCTGCTTCCCTCGGCATGGTAGACGGCGTTATCGCTCCCGAGGACACCAAGCAGGCAGTCGCTTCCGCAGTTGAGATGTGCTCCAGCAAGAGAGTCGCTGCTCCTACCAGAAAGCACGTAAACTTTGTATTCTAAGAATAATAAAAATAGAGAGGTTTTTGACATGAAAAGATACACGATCACCGTAAACGGCACTGCTTATGACGTAACTGTTGACGAGGCTGACGGCTCCGCAGCTCCCGTTGCTGCCGCTGCTCCCGCTAAGAAGGCAGCTCCAGCTAAGAAGGCTGCTGCTCCCGCAGGCGCACAGGGCAACACAACTATCAACGCTCCCATGAACGGCAACATCGTTGACGTTAAGGTAAAGGTAGGCGACAAGGTTTCCAATGGCACTGTTATCGCAGTTCTTGAGGCAATGAAGATGGAGAACGATATCGTTTCTGATAAGGACGGCGTTATTGCTTCTATCAACGTAAACAAGGGCGACACCGTTGAGACCGGCGCTGTTATCGCAACTGTAAATGCGTAAATAATAAGGAGAACAGAAATGGCAAAATTAAAGATCACCGAAACCGTTCTTCGTGACGCGCACCAGTCGCTGCTTGCCACAAGAATGTCTATGGACGACATGCGTCCTATTCTGTCCACAATGGACAAGATCGGCTTCTACTCCGCAGAGTGCTGGGGCGGAGCTACCTTCGACTCCTGCATTCGCTTCCTTGATGAGGATCCGTGGGAAAGACTGCGTATCCTGCGCAAGGAAATGCCCAACACCAAGCTTCAGATGCTGTTCAGAGGACAGAATATGCTGGGGTACCGTCACTATGCCGACGACCTTGTTGAGTACTTCGTACAGAAGTCTATCGCAAACGGTATTGACATCATTCGTATCTTCGACGCGCTGAACGATATCCGCAACCTCGAAACTGCTATCAAGGCAGCGAAGAAGGAGAACGGACACGCACAGGTAGCTATTTCCTACACCCTCGGCGAGGTATTCACACATGAGTACTATATGAACTACGCAAAGCAGATCGAGAGCGCGGGCGCTGACTCTATCTGCATTAAGGATATGGCTGCGCTGCTGACTCCTTACGAAGCAGAGAGCCTTGTAAAGGATCTCAAGAGCGTTGTTAAGATCCCGATCCAGCTTCACACTCACTACACCTCCGGTCTTGCCTCCATGTGCATAATCAAGGCGGTAGAAGCCGGCGTAGATGCTGTTGATACCGCTATGTCCCCGCTGGCGCTGGGTACTTCCCATGCACCCACTGAGTCTATCGTTGCTACATTCCAGGGCACAGAGTACGACACCGGTCTTGACCTTGTAAAGCTCAACGAGGTAAGAGATTACTTCATGAAGCTGCGCAAGAAGTACATCGACAGCGGTCTGCTCGACCCCTCCATGCTTGCCACCAACACCAACGCGCTGATCTATCAGGTTCCCGGCGGAATGCTGTCCAACCTGCTCTCTCAGCTCAAGCAGGCAGGCAAGGCTGACCAGCTTGAGGCTGTACTTCAGGAAGTTCCGCGTGTTCGTAAGGACTCCGGCTTCCCGCCGCTGGTTACTCCCACCTCCCAGATCGTCGGCACACAGGCTGTGTTCAACGTTATTATGGGCGAGCGCTACAAGACTGTAACTAAGGAGTTCAAGGGGCTTGTTAAGGGCGAATACGGTAAGACTCCCGTTGCTATCGACCCCGAGTTCCAGAAGAAGATCCTCGGCAGCGAGGAGCCTATAACCTGCCGTCCTGCTGACCTGCTGAAGCCGGAGTTCGACGCAATGAAGGAAGAAGCTAAGGAGTGGATCGACGGAAGCAGCGTAGAGGACGTCCTCACATACGCTATGTTCCCGAAGGTTGCGCCGAAGTTCTTTGAGAAGCGCCGCGACAGACAGATCGGTATTGACGCAGAGCATGCCGACAAGGTGAACAAGGTACACCCGGTATAAAAATACACATATATTATATAAGACTTTGCCCCTCGGCTCCGGCTGAGGGGTTTTTCGTCATTTTTTACAGAAACGCGGCGATAGCAGGGGAGGATCATGAAAATGAATGTGTTGTTGGAAATGCATAAAAACTTTTATCAATGGGGAAAAAATCAAGCGTAAACCGACAGCAGTCGAACTGTATCGAGTGCGATTATGGCGCTAAATTATAAGGATTCCCGGTGATATCGTTTACAATCACCCTTTTATAATTTTTCGGCGAATTGCACAAAAGAATAATTACAAATTGGTTACAAAACGGTAACAAAATCGGTTAATAAAGTTAATACTGCTCTGACCCCCGTCCGGAAAACCGCATTAACAAGCCGATAAATTAATTAAAATTATAAAGTTAAGGAATTGTGAGGGAAATATAACGTTCTGTTGTGATTATGTACAATGAAGCAAAATTGAAAACGTTTTCCCACTTTTGGTGTGAAAAAAGTTAAAAAAAAGGGCTTGAAAAATAAAAGGATTTATGATAAACTTACAAATGTAATCAAGGGCGGTAATAAATACACTTCAGACAGAGTATTATCACCGTGATGAAACCTTGGTGAGAATCAGTTCCTTCGGGAACGAATGAAACCTATTTTGGGAGGAAAAAATCTATGAAGAAAAGACTTTTAGCAGCTCTGCTCGCATCTGCTGCAGTCCTGTCCTTTGCTGGCTGCTCCAGCAACACAACCAGCAGCACTCCTGCCGCTGACAACAACAGCAGCACACCTGCTGCTGACGACAGCAGCACACCTGCTGATGATTCTGGTAACGCTGACACCAGCAGCGAGACCTCTACACCTGAGGCTACTAAGGTATCCCTGCCCGCTCCTGTTGCTGCAAGCGACGAGGCTAAGAAGGCTGGTACCGGTATTACCGTAAGCGAGAGCGAAGGTAAGGTATTCAACATCTACGCTTGGAACGAAGAGTTCAAGGGCTTCTTCGAGAAGTACTACACCGTTCCTGAGGGAATCGAAGTTAAGTGGACTATCAACCCCTCTGATGACGGCGTATATCAGGATAAGCTCGACCAGGCTCTGAAGGCTCAGGCTTCCGCTGCTGCTGATGACAAGGTTGATATGTTCCTTGCAGAAGCTGACTACATCATCAAGTATGTAAACTCCGACTACACCATGGATATCAGCAAGCTCGGCGTTAACTACTATGATACTGAGTATGAGTACACCGTATCCGCTGCTATGGATACCAGAAACGGCGCTATCAAGGGCGTTTCCTTCCAGTGCTGCCCTGCTGCTCTGATCTACAGACGCTCCATTGCTGAGGACGTTCTCGGCACTTCCGAGCCCGCTGAGGTTCAGGCTAAGCTGTCCGACTGGACAAAGTTCAACGAGGTTGCTAAGACCGCTAAGGAGAAGGGCTACTACATGACCGCTTCTTACGTTGAGACTCTCAGAACCTTCTCTAACAACACCACTGGTCCTTGGGTAGACGCTGATAACAACCTCGTTATCGACTCTGCATTTGAGGATTGGATGACCCAGACTGAGGACTTCCTTAAGAACGAGTACACTCTGACCTCCGGCGTATGGGGCGATGAGAAGAATGCTCAGATGTTCAAGGACGGCAAGACAATGTGCTTCTTCGGTCCGGCTTGGTACTACAATTTCTGCATGGGCAACGCAATGGATCCCGAGAAGGGCTGCTCCGGCGACTGGGCAATCGTACAGGGTCCGCAGGCATTCTTCTGGGGCGGTACATGGCTGCTCGCAGCTGAAGGCTCCGATAACCCCGAGATGCTCGCTGATATCTTCAATGCATTCACTGCTAATGAAGACATCTGCTCCGCTCTTGTTGAGAAGGAAATGCAGTTCACCAACAACATGGCTGTAAACCAGAAGTTCGCTGAAGATCCCGACTACGGCAACGCATTCCTCGGCGGTCAGAACGATACAGCTATCTTCGTAGAGCTTGCTAAGAACATCAAGTTCGAGAACAAGACTATCTATGATCAGCTCCTCAGCGAGAAGTTCCCTGAGTACATGCTCGACTACTTCACCGGCGCAATTGACAAGGAGACTGCTCTTTCTAACTTCTACAGCTTTGTAAACGAGAAGTATCCTGCAATCGTTACTCCGTAATCGGAAACAAGTACACTAATTAGTTCCTAAGAAAAAAGAGGCGGGGCAGTCTTGCTTCACCTCTTTTTCATAGGAAAAAAGAGGAGAGGTTCTAGGAATGGATAAAAAGCGCAAGTCAGTCAGCTATGCCAAGTGGGGCTATATTTTTATCGCTCCTTTCTTAATTGTCTTTATCGTATGCCAGCTTATTCCGCTTGCAAGTACGGTCTATAACAGCTTCTTTGAAAATTACATGAACGGCCTGGATCAGGTCGGTCCGAACTTTGTAGGATTCCAGAACTACATCACGCTGTTCACACCCAAGAACGGGAACATTGATATCCTGAACTACGCATGGAACACAATGCTGATGTGGATAATGGGTGCGATCCCCCAGCTGGTATTTTCACTGCTTCTGGCGGTAATTTTCACTAGTGCAAGACTCAACATCAAGGGTCAGACGTTCTTCAAGACAGTCATCTATATGCCTAACCTTGTAATGGCGTCTGCATTCTCAATGCTGTTCTTTACGCTGTTTTCCAATGTCGGTCCTGTAAACCAGATCATACAGGCGATGACAAACACAACGTTCAACTTCTTCCTTGACCCTATGGCGACAAGAAGTATTGTAGCGTTCATCAACTTCTTGATGTGGTTCGGTAACACCACGATCCTGCTGATGGCTGGTATCATGGGTATCGACCAGAGCCTGTTTGAAGCTGCGTCCATTGACGGCGCAAATTCAACTCAGGTGTTCTTCAAGATCACTCTGCCGCTGCTGATGCCGATCCTGCTTTATGTGGCTATCACATCTCTTATCGGCGGTCTTCAGATGTTCGATGTACCGCAGATCATCACAGCAGGCTCCGGTAACCCGCAGAGATCCTGCATGACGCTTATCATGGCATTGAACAGATACATAGGAAGCGGAAGCAAAAACTATGGTATGGGCGGCGCTGTTTCGGTAGTTATCTTTATTATTACCGGCGCACTCAGTATGATCGTGTTTAAGTCCATGGTTCAGGGCGGCGACAAGCCTAAGAAGGCAAAGAAGATAAAGGGGGCAGTTAAGTAATGAGCAGTAATTCTGTAAGCAGAGAGGACAATCACAGCTATCGTTTTTCGCTGAATCTCTCAAGAGCTTTGGCGTACATATTCCTGGTATTTGTTACTATCCTTTCTCTGTTCTCTTTCTATCTCCTGATCATTAATGCGACCAGATCTAATAATGAACTTCAGGCGGGCTTCACACTGTTGCCCAGCGGTAATTTCGCCAACAACCTGGTTAAAGCGCTTACTGATACAAGCCTCTTCTCCATTCCGAGAGGACTGCTTAACAGCTTTATCGTTGCGGCTTCGAGCGCTTTGCTGACTACCTACTTCTCAGCAATGACTGCTTACGGCATTCATGTTTATGATTTCAAGGGAAAGAAGTTCATCTTCACATTTATCCTTGCGATCATGATGATCCCGACTCAGGTATCCGCTGCTGGTTTCGTACAGATGGTAAGAGGTATGAACCTCAACGATACCTACTGGCCTCTGATAATCCCGGCTATCGCAGCTCCGTCCGTATTCTTCTACATGAAGCAATACATCGAAAGCTCCATGCCGCTGGAAGTAATTGAAGCAGCGCGCGTTGACGGTTCAAACGAGTTCAGAACATTTAATGCTATCGCGATACCCATGCTTAAGCCGGCATTTGCTGTACAGCTTATCTTCGCATTCGTAGCTTCCTGGAACAACTTCTTCACACCGGCTCTGATCATCGACACTTCGGATAACTGGACACTGCCTATCATGATGTCCGTTCTCCGTTCCAAGCTGAATTCTCAGAATGGTGACCTCGGTGAGGTTTACATGATGATCCTGCTGTCGATCATTCCGGTAGTTATCGTTTACCTGTTCCTCTCTAAGTTCATCGTTAAGGGCGTTGCTCTTGGCGCTGTCAAGGGTTGATTTGCAGGTATATTCCTAAAGCCTCGGCTTGATAATTTTAAGGCTGCATGTACTCATGCAGCCTTGATTTTACTTTGGAGGATCTATGAAATCAGTTATTGTATATTACTCAAAGCACCACGGGAACACCAAGAAACTGCTGGACAAAATCGCTGCGGAGTGCGGCGCTGATCTTATCGACGCTACTGAGGTCAAGCAGGCGGATCTGTCCGGGTATGATCTGATAGGCTTCGCCTCTGGGATTTATTACAGCAAGTTCCAAAAGAGCGTGCTTGATTTCGCTGAGCAGAACCTCCCGGAGGGAAAGCGGGTGTTTTTCATTTACACCTGCGGCTCTATGCGCAAAGGCTATACTGATCTGATCGAGCAGACAGTCAGAGCCAAGAACGCCGATATCGCGGGAACCTATTGCTGTAAAGGCTATGACACCTTTGGACCTTTCAAGCTGGTCGGCGGTATCGCCAAGGGACACCCGGACGACGGCGAGATCGCCGGTGCAGTGGAGTTCTTCAAGAAGACCGCCCAGCAAAACTGAATAAAAAATGCTGCACGATGAATGCAGCATTTTTGCTATTTATCAAGTTTCAGCAGTATTGTCAGTTCAAAAACGCCCCCGGCGCAGTTGATCTTCATCTGCCCGTCGTACTTTCGGACGGTCTGCTGAATATTTACCAGCCCTATCCCGTGTCGGAGCTTGTCCTGCTTTGTGGTCGCAGGCAGGTCTGTGAATTCCGCCGAATTTGTGGTTGGATTTGTCATCGTCAGCACCAGATACCCGCTTTTTGAAGCCGCAGAAACTGAGATCACACACGACCCGCTGCACTTAGCGCAGGCTTCTGCCGCATTGTCAAGCGCATTTGAGAGCAGCACGCACAGGTCGGTGTTTTCGATCCCCGGCGGGATAACTCCCTCGTATTCTATCCGGACATTCTCCGGGAGTGAGAACGCCCTGTCTGATAGTATCGCGTCCGCCAGCTTGTTCCCGGTGTAGAAAATGCTGCTTACCTTCGGCTTTTGCTTCTGAAGCTGTTCAATGTAGTCCTCAGCGTCGGAATATTCGCCCATTCTTATGAGGGACAGGATACTTTGCAGGTGGTTTGTGTAATCGTGCCGGAATCGGCGCATTTCGTTGTCCAGTATCTCCAGACGGTCGTAGTGCCGTATCTGGCTTTCCACCTGTTCACTCAGCAGTTTTGCCGTTGCGTCGGACTGCTGCTTTGAAATGACGTTGAACATCAGCGACAGCAGTATCACAGCCACCAGTATGCTGAGTATCAGGATCAGAACATTTATAATGCAGGATTTTTGTAGAGCCTTTTCCGCGGACACTTGATAGGAATTCAGAGTGACAAGTCCGCTCATGAAGAAAAGCGCCAGCAGGAACAGCACATAAATGTGTTTTGGAATCAGTTGTGCAGCCGCAGCGCTGCGCGCACGGTCTGTTTTGATGTAAAAAACGATCATCAGCAGCAGTAACGCAGCCCTTGCAGCAAGAGAGGCAAAGTCACTTAATGCCGTGCCGGAAAGGAGCGTTTGCAGACCGGCTGACAGATGTTCGGTGATAAGTTCGACCACCGAGATGATATAGATCAGCCTAAGATTTAAGCAGCGGAAAAGAATTCCAAGAAAAATGATATATTGAGCTGTGATCAGCAGTGTAAATGAAATAGTTGCAAACTGAAAGTCTGCATTTTTCAGTAGGTATGCCGCGGGGAGAAGCAGGAAAAAAGCACCGGTGGAGATAAAGAAACGCTTTTTGTTTCGCGCGGCATCAGAAACGCAGAACTGATATCCGCAGACAGCCATAGCCAAAAAGGTGATGATGTTTTCGGCGCAGAACAGAAAGATCATGATACCTCACCCTTGTTGTATCTTATTATGTAGTCTTGAAAATCCTCCTTGAACTGCCGGAGATAGTGACTGCCTATGTACACCATTTCGCCGTTGTCCATGAGAATTTCAGTGTTGGTGTGATTTCTGATGTGCGCAAAACCGACAACAAACGCTTTGTGGCAGCGCGAGAACTTCCCCGGCGGAAGCAGCGCTTCAACGCGTTTCAGATTGTTGTGTACCTCGTAGGTTTCGTTCAGTGTGCGTACGAATGTGTGTTTTCCGGAGCCTTCAAGATACACTATCTCAGAGATCTTTATTTTCCACGTTCCCTCATGGGTGTTGAGAATAAGCAGGCTGTCGCGGTCAATTGAGTCCTTGTAATCGTCCAGCGCCTTGAACAGCTTGTTTTGGTCCACCGGTTTCGTGAGAAAGCGGAAGGTGTTCACCTCAAAAGAGTCCAGCGCAGCAGAGGGATACGCGCTGATGAAGATTATAACGCTGTCCTTGTTGGTTTCACGCAGCTTCCGGCATGTTTCGATCCCATTCAGCCCGTCAAGCTGATAGTCCATGAAGATCACGTCGTACTGATATTTCGCGGAGAGAAGCTCATCACCGTTTTGGTAGAAATCCATAAAAACGTCGGTCTTTCTGGCGTGCTGGTATGATCTCAGCAGCTTTGCAAGCTCCTCGCGGAATGTTCTCTCGTCGTCGCATACGGCAACCCTCATTTGCTATCACCTCTTGTTTTATTATACATAAAACTAGACTATTTTGCAAGTATTTTCTTCAGGGAAACGCTGATTAAATCAAATTCGCCACGTTCAAACGCGCATACTCACGCGGCGGGTTTTGCGCAACAATAAGCTTTTTTACTTACAGCACCCCTTATGTTTTGCGCAAAACCAGATTTTGATACGCTTCGCTTTAATCAGCGTGTCCCTAGGCGATTCAAATTTTTTTGCGGTTGGTTTGACTTATAAATCGAAATTAAAGAACGATATACCTCTGTTCTTCATCTATCCTACGGAACGTGGGTTCCAATTCATATTGAAAAATGATATAATTAATATAACACCAGAAGCTGTGAATGGAGAAAAACAATGGATCAGATCAAGATAGGAAAATTTATTGCCGAGCGCAGAAAGGAACATGGTTTCTTACAAAAGGACATTGCGGCAAGACTAGGAATAAGCGAAAAGACGGTCTCAAAGTGGGAGTGCGGGAACGGGCTGCCCGAAGTGGTTTATATGGAGCCATTGTGCCGGCTGCTTGGGATAACAGTCAACGAATTATTGGCAGGAGAATCTATACCGATCTTGGAATTAATGAGCTTGATTGATATGTCCCGGCTGGAATTGGTCAGACAATTGGAGTTTGAACAATTGCGAATGCGCATATACAAGCTCTATGACATTGAGATTGAAACAATGGAAACCTCCGAGAACGGCGCGGGCGGATTGACCTATTTCGTAACTGCGGGCTATAAGAAGTACGTTGTAAAGTATCCGAGCGATAATGAAATGAACCACCCCGAAACGGAGATAGAGGTTTGCGAGCTGCTTTTAAAGAAGGGTATTCCTGCTTGCAGATTCATTCCCAATAAGCATGGCAGAATGCTTTCAACGGACGAGAACGGGCGGAGATTCACCGTTCAGCATTTCTGTGAGGGGGTCACATACGGCTACAATGAAGCCCCCGAAAAAATGCAGAAAGCGTCGGCGGTTCTACTGGCAAAAATACATTCAGCCATGAAGAATATGGAGAATATCCCGGTCGGTATAGGCGGCGATTTTTTTGCATACAGAAAACCCGAATATATGAGGGATAGTTATATTGATACTTTGCAGCAGGCTGAAAAGAACGGCGATAAGGATATTGCAAATGCGATCCGTTCCAATATGCGAATTATCGAATCAATGCCCGCATACGAGTTTGATATAAATAAATTCAGCGTCGGTAACACCCACGGCGATTACATGATCTCACAGCTTATATGGCTTGACGATAATGTAAATGGGATCATTGACTGGACTTGTGCATGCAGACACCCGTATGTCTGGGAGATCGTCAGATCATATATCTTTATGGCACCGGAGGTAAGGCGGGGAGATATCAATATTGGGGCTTTGATCCGCTATATCGCTGATTACATGGGGTACGCTCCATTAACCGCCTATGATATAGAAAATGCAGGGAAGCTGTTTTATTACTTTCTGGCTGTCTGCAATTTCTACGGTCAATATTACGATTCGCTCTCCAAGAACAGATATATTTATTTAAAACAGGCTGAAATGTCGTCAAGACTTCTTGTGTGGTTTGAAAATCATATTGATGAACTGAATGAAAAACTTTGTGAATTAAGTGTGCACGCCCATGATCAAAAGAGAGCGTCTGTTTTTTATGATCCGGCAGGTCGTTTGAAGCAGTATCCCCGCAAGAGATCTCTGAGGATCATAGCCCTCACAAGGATAGTGGACTGTTTTGATAAAGACAGGAAATACACCGAGAAAGAAGTAAATGAAATAATTATGCAGAATATTTCTTTTTCGGATTACGCGCTTATCCGTAGAGAAATGATCCAGCAAATGCTGATAGGCAGATCAAGCGATTGTTCAGAGTATTGGCGGGAGAGCTGAAAGTCAGAAATGCAGAGTTTGTTCCCATAAATCAAAAAGGCGCTGTCTTAAAAACAGCGCCAAAATTATTGATCATTGCCGATCAGATGATCTCGTCCTTCTTTTCCATCTGCCGTCTGACGAACAGCGTGACAGCGTCCATAACAGCCCCTACGATCAGCGATATCCCGGTGAATGTCCACAGGAATACAGTGGTAGCGTTAGGGTTGCAGAAGATGACCACAGCGCAGACAATAGAGATCAACGCGCTGACAGCCGCCAGAAACCACTTGTTGTTCTTCATGCGGATCATGTCTGCCATAAGCTGGACCTTGCTAAGCCCCGAAATCAGGATACCAATGCCGTAGATCACGATAATCACCGGGAATACCGAGATGAACCAGCCCGCTTTGAAAATGCAGAAGCACCCGCCGGCAATGGAAAGCAGACCTTTTGTAAGAAGCTGCCCCGCCGCGCCCTCAATAACGTCCGAGCGGAAGTATTTTATCACGTTTATTATACCAACTACCGCCAGCACAGCGCCGGTGGTTATTATGATCGACGATGTAAAGCCGATAGGATTTATCAGCAGCAGTATGCCGATAAGTATCTCCAGCAGGAAGAATACAACTCCGTTTATGGTCTGATTTGAAGATCTCATGCTTATACCTCCATTTGTGTTTTTATTCATATATATTATACCACTGTTCAGCGCCGCTGACAATAACAATTTTATGGTAAAATGATGAATAATACACAAAAGCCACCTTTCCGACGAGTAATTCAAAGGTGGCTTTAGGTAGGCTATTTTGGCGTATTCTCAGCAGGCGTCGGGCTTGCGTTTCTTCAGCAGGAGTATGAAGCTCCCCGCTCCCAGAAGCACTGTCGGCGGCAGCATTATTGTCAGAAACGCCTGCACTGTCGGGATACCATTAGCAGCTTCCACCGCTTGAGGGCTGCCGAAAATGCTTAGGAATACCAGCATAGAGCAGTTGTTGTTCAGCATGTGGAAGAATGACGCGGGATATATCGAGCCGGTCTTTTCAGTGAGCAGGGTAAGGAACGCGTTGTCCGCTATGCACAGCACGCACATCAGCAGTATCCCCACGAACGGGTAGCCGGGGTAGTCCACACCGAAATTATGCCCGGATATAGTCAGCGGCGCATGCCACAGTCCCCAGATGACGCCGCCGACGACCACCGCCGCGGGCTTGCCCATGACCTCGCTCAGCTTTGGCATTAGGTAGCCCCGCCAGCCCCATTCCTCACCGAACGCCGGGAAGAACACGATCATCGAATATTCTATCTGAAACAGCAAGATAGCCGTCTTGTCCGAAAGACCATCCGCGGGGAATATCTCTCCGAAGCTCATGCCGTTCAGATAAATGGTGCAAAGCAGCACCGCTGCAACAGCGACCTCCCCCAGCGGCGCCAGCACCGAAGCCGCATACCACCTGCCGTGTCCTTTGAAATTCAGTGCAAGGAGGTTGTTTCCCATGCCCTCTTTGGTTATAAGCCGAGTGAGGAGATTTGCAGCCGCCGGGAACATCATACCAAGCATTCCGGAAAGGTAAATGCCTACTGTCGCTTTTTCCGACACGAAAATAAGCTCGCCGTAATACAGGTCCATCAGAAGCACCATGATAGCCACCGGCAGGAACGCAAGCACGCAGAATATGACGATCCGGCGTATTGTAAGGCTCTTATTGCTCATAGCTTTCCATTCCTTTCCGGTACATTTTAAGCGAAACGAGATAGGACAGGTAGAACAGCACCAGCGAAATAACGGGCAGCAACGCCATAGTCCACAGCGTCGCAGTGCTGCTGAAAAGCCCCAATAAGAATTCTGCTAAATTTACGTTCAGCAGGAACGAAATATCCCCGAACAGCAGATATATAAGTATCAGCAGTATCACAGCCCATGTCGAAGCCCCCTTGACCTGCCCGCCGTGGTCAGAGCCGAAGCGGAAGAAGAACGGATATTCCAGCGCATTCATGAACAGCGAAAGGCAGAAGAACATCACTCCTACCGAAATGCTGGAGGCTGAGGTATCTCCCACGAACGCCATATACACAGCGTCGCAAAGCATACATACGAACAATATCACCGAATTCGCCGCCAGTGTGAAATAATATTTCACCTGAACCTGACCTTTGGAGGTCTGCGGCGTGGAAGCCGCAAAGCTGCACCATTTCTCCCGCTCGTCATAGCGGAACAGCTCGCCGTTTGTGACAGAGAAAAGCACAAACGGCACGACCATTGACACCGCAATAAATCCCTGATTTAATTCATTCTCTGCAAAGGACATCATAGCCGTTGCCGTCAGAAAAAGCTGTAAGCCAATTATCATCAGCGCCGGAGCGCGGAAGGTCATAAGCTGCTTGTACATAAGTCCCCGCATTACTTTTCCCTCCTTTTGTAAGCCGCCGCCGTGAGCAGTACTCCCGCCCCGAATATCCCGGCAAGTATCAGCGGCGTGAACGGCAGCAGGGTGACGCACAGCTCCGTCAGCTTCTCCGGGGTTATGCCGAGGTCTATGCCATTCTCGGTGCAGACAAAGCCCACCACCGCAACAGGTACCAGAAATACAGCGGTAAGCACCAGTCCAGCCTTGTCCTGAGAAGTGCGCATAAACGCCTGAACAACTTGAAATACGACTGTCAAAAACAGGACCGCCTCAAGGCAGCCCACCGCAGTTGCAAGGTTTCCCAAAGTAAACTGAATATCCGCCGCAAGGCAGAACAGCCACGAAAACAGGAATGCGCACACTACGCTCACAAGCAGCCAGCAGCCCAGCATCAAGTACTTCGCCCCGGCAAATTTCAGCGGCGTTACCGGGGTGGACTTTTTGAACATCCGCCACAGCCTGCTGCTCTCGTTATCCGTGTACGCCGCCGACATCATGATAAATCCACCCATTAAAGCCATCATCGGCAGCGAAAAGGTGTTAATCACCTCGAAAGCCTTTTCACGTATGATTTGCGGCAGCAGGGCGAAATTCCCCACACGGAAGCTAAGCGCAAACAGAATGAACAGCAATGCCGCCGATACAGACGTGATAAGCGTGTATATAACTACCCGCCGTGAACGCACAAGCTCACGATAAACCAGCGCTTTCATCAGCTCCACTCCTTTTTCTCGCGGTTCACATAGAACAGCATTATTTCCTCAAGTGTGGTCTTTTCAATCAGCAAGCCGGGGTATTTCTTACGGCACAGCTCCCGGTCTGCGACCATTGCCTCTGCGCCGAAATCGCTTATCCGCGCGCTTATGTAGTCCTCCGGCGCAAGCTGGGAAAGCTCCTCGCGCTTGCATTTCAGAAGCCCGTGATTTTCCAGTATCTCGTCCTTTACGCCGGACAGCAGTATCTTCCCCTTGTCGATAAAGGTCACGCTGTCGGCGATCTTTTCAAGGTCGCTGGTGATGTGTGAGGACATCAGTATGCTGTTTGTTTCGTCCTGCAAATACTCGCGGAAGATGTCCAGTATCTCGTTGCGCACTACCGGGTCAAGCCCGGTGGTAGCCTCGTCCATGATGAGCAGCTTCGCTCCGTGGGAGAGCGCCGTGGCGATCTGGAGCTTCATCTTCATGCCCTTTGAGAAGGCTTTCAGCTTCTTTTTCCGGGGCAGTCCGAAGCGCTCCAGATAGGCGTAGTACTTCTCCCTGTCCCAGTTCGGGTAAAGTCCGCTGAACATGGTGCATATCTGGTCGGCATTGAAGCCCTCGTGGAACGGCAGCTCGTCGAACACCGCAGCGATCTGGGATTTCACCGCGTACTCGTCCTTGATGTGGTCTTTGCCGAGAATTGTGATCTTACCGCTGTCAATGCCGATAATGTTCAGTATCGCCTTTATCGTGGTGGACTTTCCGGCACCGTTCTGCCCGATAAAGCCCATAATGCTCCCCACCGGCACATTGAAGTTGATGTTGTCCAGCGTGAAGCCGTCGTACCGCTTGGTAACTCCGCTTATTTCGATAGCATTTTCGCAGGGTGTGGTTTCAGTCATCGTTTTCTCCTCCATAAACAAGGTCGATCATTTCTTTCAGCTCGTCGCTGGAAAGTCCGCACATTCGCGCTTTTTCGCAGGCTTTCGCAAGAAGCTCCTCCGTCTGGCGGAGCGTTTCCTCCCGCAGGAAATCGGTATTCTGCGTCTTGACAAAGCAGCCCTTCCCGGTGAAGTTCTCAATGAAGCCCTCGCGTTCAAGCTCCTCGTATGCGCGTTTCGTGGTGATAACGCTTATCCGGAGCTGCGCGGCAAGAGTCCTCATTGACGGCAGCGCCTCCCCGGGTGAAAGCGTTCCGCTGAGTATCTGCGCTTTGATCTGCGAAATTATCTGCGCGTAGATAGGCTCGTCAGAGCTGTTGCTGAGAATTATGTCCATGCTGTTCTCCTTGAAAATTGTATATATACAGTAATCACAGTATAGCATATAAAAAATCATTTGTCAATACTGTAAATCATTTTTTATAAAAAATATTCCGGCGGGGGAAGAATTTGTTTTGAGCGGGAATACTTCATTTTTTTTAAAACCTGCCGATAAATATATAGATAGAATGTTATTCTGTGAAAAAAAGCGGTATGAAATAAATAACAAATCTCTTGACTAAAATCGGAAAATATTATATAATTATACTAGGTATAACTTTATTCTCGTCCGGAGGTAATGGTATGAAGCTAAAACAAAGAATAACGGCGGTATTCACTGCTTTGGCGCTGATCTTCACATTGACAGACGCTTCTGCGCTGGGGGGTATCCTCAATGCGGCGGGGAGCGCGTTCGCTGATGTTGCACCTGTCGGCGCCATAACGTTGTTGCAGAAACCGAAAGCTCCAGTTGCCGGAGAGCCATTCTGGGACGCTTCATCGGAAAATGTAAAGACCGACAATGACTTAACACCCGGACAGATACTGGAGAAAACTGTAACATGGTATCTGGACGGTACAACGACGCCGGTCACCGGGGATGCCGGATATAATAAGGCATACCGTGTAGAGATCAAGTATAGGCTAAATAAGGCGAATTATACTTTTTCGCCCGGTTTCTCCATGCTATACAAAGAGGGAACTGCTTTTAAAAATATCGACTTTGAGATAGAGGACAATGAATATGCTATTGCTAAGATGAGCTTCCCAGCTACACGCTTGGCAAGAACAAAGAGCGCCGAGTTTGTCCAGACTACTGAGATACCCCTCGGCAGCACTGAGATCACGATAAGCCCTCTTGCATGTCATTCTACCGAGCAGCAGATACTCAACAGCCTACCCAGCACTGCAATTATCCGCACCGAGGACGACACTTTGTCCTTAAGCTCCACGATCACATGGAAGACCGCTACCGGGTCGTTCGATTTTGCTACATCTACAAAGTACAACCCCAACGACGTCGAGGAGCAGAGCTTCAAGATACGCGGTACGGTCAACATTCCCTCCAATTCTCCGGTCGAGGACACTACCACCACCTACTATCTCTATGTAAATGTTAAAGTGCTGGCGGCTGATGTGCTTCCCGCGCCTACTGCTATTACCTCCGAAGGCGAATATAACTCCGGTATCACAGTAAAGCTCAGTTCCACCGAAACTATCTATTATACGCTGAGTGAAAACGCAAAGGGACCTGACCCGCAGGGCGGCGTTGAAACAAGCACGAACTTCAAGTACGGCAGCGGTATCAATCTTGCCGGAGTTGTCGGTGCGACAAAGACCTACTACATAAAGGCGATTGCTTATAACGAGCGCTTCCGCACCAGTGAGGTCGCAACGTTTGTATATTCTATAACCCTTGAACCGTCTGAGCTTACCAATATCCCGACGGTACACCTTGATATCGACCCTCCGGTGGGCGGCAAGGTGCTTGATACCACAGCGGAGCTTTCAGAGGACGCAACCGACCTTGAAAGAGGCGGTATCGCGCTGATTTCCTCTGTCGCATGGCTGGGTGAGAGCACTCACGGCAAGGCAGACTATAATACGCGCTATTCCATAAGTGTTGAGGTCACTCCCAAGAACATGTATGCGTTCTTTTCCACCCCGGACGTTTACATCAACGGAAAAGAAGCCAAAAGCACCACAAATTCCAGCGGTACACTGACGATAACCTACACCTTCCCGGAGAAAACGGAAAAGCTGAGGGACTTTAAAATAGTAGATCCCAGCACTACGATAACGGTGGAAAACGGGACTTCAATAACCAATATAGGAAAGCTGCTCCCCACAATGGTAGAAATAGAAGCTCCCGTCGGGACTCTGCTGGAAAAGCAGTACCCTGTGACATGGGATCTGAGCAGTTCTTCCCCCACCTATGACCCCAAAAAATCAAGCATTCAGACATTTACCCTTTCCGGCTCGGTGGAAATGCCGGATTATATTGAGTATTCATACGGGCAGAACACCGCAAAGATACAGGTCTTTGTAGGCGAGGCGGGAACGCTCACATGGCCTACCGCGTCCCCTGCGGATTCGGCTGAGGGCGAGCGCGCGTTCTATGAGGAAACGAAGGTCACCCTGTCCTCTGCGCACCAGAATGCTGTGATCTATTACACGATCGGAACTACGTCGAATATCCCGTCGCCGACGGTAAGCGGTGGTAAGGCGTATACGGCTCCGATAGTACTCTCCGGCGTTCCCGGCGAGATAGTTACATATTATATCAAGGCAATAGCTACCGCCGCCGGAATGAAGGACAGCCCGGTCAATACGTTTGTTTACACGGTGATAATCCCGAAGCAGACTGTGGAAAGCCCGACTGCGAACTATAATTCCGGAAAATATGAGCAGTCGCTGGAGATCGCGCTGAACACTGTCACCGTAGGCGCTGACATCTACTATACCACCGACCCCACTGCAAAGCTCACCGCATTCAAGAAGTATGACGGCGTATTCAAGCTGGAGGGCAAGGCGAACAGCACCAAGACCTATAAAATTCGTGCGTATGCTAAGGACCCGACAGGTAATATGTACGATTCCGAGGTGGTTTCGTACAATTACACTATTACTTTGCCTAAGGACAAAGCGTATGTACCTTATCCAAACTACACCCCCGGAGTTTCGTATGAGAACACGCTGACGCTGAAGCTTACCTGCGATACCCCGAACACTGAGATATATTACACGATCAATTCACAGCTTGATCCCACCACTGGAGCTAACGGAACGAAATACACCGGGAGCTTCAAGCTGAAAAAGGAAGACAACAAAATTGTTACCTACACGGTAAGGACCTACGCAAAATCCCTTGACCCGAATGTAGAAAACAGCTCTGTGGCGACATATATCTTTACGATAGGGCTTGATTACGGCGTTAAGTCGATAGAGCTGGTGAACCGTCCGGCGAAATACTCATATTACCTGGGTGAGATACTGAACGTATCCGGCGGACAGATCAAGGTAAACTATGTCGATGGAACAACTGAAACCATTCCTCTGGACGACGACATGGTGGTGGACTTTGATAGCTGGGTTCTGGGACAGCATTCAGTTACCGTAAGCTATAAAGGCTGCACGGCATACTTTAATATTGTTGTCCGTGATAAGAGCGCTTCCACCGATAATTCGACCACAGATAAGGACAATAACAAAGATACCGACACTGACAAGGAAACAGACACCGATAAGGACAATACGGATACCCCTGTCACTGACGATGACACGGTTTCTCCGCCCACAATGCAGGGAAGCGCCGTCAAGGGCTGGGATCAGCTCCAGCTAAAGATAAAGGCGGCTGAGGTCGGCTCACGCGTGGTGATCTATCTCAATGGAACTACTTCTGTTCCGGCGGATATAATCAACACTGCGGCGTCGCGCAAGGTCACTGTGGAGTTCGTGGTGAACGACATGATAAGCTGGGTGGTTGACGCAGGGACTCTCAAAAAGACTGTTGCAAGCGTCAGCGTAGGTATCCGCAGCAAGGACGTGTATATCCCGTCTGTGCTGGTGGACAGCTCCGGCGACAGCGAGGTCGTAAGAATGCACCTCTACGGCTATAACAAGATCGGAGCAATGCTGTACGTCAAGACCGGCTGTAAGGAGAAGAACCATTTTGTGAATCTGTTCCGCTATAATGAAGATTCGCGTATGCTGGATTTCGTATCCACCTCAAAGGTTTCCGCAAGCAGCGGGCTGGCGCAGGTGAAGCCGGGCGCTGCCGGCGACTACGTTCTCATGCTGGACACCAAGACAAGACTTCCCGGCGACGCCGATAACAGTACCACGATCGACGCAAGAGACGCTTCGGCGATCCTCAAGATGGTGATAGGACTTCTGGAATTGGACGACACCTGCGACTTTAACGACGACGGCTTTGTGAATGCAGTGGACGCTGCGGCGATCCTGCGGTCTATTGTTGGAATGAAGTGAATTAAATAATATAACGGTGCGGATTGTAAGTCCGCACCGTTGTTTTGTATTATGGAATTGCACTACTTGCTTTCCTGCTCCGGTTGTTTTCGGTTGTTGTATTTGTACATTGCAAAAGCCGCCGCAATTATTATCGCGTACCCCACGAAGCTGAGGGCGTCCGGAACTTGATCCAGCACGAAGAATCCAATTACCGCCGCGAAGATTATCTGCGAGTAGTCGTAGATTGAGACCTCCTTCGCCGGAGCGTAGGAGTACGCCGCGGTAATGCAGAACTGCGCTATCGCCGCGCTGACCCCCGCGCCCACCAGCATGAGAAGCTGGAAAAGCGACATCGGCTGGAAGTTGATCAGTGTGATCGGCAGAGCCGCCAGCGTCGAGAATGCCGAGAAAAAGAACACCACATAGTAGCTCTTGACGCCCTTTCCGGTAGCCCGGCGGACGAAGGTGTACGCCGCCCCGGCGCCCATTCCGCCGAGGAATCCGGCGATAGAAGCGCCCAGCTCCGCGTTCTGGAAGGAGGGCTTTATCACGAAAAGCGCACCGGCGAACGCAGTGAGGATTATCGCCCACTGAATCTTGTTGGCGCGCTCTTTTAGGATCAGCGCGGAGAAGATTATCGCGAAAAACGGCGACATCTTGTTCAGCAGCGAGGCGTCGGAAATACTAAGCCTGCCGACTGCGTAAAAATTGAGGATAACTCCGGTATAGCCGAACACCGAGCGCAGTACGAGATCCAGCCGCGCGCCTTTCGGCGGGACTATCGAGCAGCGGTTCTTTATCATAGCGCCGCTTGCGATGAACAGCGCGAACAGATTGCGGAAAAAGGTCTTCTGTATCGTGGGGACGTCCCCGGAGAGCCGCACGAACATGTTCATGAACGCAAAGAACAGCGCCGAGCAGATTATGCAGAGAATAGCCTTGTGTAGGCGTTTCAGCTTAGGCATCTGACCGCCTCGTTTCTGCTTCGGACAGCATTTTGATATACTCCCCAAGCACCGGCTGGAAATGAATGCCGTAGAATCGGCGGTCGGGGGCGCTCGCGGTGCAGTCCACGGCAGTGTAGGTAAATTTCGTCGCTATCTCCAGCGCCTGCGGGAAGTCTGCTCCCCGCAGCACCGCGCCCATAAGCGCGGAGGCGAACACGTCACCGGTGCCGGAGCATGCCACGTCCCGTTTAGGGGTAAGGCACTCTGCGAATTTACCGTCATAGCAGCCCACAGCGCCTAGCTGCCCTTTTTCGGAGAACCCGGTGATCACCGCAAAACGTACACCCATGCTGCACAGTTCGGTCAGCATTTCTTTGGCTTCGTGCAGGGTAGGGCAGGGGTTGAAGCTGCGCCCGGTGAGCAGGCAGGCTTCTGTGATATTCGGCGTGATGATGTCCGCTCCGGCGATAAAACGGCGCATGCGCTCCGGGTAGTCGTCGGTGAGGGCGGCGTACATCTTGCCGTTGTCGCCCATAACCGGGTCGATCAGCAGCAACGCGCCGGGCTTGCGGAATTGCCTTATGAACTCCCCGATAAGCTCTATCTGCTCCGCGGAGGCGATATAACCGGTGTAGATACCGTCAAAATCAATATGTTCACGCTTGAGCTGTTCGCTGATAGGGTGCAGCTCATTTGTGAGGTCAATGCTGTAAAACGTCGGGAAACCGGTGTGGTTTGACAGCAGCGCCGTTGGGATACCGCAGCACTCGACCCCGGCAGCGGAAAGCACCGGGATAGCCGCGGTCAGTGAGCAACTCCCCACGCAGGAAAAGTCCTGAATTGTAACGATTCGTTTCATAGGTACATCTCTTAACTTTTGTTCTTTTTATATTCCGGGAGCCACTTGCACAGCTCTGCGGTGAGGGACGCAACGTCCAGCGGTTTTGTGACGTGACCGTTCATGCCGTGTTCCTTTGAGGTCTTGAAGTCCTCTATGAACGCATTGGCGGTCATTGCGATGATAGGCACTGTCTTTGCGTCCGGGCGGTCGAGGGAGCGTATCTTCTCCGCCGCTTGATTTCCGTCCAGCACCGGCATTTGGATATCCATGAAGATAAGACTGTAATAGCCCTGCGGTGAGCTGCGGAACATCTCCGCCGCTTCCGCGCCGTCGTGGGCGATCTCGGTGATTATGTTAGCCTCCGCCAGAAACTCCGACGCGATCTCCGCGTTGAATTCCAGATCCTCCGCAAGCAGTACCCGCTTCCCGCCGAAGTCGAAGTCGGACATGCGCACCTTGCGGGTTTCCTCCATGGAGATACCGCCGATGTAGCTGTTGGTTTTCTCGCCCTGCTTCAAGCACACTGATATAGCAAATTCAGAACCTTTCCCAGGCTCGCTTTTTATCGCGATATCGCCGTTCATCATGCGGGCGATGTTTATAGAGATCGTCATGCCCAGACCGGTGCCCTGAATGCCGCTGATTCGCCGGTCGTCCGCCCTTACGAACGGATCAAAGATATGCTCTATGAACTCCGGTTTCATGCCGATACCGTTGTCCTTTACGACGAAAAGATATCTGCATACCCCGTGGTGGTCGGGGTCAATTTCCTTAGCCGAGAAGCGTATCTCGCCGCAGTCCGGGGTGTATTTCACCGCGTTGCCCAGAATGTTGGTGAGAAGCTGCCGCAGCTTTGTCTGGTCGCCGATAACGCTGGTGTTCATATCCGGTGCGATATCGGTGATGAGGGTGTGCCGCTTTTTGTCGGCAAGCGGTCTTATCATCTTCAGCGTTTCCTCAAGGAAGCCGCGCAGCTCGAACGGCTCGCTTGCAAGCACGGTTTTGCCGCTTTCTATCGCGGACAGGTCAAGCACGTTGTTGACTATCTCCAGCAGGTGCCGCCCGGAGGTCTCTATCTTTTCAAGACAGTCCATTACGCGGCTGGGTTCGCCGATATGCTCCTGCGCAATGGCTGACATGCCCAGAATAGAATTCAGCGGAGTGCGTATGTCGTGGCTCATCTGGCTCATGAACAGGGTCTTGGCGGAATTCGCGTGCTGCGCCTGTGTGAACGCGTCCCTCAGAGCCTGCTCTACCTGCGTCGCCTGATTGTGCTCATCGGTGATGTTGCGGACGTAGGTCAGTCCCCATATATCGCCGGTTTCAAGGTCTTGGGTGAGAATTACCGCCTCGCGGAAATAGCCTTTTCTGCCGTTGATAAGGAACTCGTACTCCGTATCAAAGCTGCGGCGGTGGCTGTTGTACATGTCCGCAAGGGTATCTGTGCAGTAGGTCTTGCGGAAGGTCTCCGCCTCCGCCTTGTCGGTGAAGTATTCCGCTTTCCTGCGGATATACTCGTTGTAGGAGCAGGGAATGGAAAGCCCCAGCAGCGGCAGCAGCGGGTCAATACCGTCCTGCTCGATTATCTCGTCAAAGATAGTATCCTTTGTGATGTTGTAGGTGTACACCGCGATAGCGTTGGACAGAATAGCCTGCCTGTACTGGCTCTCTGCCCTCAGCGCGCGTTCCAGCCGCTGCTGGTAGCGCAGCTCCTTCATCTTCTCCTCGGTGATAGGCTGAACGGTAAGTATCGCAGTGCTGGGGTCGCCGTTTTCGTCTACGGCGGACATGAACGCCTGTATTCTGAGCCATTCGGACTGGTTGCCACTGTGCTGGCAGATCTCGCATTCAATGACCTTTTCGCCCGCTTTGAAGCGCTTTATCATGTTGTCGGCATTGAAATTATACAGCACTGCGTTTTTGTCCTCGTCGCTGTACTGATACTGTTCAATGAACTTTTGAACGGCGTCGCTGAAAAAGCCCATACCCCCCAATGTCTCACCGGGATGTACCTGATTATCAAATGAGGAATAGTAGTTGTTGGTTTTGAGATTGATGAGGTCAAGAATGAGGTACGGCACGGCAAGCCCGTTTATGAGCTGATTCCGCAGTTCCTCGGTGTAGACGGTGCGGTGGTCTGCGTCGATCTTTCGCAGCACGATGAATTCGTGGAACTCACCGCAGATACCCGGCTTCATCTTAACGCAGCGGACGTTCAGCCACGGGGTATGTTCCCCCCGCATGAACCGGAATTCCCCGCGCACCTCGTCAATACCGGAAAAGCTGTTGAGCAGGCTTGCGCGGGAGATCATGTCGTTCAGGCGTGCGCGGTCGTCCGGGTGGACGTGGTTCAGCAGCCCGGACTGCCAGTTGTCGTAGTTTATCTCCATGCCGGCGTTGCTGGTGGTGTTAAAGCTGTCGTTCAGCGGCAGCATGCGGTTTTCCGCAAGGTTAGTCAAGGCGCAGAAACCGAAGCTCTGCATGAGCTTTTCCTCAAACAGCCGGGTAAGGAGCTGAATATTCGGGTCGTAGCGCATCAGTGGCGTGTTATTTATGGGAACTCCCCGGAACATGCCGTATATGGTTATGCGCCCGCCCTCTTTCGAGGCAAGCATGCCGGAGCTGTACGCCGCGAACACGCCCTTTGTCCGGTGGCGCCAGCGGTATCTCACTTCCGTAGTGATACCGTGGGTGGTGCAGTTTACGGCTTCTTCTATCAAAGGCAGGTCGTCCGGGTGGATACCTTCCTTCCAGCGGAGAAAATTCCCCTCCGGGTCGGAATTGTACGGCAGATCCATTATTTTCAGAAAATCCTCGTCAAAAAAGAGCTGGTGCGGACAGCCGCCCCTTATGATCATTCTGAATGTTCCTGTCAGTATTGAATCCATCGGTTGACCTCTTTCGTAAGTAATTTGTTTATTTTTTACGTCAGTCGCGGCTGTACAGATCTCTTGTGTACACCTTGTCGGTGACGTCGGAAAGCTCGGCGCTCATGCGGTTGGCAATGATTATGTCGGAGCGGCGCTTGAATTCCTCAAAATCGCCGCAGACCTCGTAATCGAAGAAGGGTTGTCCGGCTTTAAGCGTCGGCTCGAAGATTATCACCTTTATCCCGCGCTTTGAGAGCCGCTTCATTATGCCCTGTATCGAGCTCTGGCGGAAGTTGTCGGAGTTGGATTTCATAGTCAGACGGTATACGCCGACAATATTCGGGTTCTTGGAAGCAATGTGATCCGCTATGTAGTCCTTTCGGGTCTTGTTTGCGGCAACTATCGCGCTGATTATGTCGTTTGGCACGTCCGCGTAATTTGCAAGGAGCTGCTTTGTGTCCTTAGGCAGGCAGTAACCGCCGTAGCCGAAGCTGGGGTTGTTGTAGTGAGAACCTATCCGCGGGTCAAGACCAACGCCGTCGATTATCTGGCGGGCGTCCAGACCTTTCATCTCCGCGTAGGTGTCCAGCTCATTAAAGTATGCCACCCGAAGCGCGAGGTAAGTGTTGCTGAACAGCTTAACAGCCTCTGCCTCGGTGGGATTCAGGTGCAGCGTGGGGATATCCTGCTTTATCGCGCCGTTTTGGAGAAGCTCCGCGAAAACGTTGGCGCGCTGAACTGAATCCTCCCACTCCTGCGGAGCGCCGACGATTATCCGGGACGGGTAGAGGTTATCGTAGAGCGCCTGTCCCTCCCGCAGGAACTCCGGCGAGAAGATTATGCGGTGCGCGATATCCGGGAATTTCTTGTGAAGTCCCACGGTGAAGCCGACGGGCACGGTGGATTTTATAACTATCGTGCAGCCGTCATTCACGGAGCTCACCTGTTCAATAACGCTCTCCACCGACGAGGTGTCGAAGTAGTTCTTTTCGGTGTCGTAGTTGGTGGGAGTTGCTATCACCACTATCTCCGCAGAGGAGTAGGCTGATCTCCAGTCGGTGGTGGCGGTAAGCTGAAGCGGCTTTTCCGCGAGATATTTCTCAATGTACTGGTCGGCGATAGGCGATTTGCGCGAGTTTATCAGCCCGACCTTTTCCGGTACTATGTCAACTGCGGTGACTTCGTTATTCTGCGACAGCAGTACAGCCATGGACAACCCGACGTAGCCGGTTCCCGCAACAGTAATTTTCATCTGTTTTCCCCCTTGATATGGTATTTTTCGCACTGCCGGAATCGGGCAGTGCTCTTATTCTTTCTGCGTTCTCACACAGGTATAGTTTAACTATTTTATTATAGTACTTTAGTCGGAAAATGTCAAGCCGAAATGTGTGGAAAATACCTCTTGAATTATTCGGAAAAATAGTGTATAATATATAATGTTGTACTATGCACAATTGTGTGAAATATAAATGCAGGAGAGATAAATATGGATAACTTCATTCAAGCGGATATTTACACCTCGTCGCAGGCGATAGACGGTATCACCGGGGCGCTGACCGACTATGGCGTGACCGGCTTCATCATCAGCGACGCCGCTGATTTTGAGAGCTTCCTTGCGGACAAGAACGCCAACTGGGACTACGTTGACGACGAGCTTATGGGACTCAGCAAGGTTGAGCCGCACATCACGCTGTACGTTCACGACAACGCGCAGGGCGCGGAAACTATCGCCGCGATACGCTCCCTTATCGAGGTGTGGAAGCAGAACAACTCCGACGGCTATTACGGGAATCTCCGCATGGAACTTGCCAACGTCAAGGAGGAGGATTGGGCGAACAACTGGAAGAAGTACTACAAGCCGTTCCGGGTGGGCAAGAGCCTTGTGGTGAAGCCCTCGTGGGAGGAGGTCGCTCCCGCTCCCGGCGACAAAATTCTGGAGATCGACCCTGCTTCCACTTTCGGCACGGGTCAGCATCACACCACAAAGCTGGTAATGGAGGCTCTGGAGGAGCTGGTAAAGCCCGCCGATAAGGTGCTGGATCTTGGCTGCGGAAGCGGTATCCTGTCCATTGCGGCGCTGCTGTTCGGCGCTGAGAGGGTCACAATGTGCGACATATTCGAGAACGCAGTAAAGACCGCCTCCGAGAATGTCGAGAAGAACAAATTCACCCACGAGCATTATTCCGCGTTCTGCGGCAATATCATAGAGGACGAGGCTCTGCGGCAGAAGCTGGGGACGGGCTACGACATTATATGCGCGAACATCGTCGCGGACGTCATCATCGGCATGAGTCCGCTGTTCGCAGAGTTTATGAAGCCCGGGGCAAAGCTGGTGGTTTCCGGCATTATCGACGAGCGGCTTGACGAGGTCAAGGCGGCGCTTACAGACAGCGGCTTCAATATCCTTGACAGCCGCAGCGAAGAAGGCTGGAACTGCGTTATCCTCGACAGGTAAAATAGCACCGGCGGGAAGTTCTGCATATAATGCCGCAGGAGGCGGTTTTATGCAGTTCTTGTATGTTTTTATTCTGATGTTTCTGTCGATCTTCGGGCTGTCAATGCTGATAAAGGTAGCCGCCGAAGCGTTCCTTGCCGGCTGCGTGCGGGAGTATGACATCTACGTCAGGAGCGGCGAGGGAATAGGCGAGTTCGTGGCGTTCGCGAGGAGCTGCCCGCATATCGGCAGGGTGATCATTCTTGCCGCGGGGAACGAGTGGGACAAAGAGGCGCAGCGGCTTTCCGAGAGGTACGGCGGCGTGGTTTTCATAAATAACGGCTGCGCGGAGGGCGGAGTTCCTGCGGAGCTGTCAAAAACGGAGCGGTGATCATATTGGACAAGGAAAATGGAATAACCCTTACCGGAACAGTGGAGGACGTTGTATTCTGCAACGAGGACAACGGCTATACCGTCGTGGATCTTGACTGCAACGGCGAGCTGGTGACGGTCGTGGGGATATTGGGCGACGTCCGGGACGGCGAGAGCCTCACCTTGCTGGGGGAGTACATAAATTCCCCGAAATACGGCAGGCAGTTCAAGGCGGAGGTCTGCGAAAGAGCGCTGCCCAACACCGAGAGCGCCGTGCGGAAGTTCCTCGGCTCCGGGGTGATAACCGGCGTTGGCCCGGCAATGGCGAAGCGCATTGTGACCGCTTTCGGCAGCAGTGCGCTGGAGGTCATAGAAAACGACCCGGCGCAGCTTTCCTCTATCAAGGGGATATCCGCCGAGAGCGCGCTGAAGATCGGCGAGGAATTCCGCAAAATAACCGGGCTGCGCAAGGCTGTGACCTATTTTTCGCGGTTCGGGATATCGCCTGCCGTAGTAGCGGCGGCGTGGAAGAAGTTCGATATCCACACGGTTCAGGCGGTGGAGGATAACCCCTACTGTCTGTGCGGAACGGGTATCGAGCTGCCGTTCCGGGAGGCGGACAGGCTGGCGCGGGAACTGGATTTCCCCATGGACAGCGAGGAGCGCGTTCTGGCGGGGATCGTCTGGTGTCTGCATACCAACGCCAACAACGGTCACACCTGCGTGCGTGAAAACGACCTGTCCGACACTGTTTGCTATGAGCTGAACGTGAACGAGCGGCAGTTCTGGAACGGGCTGGTAATGGCGGAGCAGCGCGGCGAGGTCGTACGCTGCGATAAGTACGACGACAAGTTCGTGTTCCTGTCGGAATATTACCGGGCAGAGTGCTGCATTGCGGAAAAGCTGGCGGAGATGATAAAGCGGAACGACTGCGGCGACGTGGACTATTCAAACGAGATCGCAGGGATCGAGTGGGAGCAGGGCATACAGTACGAGCAGCTCCAGAAGGACGCGATAAGCGGCTGCATGAACAACCATGTTTTCATTCTCACCGGAGGTCCCGGCACCGGAAAAACCACCACCCTAAACGCGGTGATCTCCCTCTGCCGCCAGCGTGGGCTGAAAATGAAGCTGGCGGCTCCCACCGGGCGGGCGGCGAAGCGCATGGCGGATCTCACTGGTGCGCCGGCGCAGACTATCCACCGCCTGCTGGAGGTGGATTTTGCGGCGTCATCACATTCGTTCAAGCGCAACGAGGGGAACCCTCTGACCTGCGACGTACTTATCATTGACGAGATGTCCATGGTGGACACTTTGCTCATGGAGTCGCTGCTGCGGGCGGTGCGTCCCAGAACGCGGCTCATCATGGTGGGGGACAGCAACCAGCTCCCCTCCGTCGGGGCGGGGAATATTCTGAGAGATCTTATCGCCGGCGGCAGAGTGCCTATGGTGGAGCTTAAAGAGATATTCCGGCAGGCGGCGCAGAGCCTTATCGTCACCAACGCCCACAGGATAGTTCGCGGCGAAATGCCGGTGCTTAACGACAGAAAGAACGATTTCTTTTTCATGCCCACCGAGTCGGAGGAGGATACCCTGCGGCTGGTGATAGACCTGTGTAAAACCAGACTTCCGAACACCTACGGCTATTCACCGCTGGAGGATATACAGGTGCTTTGTCCCTCCAGAATGGGAACGGTAGGGACTCAGAGCATAAACAAGGAATTACAGCTTGCGCTGAACCCTCCGGCGAAGAACCGTCCGGAGGTGAAGTACGGCAATGCGCTGTTCCGCACCGGGGACAAGATAATGCAGACCAAGAACGACTACGACGCCGAGTGGCGCAGGGGCGCGGAGCTTTCCCACGGGATATTCAACGGCGATATCGGGATAATCCGCCGGGCGGACAGGGTGAACGCGAAGCTGGACATAGATTTCGACGGCAGAATGACCACCTACGACGGCGAGATGATGAAGAAAATTGAGCACGCCTACGCGGTGACGATACATAAAAGTCAGGGCAGCGAGTACCCGGCGGTGATAATCCCGCTGCCGAACGGTATGGACAGGCTGACCTACCGCAATCTGCTGTACACCGCAGTCACCCGCGCGAAGAAAACGCTTATTCTCATCGGCACGGTGAGAAAGGTGCAGAGCATGGTGGAAAACGACCGCAGAATGCTGCGTTATTCCTGCCTTAGACCTATGCTGGAGGATATGTTCGTATGAGGTTTTGGGAGCTGCGCCGTGCCGCGGCGGCGGTGGTGTTCCCTAACCGCTGTCCGTTCTGCGGCGAGCTGGTCGGGGTGACAGACTTCTGGTGCGACAGGTGCTATAACAGACTGCGGTTCCTCACCGGAGACGAGGACTCCCCGGGGCGGCTGGACGGGTTTTCGGCGGTGTGCAGCTACACCGGCAGGGCGAGGACGGCGGTCATTCGCATGAAGCGGGGATATTACCGTTATCCTATCGACGCGTTCGCGGTGCTTATCGCCGAGAACGCCCATGACATCATTTCCTCTGCTGACATAATAACCGCAGTCCCCACAAGCAGGAAAAGAGCCGCCGAGCTTGGCTACGCGCAGAGCGAGCTTATCGCGAAGTTGGTCGCCGATATGTCCCGCAAGCCATACCGGAGGGTACTTGAAGTCACCGCCGAAAAGCGGGAGCAGAAGCGCCTCAATATCCGGCAGCGCCGCGAGAACGCCCAGAGAGCCTACCGGGTCGCACGCCCGGAGCTGGTGCGCGGGAGATCGGTGCTGGTTATCGACGATATCTGCACCACCGGCGCTACACTTGAAGCCGTTGCCGACATGCTTAGGGCGGCGGGGGCAGTTTCGGTGAGCGGCGCGGTGTTCGCAAAGACTTCAAAGCGGTGAGCCGCGGTTGATTTTTTGCTTTTTTTGTGATATAATATGTTATTACGCAGTAATTTAAAGGAACTATAAGATGACGAAGAATGTTACCGCCGCAGAGCTTGCGGCACAGAAAGAATACGCGGAGAAGGTGCGTGAGCTGAACGCCCAGCGGGATCAGCCGCCGGTGGCGCACGTCCACAGCTTCGGCTGCCAGCAGAACGTCAGCGACGGCGAGAAGATCAAGGGTATGCTGGCGGAAATGGGCTACGGCTTCTCTAATTCGGCGGACGACGCTGATCTGGTGCTGTTCAACACCTGCGCAGTCCGTGAAAATGCGGAGGACAGGGTGTTCGGCAATCTTGGCGCGCTGAAGCACAACAAGCGCCGCAAGCCGGACATGCTTATCGGGGTGTGCGGCTGTATGGTTCAGCAGGAGCATATCGCCGAGCGTATACGAAAGAGCTTCCCTTATGTTGACATGGTTTTCGGCACGCATGTGCTGCATACCCTGCCGCAGTTTATCTACGAGGCTCTGACCACCCGCAAAAGGCAGATTTCAATCCCTCAGTCGGACGGCGTTATCGCGGAGGGTATTCCGCTCCGCCGGGAAAGCGGGCTGAAAGCCAGCATTCCGATAATGTACGGCTGCAACAACTTCTGCACCTACTGCATAGTGCCGTATGTCCGGGGCAGGGAGCGCTCCCGCGAGCCGGAGGTCATCGTGGAGGAGGCGCGGCAGCTTGTGGCGCAGGGTTACAAGGAGCTTCTGCTGCTGGGGCAGAACGTCAACAGCTACGGGCGCGGCACTGACGTGAACTTCCCGGAGCTGCTGCGGCGTATCAACGCTATCCCTGGCGAGTTCAAGATAAGCTACATGTCCAGCCACCCGAAGGACGCCACCCGGGAGCTTATCGACACCATTTCGGAGTGTGAAAAGGTCACGCGGCACTTCCACCTTCCGGTGCAGTCCGGCAGCAGCAGGATATTGAAGCTGATGAACCGCGGCTACACCAGAGAGCATTATCTGGAGCTTATCAACTACGCGAAGCAGCGAATCCCGGACGTCGCGCTTACCTCCGACATAATCGTCGGCTTCCCCGGCGAGACCTACGAGGATTTCAAGGAAACGCTGAGCCTTATCCGGGAGGTCGGCTACGATTCGCTGTTCACGTTTATTTACAGCCCGCGAAAGGGCACAAAGGCGGCGGAAATGCCCGACCCGATACCGCAGGAAGAAAAGGGCAGGTGGTTCCGGGAGCTGCTGGAGGTACAGCAGGAGATAGGCGAGGATTCCTACCGCGGCTATATCGGCAGGACGATGCGGGTGCTGTGCGAGGGCGTGGGCAGAACCCGCGACGGCTGTCTTACCGGAAAGACTATCCAGAACATCATTGTTGACTTTGACGGAGATAAGTCGCTTATCGGCAGCTTCGTTGATGTAAAAATCACCGGGGCGCTCAACTGGGCGCTTCTTGGAGAATTAGTATAAAGGAGAAACTATCATGGACGCAATACAGGCAGTAAGAGAACTTGGCAAGGCAATTCAGGCGGACGAGCGCTATATCGAATACGCGAGAGCCAAAAAGGTGAACGACGAGGACGCGGAGCTTCAGAACCTCATCGGCGAATTCAACCTTATCCGCCAGAACGCCGCTATGGAGTACAACAAGCCGGAGGAGGAGCAGAACAAGGAGAAGCTCACCAAGCTGAACGCAGATATGCAGGAGGCTTACGAAAAGGTAATGGCGAACGAGAACATGGCTATGTTCACCGTGGCTAAGGCTGGTATGGACGAGCTTATGGGACAGGTGAACACTGTGCTCACTCTGGTATTACAGGGCGCAGACCCGGACACCTGCCCGACCTCTCAGCCCACAGGCTGCACCGGAAGCTGCGAAAGCTGCGGCGGCTGCGGCTGATTTAGGGAGAACTGAACTTACGGAGGTGTAACTATGGCGCAGGAATCGGAAAAGCTGTCCCCGATGCTGAAACAGTACCTTGACATCAAGGAGAAGTACAGCGATTATATTCTGTTCTTCCGGCTGGGGGACTTCTACGAGATGTTCTTCGACGACGCGGAGAACGTGTCGCGGGAGCTGGAGCTTGCGCTGACCTCCCGTGCGGGTTCGCCCATGTGCGGAGTGCCCTATCACAGCTGCGAGATCTACATCAAGAAGCTGATAGACAAGGGCTACAAGGTGGCGATATGCGAGCAGCTTACCGACCCTGCGGCTTCAAAGGGTTTGGTGGAGCGCGACGTTATCCGTCTGGTAACAGCGGGAACTGTCATTGAAGCCAGCATGCTCAGCGAGGACTCAAACAACTATATCGCCTGCGTCTGCCCGGACAAGGAATGCAGGGCTGCGGCACTGGTGTTCGCGGATATTTCCACCGGCGAGGTGCATGTTTTCAGCAAGCAGGGCAAGGAGCTTCAGCAGGAGATAATTTCCGAGCTGTCGCGGTTCAGCCCGGTGGAGCTGCTGATAAACGACGAGTTCTTGAGCCTGAAAGAAGTCCACGAATTCGTGCATGACCGCTTGAAGCGCTGCCTGTGCGAGCTGCTGGACGAGAAGTATTTCGACAACACCGACATGAGCGTGATAACAGGGCAGTTCGAGAGCGGCGGGGAGCTTGGTATCTCCGACATGCCGCTGGTAAAGAGCGCCCTGTGCGCGATGTTCCGCTATTTCGGCGAAACACAGAAGGCGACGGTAAAGCGCTTTGTGTCGCTGACGATACATTCCGACGGGGAGTTCATGGGGCTTAACCTCACCACCCGCCGCAATCTTGAGCTTACCGAAACCATGCGCACCAAGGAAAAGCGCGGTTCGCTGCTGTGGGTGCTGGACAAGACGGTGACTTCCATGGGAAGGCGAAAGCTAAAAACATGGGTGGAGCAGCCGCTCATCAGCCCGACCGCGATATTGAAGCGGCTGGACGCGGTGGAAGCACTCACGAAGGACTCCGCTTCGCTGTACGATATCTGCGACGCGCTGAACGGCATTTACGACCTTGAGCGGCTTATGACGAGGGTTATGTACAAGTCCGCGTCGCCGAGGGACATCTATTCTCTGGGGCAGACCTGCGCCCGGCTGCCGCTGTTGAAGCAATGCCTTTCAAAGGTGGACAGCCCGCTGCTGAACTCCCTCAACAGCGAGATAGACGAGCTGAACGACGTTTCCTCACTTGTGGAGAACGCGATAGTTGACGACCCGCCCCTCACACTAAAGGACGGCGGCGTGATAAAGGACGGCTTCAACGAGGAGATAGACCGCCTGCGGAAGATAACCGGCGGCGGAAAGGATATTCTGGCGGAAATGGAGGAGCGGGAGCGCGCGGCTACCGGCATACGCAATCTTAAAGTCGGCTATAACCGCGTGTTCGGTTATTACATAGAGGTGTCAAAGGGACAGATTGACCTTGTGCCGCCGCACTACGTCAGAAAGCAGACCCTCACCACCGGGGAGCGCTACATCACCGACGAGCTGAAAAAGGTGGAGTCGGAGATACTAGGCGCGAACGACAGAATTCTCGCGCTGGAATCGGCGATTTTCGGCGAGGTGCGGGACTTTATCGGCACACGGCTGGAGGCAGTGCAGTCCGCGGCGGCTGCGGTGGCGGCGGTGGACGTTCTGTGCAGCTACGCGAAGGTGTCTATCGAAAACGGCTACGTCAAGCCGGAGATAACCCTTGACAGCGTTATCGAGATTCGGGACGGACGTCACCCGGTGGTGGAGAAAGTCCTCACCGACCACCCGTTCACCCCGAACGACGCTTACCTCGACACCAACGCGAACCGGCTTATCATCATCACCGGGCCGAACATGTCCGGTAAGTCCACCTTCATGCGGCAGACGGCGATAATCGTGCTTATGGCGCAGATAGGCTGCTTTGTCCCGGCGGCGTATGCGAAGATAGGCGTTGTGGACAAGATATTCACCCGTGTGGGCGCGTCGGACGATCTGACTTCCGGGCAGTCCACATTCATGGTGGAGATGAACGAGGTCGCGGATATCCTCAAAAACGCGACGAAAAAGAGCCTTGTGATCCTGGACGAGATAGGCAGGGGTACTTCCACCTTTGACGGAATATCTATCGCAAAGGCAGTGGCGGAGTACATCAGCGGCAAGAATATCGGCTGCAAGACCCTGTTCGCGACGCATTACCACGAGCTTATCTCCATGGAAAAGGAGTACGACGGCATACGGAATTTCAGCGTTGCGGCGGTGAAGCGCGGCGACGAGCTGAAATTCCTGCACAAGATATGCGAGGGAGGCACCGACGACAGCTACGGCATTGAAGTCGCGAAGCTGGCGGGACTTCCGAATGCGGTAATAAACCGCGCCAAGGAGGAGCTTAAAGAGCTGGAAGTTCTGGGCAGGCAGAAGCTCTCGGAAACGCTGGAAAAGACCGCCGACCACCAGTTCAGCTTCACCGCGATAAACGAGCAAAACGCTATCGCGAAGCTGCGGGCTGCGGACATCAACACCATGTCGCCTATGGACGCGCTGATGTTCATAAAGGATATCAAGGACACGCTGTGAGGAGGATATTATGAAGCTGGCTGACAAGAAAGGCGCAAAGCGTGCGCTGGTGATTCTGGCGGCATTTGTGCTGATATCCGGCGCATTTGTCGGCGGTTTCTTTGCGGGAAAGAGCGGACAGCGGGTGGAAACTCAGATTGCGTGGTCTGATTCCGAGGTAGTCTACGCCGAGATACTTGACGTGAAGGACGGCTTCTTCCATGTGAAAGGGCTTGACGTCAACGACATAAACGGCAGGAGCGAATTCACCTTTACCGCAAAGGAGAACACCCGGCTTTTGTGGCGGGGAACGAATATTTCTCTGTCGGACTTCCAGACCGGCGACAGGATAGCGTATTTCTATGTCGGCGAGGTTCTGGAAAGCTACCCGGCGCAGGTGCAGAATGTCGTGAAAATAAAGCTGCTGGACGACGAACTTTAGAACGGAGAACAAATGCCAAAGATAAATCTGCTTGATAAAAGCGTATACGAGCTTATCGCCGCCGGAGAGGTGATAGAGCGCCCCTCCTCGGTGATAAAGGAGCTTGCGGAGAATTCCATTGACGCAGGCGCGACCTCTATTACCGTGGAAATAAAGAGCGGCGGGATATCCTACCTGCGGGTGACGGACGACGGCTGCGGGATAGCCTACGAGGACATTCCCACGGCGTTCATGCGCCACGCTACCAGCAAGGTCTACACGCAGGACGACCTTGACAGCATAAACACGCTGGGCTTCCGCGGGGAGGCTCTTGCCTCCGTCTGCGCGGTGAGTCGGGTGGAGCTTCTCACCAAACAGCGGGAGGACAGGCTGGGCAGCCAGTACCGTATCGAGGGCGGCGAGCCGGTGGAGTACGACCGGGCGGGCTGCGCGGACGGCACGACAATAATAATCCGCGACCTGTTCTTTAACACCCCGGCGCGGCTGAAATTCCTCAAAAAAGACGTTACCGAGGGGAATTACTGCGCTTCCGTCATTGAAAAGCTGGCGCTCAGCCACCCGCAGATTTCGTTCAGATTTATCCGGGACGGGCGGCAGACCCTGCTCACCAGCGGCGACGGGGAGTATTACAGCGCGGTCTACGCGGTATTCGGCAAGCAGTTCGCGGCGGGAATGATACCGGTGGAGAACGTCTACCAGAACACGGCGGTCACAGGCTTCGCGTCCGCGCCGCTGTTCACTAGGGCGAACCGCTCCATGCAGCACTTCTTCGTGAACGGCAGGAGCGTGAAAAGCCCGCTGTGCTGCGCCGCGCTTGAAGAAGCGTTCCGCAACACGATAATGGTGGGGAAGTTCCCCTCCTGCGTGCTGTGCATAAATACCGACCCGGCGCAGGTGGACGCGAATATCCACCCGACCAAGACAGAGGTGCGGTTCACCAACGAAAAAACGGTGTTCGACGCGGTGTATTTCGCGGTGAAGAACGCACTTATGGGCTACGACGAGAGCCGCGAGATAAAGCTCACGCCTGTGCAGCCGCAGCGGACAACTCCGCAGGAGGCGGCAAAGCCAGCCGAGCCTGTCGCCGCTGCAAAGCCCGAACCTCTGCCGGCGACCATGCCTATCCCCACCGGCAGGGACGCTGTGATATACCCGCAGGACAAAGCAGAGCCGCCGAAGTTCACGCTCAGGCAGGAAACGCCGTTCCGCATGAACACGAACGCCCCCGCCGCAGAACAGACCTTTATTCCGGAGCTTGCTCCGCCCAAGCAGCCGGAGCGTAAGGAAACCCCGCTGTCAGAGCTGCCGGGCTTTGCGTTCCTGTCGGAGAAGTCCTTCGAGAAGAAGCCCCAGCCGGAGCCGCCGCAGCAGCAAAACGCCGTTTCCTTGCAGGAGAAGTCCCCGGAAGAGCCGATCCGTGTGATAGGGGAGCTGTTCAAGACCTATATCCTGTGCGAGAGCCGGGACAGTCTGATACTTATCGATAAGCATGCGGCGCATGAGCGGGTGAATTTCGAGCGGCTGAAATCCAGCTTCGACAGCTCTGCGCAGTACATAGTCCCCCCGGCGGAGGTGTACCTTTCCCCGGCGGAGTATAACGGCATTTCAGAGTTCGCCGACAAGCTGGCGAAGGTGGGTATACTGCTGGAATTCAAGGACGGAAAGGCGGTGGTCACCGGGCTTCCGCAAATGCTTGACCAGTCGGACGCCGCTTCAATAGTGGAGGAAATAGCAAAAATTGCCGCAAAGGGCAACGCAAACGCCGAGGGTGAGCTGTTCGACGATATGCTCCACACCGTGGCGTGCAAGGCTTCTATCCGCGGCAACGAGGACAACAACATTATAGAGCTTCAAGTGCTGGCGCAGGAGGTTTTCAACAACCCGGATATCCGATATTGTCCTCATGGCAGACCGGTTATTACACAGTTGTCCAGGAAACAGCTTGAACGGTATTTCGGCAGAATAACATAACGAGGTTAAAATATGAAAATAATGTCAGCAGGCTGCGTCTGTGCCGATGTCTTTGAGGAACTGGGAGAGGTACGTCCTGGCGGCGAATCGCTGAATTTCTGCGGTAATGTCTGTGAATTTCCGGGGGTGGAGTGCTCGCTTGTCGGAGTGCTGGGCAATGATGAATACGCGAAAGCTATCCGGGATAGGATAAGCTTTTTACCGATAAACACTGAATTCCTGCGGACTGTGCCGGGAGAAACTGCGCACAACAGTATATTTCATTCCTCGGACGGCGACAGATATTTTCTGAGTAATTCATGGAGCGGCGGTGTATTTGACTGCTTCACACTGGGAAAAGATGAACTGAATTATCTGCGAACCGCAGATATCGTGCATACGCATTATGACAGCCCGGTATTTCGGCAGGTTCTTGAACTGCGAAAACGCTCAAATTTCCTCTTGGCAGTGGATTTCAACGATTACCGGGAATTCAACGACTGGGAAGAAACTGTTGAAAACATCGACGTGTTCTTTATAAGCGGCTCACCGGATATATTGAGTACGCTAAAGCAGTGGTCACACCAGTTCGGCGGTGTATTTGTCGCTACCCTCGCTTCAGAGGGTAGTGTGGCATATTATAAAGGTGAGAAATTCCGCTGTTCAGCATTGCCGGTAGAAAAGATAGTTGACACCACCGGAGCGGGGGACAGCTATCAAGCAGGATTTATGGCGTCCTACGGAGCAGACCGGGATATACTAAAGGCAATGCGGGCAGGGAGCAGTCAGGCAGCGAAAAAAATAACGCGGCTCGGCGGCTTTTGAATTCAGAGGGAGGCGGATATGAACAGCATAATCGTTGTCAGCGGACCTACCGCTTCGGGAAAAACGGCGCTTGCCGTAGAGCTTGCCAAGCGGTATGACGGCGAGGTCATCTCCGCAGACAGTATGCAGATATACACCGACATGGACGTGGCGAGCGCAAAGGCGACCCCGCAGGAGCAGCAGGGTATCCCGCACCACCTAATGGACTTCCTTGACCCGTCGGAGAGCTTCTCAGTCGCGGACTGGGTGAGAATGGCGGGGGAGTGCGCCGACGATATCCTGTCGAGGGGGAAAACCCCGGTAATATGCGGCGGCACGGGGCTTTATATTTCGTCGTTCGTGGATAATCTCCGGTTCGACGAGTCGGAGTGTGACTACCAGTTCCGTGATGAAATGCGCAGATTCGTGGAGGAAAACGGCGCGGCGGCGCTTCTTGAAAAGCTCCGTGAGGTAGACCCGGAAACCGCGGCGACCCTCCACGAGAACAACGTTTCACGGGTGATACGTGCGCTGGAGGTGTACAAAACCACCGGGCATACCATTGCGGAATCCAAACGCGCGTCCAGAGCCGAGCCGTCCCCCTACCGGTTCATTATGCTTACGCTGGATTTCGGGGATCGCGAGCAGCTCCACCAGCGGATAAACCGACGGGTGGACGAGATGATGAAAGCCGGCTTGGAGCAGGAGGCACGGGAGTGCTTCGCCCAGCAGGACAGACCCACCGCGGCGCAGGCGATAGGCTGCAAGGAGCTGTACCCCTATTTCCGCGGAGAGCGCACCCTTGACGAATGCGTAGAGGAACTGAAGCTGCGCACCCGGCAGTATGCAAAGCGCCAGTTGACATGGTTCCGGCGGGACAGCAGATTCCACAGGATAATCATTCGCCCCGGCGACGGTCTGAACGAGGTTCTGGAAGAAGCGATAAAGATAATCGAGGCAGAGAATTCCCCCGGAATAAGCGAGTAAATTACATTATATGGAAAATTTACGGGATTGATTCCGATTTTTTCAGAAATACCAAAAACTTTTTCCTGTTTTTTTTAAAAAAAGTAAAAAAAATTATAGCTTTTTTTCAAAAAGTATGCTATACTAGTCTATATAGGAGTATTATAAATGTTTTATACCACAATTGTGTCGGAATAACGGCTCCTATCTGGGGTACAGGGGATATTTTCCCCGACGTATTGAATTGCAGAGAGAGAAAAGGTGGTTTAATATGGCAAAAGACATAAATTTACAGGACGTTTTCCTTAATCAGGCACGCAAGGACAGAATTCCGGTAACTATCTATATTACCAACGGATTCCAGTTCAAGGGCGTGGTAAAGGGTTTCGATAACTATACGGTGATACTTGACACCGACGGAAAGCAGAACCTTATTTATAAGCATGCGATCTCTACGATCACACCGCTCAAGCCCATTTCGATTCTGGACGCCTACGATAAGGCTGACGAGGAATAATGGAATCCCGCTGGACATCGGTGATAATTCTCGTGCTGTCACTGTTCGTGCTTATCTTTTTTGTCGGACAGGTCTTTTTCGCCGGCGGCGAGAAGGTAGTCACTGAAACCGCGTTTACTTACAGCATGACCGAGGACGTCCCGTTTGAGGGCGTGTTCCTGCGGAATGAGACGGTGGTTTACAGCAGCGGGGGCGGTGTGCTGGATTATGAGCATTCCGACGGCTCAAAGGTCGGGAAAAGTTCTGTTATCGCCCGGCGTTACCGCAGCGAGGCTGATATCGAGCGCCGCCGCGAGATAGAAAAGATCAACGAGCAGATCGCTGTTCTTACGGACGCGCAGCGCCTTGCCGGAACGGACAACAATCAGTTGGAGACCATTTCCAGCCAGATAAACGAGCGTCATTCGCTGATACTGGAAAGCCTTATCGACGGCAATTACGCCGCCGCGCAGGATCAGGAAACTGCGATACTTGGGGTGCTGTCCAAACGGGAGATCTCCCGCGGGGACGTTGCCAGCTACGAGGCGAAGATATCTTCGCTGAGGAGCCGGGTGTCCGAGCTGGAGGCTATGCTGTCCGGCGACGTGGAGGATATCTACGCGGGCGGAGCAGGCTATTTCGTCAGCGGCGT
Organism: uncultured Clostridia bacterium; assembly: GCA_945873955.1. GTDB lineage: Bacteria > Bacillota > Clostridia > Oscillospirales > Ruminococcaceae > CAG-115. The sequence goes on along the minus strand of CAMCFA010000002.1, from coordinate 57,423 downwards.
TGACGGCTACGAGGGCAGGATCTCCTTTGACGACGCGGACTCTATTACCGCCGACAGGATCGATGAGATCCTGGACAAGCCTAAGCTCAGCACAGACTCTGCCGCGGTTGGCAAGCTGATCGCTGACTACCGCTGGCGCGTTGCTGCGGTCATTGACAGCGAGCTGCTTTTCGGCTGCTACGAGGGCGGCGAGGTTACGCTCAGAGTTCGCAGCGACCCCACGCCGATCAAGGCGGAGATCGTTTCTATAACCGACACCGGGCGCGGCGACGGCACAGCCGTCTATGTGTTCGAGTGTGCAACGCTGACTTCCTCTGTGGCGTCCGGAAGGACTGCGCAGTTCAAGTATATCGTCAACAGCTACGGTGGACTTCGCGTTTCAAGAAGCGCTATTCGCTACAACGACCAGCAGGAGCGCGGCGTGTTTATCGTGCAGGGCGGCAAGCTGGTGTTCAGAAAGATCGACGTTGAGTACTGGGGCGAGGATTACATCATCTGTGCGCAGGTTCCCGACGACGGGTATCTGAAGCTGTACGACAAAATAGTAACAGAAGGCAAGGATTTGTATGAAGGAAAAGTTGTTGAGTAATACGCAGACCAGCTTTGACGACATCAGAGAGAGCTATGCCAGGATCTGTGAAAACATAGAAAAGGCAAAGGCTGCCGCCGGGCGGACAGATAAAGTCCGGCTTATGGCAGTGACAAAAACCGTGTCCCCGGAGCGCATTAACTATGCGGTGGGGCTGGGTATAGACCTGTTAGGCGAAAACCGCGTTCAGGAGTTCATGGACAAGCGGGAGCAGTATCTTCCGGCGGAGGTGCACTTCATCGGGGGCTTGCAGTCGAACAAGGTCAAGTACATCATAGACAAGGTTTCAATGATCCATTCCGTTGACAGCATTCATCTTGCGGAGGAAATAAGCCGCAGGGCGGTGCAGCACGGTCTGGTCATGGATATACTCGCCGAAATAAACATCGGCGGGGAAGAAACAAAGGGCGGGATAACCCCGGAGAGCGCTCCTGAATTCGGCGCTCAGCTCCGGGAGCTGCCCGGCGTCAGACTGAGAGGTCTGATGACGATACCGCCGCCTGGCTGCGGGGAGGAAACCTTTGCTGCAATGCAGAGGCTTTTCAGCGACCTGCGGTCGGACAGATCTGTGAATGACGCGGGGGCGTTCGATACTCTCTCCATGGGGATGTCGGGAGATTATGAAACGGCGGTAAAGCATGGGTCCACAATTGTCCGGATCGGTTCAGGACTGTTCGGATACAGAAATTATTTATAATTGGGAGGAAAATATCATGGGTTTCAGCAATTTCTTAGCAAAGCTTCGTCAGGACGATTATGAGGACGAGGAGTACGAGACCGACTACGACACTTCTTCTTCGGCTGTTACCGAGGAGGAGGCAGAGGCTCCGTCCAGATTCTCCGCTCCTAAGACAAGCGAAAAGGTGATCAACATGCATAACACCGGTTTCCACGGCTCTTCCGTAAAGGTAGTTCAGCCGCTGAAGTACGAGGATATCATGAAGGAGCCGGTACGCTTCCTCAGAGAGAACACCAGCGTTGTGCTCAATCTCGAAAAGGTAGCGAGCGTGGATTCCAGAAAGAGGATCGTTGACTTCATGGCAGGCGTTGTTGCTGCTATCGACGGCAGGATAGTAAGGATCGCAGAATGCACCTATTTCGTTGTTCCGAGAACCGTTGACCTCAGCGGTGATATGATGGAAAACGACCAGTTCTGATCCTGTGGATCAGGGACTGCTTAACGAGGAGGAGCGTTACCTCTCCGTCCACATAGCCGATATGCAAAGACTGGCGCAGAAGTCCGGCGTGCCGAGATTTTCCGCGTTCCTTAACGAGCGTGAGGCGATAGTCGCCGAGCGCGCGGTAAGGGGCAGTCTTTGCTTTTACGGCGGCTATGAGGGCGCAATGAGAAAGGTCTGCGGCGTCCTTGAGGGAACGTATGCGCAGGATCTCCCGCCGGAGGATATCTTTCCGGTGCAGGCGGTGACGTTCAGCTTCAGAAAGAGCGACAGGCTCACCCACAGGGACTTTCTCGGCGCACTTCTGGCGCTGGGGATAGACCGCAAACTTCTGGGGGATATCCTTGTCGCAGAGGGCTATGCGGTGGTTTTCCTGCTGGATACCGCCGGGCAGCTCGTTCTTGGGGTGGACAAGATCGGCAAGACCGGGGTGACTGCCGAGAGCGGGATCACAAAGCCGCTCCCAGAGCAAAAGACCCAGAAGATCGAAACCACCGTTTCATCTCTGCGGCTGGACTGTATAGTCAGCGCCGCGGCAAATACATCAAGAGAAAGATCCGCAGCCCTAATTAGATCGGGTATGGTAAATGCGGACTTTTCGCCCTGTACAAATGTAAGTGCAGAGGTAAAAGAGAATACTGTTATTTCTATCCGGGGCAGCGGAAGATTCCGCCTTACCGGTATCAGCGGAGAGACCCGAAAGGGGAGGATCCGCATTACTATTGAAAAATATGTCTAGCGGCGCAGGTTATTGTCAGCCGCCGGAATAATAATATCAGCCGCGGCGCATAATGTGCCGCAGTGCCGTGTTATGCGGTTTAGGAAGGAAGAAAAGATCATGAATGCAAAGGATATTTTGTCAAGACGTTTTGAAAAAGCGACCTTCAACGGCTATAAGACAGATGACGTTGACGAGTTCCTCCGCGAGATCTCAAGCGAGTATTCCCAGCTCCAGAAGGAAAAAAACGAGCTGGAGCGCAAGCTGGAAGTGCTTGCGGACAAGATCCGTGAATACCGCGACGACGAGGACGCTTTAAAGGACGCCCTTTTGCTTGCACAGAAGCAGGGAAACCAGATCATCAACGAGTCCAAGACCGCCGCTGAGAAGCTCCGCAATGAAACTCAGGAGGCTGTTGACAAGCAGCTCAAGGAAGCGCAGGAGAAAGCGGACAAGATCACATCAGACGCAGACGAATATTCCAAGCGCATAACCAAAGAAACAAACGAGCGCGCTGACAAGATGATCAAGGAAGCCCGCGCCAAGGCTGACGAGATCGACCAGATGATGAAGAAGCAGACTGAGATACAGCAGAACATTCTTCAAAAGACCCGCAAGGAAGCCGACGAGTACAGAAACCGTCTGCTCACAGCATATAAGTCCCACATGGATCTGATAGCGAAGCTGCCGGAGGTATGCGAAAACGAGTATGTAAAGAACACCGCAGCCGAGGTAGAAAAGCGCGAGGCGGAAAAGGCAAAGGCAGCCGCTGCAAAGCAGGCTCAGAAGCCTGCGCCCGCTCCCAAGCCCGCTCCCGCTGCCGAAGCCCCCGCAGATAAGCAGGAGGAGAAGCAGCCTGTCGCTGCCGGTGCCGCTCCCGCTCCCGCAGAGGAGGAGCCGTTCAGCTCAATGCCGCAGGATCCGGGCAGCACCAACGAGAACGACGATCTGCCGTTTTTCAGCTCCTCAACAGAGAAAAAGACCCGCCACACCGACCTCCAGTTCGGCAAGGGCAACACAATGAAGAAGTAAACGATCGCTCCACAGGGAGTTCAAATACAAAATATTACACAAGGAGACACAACTGATGTCAGAGGATTACAACAACACATTAAATCTTCCGGAAACCGACTTTCCGATGAGGGGTAATCTCCCCCAGAGAGAACCCGAAATGCTGGATAAGTGGGAGCAGGATCGCCTGTATTACGCGCTTTCCGAAAAGAACAAGGGCAAGCCCTCCTATATCCTGCATGACGGACCTCCCTATGCAAACGGCAATATCCACATGGGCACTGCAATGAACAAGGTGCTAAAAGACATCATTGTAAAATACAAGAGCATGACCGGGTACAATGCAAATTACGTTCCCGGCTGGGACTGCCACGGTCTGCCTATTGAGCTGAAGGCTATCAAGCAGATCGGTCTTGACAGCGGCACTATCGATCCGGTAACGCTCAGAAAGAGCTGCCGTGAGTTCGCGCTGTCCTGCCTTGACGGTCAGAAGAAGCAGTTCAAGCGTCTTGGCGTCTGGGGCGATTTCGATAATCCCTACCTCACTATCAAGCCGGAATTTGAGGCGAAGCAGGTCGAGGTATTCGGCAAGATGATGCAGAAGGGCTACATCTACAAGGGTCTGAAGCCGGTTTACTGGTGCGCAGACTGCAACACCGCCCTTGCTGAAGCCGAGATTGAGTATCAGGACGATCCCTGCTACTCTATCTATGTAAAGTTCCCGATTTCCGACTCAAAGGGTAAGTTCGACGACCTCGGCATTGACCTGTCAAAGGCTTACGTCGTTATCTGGACCACCACCACATGGACCCTGCCGGGCAACCTTGCTATCTGCCTCGGTCCGAATTATGAGTACACTTTCGTAAAGGTTGAGGACGAGGAAAGCAAGTCCTTCGGCGAGTATCTGCTGATGGCGACAGACCTTGTTTCTACCGTTACGGACGCCGTTGGGATAAAGAAGTATTCCACTATCGGCAGCTTCCTTGGCTCTGATCTGGAGCTTATCGAGACCGACCACCCGTTCATGGGCAGAAAGTCCCCGGTCATCGTCGGCGACCATGTAACTCTGGACAGCGGTACCGGCTGCGTTCATACCGCGCCCGGCTTTGGTCTGGAGGACTTCGAGGTATGCAACAAGTACAAGGGAATGTTCGATATCATCGTTCCCGTTAATGAAAAGGGTATCCTTACCGAAGAAGCAGGCGATTTCAAGGGCTTAAAGACCGCAGACGCGAATAAGGCTATCGCACAGCGCCTTGAGGACGACAACACCCTGCTTGCAATGCAGAAGATCGTCCACCCCTACCCGCACTGCTGGAGATGTCACGAGCCGATCATCTACCGTGCGACAGACCAGTGGTTCTGCAACGTGGATATGTTCAAGGACGAAACTATCAAGGCTATCGAGGGCGTAAAGTGGATCCCCGAATGGGGCGAGGAGCGCATTAAGAACATGGTAAGCATGCGCAGCGACTGGTGTATCTCACGTCAGCGCCGCTGGGGCGTTCCGATCCCGATCCTCTACTGCGAGGACTGCGGCAAGACCATTGTAAACGACCAGACCATAAAGGCGATCTCCGACATGTTCCGCAAGGAAAGCTCCGACGCATGGTACAGCAAAGACCCGTCCGAGTTCATTCCCGCGGACGTTAAGTGCGAGTGCGGCTGCAATAAATTCCGCAAGGAAATGGACATCTTCGACGTTTGGTTCGATTCCGGCTGCACCCACGCCGCCGTTCTGGAGGAGCGTCCGGAGCTTAGCTGGCCGGCTGACCTCTACCTTGAGGGCTGCGACCAGTACAGAGGCTGGTTCCAGAGCTCTCTGCTGACCTCCGTTGCTACAACCGGAAAGGCTCCCTATAAGGCAGTCTGCACCCACGGCTGGGTAGTTGACGGCAAGGGCGAGGTAATGCACAAGTCAAAGGGCAACGTTATCCTGCCGGAGGAAGTCATCAACAAGTACGGCGCTGACGTTCTCCGTCTGTGGGTAGCTTCTCTTGACTTCCACAACGACGTGCGCGTTTCCCCGGAGATGTTGAAGCAGCTTTCCGAGGCTTACCGCAAGATCAGAAACACCGCCAGATTCATTCTGGGTAATATATGCAACCGCGGCGGCTTCGACCCGGATACCGAAATGGTTCCGCTGGACAAGCTGAGCGACATCGACAAGTGGGCGCTGTCAAGACTTGACGCTGTTATTGAGAAGGTCAAGGCTTCCTACGAGTCCTTTGACTTCTACCTTGCATACCACGCGATCCACAGCTTCTGCGTTGTCGATATGTCCAACTTCTATCTGGATATCGTCAAGGATACGCTGTATTGCTGCGCTGAGAAGTCCGAGGAGAGAAAGGCTGTCCAGACCACTATGTATATCATTCTGGACGCTCTGGTAAAGCTGGTTGCGCCTATCCTCACATTCACATCTGACGAGATCTGGAAGTATATGCCCCACAAGTCCACCGACGACCTGCGCGGCGTTCCGTTCAACCAGATGCCCGAAAAGACCGGCGTACAGACCGACGCAGCATTCGAGGCAAAGTGGAGCAAGATCCACGCAGTCCGTGACGACGTGCTGAAGGCTCTTGAGGAAAAGAGAACCGCGGGCGTTATCGGCAAGCCGCTGGACGCAGGTCTGGTCATCTACGCGGACGAAGCGAACTACAAGGAGCTTTCCGCCTACACCGAGCTTACGCAGGCATTCGCGGTGTCCTATGTGAACGTAAAGCCCGCGTCCGAGGGCGAGGGTGAGTTCAAGGGCGCTGTTGAGGGCGTTTCTATCACCGTTGAGAAGGCGGCTGGCGAGATGTGCGAGCGCTGCTGGAGCCACGCTCCGACGGTAGGCTCTGACGCTCAGTTCCCGCACCTCTGCGCACGCTGCGCGGCGGTAATGAAGCTTGATTTGGGCTGATATGCAATTCCGGCAGGGGAGGGATAATATCCCTTTCCTGCCTTTTTGTGATTACGGATAGAAAGTTTGTATATGAAATCGATTCTTAGTAAGTACAGGCAGTACGCCGCTCTGCTTCTGGCGGCGCTGCTGGTGGGGATAGATCAGTTCACCAAGTGGCTGGTTTATTCAAACATGGAGAAGAACACAGTAATAAATCTCATCAAAATCGGCGACACAGAGGTGCTGAACCTCTACTATTGCACCAACGAGGGCGCAGCGTTCAGCATGATGGAGGACAAGACCATTTTCCTCATTGCGGTGACATCTATCGTCATAATCGCGCTTATCGTTGGGCTTCTGATGAAGAAGATACACCGCGCACCCTATGTCGTATCAGTGGCGCTGATAATCGGCGGCGGTCTGGGGAATCTTGTGGACAGGCTGTTCAACGGCGGCAGCGTGGTGGATTTCATCGACGTGCGGCTGATCAACTTCCCTATCTTCAATTTCGCGGATATCTGCGCGGTTGTGGGAGGGATCCTGCTGTGCCTGTTCGTGGTTATTGACGAGATAAAGGACTCCAAGGCGAAAAAAGCGAAGAAGTCCGCCCCGCCGGAAAACACCGCCGACGAGGGAGAACCCCGCAGCAATGGAAACGATTGAGCTTACCGCTCCCGGAGGAGCGCGCCTTGACAAGCTGATCGCGGACGGCACGGAGCTGTCCCGCAGCGCCGCTGTGAAGCTCATAGAGCAGGGAAACGTGCTGGTGAACGGCGCAGCCTGCGGGAAAAAGGACATTCCCCCGGCGGGCGCACTGGTGGAGATAACACTTCCCGAGCCGCAGAGCGCCGACATTCTGCCGGAGGATATCCCGCTTGAGATAGTCTACGAGGACGGCGACCTGCTGGTGGTGAACAAGCCAAAGGGAATGGTAGTCCACCCGGCGGCGGGGCATTATTCCGGCACGCTGGTGAACGCGCTGATGTTCCACTGCGGGGACAGTCTTTCCGGGATAAACGGCGAGATACGTCCGGGGATAGTCCACCGTATCGACAAGGACACAAGCGGTCTGCTCATGGTCGCGAAGAACGATATGGCGCACCTTGCGCTGTCGGAGCAGATAAAGGCGCACAGCTTCACCCGGGAGTACGAAACGGTGGTGTGCGGCGCGATAAAAGAGGACGGCACGGTGAACGCCCCGATAGGACGTCACAAGACCGACCGCAAGAAGATGTGCGTCACCCTTGATAATTCGCGGGAGGCGGTAACGCATTACTTCGTGCTGGAGCGATTCGCCGGGTACACCCACCTGCTCGTAAGGCTGGAAACCGGGCGCACTCATCAAATAAGGGTGCACATGGCGTACCTCGGACACCCGGTAGCCGGCGACCCGGTCTACGGTAACGGCAAGCCCGCGTGGCTGGAGGGGCAGTGTCTCCACGCGAAGAAGATAGGCTTTGTCCACCCGCGCACCGGGGAATATATGGAGTTCGACAGTGAGCTTCCGGATTATTTTAAGAAATTTTTAAAGAGTATAGAGGGCTGATATGGATTTCAGCAAAGTAATATTAATGACCGACCTTGACGGAACGCTTCTCACCGACGACAAGCGTATCCTGCCGGAGGATCTGGCGGCGATAAACCGTTTCCGTGACGGCGGCGGGATATTCACAATGGCTACCGGGCGCGGGTACTCAATGGCGCGTTCTATCGCGGAGAAACTGACGCTGGATACTCCGGCGGTGCTGTTCAACGGCGCGGCGGTGTTCGACTTCAGGCAGGACAAATTCCTGTGGCGGTGCGAGATCGGCGAGCAGGCGGCGGACATCATAAACCGCATTGCAGAGCGCTTCCCGGACGTCGGGGTGGAGGTCTTGCAGGAGCATACGGTGTTCGTGCCGTTTCTCAACGAAACGGAGCAGTGGCACCTTGACTTGGAGAAAGTTCAGCCGGACATCAGACCGCTGGCAGAAATCCCGGCAGGCGGCTGGCTGAAAGTTCTGTTCGCCTACCCGCCGGAGAAAATGGACGGGCTGGAGAGGTTCGTGCGGGAATGCCCGGATTTACAGGGAGTACAGTGGGTGCGCTCTGCGCCGATGTTCTTTGAATGTCTGCCGAAGGGCATTGACAAGTCCGCGGGATTCAAGGAGCTGATACGTCTTGTCGGCGCGGAGGACAGGTTCACCGTGGCGGCGGGGGATTTTATGAACGACCTCGCCATGATAAAGCAGGCTGACCTCGGCGCGGCGGTAGCTTCCGCGCAGCCGGAAGTCAAGGCGGGCGCGGATATCCTGCTGTGCGACAATAATTCCGGCGCAATGGCGCAGCTTATCGACTATATTGAAAGGTTGTGAAAACTATGCAGATGATGGTTTACATTCAAAGCGATTTGGATATGGACGAGCTTAACACAATGTTTGAGGAGGGCTGGCGGCTGGTCAGCATGGTTGCGGTTGCCGAGGGCGGCGTTTATGCTGTGATTGAAAAGAACTGATAATGCAGCGCGCCCTTGACGATTATGGAGGATTCATAATGAAAAAGGCTGTCCGCGGGCTGAAAATCACAGGCATTGTACTGCTGTGCCTGCCGTTTGCTCTGCTGGTTCTGTTTATTCTGTGGGAGTTTTTCTGCGCTGCGGTGAATAATATTAGCGGAATCCTCCACACGCAGAGCGTAATGAACGGTTATAGCAACAGCGCGGATATCGAGGTTCTGGACAACGTGACATTTGTGGGGAACACCTCCGGCACGGGCAACCACACAGAGGTGCGCTCGACGGTTCTGGTGAAAGCAGCAAACCGGAGCGACCTTGAATACCGGACGAACGGCGACAACTACCAGATAACCTCGCTGACCGAGGAGATACCGGAGTACAAGCTCGACCGCTGGAACAGGGAGCTTGAAATGCCGTATGAAAGCGACGGCTGCTATGTAGTGGAGGTGTATGGCGACGTGCCGTTCCCGGACAGCATTATAGGGCATTAAAAATAGCTTGATCGGCGATTAGGCGGGCAACCGCTTGATATAATAGATAATAAGGCGAAAGCCACAAAAATTACAGGAGGTCTATATGGACGCATTACTGAAAAAGCAGCTTGAAATAGCTGCAACAAAGGTCAGAATGGGCGTGATCGAGGGAGTTCACAGCGCTAAAGCTGGTCACCCGGGCGGATCGCTTTCCGTGGCTGACACACTGACTTACCTTTACATGCACCGCATGAACGTTGACCCGAAGAACCCCGATATGCCTGAAAGGGACAGACTGGTTCTTTCAAAGGGTCATACAGCTCCCGCGCTGTACGCAGTGCTGGCGGAGCGCGGCTTCTTCCCGGCGGAGGAGCTCAAGACCCTGCGTAAGATCGGCTCACGGCTTCAGGGACACCCCTCTATGGGCAAGCTGCCGGGTATCGACATGAGCACCGGCTCTCTCGGACAGGGCATTTCCACCGCCTGCGGCATGGCGCTTTCCGGCAAGATATCCAACGAGATCTACAAGGTTTACGCGGTACTTGGCGACGGCGAGATCGAGGAAGGTCAGGTCTGGGAGGCTGCGATGTTCGCGGCTCACTATCAGCTTGACAATCTGGTGGCTGTTGTGGATAACAACGGGCTTCAGATCGACGGCAAGATCGACGAGGTAATGTCCCCCTATCCTATCGACGAGAAGTTCAAGGCGTTCGGCTGGCATGTTATCAACGTTGACGACGCTCACGACTTCGACAAGCTGGAAAAGGCGTTCAACGAGGCTGAAACTGTACTCAACAAGCCGACAGTCATCATTCAGAAGTCGGTCAAGGGCAAGGGCGTTTCCTTTATGGAGAATCAGGTAGGCTGGCACGGCAAGGCTCCCAACGACGAGGAATACGCAGTCGCAATGAAGGAGCTGTCCGATCATCTGGCAGCGCTCGAGAATAACTAAAATCGAAAGGAACATTTCAGATATGGAAAAGAAAGCAACCCGTGACAGCTACGGCGAAGCCCTCGTAATGCTCGCCGAAAAGCGCCCCGACCTTGTTGTGCTGGACGCAGACCTTGCGGCGGCTACCAAGACCGGTACTTTTAAGAAGGCATATCCCGACAGATTCTTTGACTGCGGTATCGCAGAGGCTAATATGATGGGCGTTGCGGCAGGTATCGCAAGCACCGGCAAGCTGGTGTTCGCAAGCTCATTCGCGATGTTCGCGGCGGGCAGAGCATTTGAGATCGTGCGCAACAGTATAGGATACCCCCACTTGAACGTTAAGATCGGCGCTACCCATGCCGGTATTTCCGTCGGCGAGGACGGCGCTTCCCACCAGTGCAACGAGGATATCGCTCTCATGCGCGCTATCCCCGGAATGACCGTCATCAACCCCGCTGATGATGTTGAAGCAAAGGCGGCTGTACTGGCTATGGCTGATTATGTAGGACCGACCTACATGCGCTTCGGCAGACTTGCCGCTCCGATATTCAACGACCCGGCGACCTACAAGTTTGAGGTAGGCAAGGGGATCCAGCTCAAGGACGGCAAGGACGTTACTATCGTCGCAACCGGACTTATGGTTGCAGAAGCTATCGAAGCCGGCAAGGCTCTTGCAGAGCAGGGCATTGACGCGCGCATAATCAATATCCATACCATAAAGCCCATTGACCGCGAGATCATTGTCAAGGCGGCAAAGGAGACCGGCAAGATCATCACCGTTGAGGAGCACAGCGTTATCGGCGGTCTTGGCTCTGCGGTGGCTGACGTTGTCACCGAGGAATGCCCCGTACCCGTCATCAAGATCGGCGTAAAGGACGTTTACGGTCACTCCGGTCCGGCGGTAGACCTGCTCAAGGAGTTCGGTCTGTGCGCTGAGAACATTGTGGCAGTTACTAAGGCGGCTCTCGGAAGATAATTATTGTTGAGGATATCGGGCTGATTTTTCGGTCAGCCCGATTTTTTTATGTATAAATGTAACCTTTTGCGCACTCCGCCTGTTATATTAGTAGAAAGACACAGGACTACGCAGAAAGGCAGGTAATTATGAATTCACATCTCTGGAAAACGATACTTGACGACCTTGACGAGGACATAGTGAACGCGGCGGCGGAGCGCTTCGGCAGGGCGAAGTTCTCCGGCGAGGAACCCGGCGAATACTCCCCGGACAGCGACCCTACGGAATACAGCTATTCTGACGGTAAGAAAAGCCGCCGGAGGTTCATCATAGGCATAAGCTCCACCGCGGCGGCTGTCGCGGCGGGGGTGTTCATTTTGCGGGGAGTTACCATGCCGCAGGAGGTCACACAGCCGCTTGCCGGGGGTACTTCGGAGGTGTCAACCGTTCCTAATACCCCGGTGGACTATGTGGAGTCTAAAAAAGAGTCTATTCCGGAAGAACCTGTTGAACTGCAAACCGGAGGATTTGACCTTGAATTGTTTGAGGAGTATTTCTACGGCGCGTGGAGAGATGACGGCGGCTGGACTATGCAGCTTGGATATTCGCCGAATGAGTTTTTCGGTTACAGCTCCGGGCGCACCGTTGCCGGAATGTTCAAGGATTCTGACGGCTGCTATATGCTGCAAAAAACAAACGAGGGCTATGATATGCTGTTTGTGCCGCAGTATAACCAAGATACGCTGTATTATTACTATAATGTGACGCTGGAGGACGGTGACGTATTACCAAGCAACAATGAATACACCGGTGTCTACACCCGCAGCGGAGCGGTTGTTGAGGGGAATACGCTGGGTTATTTCGGCGTTGAAAAGCTTGCCTGTGAAATGGGAGTGGACTCGGATTTTCTGCTACGGCAAGACATTCAGTTTGAGGGCGGCAACGCAGAGCTTTGGACGAGAAGCGGAGCGATATTCCCCGACTTTGATAACGTTTTCCTGCTTGAACAGACGGACGACAGCGTGACGTTGTGCATGGCTTATGTATTGACAGAAGACCCCGAAAAGCAGCAGTACTTTGATGTCACATTCGAGCGGGACAACAGCGGTACATGGGAAATGACAACGGTTCAGTCGGGGAAGCTATATTTCGGTGATGTTGAGCTTTACAGCGGGCTGACAAAGGAAGGGCTTACTTTATTCAAGCAGCATTTCAGCGACTGGTGGTACAGTGAATCTGATGAGTACCCGTCAATTGTTCTGATTTATAAAGATGATATATTCACACCGGCTGAACCCTGCTCCGGAATAGCTGAAGTTACGGGCGGCTGGGCTATGCGTCAGCAGTCTGATGAGGGAAGAATATATTATATTCCGGAAGACGAAACTCAGAATATGTATCTATATATTCCGGACGAAAACGGTTTTGCTAAGCGCGATGAATATGCCGCCGTATATGAACGCTCCGGCGGTGCTATGGGCTATGCCGGGAGCTGCCGAATTTCGTGGCTGGGTCTTGAGCGCTACAAATTCATGCACGACGATAACCCCGACGGCGACAGCCTTGCATCAGTGATAGAGCGGGCGCTCACGCAGGATATAGAAATAGGCGGTTCTGCCGCAAACTATACCGCCGATATGGAGGGCTGGGACGGCTACCGTATCGCGGAGCAGTCGGAAACGCTGGTGCTGTTCTCTTATCAGCTTTTCAACGCTATCGGAGAAAGCTGCTGGGTAACGCAGGAGCTGGTGAAGCAGGGCGCTAACTGGACGCTGGGAGAGATCACCGAGCGTGAGCTCACCAACGACGACATTGTGCGTGAGGAAGGCTTTGTTCCGATAACGTGGTCTGATGATCTCCCGTTAGAAAGCGAGGTCGAAGTTGATGGACGATAACCAGATAATCGAGCTGTATTTCCAACGGGACGAGCAGGCTATCGCCGAGACCCAGACGAAATACGGCAGGCTGTGCGGGAAGATAGCCGGGAGAATACTCACCCGCCCGGAGGACGCGGAGGAAGCAGTCAGCAGCAGCTACATGAAGCTGTGGAACGCGATCCCGCCGAAGCGTCCGCAGTCGCTGTGCGGATACCTTTGCGCGATAGTCCGCAACACCGCGCTGAACCTCTACGACACGCTGCGGCGGCGCTCCTGCGAGGAGCTTTACGGCGAGCTTGCGGACGTCATACCCGACCGTGTGTCCGAGGACGACCTGTCCTCCCGCCGGGAAATCACCTCTTGCCTTAACGACTTCCTGCGGGGCTGCAACCAGAAAAACCGTGACATCTTCACCGGGAGGTACTATTTCAACCTGTCAATTAGGGATATCGCAGAGGGCATGGGAATGACCGAAACTGCGGTCAAGACCCGGCTTTCCCGCACCCGCGCGGAACTGAAACGCTTCCTCACGGACAAAGGTGTAATTTAATATTTTGCTATACATACCAAAAACCGCTCTTAACAAGGGCGGTTTTTCTATTCAAGTGATGAGAAAAATTCACAAAACACCTTGAATTCGCGGCGTGTATGTGGTATAATAGTATTTGTGGGAATATGTTCAGACAAAGAGGTCTGCGTTCCCTGTCAATTCTACATTCAGAAATGAGGATCATTAAATGTCATCAAGTGTAATTGTCGGAACCCAGTGGGGCGACGAGGGCAAGGGAAAGATCATCGACATCATGGCAGAAAAGGCTGACGTGGTGGTACGTTCCAGCGGCGGAAACAACGCAGGTCATACCGTAGTTCACGGCAGCGAGGTGTATAAGCTGCACCTGCTCCCGTCAGGAATTCTCTACCCCGAAACGCTGTGCCTTATCGGCAGCGGCGTTGTGGTCGATCCGTCCGTGCTTCTTGAGGAAATTACAAATATGAACGCAAGGGGAGTCACCTGCGACAACCTGCGTATCGACGCCCGTGCAGACATCATCATGCCGTGGCACAGACTGCTTGACAGGCTCTCTGAGGAATTCAAGGCGAAGCAGACCGGTGTGAATATCGGCACCACCGGCAGAGGTATCGGTCCCTGCTACACCGACAAGGCGGAGCGTATCGGTATCCGTATGTACGACCTTGTTCACCCGGAGGTACTCAAGAAGAAGATCAAGGAGACCGGCGAGCTTAAGAATCTGATAATTACAAAGGTATACGGCGGGGAAGCGTGCGACCTCGACGCGATCTATGAGGAATACAAGGCTTACGGCGAGAAGCTGGCGAAGTACATGGCGGACGCGTCCGTTATCGCTTTCGAGGCTTATCAGGCTGGCAAGAAGGTGCTGTTCGAGGGCGCGCAGGCTACTCTGCTCGACATTGACTTCGGTACTTATCCGTTCGTTACATCATCTCACCCGATCGCCGGCGGCGCGTGCGTAGGCACCGGCGTAGGACCTAAGCTGATCGACGAGGTAATAGGCGTCGGCAAGAGCTACACCACCCGCGTCGGCAACGGTCCGTTCCCGACCGAGCTGTTTGATGAAACCGGCGACCTTATCCGGGAGCGCGGCGGCGAGTACGGCACAACCACCGGACGTCCCCGCAGAACCGGCTGGTTCGACGCGGTTATCATGCGGCACGCTGTCCGTGTGAACGGTCTGACATCTCTTGCTATCAACAAGTTCGACACGCTGGCTGGAATCCCGGTGCTGAAGGTCTGCACCGCGTACAAGACCACCGACGGCGAGATACTGAAGGACTTCCCGGTAACTCTGGAGGAGCTGGCAAAGTGCAGCCCCATTTACGAGGAGATTGAGGGCTACGAGGGCGATCTTTCCGCCTGCCGCAGCTTTGAGGAGCTTCCCGAAAAGGCGCAGGCTTATGTAAAGCGCCTTGAGGAGCTGTGCGGCTGCCCGATAAAGATACTCGGCATAGGTCCGGGCAGAGATCAGATCATAGTAAGGTAATACATGAATATCCTATTTATCGGCGACGTTGTCGGCAGGGCAAGCTGCGAGGCGCTCCAGCGGGAGCTTCACGCAATAAAGCATAAGCTGGGCGCTGAGATAGTCATAGTCAACGGCGAGAATTCCGCGGAGGGAAACGGCATAAATCCTGCTTCCGCCGCGATGTTATTCGACGCCGGCGCGGACGTGATAACCACCGGCAACCACTGCTTCCGCCAGAAAACAATGGAGGACGAGTGGGAGCGCTGCGAAACGGTGATTCGCCCCGCGAACTACGGCGATGACGTCATAGGCAGGGGAGTGTGCGTGCTGGACAAGGGTGCGTATTCCATAGCGGTGATAAACCTGCTGGGAACTACCTTCATGCAGCCGCTGGAGAATCCTTTCCGCTGCGCCGACAGGCTGCTTGAAAGCGTTGACGCTGTTAACGCGAAAATTAAGCTGGTGGACTTCCACGCAGAAGCCACCTCTGAGAAGCGAGCAATGGGGTATTACCTCGCCGGGCGTGTATCGGCGGTGCTGGGGACGCATACCCACGTCGCCACCGCAGACGAGCAGGTCATTGACGGCACCGGGTACATCACCGACGTCGGCATGACCGGTCCGAAGGAGTCTATCCTCGGCGTGGAGAAGGACATCATTATAGAGCGCTTTCTGACGTACTACCCGAAGCGGCACAGATTCGCCGAGGGCGATATAGAATTAAACGGCGTACTGCTGGATATAGACGTAAAGACCGGCAATTGCCGTTCAATAGAAAGATACAGACAGATAATTGTGTGAGCAGGACAAAATATTCCGAAAGGGCTGCCCGCAGGGGCAGTAAATGGTGACATTATGGAAATCGTAAAGGTATCGGCACATTCTGTTCCGAAGTCGGTGGCTGGCGCTATCGCCGCAGTCATCAGAGAGAACGGCGAGGTCGAGGTTCAGGCGGTAGGCGCAGGCGCGGCAAATCAGGCTGTGAAGTCCATTGCTATTGCCAGAAGCTATATGGCGCTGGTGGGGGTAGACCTCATCTGCATACCGGCATTCACCACCGTTGATATCGACGGCGACGAAAGGACAGCTATGAAATTTATAGTTCAGCCGAGGTAAGGCTGGCTGGAATTAAAGCACCGGATCGGCACGAAATTCACTGCAATAGCGTAGGTTGCGCTTTATTGCGGCGCGCTTGTCCGGTGCTTTTTTGCATTTTTGGCATACCGTTGGGGAGGTGTTTATGTGGAAAACGGTGAGGAAGGCAGGTTAGAGGTCAGATTTTACGACTCAGTCAGCTCTATCGGCGAAAACGGCGGCGATAAGCTGAAATTCGTGGTGATTATCGCGAGATCCGGCGGGAAGTTCGTTTTCTGCAAGCACCGGGAGCGTTCCACTCTTGAATTACCCGGCGGTCACATAGAGCCGGGAGAATCTGTCCGCGAGGCGGCAAAGCGGGAGCTTTGCGAGGAGACCGGCGCGCAGCGGTTTGTGATACGTCCTGTGTGCGTGTATTCAGTGACGGGAAAGAACCGGGTGAACTCCACCGGGGAGGAGAGCTTCGGCATGATGTATTATGCGGAGATCTCCGCGTTCGGGGAGCTGCACAGCGAAATAGAGCGCGTAGTCCTCACCGACGGCCTGCCGGAGGAGCTTACCTACCCGGAGATACAGCCGAAGCTGTTCGAGGAAGCAAAACGCAGAGGTGTCATCTGATGAAAAAAATACTGTTTATAGCCACCGGCGGCACGATAGCAAGCGCCCCCACCGACAGCGGCTTAATGCCGGAGCTTTCGGCGGGAACGCTTCTTTCGGGGATAGACCTTCCGGAGGTCGAGGTACACTCAATTCAGCCGTTTTCGCTGGACAGCACTAACCTCGCCCCGGAGCACTGGGTGCAGCTTGCGGCGGTGATCCGGGACGGCTGGCAGGAGTACGACGGGTTCGTTATAGCCCACGGAACGGATACCATGGCTTACGGCGCGGCGGCGCTCTGCTGCCTGATACAGAACCCCTCAAAGCCGGTGATCCTCACTGGTTCGCAGCTCCCCATGAACTCCGACGGCAGCGACGCTCCGGGGAATCTCCGGGACGCTTTACGCTGTGCGGAGCGGGGCAGGGCTGGAGTCTGGGTGAGCTTCTGCGGGAGAGTGATCGCCGGGAACGCTGCCCGAAAGGTGCATACCAAAGACTTTGACGCGTTCCGGGGATTCTACGGCGAGGGGCGCGACGAATTCACGCTGGAGGAATTCTGCCAAGCGGGGCAGGAGCTTCCGGACAGCGGCACGGTATTCTACAATCGTCTGGACTGCAAAGCGGCGGTGCTGAAGCTCACGCCGGGTATTTCCGCGGAAATGGTGCATGATTACGGGGTGCACGTCAACGCGCTGATAGTCGAGGGCTTCGGGCTGGGCGGCGTCCCGGACTACGGCGGCGGTGAGCTTGCACACGCGCTGGAGGAGCTTTCCGCCTGCGGTGTGAGGGTCATTATGACAACGCAGGTGTTCGCGGGGGGCTGCGACCTCACGGTATATGAGGTGGGGCAGTCCGCGCTGAATGCCGGGGTCATTCCCGCCGAGGGCATGACTACGGAATACGCGGTCATGCGGGCAATGTGGGCGCTGGCTTATTCTTACAGCGCCGAGGATTTCAAGGCACTTTTCCTCGGAGGAGGAAACTAAGGAAGAATTGGAGGACTTGATGAAGAACGAACTGAGAAAACTGAAACCGCTGAATTTTATCATGCTGACTGTCGCGGGCTTTATCAATGCGTTCGGTATAACGATGTTCCTAATGCCTGTAAACCTGTACGACAGCGGAATTTCCGGCACGTCAATGCTGCTGGCGTATCTCACGCCGGAGTATCTGCCGCTGTCGGTGTTCCTGCTGGCGCTGAATGTCCCGCTGTTCCTGTACGGGCTGAAGCGGCAGGGGCTGGCGTTCACGATCTACGCGACATGGGCGGTGGCGATGTATTCTCTGGGTTCGTGGCTGATCACGGATATCCTGCCGCTGGACGTTTCGCTGGCGTCGCCGCTTGCGGAAAACGATCTGGTGCTGTGTTCGCTGTTCGGCGGGGTAATCTCCGGCGTGGGCAGCGGTCTCGCGGTGAGATTCGGCGGCGCTATGGACGGTATCGAGGTGCTGGCGGTCATTTTCTCAAAGCGGCTGGGCATGACGGTGGGTACGTTCGTGATGATCTACAACATTATCCTCTATGTCACCTGCGGATTCGTGTTCTCTAGCTGGGTGCTTCCGCTGTATTCCATCGTGGCATACTATGCGGCGCTGAAAACGCTGGACTACATCGTCGAGGGTATCAGCCGTTCAAAGGCGGCGCTGATAGTCACGGTAAGCCCCGACGAGGTAGTGAAGGCTCTTGGGGACGCTTTCGGCACTGGTATAACGGAAATTCCTGCAAAGGGCGGATATTCCGGCACTGACCGCACGGTGCTGTACTTCGTGCTGAACCGCTTCCAGATAGGTAAAATGCGGAGTATCGTCCACGATATCGACCCCTCCGCTTACATAACGATAAACGAAGTTGCTGACATATTCAGCGCAAACCACGACAGCGAAAAGGAGACCGCTGCCGCGGGGAAATGAGGTAAAAAATGCTTGAAGAACTGAAACAAAAGGTTTACGAGGCGAACATGAAGCTCCCGCAGTACGGGCTTGTGACATTCACATGGGGCAACGTGTCGGGGATAGACCGGGAGAAAGGGCTGGTTGTCATCAAGCCCTCTGGCGTGGAGTACGGCGTGATGAAGCCGTCGGACATGGTGGTGGTTTCGCTTGAAACCGGCGGGCGGGTTGAGGGCGCACTCAATCCCAGCTCTGATACGCCGACCCACCTTGTGCTGTACCGGGCATTCCCGGAGCTGGGGGGAGTAGTCCACACCCACAGCCGCTGGGCGACGATCTACGCGCAGTCCGGCAGGGGAATACCGCCGCTGGGGACAACCCACGGCGACTACTTCTACGGCGAGATCCCCTGCACCCGCAAGATGACCCCGCAGGAGATCGCCGGGGAATACGAGCGGGAAACCGGAAACGTGATAGTTGAAACCTTTGCGGGGAAGTCCGCAGCGGACATTCCGGCGGTGCTGGTACACAGCCACGGTCCGTTCACATGGGGTACAGACCCGGACAACGCGGTGCATAATGCGGTAGTGCTTGAGGAGCTGGCGTTCATGGCATGGCATAACCAGATGATGAATCCCGATATCCCGCCCATGCAGCAGGAGCTTCTGGATAAGCACTATCTGAGAAAGCACGGGGCGAACGCATATTACGGGCAGGGGCGGTCAAACTGACGAAAAACCGCCGAATAAACCGCGGAAATTCATCAAAGTGCAAGCCCCGGCGAGGTTGACAAAACCGCTTAATTGTGTTATCATATTAAAGTGATTGCATACCGCAGTCACCCAGACAGATATTTATTTCGGAAAGGAAACACTGAAAATGAAGATCAAAAGAATCGCAGCAATGCTGCTGGCAGGTATCATGACCGTTGGTCTTTGCTCCTGCGCGTCCACCACTACATCAAGCAATGACAGCAGCTCCGAGCCTGCAAGCGCAGCCGAGGGTGCTGAGAATTCCTCCGCCGAGGGCGGCGACTGGGCTTACATAGCTGACAAGGGCACTTTCGTTGCAGGTATCACCTACTTCGAGCCGATGAACTACTTCGACGAGAACGGCGAGCTGATCGGCTTCGAGACCGAGTTCACCAAGGCTGTATGCGAGAAGCTGGGCGTTGAGGCAAAGTTCCAGGAGATCGAGTGGGACAAGAAGGAGATCGAGCTGAACGCTAAGACTATCGACGCTATCTGGAACGGTCTGACCGTTACCGAGGAGCGTAAGGAGAACATGGCGTTCTCTACCCCCTACATCAGAAACAAGCAGGTCGTAGTTATCAAGACTGACAACGCCGACAAGTACAAGGATATCGAGTCTATGGCAGGCGCTTCCTGCGCGGCTGAGAGCGGTTCCGCAGGTCAGTCCGCTATCGAGGCAGACGCGGTTCTGTCCCAGAACGAGTTCATAGGCGCTTCCGCACAGAAGGACGTTCTGCTGGAGGTAAAGTCCGGCACTGTTGAGCTGGGCGTTATCGACTACGTTATGGCTAAGGCTTCTATCGGCGCTGACACCGACTATTCCGACCTGATGATCGTTGAAAACGTTGAGCTTCAGCCGGAGGAATACGCAATCGGACTCCGCAAGGAGGATACAGAGACCCTCGCAAAGATCAACGCGGCTATCGACGAGCTGGTAGCTGACGGAACTCTCAAGCAGATCGCTGAAAAGTACGATCTTGCAGACGTTTACGCATTCAACTGATTTATCCGTATGAAACCAAAGGGTGGGACGATTTCGCCCCACCCAATTGTTAATAACGATATGAGGTCATAAAATGTCATTTCTTGAAGTAACTGCGCAGCTTGCAGACGGATTTCTGACAACACTGATGATATTCGGCATAACGCTGGTCGGCGCGCTCCCGCTGGGACTGCTCATCACCCTCGGTTCTATGTCGAAGGTAAAACCCATAAAGTGGGTGTTCAAGACCTTCGTGTGGATCATCAGAGGTACTCCGCTCATGCTCCAGATAATTCTGGTGTTCTTCGGACCGGGGCTTATTTTCGGAGCTAAGGCGCTGCCCAGACTGGTGGCGGTAATTATCGCGTTCATCATCAATTACGCCTGCTATTTCTCGGAGATATACCGCGGCGGTATCGAAAGCATACCGAAGGGACAGTACGAAGCGGGGCAGGTCCTCGGCATGACTAAGACGCAGATATTCTTCAAGGTAGTGCTTTTTCAAGTAATAAAGCGCATTGTGCCTCCTATGGGAAACGAGATAATCACTCTGGTAAAGGACACCTCCCTCGCCAGAGTTATCGCGGTGGTGGAGCTGGTCAAGGCAGCCGAAACCATTGTTGCGCTGAAGTCCATAATCTGGCCGCTGTTCTATGTCGGCGCGTTCTACCTGCTGTTCTCTGGCATTCTTTCAGTGCTGCTGAATCTCGCAGAGAAGAAGCTGAACTACTATCAGGGCTGACGGAGGTGCAATATGGCATTTTTAGAGGTTAAGAACATCTTCAAGCGCTTCGGGAAAACCGAGGTGTTAAAGGGCATAGATTTCTCAATGGAAAAGGGCGAGGTGCTGGCGATAATCGGCTCCTCCGGCAGCGGAAAGACCACCCTGCTGCGCTGTCTGAACTTTCTTGAGTCCCCGGATTTGGGGAGCATTGTGCTGGAGGGGGAGGAGCTTTTCAACGCTGAGCAGAAGTACTCTGACCGGGAGATACGGGAAAAGCGCCTGCATTTCGGGCTTGTGTTCCAGTCGTTCAACCTGTTCCCGCAGTACACGGTGCTGAAGAACGTCTGCCTTGCGCCGGAGCTTATGCGTATTGACCAGAGCGAAAAGAAGCTCTCCCGCGCAGAAAAGATCCAGATACGCAAGGAAATAGAGGAGAACGCGCGTCAGATACTCGCGTCGGTGGGGCTTTCAGACAAGCTGATGAACTACCCCTGCGAGCTTTCCGGCGGTCAGCAGCAGCGTGTGGCTATCGCCCGCGCGCTGGCGATGAAGCCTGTGATACTCTGCTTTGACGAGCCGACCTCCGCGCTTGACCCGGAGCTTACCGGGGAGGTACTGAAGGTGATTCGCGAGCTGAAAAGCTCCGACAGGACGATGATAATCGTCACCCACGAAATGGGCTTCGCCCGCAGCGCCGCCGATAAGGTGATATTCATGGCGGACGGCGTTATCGAGGAATACGGCACCCCGGACGAGGTGTTCGGCAATCCCAAGAGCGAAAAGACTATCTCGTTCCTCGAAAAGTCGCTGGAAAACATCACTGGATAAATTTGCAATATTCCCGAACCAATCCTGCAAAATCAACAGTAAAATCAGCCTGTATAGGTCGTTGACCCTGTACAGGCTGAAAGTTGTTCCGGGGTTTTATTCAGCAAAAATCGACGCTTTTGTGCATTGTGTACTAAAAACAATGCGTAAATAAAATCAATTTGTGTATATATGCGATTGACAAAAACGCGGTTTTCGGATAAAATATAAATGTAATCAAGAAACAACGGCGTTTCGGATAGCAGGCTAACTGTCTGCACCGGAGCGCTTTTTGTTTTTTAGAATCTACACATAATATCAAGGAGGAAAAGGGACATGGCAGAACATTTTAACGTAGTTGAGGAGTTCGGCGTTGACGTATTCAACGAGGAAACGATGAAGCAGAGGCTTCCGAAGAACGTTTTCAAGACGCTGAAAAAGACTATTGCCGAGGGCAAGGAGCTGGACAGCAGCATTGCCGACGTAGTTGCAAGCGCAATGAAGGATTGGGCGATAGAAAAGGGCGCAACTCATTACACCCACTGGTTCCAGCCGATGACCGGTATCACCGCTGAAAAGCACGACAGCTTTATCTCTCCCGCAGGCGACGGCACTGTCATCATGGAGTTTTCGGGCAAGGAGCTCATCAAGGGTGAGCCTGACGCTTCCAGTTTCCCGTCCGGCGGTATCAGAGCTACGTTCGAGGCTAGAGGCTACACCGCATGGGATCCGACTTCCTACGCATTCGTAAAGGACGGTTCTCTTTACATTCCTACCGCATTCTATTCCTACTCCGGCGAAGCGCTGGACAAGAAGACCCCGCTGCTGCGCTCTATGGACG
This sequence comes from uncultured Clostridia bacterium, assembly GCA_945873955.1. Classification (GTDB taxonomy): domain Bacteria; phylum Bacillota; class Clostridia; order Oscillospirales; family Ruminococcaceae; genus CAG-115. The sequence continues at coordinate 34,613 of CAMCFA010000002.1, read as the reverse complement.
TTGTTTCTGAGCAGGCGCTGAGAATTCTCAGACTGTTCGGCAACACCACCTCCAAGAGAGTCGTTGCTACCGTCGGCGCAGAGCAGGAGTACTTCTTAGTAGATAAGAAGACCTATGACAAGAGAAAAGACCTCATCTTCACCGGCAGAACGCTGTTCGGCGCTCCCGCTCCTAAGGGACAGGAACTTGAGGATCACTATTTCGGTTCTATCAAGCAGAGAGTTTCCGACTACATGAAGGATCTGGACGAGCATCTCTGGAAGCTGGGTATCACCTCCAAGACCAAGCACAACGAGGTTGCGCCTGCACAGCACGAGAACGCTCCGATCTTTGCTCCTGCGAACCTCGCGACCGACCAGAACCAGCTTACAATGGAGCTGATGAAGAAGATCGCTCTGGAGCACGGTCTGGTTTGCCTGCTTCACGAGAAGCCCTTCGCAGGTATCAACGGCTCCGGTAAGCACGATAACTGGTCGCTGTCCACCGACGACGGTCAGAACCTGCTGGATCCGGGTAATTCTCCTATGGAGAACGCGCAGTTCCTCACTTTCCTTGCTGCGATCATTCGTTCTGTTGACGAGTACGCAGAGCTTCTGAGACTGTCCGTTGCTTCCGCAGGCAACGACCACAGACTGGGCGCAAACGAGGCGCCTCCCGCGATCATCTCTATCTTCCTCGGCGAAGAGCTGGAGGCTGTTGTGAACGCGTTGGTTGACGGTACTGATTACACCTCCAAGAGCGGCACAATGTTCAACGTAGGTGTGTCCTCTCTGCCGAGCTTCCCGAAGGACACTACCGACAGAAACAGAACCTCTCCGTTCGCATTCACCGGTAATAAGTTCGAGTTCAGAATGTGCGGTTCCAACCTGAATATCGCAGGTCCGAACACCGTACTTAACACTATTGTTGCTGATTCTCTCAAGCTGTTCGCAGATGAGCTGGAGAAGGCTGACGATTTCCAGACTGCGTTGCATGATCTGCTGGTAAAGACCATCAAGGAGCACAGAAGAGTTATCTTCAACGGAAACGGCTATGGCGCTGAGTGGCCTGTTGAGGCTGAAAAGAGAGGTCTGCCGAATCTGAAGTCTACCGTGGCTGCTGTTCCCTGCATTACCGACAAGAAGTCTGTTGAGCTGTTCACCAAGTTCGGCGTATACAGCGAGGTCGAGCTGCACGCAAGACAGGAGATCAACTACGAGAACTACTCCAAGACAATCAATATTGAAGCGCTCACCACCAGTGACATGGCAAAGACCGAGATCCTCCCGGCTGTCATGAAGTACGCTAAGGACATCTGCGACATTGCAGCAAGCAAGAAGGCTGTCGGAGTAGATCCCGCGGTCGAGGTTTCTATCGCAAATAAGGTCAACACACTGACCGTTTCCCTCAACGAGAAGATCGACGTACTGAACGCCGCTATCGTTAAGGCACAGGGTATCTCTGATATCCCTGAGCAGGCGAAGGTTTACTGCGACGAGGTATTCGTAGCAATGCAGAGCCTGCGTGCCGTTGCCGACGAGCTTGAAACTATCGTCGGTGAGGAGTACTGGCCGTTCCCGACCTACGACGAACTGCTGTTCAACGTCTGAGCTTCAGACGAGTTCGTCCCGCAGAAAAGATAGAGTATGCGGTACTAAAATTTGACTTAAAGCGTATTTCTCGCTTTAAGATATCCCGCTCCCTTTCCCTTTTTGGGGCTGTCGTTCGGCAGCCCCTTTTTTCTGTTCTGAGAGGTTTTATGTCGGATAGCGCGGATTTTTGAGGATTCTCAAAAATTTTTGAAAAAACCCTTGACAAAACCGATTATGTGTGATATAATAATTAAGTCGTTGAGAGTTCCTCAGCGATTTGATATGGCGGTATAGCTCAGTTGGCTAGAGCACTTGGTTCATACCCAGGGTGTCATTGGTTCGAATCCGATTACCGCTACCATCAAAACCGCATACCTCGTTGTGCGGTTTTTTTATTAGGCCCGTTGGTCAAGAGGTTAAGACATCGCCCTTTCACGGCGGAATCATGGGTTCAATTCCCGTACGGGTCACCACATCTAAGTCCGCAAATCCTTTTGTAGAGAGGTTTTGCGGATTTGTGATTTTGTGATTTTTGTGGTTGTCCATTGTTTGTCCATTATTGGCATCCACAACATAGAAAATGCAGCTTTGGTGAGTCTAGGCACCGAGGCTGCTTTTTTTGTTCCCCGATACAGCGGAGAGGTCTAAAGAGCTTGCAACTGCGGCACTTGCTTTCGCCTGTGCCTCCTGCATGGCATGACAGTAGATGTTTGCCGTTGTTGTAACTGTCGAATGCCCTAACAATCCCGAAACTGTTACAATGTCCACACCCGCTGCGATCAGCGCCGAAGCGTTGTAATGCCGCATGGAGTGTATATCACAGAACCTTATGTTCTTTTTCTCGCAGAATTCCTTGAACCAACCATAGGGTGTACCGGGGTTGATTGGTTTTCCGTCCCATTTAATGAAAAGACGGTCGTGTTCCTCCCACTTGCTGCCGACACGTTCGCGTTCCCGGTCCTGTTCTGCCTTGTAGAGTTTCAGAAGATCAATAAGTTCCGGCTGAACTTTTAGGATACGCTTGGACTTTCTTGTCTTGGTTGTGTCGGTGTATATGCCCTTGTCCGAGGTATAGCAGGATGTTCTGCGGATATGGATAAGGTGATTTTCCCAATCGATGTCTTTCCATTCAAGACCGAGCAGCTCTCCGCGTCTAAAGCCTGTGCAAAGCGCTAGGACGATGAACACCCTGTACTTTGTTGGCTCGTCTGCAAGCAAGCGAACAATCTCATCTGCTTCCTCGCGCGTGTAAATATCCTTTTCTTCTACCTCGCCTTTGGGTACTGTAACTCTGCGGCAGGGATTATCGGTGAGCATATCCATTTTAAGGGCATACTCAAACACATCGGAGATGAAGCTGAGATGGTGGATTATGGTTTTTCGCGCCAGCGGTTTGCCTGTTTTCTGATTTTTACCGTTGAACGCCAGGTCTGTGATAAATTGCTGTATATGCCTTGAAGTTATTTTGTCAAGTCGGAGATGACCTATTGCCGGATATACGCGTCCTGTGAGTTGTTTCATTCGCGTGAATGATGTTCCTCTAAGGTTGAGCTTTGCATATTCCTCGAACCATCTTTCCGCAAATGTTTCAAATTTGATGTTTGCGGTGACATGACCTTTTAAGCACTCGTCCTCGAACAAAAGCGCCTGTCGGTTAATCTCTTTTTCGATTTGCTTGTTTGTCATGCCCTCGTCCGGCGTCCATGTTCTGGTCTGTACAACCTGTACGCCATTGACTTTATACCCGCAGCTAACGCGAATCTGATAGGATTTTCCCCTTTTTCTTATGTTTGCCATGCTGAACCCTCCTAAATTCAGCACATGACCACACTTTTCCATGTATCATTATACACTTTAAAGCGTTGAATTGTCAAGTGCTTTCCCCATCTTTTTTGAAAAAACTATTCAATTCTCTAATCGTTGGTAACTTCATGCAGGTATCTTAATACCGCAGATTTTGGGATTAGTATTCGTCCGGTTTCTCCAACACCTACTCTGGCACATGGCAGTTTTTCCTTTCGCACCATTTTGTAGATCGTGCTGACAGCGACACCTCTCATGAGTTCAGAACACTCCTTGACGGTAAGCATTTCAACCTTGTCATTTGATGGGACATTTTCTTTTTCAGCAATCTCGTCCGGTGTATGTATAACTTCCGCAAGAAGTTCGCACACATTTCGTATGAACTGTGTTTTTTCGTCTTTCCCCATAATCACGATTATTTCCCCCTTTCAATTTTTTGTAGTTTTGGACGGCTGTTTCAGCCGATATATTAGCAAACGGCTCATGCTTACGGCGTGAGCCGTTTGCGTTATTGATGTGTATTGCTCAGAGCGATTATCGGGTAGTCCGCACCCGAACATAGGAGTTTCACCTCTAGCCATTCTTGTGGCATAGCCGTCGCCGGAAGTATCATTATCCCATCTTGGCAGCGTTGTTCCTTTCATGCTCGTACCTTACCTTCGCGTATGCGTTTACGGTTCGGGTTGATATTGGCAGACTTTCGGGGTTATTGTTATTCTCGCGCAAAATAGAAGGTGGTCACGGATAATGAATAACCCCTCGGAATCAATACAGGCACATCTTCGCACAATCAAGAGCTGCGGTTGATGGTTTTGTTATCGCTCTGCTATGAAATTGTCAATGAACTTGGTGGGATAAGAGTGTTGAACTAACTTGCTATGGATAATAAACATTGTCCATTGTGTATTCCGTGTTGTCAAGCTTGGAAACAAAATGCAAAATTCAGTCGGCTCTTTTGTATCCCTGTTGGTATTATAACACAGAATATACTTTTGTAAATATAAATCGTACAATGTGTACGAAAACAATACAATATGTAGGATTTTGTTTCATTTGCTTCATAAATATGATATACTAAACACGAGGTGAATGTGAATGGGCAAAATCACAAAGGATTATACAGCCCCAAATCGAATAAGAGAACTGAGGTTGAAAAAAGGGCTAACTCAACAACAGCTTGCCGAAAAACTAAATCTATCGGCATCGTCTTTAGGACACTATGAAAACGGAAGGAGGGTAGTAGATTACATACTGGCAAAGAGATTAGCTGAAATGTTAGAAACAGATGACAAGTATCTCATGGGATTGACTGATGTAGAATATAAGCTTCAAGATGATTTCATCAAGGTATTGGTGGATAAAGTTAAAGAACTGAGCGCTGATAACAGAAATGAGGTTTTAGGCTACATTAAATGCCTTGTAAAACATCAGAAAAAATAAAATAACTCCTACTTTTATAGGCGGCCTTTCACAAAACTTACCTCAAAATATTAAATATTTTGATTTGTTAGATCGGGAAACTATTAAAAAATTACGATGAAGAAATATATATAGTTTGCTAAACAAAACTGTCACTACTATTTGACACAAGCAGGCTAATATGATATAATAAACAAAAACAGGAGGAATCAGTATGTTCACCAACAAATCAGCAGACGGGCGGAACAACATCTGCGGCACAGTAGTTGCAAAGTTGAGAAAAGAATTGCGTATCAGCCAGCGTGAGCTTGCAGACAGACTTAAAAGCGGTGGATTGGACATCGACAAAAACGCTGTTCAGCGCATTGAGTCGGGGCAGCGATTTGTCACCGACATAGAGCTGATATTCATTTCAAAGGTACTCAATGTAACGATTAACGACCTGCTGGGTATCTGATTAGCGTTATGATAGAACAAGCCGCACCCTGTTGAGTGCGGCTTGTTTTTTTCGGAATCCGTTTTCTTTTCAGCAGACTCACAAAATGGGCGCACATTTCTGTACGCCCATTTCGCTATTTAGTAGTGCTTACGCTAAACCAACAATCCTTTTCAGAATTGCCGCAGCGTCCATAGCGTTAATGCGTCCGTCGCCGTTAAAGTCCGCCATAAGCGGGTTCTTGCCCGGTTCAATCTCTACTATGTCCTTAAGGATAGCCGCAGCGTCCTTTGCGTTCATAATGCCGTCGTTATCCATATCGCCGAGTCTGTCGCTGAATTCGCAGAGCATTACTACATACTCGCCCTTATCAACGACATCGGGCAGGATAACCTTGCCGTCCTCGCCGAGCTTTGCGCAGGTCACGAATACAAGCTTGCCATCAACAGACTTGTAGAGGTTCGCGAACTTGCCTGCGTGTTCGGTCTTGAATGCGATTTCGAGGTCAGTCGGGATATTCGTATTGTTCATGGAGAACTGATAACCGGATATTCCGCGCAGAGTGTCTGTTTTCAGCTTGCTTGTTGCTATGATTGACAGGTCTGCCGCCGCAGGAGTGGTTATCTCTGCGCCGTCTGTTTTCCAGCTCTTAACGCTGTCGTAAACGAATGTGACCTTGAGGTCACGGTCGGCAATAACCTTGATTACCTCAACGTGAACTGTGGTATTGCCGTTCAGCTGGATAGTTGTTTCAGAGCCGTTAGTGAGTTTCGCAAGGTCTGCCGCAACCTCGCTCCAGCTTTTTGCATAGCCGCCGATAGAGGGGTTGTTGGGTTCTGTCGGGGTAGAGGGTCTGTTTCCGCCGCCACCTCCACCGCCGCCGGAGGACTTCTTCTGTACGGTAAGAGTTCCGTTCTGCGCTGTGTAGGTGTAGCACTCATCTTCGGTTATCTCGATAGTTACGGTAATCGCATAAGTGCCTGCCGTGCTTGTGTCTGCCGCCGCACAGGTTAGGACGGGAGTAAACGAAAGATTATCGCCGTTCGCAAGCCCTGTTACGGAATAAGTAAATGTGGGGAGTGCTGCGTTCTGATATACAGTTTTGTCATCTGCCTTGATTGTTACAGCCGCCTTGTTGACTGTTACAGTAACCGTCGTTGTCGCCTGTTCGTAAGCGTCGGATTCTGCCGCTGTGATTTCAACGGTTGCCACACCGGCTTTCAGAGCTTTAATTGTACCGTCTGCGGCTACGCTGATTACATCAGAGCCTGTTTTTACCACATAGGAAATTGCTCCGTCACCATTTGTTTTTGCCGCAATCTTCTTGCCGGTTTCGCCGTAGGTCAGCGTGACATCATCGGCGGTGATTGTCTGAGTTTCCTTTGATGTGATTTTCAGAGTACCATTCACATAGGTGAAAGTATAGTTTGTGCTTTCTGCCACACCCGAAACTGAAATCGTGTATGTTCCCGCGGTGCTGCTGTCGTCTGCTGTGCAGGAAATAGTCACGGTAATCGGGAGCGTGTCGTTGTTCACAAGACCTGCTACCTTATACTCAAATGTCGGGAGTGCCTTGCCAACATTGACCGTGTAGCTGTTTGCGGTGATTGTCACAGCCGCCTTGTTTACGGTAACTGTAACCGTCTTTACTGCTTTCGCGTAGTCCTCGGTTTCTGCCGCGGTGATTTCAACGGTTGCCGTGCCTGCTTTCAGAGCGGTAATTGTACCGTCTGCGGCTACGGTGATAACATCATCGCCTGTCTTGACAGAGTAGGAAATTGCTCCGTCGCCGCTTGTTGCAGCGGTAATCTTCTTGCCGGTTTCGCCGTAGGTCAGCGTGACATCTTCGGCGGTGATCGTCTGAATTTCCTTTGTCGTGATTTTCAGAGTGCCGTCCACATAAGTGAAAGTGTGATTCGTGCTTTCATCCGCGCCCGAAACTGTAATCGGGAATGTTCCTGCTGTATTGCTGTCGGTTGCGGAGCAGGAAATAGTCACGGTAATCGGGATCGTTTCGTTGCTTGCAAGACCCGTTACCTTGTACTTAAATGTCGGGAGCGCGTCACCGACCTTGATTGTGTAGCTGTTCGCGGTTATCGTCACAGCCGCCTTTTTTACGGTAACTGTAACCGTTTTGGTAGCTTTCGCATAAACATCGGTTTCAGCCGCTGTAATTTCAACGGTTGAGACACCTGCTTTCAGAACGGTGATAGCGCCGTCTGCGGCTACGGTGATAACATCATTGCCTGTTGTAACTGCGTAGGTAATCGCTCCGTCACCGTTTGTCGCAGCGGTAATCTTCTTGCCGCTTTCGCCATAGGTGAAGGTCACATCATCGGCGGTGATGGTCTGAATTTTCTTTGCGGTGATTGATAATGTGCCGTTAACATAGTTGTATTCGTAATTCGTGCTTTCATCTTCGCCCGATACTCTAATCGGGAATGATCCTGCGTTGTCGCTGTTCGTTGCGGCGCAGGAAACAGTCACGGTAATGGGCAGCGTTTCGTTGTTCACAAGCCCCGATACCTTGTACTCAAATGTCGGGAGTGCGTCGCCGACCTTGACCGTGTAGCTGTTTGCGGTGATAGTCACAGCCGCCTTGTCAATAGTCCACTTGGCGTTGCTTACAGTGCCTGTGTAGTTGCCCTTGCCCGTGATAGTCGCGGCGTATTCGCCTGCGTTTGTCTGCGGTGATACCTCTATATCACAATCATTAGCGGTAAGCTCTGTGCCGCCGAGCTTTACCGAAAATACGGGGGTTCTTGCCCTGCCGTTGTAGGTGAATGCGTCGACCTGTTCTGCGGTTGCTGCGGAAATATCCGCGGGATTTATCGTGAGCGTACCCTCGGTGAATGTAATATCATAGTTCGGGTTGTTGGCGTTTGTGAGAGTGCCCTGTGTGATGGTGTATGAGCCGACATTCTCGCCCACGGCACGGGTAAGCTCACCTGTGAGAGTTTCGCCGTTAATAAGCCCGCTTGCCTGATAAGTAAGCGCGGGGTCGGTTTCGCCGAAAACCTTGCTCTTGTTGTCTGCCGTAACGGTTACGGGAGCGCGGGCGATTTCAACCTCAACGCAGTCGGGACCTGCCAGCAGGGTTTCGCCGTCTGTAACCTTGTACCAGACCTCGTAAATGCCTGCGTCCTTGCCGGTGGGGATTACTGTGTCGCTGTACTCGCCGTCCTTTGCGGAGGAATACGACATTATGCCGCTGCCTGTTGTACCTGCCGTAATAAGCTCGTGGCTTTCGCCGTCATAAACTAGGGTAGCAGCCGCAGGAGCGGTCAATGTCAGCACTTCTATCCAAGTGCTTGTATCCTCGTCATAAGTATACACTGTAACGCTTGTGCCAACTCTTACGGTGTGGTTTGCGTTGCCGGGGAGGTATGCGTAGACTTTTTTGCCATCTTCGTCATCGTGCGTGGGGTATTTTACGCCGTCTATCGACACATCATCGCCGTTAGGATTATCGATTGTAAGGAGATATACGGGGGTTGACTTATCTGCAAGGGTGGGGGTTACTGCCCCTTTACCGCTGCCGCCGCCGATAGTGTTTGCATATCCTGAAACAGCCTTTACAGAGCCGCCCGTGATAACAATGTTTGAGGCTTCAGCATTCATACCGCCGCCTATGCCTGCACCGCCCATGTCAGCATATCCCTCACCTGTTGCGGTAACTGTGCCGCCGCTTATGGTGATATCTGTGCCGCTTCCGTCCCTTCCGCCGCCGATACCCGCACCGAAGGATTCGGCGGTTGCTTTGACCGTGCCGCCGCTTATCTTAATGTTTGAGCCGCTGCCGTCCTGACCGCCGCCGATGCCCGCGCCGTTTCCTACACCCGTTGCGGTAACCTTACCGCCTGTTATAGTGATATATGAGCCGTTACCGTTTATGCCACCGCCTATTCCGGCTGCGGTATTACCTTTGGCATTTACAATGCCTCCTGTGATAAGAATATCTGAGCCATTGCCGTTAAAACCGCCGCCTATTCCTGCTGTGCCAACATCGCCATCTGCAGTAACATTGCCGCCATTTATTGTGATATGCTCACCATTTCCTTTATTACCGCCGCCGATTCCTGCACCATTACTATAGCTTTTAGCATATATAGTACCGCTGTTTATCGTGATATTTGAACCGCTTCCGTCCTTGCCGCCGCCGATACCTGCGCCGTCCTTGTAGCCGATTGCATTAAGCGTGCCGTTTCCGCCTATTACCAGAGCGACATTCCCATCGTTCTTTTGCAGACCTGCATAGACGTTGCCGCTTTTAAGCGTGTTTTGGGTGTCGTCCGCAAGGGTAACGGTGACTGTGCCTGTGCCGCCGTCCTCAATAAGGAAAGCCGCAGTATTATCCTTTGCCGATACGTCAATATTCACGCCCGCAAGCGTTACATTGGCGGAAACACCGCTTGCTATTGCGATAGCGTGGTCAATGGCGTTTTCGCTGTCCTTGTTGGCGATAACAACCGGTTTCACGGTCTTTACCGTCAGAATGCTGTTTTCATAGGTGTAGTCCTCGCCCTTGACAAGCGTGCTGCCGTCCGCTGCGGTTATGCTTAGCAGCTCGTTTGATATTATCGCTTCAACGCTTTTCGGAGTTGTTCCGGTATTTTCCGAGGTGCTTTCTACCTTATACCATACGGTGTAAGTGCCGACTTCTGTTGCCGTGGGTATAGCCGAGGTGTATTCGCCGTTTTCCTCAAGCGAATATAAAAGCGTGCCGAATGTTGTATTACCTGCCGAAACAAGCTCCTGCGGTGCGCCGTTATACTGGAGATTTGTAAACGGCACGGGCGGTGTTACAAACGGTGCGTTAAGCCAATTGCCGTCAACATAAAACTGAACAGAATGTTCGCCCTCTGTGAGATATATGTAGAGATTTGAGTCGGCGCTGTCAGCCGCTTTGTGGTTTATGGGTGTATAGTCTGCTCCGTCTACCTTTACAGGGTAATCACCGGTGTTCTCGTATGTGCGAAGATATACATTTTCTCCGCTGTCATTTTTCGGTACTGTTTCTGATATACCGTTGCCGATAGAACAGTACCCTTTTTTGGTAACAGTCTTTACACAGCCGCCGGTGATTTTAATATCAGAAACATCGCTAATGTAGGAAAATGAACTTCCACCTATACCGGAACCTCCATTTGCGGCTATTGCGGAAACTGTGCCGCCGCTTATGGTAATGCCTTTGCTGTCACCGCTGTCGCCGCCGCCTATACCCGGGGAGGAATTGCCGGTTGCAACGACAATACCGCCGCTTATGGCGATATCCAAGCCGCTGCCGCCTTTAGCTCTCGCTCTGGCGCCACCACCGCCTATTCCTGCACTATAATTTCCGCCGTTTGCGAAAACAATACCGCCGCTTATGGTGATGTTTGAGCCATCGCCGCCTTTGTATGCTGTGCTTCCGCCGCCGCCTATGCCTGCGCCATATTCGCCGCCGTTTGCGGTAACAGTGCCGCCGGTTATGGTGATGTCTGAGCCGACGCCGCTTGTTCTTTCATTGCTTCCGCCGCCGCCTATGCCTGCACCCAAAGAGCCGCCGGTTGCGGTAACATTGCCGCCGGTTATGGTGATGCCTGAGCCATCGCCGCTTGCACCTTGAACGCTTCCGCCGCCGCCTATGCCTGCGGCTTTCAAGTCTCCGGTTGCGGTTATTGTGCCGCCGTTTATTATAATGTTATAGCAGCTGCCGGCTGAATTTAGCGTGCTTCCACCGCCGCCTATGCCTGCGCCAAAATAGTTGCCGGTTGCAGTGATAACACCGCCGTTGATTATGATGTTGGAGCAGCTGCCGGCTGCATTTTCCGTGCTTCCGCCGCCGCCTATGCCCGCACAGAATGGTCCGCCCGTTGCGGTGAGCTTGCCTGTGCCGTTTTCGCCGCCGTTAATGGTGAGCGTTCCTGTGCCGCCGTTTTTCTGCAAGCCGGCTCCTTTATCGCTATCCAGCGTGTTCTCTGTGTCGTCCGCAAGGGTAATGGTGACATCTCCGGTGCTGTCGTCTGCTATTTTGAATGCGCAACCGGGTGTATCAATATTAACTCCCGCAAGGGTGATGCTTGCGCTTGCGCCACTTTCAACCTCGATATAGTCTTTTGTCGAGGCTTCGGGGTTTTTGTTTTTGATGGTTAGCTCTGCGCCATCGCTGATTTTAACAATATAATTTAGCTCGTATAGTTCTACGTTAAAACCTTTTCCTGTCAGCTCGAAAGCGCACTGCTCCGTGTAATCCTCGGCAAACGCAATGCCGCCGAAGTTCACCCCGGCGATTGCCACCGCCGCCGCCGAAACAACCGCGGTAAGTTTCCTTAGTAGCTTGTTCATGTCGTCCTTGTATGATATAGTTAAGCCCCATATCATATCCTTTCATAAGATTTACGCTCATCTCCAAAGCAAGGGAAAATTTGAACAGTGGAGCGAGCGTAGCGAGAGGAACTGTTCAAATTTTCGGCGAACCGCGCCGAAATGTTATATAATAAGCTTGAACACCGTGGACTTTTTATTTTGTCCTGCCGTATGACGGTTTTTAGGAGTTTATTGCCACGATTTTATTCAAGATGTTTATAGCTGGATAAAGCCCGTTCAGGTGACTTTTCATTTCACGCAAGGATACGCGGATAAAATCAGGTGGACAAGCGGTGCTACTTTTTTTCGAGGTGATCACTATGATTTTTGTTGGAATTGATGTTGCTAAAGACACGCATTATGCTGCCGTTTCGGACGATTCCGGAGCGGTTCTGGTAAAGCCGTTTGCGTTTCAGAACAATGCCGAGGGCTTCTGCCTTCTGCTGAAAAAGCTGTCGGAATTTGACCGCAGCAAACTGCTCATCGGTCTGGAATCAACCGGAATTTATTCCGAAAACCTCATCTGCTTTCTTTACGAATCCGGTTTCAGGCTCGCTGTCATCAATCCTATTCAGACAGCAACTCTGCGCAAAACTGCAATTCGCAAAACCAAAACAGACAAGGTCGATACCATGCTGATTATCAAATCACTCATGGTCAATTCTTATCGACTGTATTCTCAGCGTGACGCTGATTCCATGAAACTGAGAACGCTTTGCCGTTTTCGTCAGAACCTCAAAAAATCCAAAGCGCGACTGAAAATTCAGCTTGCAGGATATGTCAATCTTGTGTTCCCGGAATTCGGTAAGTTTTTCAAATCAGGAATACATATCGCTGCTTCCTACGCTTTGCTTAAGAAGTATTCTTCACCCAAGGAGATCGCCGCCTTACGCACATCAACTTTGTGCACTCTTCTCTCAAAAGCCTCGCATGGGCGCTTTAGAAAAGATACAGCCGAAGCTCTAAAAAGTCTGGCTCTCTCCTCAGTCGGGGTGAAGAACCCTTATATATCCATTCAAATAGCCCAAACCATTGCACAGATCGAGCTATTGGAACAGCAAATTAAAGACCTGAATTCTGCCATTGAGGAAGCAATGGAATCCATAAATTCCGTCCTTATGACAGTTCCCGGTATCGGTGCGGTCAATGCCGCCTGCATTCTTGGTGAAATCGGTGATATTAAGCGCTTCTCAAAGCCCTGCAAGCTTCTCGCCTATGCCGGTCTTGACCCGACTGTTCGCCAATCCGGGCTGTTTACCGCTAAATCTACCCGTATGTCCAAGCGTGGTTCTGCCTTGCTTCGATTTGCACTTATCAATTCTGCCTGGCAGCTCACCCTTAACGACACTACTTTCAAAGCCTACTACGACCTTAAACGCTCTCAGGGGCTTAACCATTACGGCGCTCTTGGTCATGTCGCTCATAAACTCACCAGAGTTATTTTTAAGCTCTTGACTTCTGATACTCCTTTCAATCCTGCCAAACTTGTCGCTTAATTTTTGGCGCTTTTGTCTATTGACTTTTCATAGCTGGTCTCCTTTGAATATTGCTGAAATGCAGGGCTTGCCGATATATTCCCAACATTTGCATACTCTCTTACATTATATCACAGAAAATTCGCCTTTGTCAATAGACTTGGAGCAAATTGACATAACATGGAACGAAAAGTTTGAAAACATGAAATGAATGGGTTTTTCGTTCCATATCTGTGCTGTTTTGTTCCAATATATCCCGCACTAGCCCAATGGGTATTGTCTATTTGTTGGGCACGGCAAGGCTGATAACAGTTCGACCCTGCCTTTCTGCGTACCGCTGAGCTTTGTATGCGCCGCCTCTTTTCCGTTCTACATAGCAAATCACCAAATCGGAACGGGCTATCATTGCTCGGTTGCGTATCTCAATAGCCGCCTTGTAATGTGCGGTGGCTGATTGCTCGCATATCTCGACATTGCTGTAATATTCCTTAAAGCTGTCTATATTGTTCATAAACTCCGCTGTCTGATACGGCAGAACAAGAGTGTGTGCTGCGTTCCCGTAGTCGCTGTCCCTCATCGCCCTGCGAATGACGGAGGAAGAAAGCGTGTCAAAATCGCCGTTACGTCCCACAAGAAACTCAACATATTCCTTTTCACAAATCAACTCACGGACGAGCTTATAAAGCTGTTTTTCTATTTCAATACTGTTGGACAGTTCTCTGTGTCCGAAAAGGCTAACGGTGTATATTTCCATATCATCACCCGATACTATTATAACGCAATATCTCTGTACCGTCAACGCTTCTAATATCTTAAACTTTGCGTTGAATTAAACTATAATAGATACAAATAGCTTGGTAATGATAACTGCGAAAGGTGATGTGCCTAATGGATATTTCAAAGCGACTGAAAGAAATACGAAAAGCAAAGGAAATAAGCGTTTACAGGCTCTCACAGCTTTCGGGAGTATCTGAAACGCATATCAGAGATTTGGAGCGTGGTGACAGAGACCCGTCACTTGACACTATATCCAAAATTGCCGCAGCTATGGGGCTGTCGCTGCCGGAGCTGCTTAACGAAAAGGACAGCGTTACCTATCTCAACGCTAAAGAGCAAGTTCTGGTTGAGTGCTTTCGCAATTTACCCGATGATAAGGCAGACGCACTACTTGCATTCTTGAAAACACTCTCATAAACGAAAAAAAGACGGGGAGCCGCAGACCACCGTCTTTCTTATAACAATATAAAACAAGCGACACCCAGTTTTTGGAGTGTCGCTTTGCTGCATTAAGCCGCCTATTAGTCCCGATTTAATAAGTTTCCTTATCGCTGCCCAACAACTGAGTTGCACACTTTCAACATTTCGCCGTAAACAAGTGCCAGGTATATGGGCATACCACCTTTAGAACTTATTCCCTTCATTCAGCGTAACCTGTTCTGATTAGCTTAATCCCGACAACGAGCGCATAACTAAGTCAATGTCCTGATTTTCAAGTTCCTGAATAATGTGTAAATAGGTTTTCTGTGTATTCAACCTCTTTTAAGGATACACGATAACAACATCAATTTTCATCAATAAACAAATTCCGTCTGTCCTTCAGCGGCTTGTCTAACAGTTTGTAATAGATGTGGATTTCTCTCGGCGCACTGCTGTACCTTACAAACTCATCAACGGTGATATACTCGATAAGCTCAAGGCACATTTCTCGTGTAAGTTCCTGCACATCGGTGTACTTCTTCAGGCGGTGGATAAATTCCTCAATATCCTGCTCGTCCTGTCTGACAGCACTCATTCGTTCAGACAGCTCCTGCACCTGCTGCTCAAGGGCTTTCTGCTCATTCTGATACTGCTCCAACATCTGAACGCAGATTTCTTCGGGTATCTTTCCGATAACCTTGTCCTCATAAACAGAGCATATCAACGTTTTCAGCTCGTCAAGTCTTCTTCTTCCATCGGATAAGCGTTTCTGTTCCTCTGCGTTCTGCTCGCTCGTCAGCGACGCTTTCTTTAAAGAAAACAGCCTTCATGCGGCTTCTTCATCAACAGTCAGCTCTGCCCATTGAGCGTATATCCGCAAGCACAATCGCTTCAATATCTTTGAGCTTTATGTAGTGGCTGGAACAAGCCATTTTGCCGCTTCTGCTGTAACTGCCGCAGGTGTAGTTGTGGCGGAAATATTTGCGTGGATTTTTCTTGCTGCCGTTGGTTGTGTTGTTGTAATTCAGCCGCATTTTGTTGCCGCAGTCGGCGCAATACATAAGACCACTCAAATTCCACACAACGCCCGTCCTGTTCTTCTTGCCTTGACTTACGGACGCTTCCATTTCACGGCATTTATCCCATAATTCCTGTGAAACAATAGGCTCGTGAGTATTCTCAATAATTACCCATTCGGACTGGTCTTTCTTTACAGTTTTGTGATTTTTGTAGGAAACGGTCGTAGTCCTCATCTGCGCCAAATGCCCAAGATAAGTGGGATTGTGAAGCATTGTTTTAATGCGTGTTCCGCTCCAAAGGTGATTTGTCACCCAGTGGTTAGGTCTGTCGAGGCGTTCAGCAAGGTAGTCTGACGGTACTTTTATCCCCTCGCTGTTGAAGGTTTCCGCAATATGCTTCGGACTGATACCCTGCGCCCGCATTTGGAACATTCGCTTCACAACAGAAGCGGCAGGCGGGTCGATTACGGGCAGTCGGTTAGGATTGTCGCCCTTTATGTAGCCATACGGAGCGTAGGTGGTGCGGTATTTTCCTGCTTTGCAATTTGCCTCAATTACCGCTCTGATTTTCTTGCTCGTGTTGGCAGCGTGCCATTCGTTGAACACGTTCATAATCGGCATCATATCCATAGCTGTGCTGTTGCCGTTGAGTGTGTCAACATTGTCATTAAGGGCGATGAAGCGGATATTGTAGGTGGGAAAAATGTAGTCGATATACTGCCCGACCTGAATGTAGTTTCGTCCGAAACGGCTCAGGTCTTTTACGATAATCAGATTGATTATTCCTGTTTTTGCGTCCTCCAACAATCTCTGAACAGCAGGTCTGTCGAAGCTCGTGCCTGAATAGCCGTCATCAACATAAGTATCAACGATATTCCAGCCCTGCTCGGCGCAGTATTTCGTGAGTATCAGCTTCTGATTTTCGATTGACAGGGACTCTACTGCACGTTCATCGTCTTTAGAAAGTCGGACATAAATTCCGACATTGTAGTTTGTCTGCTTTGGCATTTTATAATAACTCCTTTCATAATGCGCACCTGCCAAAGGACAAGTTTCGACACGCCGAGCAAAATATTCTATAAAAAGAAGAATGTTTCGGCGAGGCGATTTGCCCGAGGCGGCACGCCTCCAAAGCAGCCATATTCGACAGATTTATTGTAGCACAAATCTGCCGATATAGCAAGCTGTTTTGTACTATTCTTTTCTGTTTTGCATTACTTCTTCAGCGTTTCGGATAGTGCTTTCGATAATGCAAGCTGCGATATGACCTCGCCAGCGTCCTTGCTACCTACAAAGTGACGAGTTATGATATACACCTTGCCGTTGATTATGCGAGTGACTTCGTGAAAGGGGCATAATGCGTATTGCTTGTTGCGGTCGAACATAGATTTTTCTGACATAGAGGTACCTCCCGAAAATGTATTCTAAACGGGCTTACTATTTACCCCGTTCATATACAATATCCAATCAAAAAGTCTGATTTGGTCGAAAGGATTTTCGAGAAATATGCAATCTTCAATATTTTTGTAGATTTTGACAAAAGCATATTCATAAATCTTACTGCTATGCTGGATTTTCACAAGTCAATTATTTATAAATAAGCTCAGTTCGATTGTTTAAGGCAAGATTACAAAACAGACAGTTCTGCATGAAAGAGGATAACAGAAAAACAGCGGTATTGGAAAAATGCCGCTGTATTTTTATATGCGAATTTATGAAAAGATGATTTTTCTACTTTGTCAGATTTGGGCGATAATTTCATTTTTGCGATTTTCGCTGAAATGAAAATCTTGAGATTTTTTCAATCTTTGAAAAAATAGGGGTTTCAGGGGGAAGTGCCCCCTGACGAAAATGAGCCTTTTGAGATGGATACCTCTCAAAAGTGCTATTGAGTATAGCACTTTTTACGTCACGCATATAATTAGTAGGGCTCAATCGGAGAAAAATTGAAAAAATAAATATTTCCAAGAATTGCGGATTTTATGATTTATGAAAAAAACGAGTCAGCAAACAAAATGAGGAAACGGTGCTTTTATAAATATAAGCGAACAGGCAAAAAGCAGATTATTGATATCTTTAAGATTGGGCAACGATATTTATGAAATTCTTCTTGATATGGAAATTCAGTGCTGCATTGCCGAAGAACAAGCAAAGCTGAAAAGAATAATTTAACCCTCCTGCGTTCGGGCTGAACGGCGGGAGGGTTTAGCTTTTTATGGATAGGACACATAGTGATAAATCTATTGCTTGGTTGGATTTACCGTAGAGAAGAACAGAGGTAAAATTTTGAGGTCGGGAAATTTATCTCCCTACTCTGATACCGGTAAATTTTAACATCAAGGAATTTTCGGATAGACGAAGAGGTAATCCAACCCAACAACAGAATTTACATCCCCAAGAATGTGGGCGGCGAACGGGCACAAGATAACATTACCTATTGGACGCAGGACAGAAAAACAGTTGAGAGATAGAGCCAAAAGTGATTGATACAGTCGGAAGCGGTGGATAGGATGCGGGGAAAGAGTAAATACATAATATAATTCCTAAAGGCACGATGCAGCGTTATTTTTTCTGCTCAAAACTTCCACAGAGTATTTTTTTCAAATCGCCAAGGGTTTCGCAGCCGCATTTTTCACGCATTGACGCAAGGAGCTTTTTTATGTAGCTGTATGAATAAAACAATTTATCGCATATTTCTTTGCCGCTATATCCTTTTACGATAAGCTCGGCGACTTTACGTTCCGTATCATTAAAATCGGCGGTGATAAGCTCTGCCGAAGAAGCTTCCGGCTCGGATTTTCTTAAAAGATTGCTTATTCTTGCAAGGAGTATTTTCTGAGAAAACGGCTTTTTGATATAATCCGCTGCGCCCAGCTGAAAACCTTTCAGCTCGTCCTCCTCATCGGACATTCCCGTGACGAATATTATCGGGATATTCTTGCAGCGGGGAATTTCGTTTATCCGCTGAATGACAGTATAGCCGTCTATATCGGGCATTTTTACATCAAGCAGGATAAGGTCGGGCAGCGCTTTTTCCGACAATGCTTTCAACGCCTCTGTTCCGCCCGAATAAAGACTCACGCTGTAATTTACGCCAAGTAGCACGGCGGCATTTTTCAGCAGCACCTTATCATCGTCCACCACCATTATACGCTTTTTTTCATCGCACATTTGTCTTTCTCCTTTCCAAAAACTTCTCGAAAAGTGTTTCCGCACTTACAAAATCAAGCTCGTCAACAAACTCCGAAATATATGTCAGATTCCGTATAGCTTCCGCGTCCGTTTCCTTATTGATAAGCTGCTGAATAGCATTTTGTGTTTCGAGCCAGATATGCTCCTCCAAACCCTTTTGTATCTGCATTTCAAGGCTTTGGCTGCTGTTTTGCTCCGGCGAAACGGAATGGATATTTTCCGCTGTTTCCGACACAAGAATTTTCATTCCCGCTGCCGCACGTTCCCATTCAAATATAAGCAATTCGCGGGCGTGCTCGGCATAGCCGAAGTCACCGCAGACAAGATGGTCCTCCATAGTTTTTGCAATTTCAAACAGCGAGATAGCACCGATGCCTTTTGCGGCAGATTTGAGGGAATGTATCTCAAAAATAAGCCTGTCGCTGCCGCCGTCAAACATATTTTCAAGCCTTTCACGGTTGTGTTCATATCCGTCCGAGAAAATCTTCGCAAGCGCACAGAATCGTGTCATATTCCCGCTAAGATAGCTTAGTCCCGAATCAAGGCTTATGTCATATTGTTTCATAAGCTCCGACAGTCGTTGCGATTCCTCGGGCGAGATAATATCTTCCGAGGAACTTCCCATGATAACCTTGTTGGCAGGAAGCATGGTTATAAGCATTTTCTCGAGAGTATGCCAGCTTATGGGCTTTGACAGATAAGCCGAAAAGCCTGCGGATATGAATTTTTCCTCCGAACCCGACAATGCTTCGGCGGTCAGGGCAATAACGGGAGTGCTTATCGGCAGACCGTTTTCGCGCATTTTTTTCAGCGTTTGTATTCCGTCTGTAATAGGCATCATATAGTCCAGAAGAATAAGGTCATAAGCTGTATTTTCCACAGCTTTTGCCGCCGATATACCGTCGGAAGCGGTGTCAACGGTAATCATAGTGCGTTCAAGCAGCAGGCTTATCACACGCAGATTGTCGGCATTGTCATCTACGGCAAGAATACGGCACTCGGGTGCAATAAAGCTGTCCGAACAGTTTTTTTGGCTCACGGTAAGGACTATTTCGCCGATAGGGGAACTGTTGCATATTTTCTGCGGTATTTCTATTCCGAAAGTGCTGCCCTTGCCTTCACAGCTTTCTACAATAAGCCGTCCGCCCATGCTGTCTGCGAGGTCCTTTGATATGGCAAGTCCAAGCCCCGTACCCTCAACAGCATATTCCACAGCATTTTTTCCTCTTCCGAACACCTCAAAAATATGTTCAAGCTCCTTTACGGGTATGCCTATGCCCGTGTCGGAAACGGTTATTTTCAGAACGGCGGTTTCGTTATTATCATTTTGGACGGAGGTTTCCGCCGAAAGCGTCACACTTCCGAATTGGGTATATTTGACGGCATTGGTGAGAAAGTTTGTAACGATTTGTTTAAGGTGATTTTTGTCACCATCAAGCATAGACATCATATCGGGAGAAATATCAGCCGTAAAGCTTAGACCTTTTTTGCCGCAAAGCTCACTACCGATGGACGCAAGCTCCGACACAAGCGAATCGGTGCGGTATGGCTTTATCGAGGTCATAATTTTCCCCGATTCTATCTGCGTGACATCGAGGATATTGTTTATGATAGAAAGCAGCATATCGCCTGCGCTCTGAATCTTTGAGGTATATTCAAGCACTTCCCGATGGTCGGACGAACGTGTTATTAGTTCGTTCATTCCAAGAATTACGTTTATCGGCGTGCGTATCTCGTGGCTCATATTTGCAAGGAAAATACCCTTTGCCTTGCTGCTGCGGCGCGCCTCCTCCATTGCTACGTTGTACATTTTTATCTGAAAAAACATTGCAGCACCCAGGGCTATAGACGCAACGCAAATGCCGGTCACTACGTCACCGACAACGCCTGTTTCATCGGGGAAGGGCGTTACAAGCTGCGGGAAACGATAAGCTGCGGCACAGCACAACACATAAATGACTATCTCGGCTGCGGCAAAGATAATACCCGATTTTCCCTCAAGCATAAAAAGAGTAAACACCACTGCAAACACAAAAAAGCAAGGCATACCGCTGTTATATCCGCCTGCGGTGAAGAACATTATCGGAAACAGCAGCATAAAAACGAATGTGATCGTAATTATGTAGCATGGGCGGTAATTCCCCGTTTTAGCCGAATACACGAGCAATCCCGCCGAAAGAAGAGCCGATGACAGCAGCATGGCGCTGTTGATTGCAGACGCGCCGATTAACAGCGACACGGCAAATATCAAAAGGCTCACAATGAAGCCTGTTATCGCGAGCAGGTTAAATATCTTCACTCGGAACTCCATACTTTTCGCAAACAATTTGTTATTTATAAACTTAAACATTTTTATCACCTGTCAGGTTTATTTTTTATGGCAGAATTATGGCGTTAAAATATAATCGTATGAATTTATTATAACACACCGTATTTTAATTTTCAACGGTGCAGCCGCAAGAGTGTCCCTGAGGGACATTGTATCCTAAGCAACAATGAATTATAATTAAACTACATCATAATGACGTATTCTGTGAAAGGGAAATAATATTATGTTATTAGTTACTATTTTTGCTGTTCCGATTTTAATAGTCGCAATAATCTTAGCTGCGTTAAAAATAAAAAACAAACCACTCAAAATTATCGGTATAGTCCTTCCTTCGATAATTGCGGTTGTTCTGCTTTTCTTTGCGGTAAAGGATACAATTTCCTTAGTCAAAACTTCCTTGTTCGGCGACACTGACCCCGGTTCACAGTTTGTTGCACCGGTAGAGGGTATTACTAACAATCAGGACGGCACTTTTACATACGATGACGGTGAAGTATCCATTACCTTTGTGGAGGTTTCTTCGGATGAAAAGGATAATGCAATTTCGGAGGCTCCATCGGTTCTGAACGGTGAAAGCTGCGGTAACGAGTGGACAGTTGTATCTGACGATGAAGGCAATCCCGAGACAGTTTATGTAACCTCAGGTGATACAACGGTAGCAGCGAAAGTGAACAGCGCCCCTGCGGACAGCGGAAAGGAATATGCTGCGTCCATAGCTGCTGCGCTTGTAACGGATAAAAAAGAATACTCCGAAAATAAGGAAGAAAATAAATATCGCACGGACAGCTCAAGTTTCTATATTGAAGAAGCCAACTGCCTGCTGTATTATCCCGCACAGCTTAGTTCTTTTTCAAAAAAAGGCGACAGCTATATTTTCAAGGACAAAAAGAGCACCGCAACGCTCAAAGTTTCCCTTTCGCCCAATGAATACACTTCAATGGCAGAGGTTGAGGGCTTTATCAAAAATACGGAAAATAATCTTGTGCTTGCATACGGACCAAACTGGTTCACCTCCGAAATCAGAAAAAATGAAAAGGTGTCCTTCGGATATTCAGGGTTCGGAAGTAAATATATTGTTGAAGCAGAACTTAGCTATCCCGAAAATATCAGCGGTATTTATGACGATTTGAGAGGGCTTGTAAAATGCTGCTTTGTCGGTGACGGAATATGGAAAAGCAAAGCGTCGTCCGAGGGCTATTCAAAAGACTGCTCCACGACTTACAGCGATAAATTCAGCCGTGAAATTGCGGCATATTACAGCAAAGAATACGGCGTTATTCTCCTTTATCCCGAACTTTTCTCACAGGTTGAAAAACAGGACGGAGGTGTCTTTTTTACCGACCCTGTAACAGAGGCGACGATATCTTTTTGGGCTGATTCCGAATATCTTTCCCTTGCTGATTGGCCGGAAAGATACGGCTTAAACGACAGCTACATTGACGGTGAGCGCCGTGTAAAAGCGAGCCATACAGATGGCGGAACATACGCTGTTATGTATCTTACCGACAATAAAAACGTATGCGCGTTCCTTGAATACCCCATGGAGTATGCTTGGGTATATGAGGAGTTTGAAGATGAGTTCACCATTGTCGCATCAGGCTCGGAAATACGCAATATCGAAATGCAGACGGTTTTCATTGAGGCTTATGGCGCACTTATAACTATGCCGCTGCAGTTTTCGGAAACCTCTTTTTATGACGGAGTTATCCGATACGAAGACGCGTTGAACGGAATGGAACTGACGGTTTCGTTTGACTATCTCACCTCCGAAAAAGAGAGGAAAAACCTTTTCGCCTGCTTTGATGTTGTTGCTGACGATGATAATGTTTTTGTCGGTGACAGCTATGTAAGGTGGCTTTCCAACCAGGGCTTCTTCTACGGTGCAAGAGGAAATGACATGAAAGCGCTGATGCAGATAGATGCTCCCAACGCCGAGAGAGCCTACGAAAGCACTCTGTATATGTTCTCCGTTGAATTTGTGACGGAGGAGAGCAAGGAAGAAACCAAGGCACAGATCATTGCAAAAGAAGCAACCGGCATTAAAACTATGTCAGACCCGCCCGAGGAAACAGTAAAACCCAACAAGAGACTTATTTATGAAAGTGACGAAGACTATGCCTATGCGATAACCGATGGCGCGGCATGGTGCAAAATTGAAGATGATTATATTCAATACTCAATTGAAACCATGGGAGAAGAACCCGAGGGTATGTATTATTTTCAGGGGTGGGAGGATACAGTTGTCAATATCCTGAAAATCCTTAAATACAATAACTATGACACGGACTATTACTGCGCGCAGTTTATGGACAGCGACGATTACACTGAGGAGTCGATGATTTATAAACTCATCACAGAAACAAATTTCAAAATGTACTTCTATTACAGATGTACTCCCAGACAAGATTCCGACCTTGGCGAGGGTGTTCCCTCTGTTCTCGAAGCAATATGCGAAATACTTGAAATTGAAAAGCCCGAGTATGTCCGCGACAGGGGGGATATCACACCCGATAATAACCGTACGATAGATGTTTCGGAGCTTGAAGGCGTCTGGTATTACAACGAAGGCGCTGAAGATGAAATAGACTACACTGACTTTGATGAAACCGACTTTGAGATCATCTGGTCTGATATCTTCATTGAAATCGACGGTAACGGAAACTGGGGATTCTTCCAGCGCAGTGCCGGCGATACCGAGGCAGAGGAATTGGATCACGGCGTATTTTCCGCCGACGAATCCGAAGCAAACGCCTTTTATGCAAATTCTACCTGGTATAACGGTCAACAGTACAGGGTGGTATATGGTGAAGACGGTGTTCTCTATTGGAGGGGAATTTCCTTTTACCGAAATCGCGAAAACAATCAGAATACCAACCTTAATCCTCTGCCGGGGCAGAAGGACATTTCGGAGTTTGAGGGTAACTGGTATGACGCTTCGGCAGGCACAGTAATCAAAATCGACGGCGACGGGAACTGGAGCCTGTCCGAATTTACCGACGGCTCGAAGAGTGTGGAATCAGACCACGGCACATTTGCCTACTCCGAAGAAGACAGCAAAACCTATTACGCATATTCTGCTCAAAACGACGGCGTGCGGTACAAGATGGTTGAGTATGATGAGGGTGTTATCCTGTGGGAGGATGGCATCTATTACCTGAATGACTCGATCAGCAAAGACAATGAATATTACAGCTGGAATGAAGAACGGTATCAGAGATGTGTTGCTGAGTTTGCAGGTATCTGGTATTACGACAAAAGTGATTATTATGCGTCGGAAGATGATGAGTGGTATAATATCTTCATTGTAATCGACAGTGACGGTAACTGGACTACCTATCAAAATGTGTCCGGTGATTCCGAAGCCACGGAAATAGACCACGGCATATTCACCTACTCCGAAGAATTTGGCTCCACCTATTACGCAAATTCTACCAAATATGACGGTGTGCGGTACACTATGTTTGAGTTTGAAAGTGAATCATACGTCACATGGGAAGGCAGAAGCTTCGAGCGCGTTTCAGACGTGAACGGCGGCGCAGATTGATATATTCCGACAACTTTCAATCCTTGGCAGAACAGTCTTTTTTCTGAAAGGAGAACAACATTAATAAACAGGTTGAATTTTTGTCCATTGTACTCGCAGCGGCTGTCTGCGTAAGCCTGACAGCCTGCAATGGCACGCCGAGGGGAACGAACAGCAGCATAAGTTCCGAGGGAGGAACGAACACCAGCAACAGCAGCTCTGATAATTCCGGCGGGCTGTTCGATAATACCCCTAACGCTGAGCCCCCCGAGGACGCAGAATATAGTGATTACAGCATGTACGAGGGCCTTTGGCTCAGCGATGACAAAAACATGTACCCTGACACATACATACTGTTTACAAAACAGGGCAGTTGGCAGCTCACTAAAGATGGTGATACGATAGATGAGGGTTATATCTGGTACGAAGAAAGCGATGGAAATATTACCACCCATGTCACCAGCGAAGTGGACGGCGCTATAGACGGCGGATATATCACTATTAACGGCGACTTCATGAATATCACCACCTGCGGTGACTTCAATTACCTTGACGGAAGGAACGGTGAGTGGCAGGGCGACTACGGCAGCAGCTGGAGCGGTAATAGCTTCGTTGATTTCAGCGTATTCGAGGGCCTCTGGTTAAGCACCGAGGATAATCTGTACCCTGACACATACTTACAGCTTGACTCACACGGCAACTGGACGCTCACTAAAGACGGCGAGGAGACAGATAACGGTTATCTTCAGTATAATGATGAAGAGGTTAAGATTTTTGCCTACAGCAATCTGGGTGGCGCTATAGACGGCGGCTATCTCAGCATGGACGGCGACAACCGCCTTTATATCTCCACCTCCGGTAGCTACAACTACCTTGACGGACGAGGCGGTCAATGGCAGGGCGACGGCGGCAGCAACTGGGACGATGAAAACCGATGAAATTCCGCGTTAATTCGGTGGAATATCAGATGCATTTTAAAAGGAAAAACAGTTATGAGTATTTTGAAAAAAGCTTTTGGGATTTCGGCGGCAGTGGCTGTCTGCATGGGCTTGTCAGCTTGCAGCGGTGCGTCGGAGAAAACGAACAACAGCACAATCACCACTGCAAGTGAAGCTACAACCACAACTGCAAGCGAAGCTGCAACCACCACTGCAAGTAAAGCTACAACCACTGCTGCAAGTGAAGCTGCAACCACAACTACAAGTGCTACCACAAGTGCAACTACAACCACTACAAGTGCCACCACAAAAGCAACTACAACCACCACAAGCACGACTGCAATTACATCTATGAGTACCGCTGGTTCCGATAATCCCGTTGAGCTTCCCTATGATATTGATACCGTTGGTACGCTCACACGCAACGGAGAGAAGATTAAGGTTTGTATCTGCCACGATACGGAAGCGATATATATCTATCGGGACAATGAAAAGCACGAACTTCTTGACACAGCCATGCTTCCGTTGGATGAGCTCTACGATTCTGACTGGGATAAATGGGATATCTGTGAGGTCAACCTTGATGATACTTCCGGTGACAACAACAGCGACCTGACGATATGCCTCGAGCATTGGGATATGACTGAATCAAAAATTAAGTGGTACTGGGAAGAAGGCAAAGGGTTTGTTTATAAACCGGAATTCTCCTACTTCTACGATCCCATAGTGGAATATGATCCCCCTGAGGACGCAGAATATCCTGATTACAGTATGTTCAATGGTCTCTGGAAGGGTGATGGGAACAACCTGTACTTGCTGTTTGATTACGGCAGCTGGACGTACAGTGACGATGGCTATACGTTAGATCAGGGTTATACCCAGTATGACGCAAACGGCGATGCTAAATTATGTAGTATTGTGGAAGGTCCTATTGACGGCAGCTATATAACCATTGACGGCGATCTCATAAATGTCAACACCATCGGCGACTTTAACTACTTTGACGGCAGAAACGGCGTGTGGGAACGCGACTACGGCAACAACTGGGACGGTTATGAATTCGTTGATTTTACTCCATTCGTGGGACTTTGGCAGGGTGCCGAGACTAATCAGTATGCCGGTGCATACTTAAAGATCGACACTCGTGGAAACTGGACGCTTACTAAAGACGACGAGGAGATAGATAGGGGTTATCTTAAGTTTGACGATGAGGAGGAGTTATGTATTTGTGCCTTCAGTGATATTGGAGGACCTATTTACGGTGGCTCTCTCAGCAATAGTGACGGCGATCTTTTGATCGGCGGCGCCGGCACTTTCGTTAGAATCAGTTAAGCGTAGTTTTATAACGCAGCTTGACCTACCTGACAATGAAAACCTATGAAATTCCGCATTAATGCGGTGAAATATCAGATGCATATTGAAAGGAAAAATAGTTATGAGTATTTTGAAAAAAGCTTTTGGAATTTCGGCGGCAGTGGCTGTCTGCATGGGCTTGTCAGCTTGCGGCGGCAGCAACGGCGATAATGATTACCCCGACGTTGTGGGAGACGATTGGCGTGTGACAGGCGTTGTGCGTGACAGCGGCACAATCACCCGAAACGGAGAGGACACCAATGTGTTGGTGAGCGTGCTCACAGAGGGAACTGCCTTCTATTACGATACTAAGGATCAGCTTTTGTTTGACACTGTGTT
This sequence comes from uncultured Clostridia bacterium, assembly GCA_945873955.1. Lineage (GTDB taxonomy): Bacteria > Bacillota > Clostridia > Oscillospirales > Ruminococcaceae > CAG-115. The sequence continues at coordinate 7,671 of CAMCFA010000002.1, read as the reverse complement.
CTACCCGACCGAACTTGCGGAAAAGGTTGCCCTTTCAGGCGATGTGTGGGGTATGTACAAGAGCATTGACTTCGCCGACCTGAACGGCGACGGTAACAGCGACGTTACCATGAAGTTTGATGACAGCGGCAGCGAACTCGTGATAGTGTGGTTCTGGGATGCGGAGAACATTCGGTTTGAATACCAACCGAACGAATCGACATTGCCCGGTGCAGAAGAGAGTGCTCAAACCGATATCCTCTATGCCGTTTTCGGCGCCGACAACGTCAAAGAATACCCCATTGAATATACCGGCGACAAGAAAACCGCCGAGGAGCTGGCACAGGAACTCAGCAAACTCACCGGACTGGATTTTAACATAACAGCAAGCAAAACCGATGACGGCTGGGTTGTTGACTGGGCGGCGGATTCTACGCTGATTGCAGGGCTTGATAATCGTGAGCAGAAAGAGGAATTCTTTTTCTTCGACTTTAATTCTCTGAACTGGTTCATGATGGATAGCCTTTGGCGCACCCTGACCGAAAATCTTAACGCCGAGAATATCTATTACACCATGGACGGCGGCAAGGAACTGACCTTTGAGGAGCTGTATCCTGTAAACGAGTTCCCCTCGGATATTCCCTATATGGGTTCGGAATTCTACTTCGCCCATTCCGATGTGCGTGGCGATGACGAAAACAATTATGCCTGCACCAAGGGTCTGTGGAGACTGGACGGCGCGACAGACACCGCAAGCATAGAGATGGACGGCTCGGGAGAATTTACCATGTATTATGCCGACGGGGCGGTGGAAGCTGTCGGCTATCTTGAATGTGTTGATGAAAACGGCAGCTATCAGTATGATATGTATAATTCGGAGGGTGAGTTCATCGTCGGCTTCTATTTCGATTCAGACACCCAGTTCCATCTCGTGAATGAAGCCGTATCGGTCTACCTGCTGGACACGCAGGCGGCGTATCAGGGCTTGTGGGATTACCCCGACGGAAAAATCCTTGAGATCAATGGCGACGAATGGAGGCTCTATGAGGACGATAGCTTTACTATGTTCGCAGATGGGCTGGTGAGATACGATGAGGACACTGTCTGGCTGATGAACGATGATGGCTCCTCCGGCGGCGGCTATATTCGCTTTGATGAAAACAACAACCTCGTTGATTCCTCATATGTCCTGACCTACCGTGGTGGTGTTCCTAAGGGCTGATGATACTGCTGCGATTCGTGAAATAGCTTTAGGTGTAAAATGCTAAATCTTAAAGAGAAGAATATGTTAACAAACGAGCAGCCGGAAGCCAAGCTCGCTTCCCTGCGTGCTAAGGAAAAGCTTATGAGGGGGCTGGCGTTCTGCGCATTTGCGCTGTTGTTCATTTCCGGTGTTGTTACGGGAAATGTACTGGTGTTTCTGTTTTTTCTGGTAATCATGATAGTAATTGCTTGTTTTTGGATGAAGGCAAACAATGACGTTAAACAGTTCCTTAGCGATAATGTCATCAGCAGTGTGCTGGAAGAAGTGTTCGGCAATACGGTGGAATTTAAGCCGTTTGAAAAATTAAACCCTGGCGGTGTGGTGGTTCCGTTCCACTATATTGGCTCGGAGGGCGAAAACCATATTAAGGGCGTATACAAAGGTGTGAACTTTGAGCTGGGCGATATCAGGCTTATTGACGAGGAAGAATGCGTCAATGAAGATGGCAATTATACAAACAAAGTTACCCGCTTGAAAGGACAGTGGATTATCTGCGACATGGACAATGCGCCTGCCTGCGATGTATATGTTTCCGAGATTGAAAGAAATGACCGCCGTATTATGACAAGCGATGTCAAAATCGCAGACGATAAGTTCAGCGAGCGCTTTTGTGTAAGGTCGGATAATCCGCAGGAGGCGTACAAAATCCTCACGCCGCAGATGATGGCGCGTATTTCCGCCGCAGCGGACAAGTGCGAAAGCACGGTTTATCTGTCGTTTCTGAACAATGGAAAGATGAACGTTGCAATGAAGAACGAGCATGAGCTCTTTGAGCTGCAGAAAGGAAAGATTGATGTGGACGCTCTGCACAAGAGATTTCGGGTTGAGCTGAGTAGGTTTACCGAGATTATCGACATACTGTGTGTAAGGGAGAGAAACGTATGACGCTGGAAACTGCTGTTATTCTGCTGGTACTGGCGGTGGTAGGTATTGTGCTGACATTGAAGTTTTTGCGCAAGAAACCAAAACTGCGCATCATTTGTCTCGTACTGTTGTCTTTGATAGCACTGATTCTCGCCGGATATATCGGTCTTACTGCTATCTTTATTGATGCGGTGCGTAATCAACCTCCTGCCGGGTAATAAAAGTATATATAACGCATACAATTCGTAGTAATTGTCCACCAAAGGTATATTTTAATCTATGCAAGCAAAAGGCGGCTGCCGGATATTCCGAACAGTCGCCTTTTGCTATTTAATATCGAATTATGGCTGCTTTGTGGGGTGTGTCCTTTTGGGAGGTTTACAGTGGTTGTCATGCTCGCGTGACCTAATCTTCTGGCAACACTTGCAATAGAAACGCCGGCAAACAGCAAGATGGATGCATGGGTATGCCCGTATGGTATAATTACGACAAACGGATAAATGCCTTATAAATCAAGGTTTCCGAGAGTTTGCCGTAATTTTTCAATTCTTTTTCCACTTTGAATTTTTCGGTAAAAAAATGCCAAAAAATGGGGGTGTTACATTAACGACAAAAAAACAGGCTTTTTTGAGCCAAAATATACCAAATCAGCATACACGCTTTGCGCTTGTTTGCTGATTTAGTGTGCTAAAAAATAAACAGGCAAATTCGGCGTATCTTCTTTATGAAGGTACGCCCTTTTTTTATGCCCGAATTTAACATACAGGAGAATGACAATGGTTGACCTTATTAAATTAGATTATCACCTTGAGGATTTAGACCAAGCCTTAACAATGACGTCCACTCTACTCAACTCTATGGTAGAAGAAAGGAATACTGAAGTCACAGAAATTGGTGACAAGATTAAAAGTATAGCAGAGGGGACTGAAACAGCCGATGCAATCGAATTAGCAACTTTTGAAAATCGTCTTGTCGAAATCAAGTATGAACTCATCGCAATTGAGAAACTCTTACAAAAAGTGGAGAAAAGACATAACAACCTATGGATGGAATTTGATTTTACTTATATGAACTTTTCAATTCGTGCATACAATGCATTACGTCGTGCTGGATACAATACATTAGGCGAACTTCTTGCACTAACCCCGAAAAAGATGATGAGTATTAAAAATCTCGGTAAATCTTCATACAATGACATTGCCACCAAGCTCAAAGAATATGGATTTCATCTTAAAGATGAGAATACCACACCAACGGGAGGACATTAAAATGAGTAAGGATATATTTGAAATTATCAACCCCACTAACACATTGGGAGTCTGCCGTCCGTTAGCTCATATTTTAGGGGCTTGTGAAACTATTGTGTATAATGCTCTTTTATCAAAGTACAGATACTATCAAAAGAACGATATGCTTGATGACGGTTGGTTTTACTCTACAATCCCCGACCTTTTTGAAAGTACATCGTTTTCGGCATTTAGGCAGAAACGCTGCATAACAACCCTTGAAAGCTTCGGGCTTATCGAAACCAAAAATCGTGGCTTACCGGCAAGACGCAGCTTCCGTATCATCAATGACCTTGAACTTATCGCAAAGTTGGTTGCAAAAGGTGAAGAAATAATGCGTTCTGCAAAGATTGAAGCGGCTTTATCCTATGAGAAGAAGCGTAAGCACTCTGATGAGTCTGACCTTTCGGAAAGCAGCTATACCGATGAGGAAGAAGAAACCGTATTCATCGAGGACGCTGCTTCGGTTGAAAATATCGAGGAAAGCGAAAACTCAAATCCTTGCAGTGAAGAAACTGAACAGCAAGCTCCAAAGGAACTTAATAACTTGCTCCAAAGAAACTGCGAAACTTGTTCTGAAGTTTTTACTGCCCCTTCTTCTTTATATAAAACAACAGATAATAAAACATCAGTAAATAATCATCAATCAATCAATCAACAGGCTGCGCCCGATAAGATTGATAGGATAGATATGCCGCAACCCTCTCCTGTTAAGATGATTGATATTGACCTTATCGAGCCGAACAAGAATAATTTCTATGAGATGTCGGAGATTGAAGCACTTGCGGACGATATTGAACGACAGGGCTTAATGACGGCGCTGGTAGTATCGGAGCAGAACGGCGGCAAGTATGAGCTTATCAGCGGACACAGGCGGCTTGCAGCTCTTAAATCCCTTATCGCCGACGGACGCCGAAGAAACGGCAAAGTCCCCTGTTTCATAAAGGGTGCAAAGCCGAATACCGAAACGGAGCTTGACCTCATAATGCTGAACGCAACGCAGCGTAAATACTCTGACGCAGATACAATGCGTGAGTATGAGGAGCTGACACGGATATTCAAGGAGCTTGAAGCCGAGGGCAAGACAATCAAGGGCAGAATAAGGGATAGAATAGCCGAAGCCCTTAATGTTTCGCCTGCACAGGTCGGAAAGCTGGATAACATCAAGCACAACGCTATTCCCGATGTTGAACAGGCAGTAAAGGCTGGCGATATGTCAATCTCAACTGCCAACGAGGTGGCGAAGCTGGCTCCCGAAAAGCAGCAGGAAATCATAACCGAAAAGCCGAAAATCTCCCATAAAGAGGTCAAGGAGATACAGAAACAGGAGCTTTCTGCCGAAAAGGTTTCTTCCGAAACGGACGAGGAAGAAGATGAGGACGAAGATGACGAGGACGAAACAGGCAGTAAATCCGTTATTCCTGTTACGCTTTCCGCAGCCGAAGCCGAAACCCTCTCCCGATATATGGACGATTTACTGCTTATGGCTGACGGAGAGGATTTCAAGGTGCTGCGTTCTCTTGCCAACAAGCTGTAATTTCTCTTGTAATGTGCTATTTATAGCACAAAACCTCATTGACACATCGGTTTTTCGGGTGTATAATAAGATTAGAGGCAACAGGACTTGTGAGAAAGGAGCAAAATATGGCTTTACCAACAACAGGTTTCAGCGCAATAGGCATTGAGGAAGTCGAGTGGGGCGAGTTCATAACAGCTTGGTCTATGAGATATATGGACGAGCTGAAAAACAAGTCGTATCACAAGGATTTCAACCCAAAGTTCACAGATGTTCTTGATTGGGCATTTGCTCACAGGGATATTGTATGGAACACGCCTTTTGCCGAACAGGAAAAGATGATGATTGCAGACGGTGTTCTGACGGAGAGCGACATTATCGAGGTCGCATAACAAACAAGAATTGAATATTTGCTTAAGCGGAGAATGTAAAAGTTCTCCGCTTTTTTGCATTTAAGGGGTGATTTTATGATAAATAAGCTGACGGGAGAGCCTGTTTCGGAGGAAATGCAAAGCGTTCTGAAAAGACTTGCCGCAAATGAGAGCGTTCCCGAAGCTGAAATAATGGCATTAAAGGAAATTAAAGAAGCCAACTCCTGCATAAGCAGCAGTAAGCCAACAATAGAGCTGAAAAACCGTGCAGGAATACAGAATGCCTGCTCGGTAACGGGCTGTTTAGCAAACAACATTACCGCAAACGGATATGTAAAGTCCGCAGGAGGCATTGCTGGAACGGCATACGGAGTTAAGCTGTATAATGACGGCGAAAAGGCTCGGTATTCGGGCGGCAATATCATCGGCTGCGGCGTTCGCACATTTACCTCAACTGCCGATAACAGCGGCGGCATTGTAGGAACAGCGACAGCGGATAATTCCTCGGCATATATCAAGAGCTGCTATGTGGCTAATATCTATCTGAACGGCAAGAACAACGGCGGTATTGCGGGCGCAGACGGTAACAAGAAAGGTCACAAAATTACCTATTGCTTGGTTGATAACTCCAACAAGTATCCCGTAATCGGCGGCAGTAAGCTGCGCTCAACCGCAAAAGTGATGATACTCTCCGTTCCTGCCGATACGGGTCTGACGGTTGAGGGCGTATTGTCCGTTCTTAATGCCAACGCAAGCGGATACAGCTATTGGGAACGCTCCGACAGCATAAACGGCGGTTATCCATATCCGAAAAAGATTGATTTTGAGAGCTTAACCGCAGAAAGGAAATAAACTATGGCAGAAGAAAACAAACAAGATTGGCGGGTATATGTAATTCCCGATTTGCGAACGTGGTCTTTTCCTAAAGAGGGCGTACCGCAATCGAAAATCGAGTATTACAACTCTTTTGAAGAAGCTAAAAAGCGTTTTGATGAACTCCGAAAAGCTCCCTATAATTCGGAAAAGGCTCTCGGAAATGACGGACAGCCCTCCGCACGGCTCACATTAGGCGTTGAACGAGGAAACGCTGCTTTTGATATTCTTCACGTCCGTGGTGGCGAAAATGTGCTTGTTGATGACTTTACAAGGCACAGCGAATTGTCGAAAGACAGCAGTTTATTGGCGATTATCCGCAAGACCGCTGCCGAAATCGGCTATGACAAGGTAAACAGCTATCCTCTTTTGGAGAACGGGAGATACGGCGACCCCTCCTTTGTCCCGTTCGATAAATGGGCGGCTGAAAATAAACAATTCAATTTAACAGGAGGAAGAAAAATGGAACACAACACAACATTCGAGGTATCGTCTATCTCCAAAATCGACAACGGAGGCAGCGTTAAGGCACTTGCCAACGTTGTTATCAACGGCGAGCTTGCTGTTCGTGGCGTAAAGGTTATGGAGGGCGAAAAGGGCGCTTTCGTTGCTATGCCGAGTAAGAAGATGGGCGCAGATTATGCAGATGTAGCCTTTCCTATTACAAAAGAAGCGAGAGAAGCCCTTAATAATGCCGTAATGAAAAGCTATGAGCAGCTCAAGGCTTCGCCCGAAAAGACAATCAAAAATGATGTTCCTACCGCAGACCACGCTACTTCATCGGTAAGCGTTTCGCTCAAGGCGGTTGATAAGAACAACCTGAAAGCCGCAGGACAGATAACCCTTGACGGCTGCTTTGTGGTAAGGGACGTTAAGGTGCTGACAGGCAGCGAGAACAAGCCCTTTGTATCAATGCCGTCCTATCAGACGCAGACGGGAGATTACGCACAGTACGCTCTTCCCATTACAAAGGAATTTCACGAAAAACTTGAAAAAGCCGTTATCGGTAATTACCACTCCCTCGGCAAGACCGAATACAAGGGCGTAAAGTATGCGGAACTCGGTGACAAGAACGATATTGCTCACCTGCCGAAGCAGAACAACAGGTTTGCCGCAAGTCTTATGGCGGAGCTGGATAAGGCGGGTATCAAGTATCAGGCGAGGGTTGAGGATATGACCTCTATTTCCGTACACAAGTCTGATATGCCGAGAGTTACGGATATTAAGAACGAGCTTGTAAAGACGCTCAACCCCGAAAAGCAGACTAACTCTGCTCCGAAGCATAAGAGATAATTATATCACGGTCGGACGCATTTTGCATTGACAGCAAATAGAGCGAAAATTGATGGTTTTCTCTCAAAAATGCGTCCGACTATTTTTATGTTGAAATTTTGGTTTGCTTGTGATATAATGAATAAGACGGGTGATAATCTGCCCGACAAATCGGAAGTTGTGGAGGTAAAATATCTATAGAATGGGCAAAGCATAAAAACTTGCATGGACTAATGCTTGAAACCC
>CAMCFA010000001.1 GCA_945873955.1 uncultured Clostridia bacterium | reverse complement strand
TTGCCGGCGCAGCCGGGGACTCCATGCGCACCTACTGCCCGGACGAAAACGGCGGTGACGGTTTCTTTACCGTTTCGTTCCGCAGAATAAAGTAATGGTCACCTCTAAAAACCTTTTGTGAGCAAAGATGTGCAGTGCAAATCATCTTCTGCTGTCAATAAGCGAAAGCATAGCGGCGACGGCGTCCTTGCCGTCGCTTTGGGATTTCGATTCGCAACATCGTGTTGCACCTCCTCGTAAGGCACAAACACGATGTTTGTCTGTTGCCCCAAAAGGGCGGCATGGACGCCGCCCAATCAAGGGCAACATGATACAGCTTTGCGGCGTCGGCTTTCCTTGAATCTGGTTCACCCTGCCCATTTTTGCTTTTCACAACGTTTTTTAGAGGTTCCCTAATAGCATTAATTGCGAGGTCATAAATTGGACGAGTTACAGAAAATCGACATTCTCTCCCTTGACCGGGAGGAGCTTACCGCGGAGATAACCTCCATGGGGGAAAAAGCGTTCCGGGCAAAGCAGATATACGACTGGCTGCATGTCAAGAAAGTCACTGATTTTTCTCAAATGAGCAACATTTCTGCACAATTCCGCGAGGAGCTTTCAAGAAAATTTTGTCTAAAACAACTAAATATCAAAAAAAGGCTTGTATCTGCCATAGATAATACGGTAAAATATCTTTATGGGCTTCCGGACGGCGAGGCGGTGGAGACTGTACTCATGGAGTACAAGCACGGCAACAGCCTGTGCATTTCAACGCAGGTGGGCTGCCGTATGGGCTGCCGATTCTGCGCCAGCACTATCGCGGGCTTCGTGCGGCATTTGCTGCCGAGCGAAATGCTCCTGCAGGTGTACGAGACCGAGCGGGACAGCGGGCGTCATGTGGACAGCATTGTGCTTATGGGCATTGGCGAGCCGCTGGATAACTACGACAACGTGATGAAGTTCCTGTCCCTTATCAACAGCGAGGGCGACGGTATGAGCCTGCGGCATATCTCACTTTCTACCTGCGGTGTTGTTGATCGTATTTACGACCTTGCCGATCTCAAAACCGGGCTTACTCTTTCTATCTCTCTGCACGCCGCAACAGACGAGCGCCGCAGCGAGATAATGCCGATAAACAGAAAATTTCATCTGGACGAGCTGATGAAGGCGTGCCGCTACTACTTTGCAAAGACCGGCAGGCGTATCAGCTTCGAATACTCACTTATCGAGGGCGTGAACGACACCGAGCAGTCGGCGCAGGAGCTTATAAACCTGCTTGGCGGCTTCAATTGTCACGTGAACCTTATTCCGATAAACGAGATACGGGAGAGGGATTTCCGCAAGAGCCGCTTCGTGGAGAGGTTCAGAAAGCGGCTGTGCGACGCGGGTCTGAACGCCACAGTGCGAAGAACTCTTGGCGCAGATATAAACGCGGCATGCGGGCAGCTCCGCCGCGACGGGGGTATGAAGTCCCCGGAAAAACTGGAAAACCCGGATAACCCGGAAAACCAGCAGACAACAGGCGGTGAATTATGAAAGTATTCAGCGAAACAGATATAGGGCTTCTCCGGGAGGAGAATCAGGACTGCGTTTGGAGCGGCGTTCTTTCGAGCGGCGCATGCGCGGCTGTACTGTGCGACGGCATGGGAGGCGAGGCTCACGGAGGACTTGCCAGCCAAATGGCGGTGGACGTTATCTCAAAGCGCATAACCGAGAGCTTTTCGGAGATGATGAACCGCAATTCCGTGCGGAATTTGCTGATAACCGCGGTCTCTGCGGCAAACAGCATAGTCACCGAGGCGGCGCAGAAAGAATCGGGGATCGTCATGGGTACGACATGCGTGGCGGCGGTCGTGTCCGGGCGGCGGGCGTATATCGTCAACGTCGGGGACAGCCGTGGCTACCGGCTTTTCACCAGCGAGGACAGCGAGTGTATCCAGCAGGTGACGAAGGATCATTCCCATGTGCAGGATCTCATAGACCGCGGCGAGATCACCGAGGAGCAGGCGCGGACTCACCCCGACCGCAACAAGATCACCCGCGCTATCGGCGCAGAGAGCATGGTAACTCCGGACTACTTCGAGCTGGAGCTTGCACCGGGTGACATGCTTCTGCTGTGTTCAGACGGGCTTTCTTCCTATGTTGACGATATGGATATCCTTGACATCTGCTTTGAGAACCCGCCGGAGCAGGTGTGCCAGAGCCTTATAGACTGCGCGAATGCCAGTGGCGGACATGACAATATTTCAGTCGCGCTTGTTGTGGCGGATTGATACCAAATTGTAACGATTATTACAGTTTGATTACAATTTCTGCAATTCGGTTGACATCTGTGGCATAAATATGGTATTATATTAGAGGACAGCTATGTCCGTGTATAATTTGTATTTCATCTCAGCCCGGCGCTTCCATACGGCGCAGGGGCATATCATATAATGATGTATGGAGAAATGGCGGAGCATTTATGGACAGTAATATCGGAAAGAAGCTAGACGGCAGATATGAGCTGTTAGAGCTTATCGGCGTGGGCGGCATGGCGGATATTTACAGAGCCCGCGATATCGTTGAGGACAGGATCGTTGCTGTAAAGATCCTCAAAACGGAATTCGCCGGCAGTGAGGAGTTCCTCAGGCGTTTCCGCAACGAGTCCAAGGCGATAGCGCTGCTTTCCCACCCGAATATCGTCAAGATATACGACGTGGGCTTCACCGACAAGGTGCAGTTTATCGTCATGGAATACGTTGACGGTATCACGCTGACTGACTATATCGAGCAGCAGGGCGTACTTAAATGGCGTGACGCAGTACATTTCACGATCCAGATACTTAAAGCGCTTCAACACGCGCACGACCGCGGGATCGTACACCGTGACATAAAGTCCAGCAACATCATGCTGCTGAGCGACGGCACGATCAAGGTCATGGATTTCGGCATTGCGCGCTTCAACCGCGAGAACAACAAAACAATGTCCGAAAAGACCATTGGTTCTGTGCATTACATCAGCCCTGAGCAGGCGCGCGGCGACATCACCGACGAGCGCAGCGACATCTATTCCGTCGGCGTGGCTCTCTATGAAATGCTCACCGGCAAGAAGCCCTTTGACGGCGACACACCGGTTTCTATCGCGCTCATGCACATGCAGAGCACCCCGAAGAAGCCCTCCGAGATCAACAGCACCATTGCCGAGGGTCTGGAGCAGATAGTGCTCCGCGCAATGCAGAAGGATCCCGCGCAGCGCTATCAGACCGCCGGAGAGATGATAAAGGATCTTGAAGAATTCAAGAAGAACCCCGGCATTGTTTTCGAGTACAAATACAATTCCACCGACGGCACGACCAAGTACTTTGACCGTCCCATTCCCGCCGCAGAGCAGGAGCGGACGCGCCGCAAGCAGGCGGTACAGGAGGAGCCGGAGGACGAATACGAGGACGACGAAGACGATGATGACGACGAGGACGAATACGAGGAGCGCCGCTCCCCGCTGATCCCGATCCTGTTTGCGGTGGGAACTGCGTTCGTTATCGCGACTGTTTTCCTTGTAATGACGATAGTTTTCAAGAATCTGAACGTAACTCCGGAGCAGGTCGGCTCCGTCGCAGGTATTACCAGCGATTCGACCGTGAGCGTCAATGACAGCAACGAGTTCCTTATGCCTAACCTTATCGGCATGACCTGGGACGAGGCTAACACCAAGTATTCCAACCTTATGAAGCTCATTCCCGAGCAGGAGTGGAGCGAGGTCACAAAGGATCAGATCTTTGATCAGGAGTTCCCGGAGGGACGAAAGGTAAAGATAGGTCAGGAGGTCACTGTCAAGGTCAGCAAGGGTATCCGCAAGGTAGAGATACAGGACCTTGAGAACCTCACAGCGGCTGTGGCTGTCAGCAAGCTGGAAAAGGACGGCTTTAAGGTAAAGAAGACATTTGAGGAAAGCGATGATGTCGCAAAGGATTACGTTATCCGTACCGAACCTGCTGCCCATGAGCTTGCAGATCAGGGAAGCACAGTAACGCTTGTCATCAGCTATGGTCCTAAGGACACCGCAGTTTATGTTCCCAAGCTCACCGGACTGCCGCTTTCTGTTGCGCTGGAGCGCGCTGAAGAATACCACCTCAACCCGACGGTAGAATACGTTGACAGCGAGGAAGTCGAAAAGGACGAGGTAATGGAGCAGAGCCTTGAACCCGGTTCTGTACAGGAGCGCGATACTGAAATTATCCTCACGGTAAGCACCGGCGAGGTTTCCGAAAAGACCAAGAAGCTGACCTTCAGCATACCCAAGAAGGCAGAGGGTGAGTTCGAGTTCAGATACTTTGTTGATGGTATTCTTGACGAGGACGCGAGCCTTACACTTGACGTAGGTCTTGCTTCCAGCAAGTCGCTGTCCTACACCGTGACCGGAAAGCCCGGCGAAACAAAGAACGTTACCGTAAAGGTGACCTCCAAGGAAACCGGAAAGAGCGGCACATATCTTGATATCACCGTAAACTTCCCGGAGGACGGAAGCAAGCCCACCGCCGAGGACGTAGTAAACAGCAGCATATTCAAGGAACTGCTGGAGGGCGGCGCAGCTGAGCCTACCATTGATACCACAGAGCCGGAGCTGCCGCCGGAGACGGAGCAGTCCGAGCCGGAGGAAACGACTCCTGCGCACACCGAGACCACTTCCAGCCCGTCCGAACCGGATCCGGGCATTGCGGTCGAATAATTTCAAGGGGGTAATGATATTTCTGCTGAATATCATGATTACGGAATAATTACAAAAGCAGTCGGGGGCGTCTATTATGTGGACGCCCTTTCGGGCTATGAGAAGGACGGAAGGGGAGAGCCGGACGGCAGGACGTTCAAATGCGCCGCCCGCGGGCTTTTCCGGCAGAACGGGATCAGCCCCAGCGCCGGGGATTATGTTGTTGTGGAGAGGCAGGAGAATCAAGAGCCGCTGGTCGCGGAGATACTGGAGCGCCGTAATTACCTTGTGCGCCCGCCGCTGGCTAACCTTGACGGGATAGTGTTCGTGATAAGCTGCTGCGATCCCGCTCCGAACCGTTTCGTACTTGACAAGCTGATCGCGATAGCGGACAGCAAAGGCATTGAGCCTATGATAGCGTTCACAAAGCCGGATCTGGAGAATGCGGACGAGCTGGCGGAAATATACCATGATATCGGTATTTCTGTGTGCATGGTGAACAATCTCACCGGGGAAGGCGCAGATAATGTGCGCAGCTTCATCAACGGCAGAATAACCGCATTTATCGGCAATTCCGGCGTGGGAAAATCCAGCCTGCTGAACGCCCTGTTCCCGCAGCTTGGGCTGGAAACCGGGGTCATCAGCAAGAAGCTGGGGAGAGGTAAGCACACCACCCGGCAGGCGCAGCTATACCGCCTGTCTGAGCTGGACGGGTCAATGAGCGGCTACGCAGCGGATACGCCGGGATTCTCCACCGTGGACACCGAGCGCTACTGCCGTATCCCCGCCGGGGAGCTGGACAACAGCTTCCGGGAGTTCGCGGAGTTCGCTGGGAAATGCCAGTTTACCGACTGCGCGCACGTCAAGGAAAAGGGCTGCGCCGTACGGGAGGCGGTGCAGTGCGGGAAGATTGCCAAGTCCCGTTATGAAAGCTACCTGCGCATGTACGAGGAAGCAAGCAAAATAAACGACTGGGAGTGATTATATGGCGAAGATCTGTTCGGTGATCTGCGGTTCGCCGGAGGTGTTCCTGCCGGAAAAGCCGGAGGGACTTATCATTTGCGCCGACAGGGGGCTGGATCACGCGCTTGCAGCGGGGATCACCCCGGATATAGCCGTCGGAGATTTCGACAGCGCCGGGCGCGTCCCGCCGGAGGGAGTGCGCGTGCTTCGTGCCGAGCCGGAAAAGGACGACACCGACACTATCTTAGCCTGTGAAGCAGCAATAGCAGAGGACTGCGATGAGATACGGCTGTACTGCGCGCTTGGCGGCAGGACTGATCACACCCTTGCGAATATCCAGACGCTGGAGCTGCTGCGCAGGCGCGGCGTGAACGGCGTTATTATCGGGCGGGAGGAGCGTGTCTACCTGCTGCACGAACGTGAGATCGCGATACCGAAGTTCCGCGGGTATGTTTCGGTGTTTTCCTACGGGGAGACCTGCATAGTCAGCGAGTTCGGCATGAAGTATGAGATCGTCCGCTACCGCCTAGACAATGGCTACCCGCTTGGAGTGAGCAACGAGGTCGCAGAGGACATCGGCAGGATAATCGTCCACGGCGGCACGGCGCTTATCGTTGAGCACCGCGGGAATTGAGCCATACACAAAAAAGACTGTCGCTTCTGCAACAGTCTTTTTCTTATGCGATTTATCGTGATCACGCCGCCGAAGTGCTGTTTGTCCCGCCGGTCATATCCGGGGGAGCAGGTCTGTTGCCGTCAGCGGGCATTTGCGGAGCTTCGCCGTCCGGGGGCTGCATTTGTCCGTCTGTTGGCTTTTCGGGTCGTGTGAAGTCGCCCTTGCCGGGTTTTGTGCCGCCGCCCCACGCCGCGTCGCCGCCGTGATTCCAGCTTCCGCCGCTGCCGGTCGCGCCGTCGCCGCTCACACCATCAGTTGCTGTGACCTGCGTAAGCAGAACTTCGTCCGCATAGATAGAATAGGTCTGCCCGCTTACGAACTCAGCAGTGGAGAATATCAGCGACTGGCAGGTTTTAGGCGTTACCGTGCTGATTATCGTTTCGCCGTCGGCGTCCCGTACCTCAATAGTGCTGCCCGCAGAAACATTGCTGTAAATCGAAAGGCAGGGCTGCGACAGAGTGCTGGGTGCCTGCGCCATTCCCTGAGAGCCGAGGGCTATCAGCGTGCCGCCGCTCATTGCAAAGGAGGTTTCATAGTCCAGAGCGCCGTTTCCGCTGTTCGTCGAACCGAATACCACCAGCGTGCCGCCGCTCATTGATATCGTACCGTTGGAGTCTACACCGTCGCCGTCGGCGTTCACAGTGATACTGCCGCCGGATACCGAGATGTAGGCATCAGCGCTTCCGGTCGTTCCGCTAGCGTTTATGCCGTCGTCGAATGCCGTAAGGCAGATCGTGCCGCCGTTAAGTTCCACACCAGTGCCTTCAAGACCCTCGTAGCTTGCGAGAATATTGATCTCGCCGTTGCTTATGGTTAGAACAGTGTCGGAGTGGATACCGTCGTCGCCGCTGGAGAGAGTAAATGACCCGCCGTCAATGGTGATACTGCCGCCGGAGTGGATAGTATCATCAGCGCAGTCGGCAGTGATAGTGCCGCCGGTGATGAGAATACCGCCGTTTGCTTTGAGTCCTTTCATGCTGTCCGCAGAACTGCCGTCCTCGGCGGTCATGTCGCCGAAGTCAAATGCTCCGTCCATGTCGGAGAAGCGTCCCCAGCGTCCGCCGCCACCGCCGTTTTCAGTCTGTTTATACTCAACGGTGGAGCTTCCACCGCCTGAAACCACGTCAATTTCGCCGCCGGAAATGTTGAGATAGGTTTCCGCCTGTATGCCGTCGTTGCCGCAAACCAGCTTGTAGCTGCCGCCGGTAACGCTGACGTAGCCTTTCTCAGTATCAGTGGAGTTAGTGGATTTCAGCCCGTCGAAGCCGCTGTTTACGGTGACAGTTCCCGCAGCAGCAAGCAGATAGTCCTTGCCGATTATGCCGTCCTCAACAGAGGTGACGTTGATCGTACCGCCGCAGAGCTTTAGACCGTCCTTGCTCTTTATACCGTCGCGGTATACGCCGTTTACGTTGAGCGTTCCTGTGCCGTTGATGACCAGCGTATCACGGGAGAACAGCGCAGCGCCGGTGTCCTCTGCGGCTTCGGTGGTGTAGCCACTGCCGTCGGACAGGGTGTTTACCGTTTCGCCAGCGAGGGTGATAACCAGCTTTTCGGCGCTCTCACAGAGTATCGCAGGTCCGTTGGAGCAGGTAAGCTCCAAGCCGTTCAGAATAAGTGAAACGTCGTCGTTCTTGCCGCAGTTTATGACAAGCTGCCCGTTGGAGCAGCTTCCGGACACGGAATAGGTACCCGGCTGTGTGATAGTTACGACATTGCCGCTGACTGTGCCGCCGGAGGTGATCTCCGCGCCGTTTTCAGTGAAGGTTACGGAGCTTCCGGACTTGGTGGCAGGGGTGAGATCCTTGCTGCTCACAGTTTTCATTGTGGAACTGTTCACAGAGTCAGAGGTCATCGCCGAATCAGTCAGTGCGCCGGAGCTGCCCTCATCAGAGGCGCTGTCCGTGGAGGAAGCGGGGCTGCCGCTGCACCCGGTGTTCATTGATATTGCAATGGAACAAAGCGCTGCAAGCGCTTTAAGGCTGTATTTCATGATTTGCTCTCCTTATTAAAGACAGTGAAAATGTTGTGGTGTTGTGTATCAGAGTGTCTCACTGGGCTGCTGTACTGTTCCCAGCGAAATGGTGAGATTTCCGTTGCGGGTGCGTATTTTGTCAAGCATTTCCTTCTGGCGGGAGGGATCTTTTTCAGTGACCTCATACCGCAGGTCGAACAGAGTTCCCATTGCGGTGGTCTTAACCTGCACCAGCTTGAAGCTGGTGAGATATTCCGCGAAGATATCGTCAAAAACGCCGTTGTAGTCGAGGTTTTCCGGAATAACCACGCGCAGCAGCTTCTTGTCCTGACGCTCTCTGAACCACGGCACAAAGCTGAGTACCGCCAGCACCGCGCCCACAGCAAGCGCGAGCAGCAGCGCGAAGCCGACATAGCCCATTCCGGTGGCAAGACCAATGCACATGGTGTAGAAGATGTAGCATATATCCCTTGCGCAGCCCGGCGCCGAACGGAAACGCACCAGATTGAACGCACCCATGACCGCTATACCAGCGCCCACAGAGCCGTTCACCAGCATGATGACCGCCTGAACCAGCGTGGGCAGTACGATAAGGGTAATCATCATGCTGCGGGAGGGTTGCTTTGTGCCGATACGGTACAACAGCGCCGCCAGCAGTCCGAAGCCGAGGGAAACAGCAGTGCAGATAAGCGCGGAATCCGTGGTAAGTCCTGTGGAACTGATGATCGAATCAAACATTGTCTTTACTCCATTGATGTTATATTTTTATTGTGTCGCGGGTACGGGTCAGCTTTTCACGATAGACCGAGCCGTATTTTGAGAACGAACCGGGGTACAGCGCAAGCTCGGTGAGTATCTCTGCGAGCCACAGCGGTATCGCGTTAGCAGATTTGATCTCCATAACGCAGTGCGGCTGCCCCGCAAGCTGTATGCCCTCCGTGCCGTTTCTAAGGTCTAGGTCGTCAAGGCGGTATCTCACGTTTCCGTCAAGGGTGAGCCGCAGCTCGTGGTCGTCGTTCCCGAAGAACGCCCGGCGGTCGTAAAATATCGCGGCTTTTGGTTTTAGGCGGGATCTCTGCACCATGTAGCTTATCTCCGCTATGACCTGCTGTTCGTTATATCGCGTGAAGTCCGGAAGAACGCCGTCGTTAAGATAGTTCATAGCTTCGGCGAAGTTCATTTTCGCGCGCCGCTTGTAAACAACTCCGTCGAACTTCTTCTTGATCTCCAGAAATACCCGGCTGTCGTCCTGCGGCGTGCCGTAAGCCCTCAGCCGCAGCTTTTCCTTGTATATCGGCTTATCCAGCGAGGTGCGGATCAGTATGTCCTCGTCATTGTCGCAGTAGAGGGAGCTTATCGTCTGGTTTGAGTACCTGTCCTCTGTCATGTATGTGTAGATACGTTCAAGGATATCCTCCTGCTGCTGCGCTGTCAGAAGGTACTTTATCTCCCGCCGCATGAAGGTGTTTGCGTAAGCCGTTTCACTCACCGCCCTTGTTTTTACTGTAATTAGATTATAAACGATTTGTGTGACAGAAATATGAAAAATGAGAAAGAATTTTTAGCAGTACGAAGAAATCTAAGTAAATAAATTGTGCAAAACAACTATATGAAAGTTGCAGAAATATATGAAGCTGACATTATGAAGAAAGCGCTCCCTAGAAAAAGAAAGCGCTTTGCCAAATAAATTCTGTTACTTGTTGCCAATATACATCGCGTCGCCGAATGAAAAAAATCTGTAACGCTCCTGCACGGCGACTTCGTATGCATGAAGCGTCCTTTCCCGACCGAGGAACGCGCTTACAAGCATAATAAGCGTGCTTTCCGGCAGGTGGAAGTTCGTGATAAGCCCGTCGATCACCTTGAATTCGTAACCGGGGTAGATGAATATGCCGGTGTCCTGCGTAAGAATGGGGCTTTGCGAGCCGGTGAGCGGCGACGTCCCCTTATCTGCTTCGGTGGGGGCGAACAGCTCCGGCTGAACCCCTGCGGCGGATTCCAGCGTGCGGCAGGAGGTAGTCCCGACGGCAACGACACGTCCGCCGTTCGCCTTGCAGCGGCGGATCTTTTCAGCGGTGATCTCCGGCACGGAGTAATGCTCCACATGCATTTTGTGGTCGAGAATGTTATCTTCCTTTACAGGGCGGAAAGTACCCAGCCCGACATGGAGCGTAACATAAGCGGTATCAACGCCCTTTTCGGCGAGGGAGCGGAACACGTTCTCCGTGAAGTGCAGCCCTGCCGTAGGTGCGGCAGCAGAGCCGGTCTCGCGGCAGTAGATAGTGTTGTAGCGATCCTTGTCCTTGAGCTTTTCGGTGATATAGGGCGGCAGCGGCATTTGTCCTATCCTGTCCAGAATATCGAAGAAATCCCCCTCAAAAGTGAAGCGGACAAGCCGGTTTCCGTCCTCAACCGTGTCGAGTATTTCCGCGGACAGCCCCTCCGGGAAGTCCACGACTGCGCCGGGCTTCAGCCTGCGTCCGGGTCTTACAAGGGTCTCCCATTCGGTGAGGCTCAGCCGCTTCAGAAGCAGAAATTCCACCGGGACTCCGGTGCCGCGCTTTGTGCCGTAGATACGGGCGGGGAACACCTTGCTGTCGTTCATCACCAGAAGGTCACCCGGACGGAGATAATTGCATATATTATAGAAGTGATCGTGGGTGATCTCTCCTGTGGCTCTGTCAACAGCCATAAGCCGGGAGCTGTCCCGCGGTTCAGCCGGGGTCTGGGCGATAAGCTCCTCCGGCAGTTCGTAGTTAAAGTCTGATTTCAGCATTGTCATGGTTTTCTTTCCTTTTCACATTAATATATTTATTTTACCATAAATCCGCAAATAAATCAATTTTTCTGCATTGTGTATATTAACCAAAATATGATCTCTTATCTAAGAATATTTATACGAATAGGGGTTGACAAGAAAGGGCTATTGTGATAAAATAAATAAAAGCAGGGGGTATCACCCCAAAGCTGATAGAGGCGCGGGACAGATCAGTAACTCCGGCGCGGCAGTCTGCGGAGATTGTCGGGGCGAAAGGCTTACCGCCGAAGAATGTACATTCCGCAATGTGCATATCTGGCTGTGCGTTAAACAGGCGTACGGTTGTCATCGGTCTGATGGAGAGCTATCGCATATTTACATATCCGATATTACCATTATGAGCCGATGATTTTTCTCATCGGCTTTTTGCATTATCTGGCGTTATTTTATTTAAAAAGAGAAAGGATACATGGTCATGAAAGAAAAGTACAATGTCGGTATAATCGGCGCAACAGGAATGGTTGGTCAGCGTTTCGCAACGCTGCTGGAAAATCACCCGTGGTTCAACGTGGTTGCTCTTGCAGCTTCCCCGCGTTCCGCAGGCAAAACCTACAAAGAGGCAGTCGGCGACCGCTGGCTTATGGACACCCCCATGCCCAAGAGCATGGAGAATATCGTCATCAACGACGCTACCGCAGACGTAAAGGAGATCGCCTCTAAGGTAGATTTCGTGTTCTGCGCAGTAGACATGAAGAAGGACGAGATCCGCGCGCTGGAAGAAGAATACGCAAAGGCTGAGTGCCCCGTAATGTCCAACAACTCCGCACACCGCTTCACCCCGGACGTTCCCATGATAATCCCGGAGGTAAACGCAGATCACGCTGCGATAATCGACGCGCAGAAGAAGCGCCTCGGCACAAAGCGCGGCTTCATCTCCGTAAAGTCCAACTGCTCTATCCAGAGCTATGTACCGGCTCTTTCTCCGCTGAGAAAGTTCGGTATCAAGAATATCCTCGCTTGTACTTATCAGGCTATTTCCGGCGCAGGCAAGACCTTTGAAACATGGCCGGAAATGGTTGATAATCTGATTCCCTATATCGGCGGCGAGGAGGAGAAGTCCGAGCAGGAGCCGCTGAAGGTATGGGGTCATGTCGAGGGCAATGAGATCGTAAAGGCTCAGTCCCCGCTGATCACCACCCAGTGCCTCAGAGTTCCGGTTTCCAACGGACATTTCGCGGCTGTTTTCGTAAATTTCGAGAATAAGCCCTCTATGGAGGAGATCAAGAAGATCTGGGCTGAATATTCCGGCGAGCCGCAGGCACTCAAGCTGCCCTCTGCTCCGAAGCAGTTCATTCACTACTTCGAGGAGGACAACATGCCGCAGGCTAAGCTGCACCGCAACCTTGAGGGCGGTATGGCTGTATCCGTCGGCAGACTTCGCCCCGACACAATGTTTGACTACAAGTTCGTATGCCTGTCCCATAACACCCTCAGAGGCGCTGCAGGCGGTGCCGTTGAAATGGCAGAGCTGCTTGCTGCAAAGGGTTATCTGGACTAAGGATTCCCGTGAAAGGACGATCCCATGAAAAAGACTATTTTTACCGGCGTTGGCACTGCGATAGTCACGCCGATGAATCCCGACGGTTCGGTGAACTTCGCTGAATTCGGCAGACTGCTGGATTTTCAGATCGCAGGCGGCGCTGACGCGATAGTTGTCTGCGGCACGACCGGAGAAGCCTCCACCATGCCGGACGCCGAGCACCTTGAATGTATTCGCTTCGCTGTCGAGAGGGTAGCCGGAAAGATCCCGGTTATTGCTGGAACAGGAAGCAACGATACCGTCCATGCAATTTCGCTCTCCCAGAAGGCGGAGAAGCTGGGCGCGGACGCTCTGTTACAGGTCACTCCTTATTACAACAAGACCTCACAGAGAGGGCTTGTAAGGCACTTCACAGCCATTGCGGACAGCGTTAATATTCCGATAGTGCTGTACAATGTCCCCAGCAGGACGGGCGTTAATATCTCCATTGACACATACAAAGAGCTTGCAAAGCACCCGAATATCGTGGCTACAAAGGAAGCAAGCGGCAACTTCTCCCTCATGGCGGAAATTGCGTCTTACACCGACCTTGACATCTACTCCGGCAACGACGATCAGGTAATCCCTGCGCTGTCGCTGGGCGGAAAGGGCGTTATTTCGGTAACATCAAACCTCATGCCTAAGGAAAAGCACGACGAGGTAGCTCTGTATCTCGCTGGAAAGCAGGGCGAGGCTCTCGCGATACAGCAGCGTATCCTTGCCTTTGAGAAGGCGCTGTTCATGGACGTGAACCCTATCCCCGTTAAGGAAGCGCTGAACATCATGGGCTTCAAGGCGGGCGAGTGCAGACTTCCGCTGGCTTCCATGTCTGCGGAGCAGGTCGAGAAGCTGAGAGTTGCAATGCTGCCCCTCGGTCTTGTCGGCGCGGTCAAGTAAAAATTACCGGGCGGGAATATCTGTTTCCGCCCGATTTCAAGGCTGTATGAAAGGACCTACAAATGACTAAAATCGCAATATCCGGCGCATGCGGCAAAATGGGCAGAGTTATCGCCGGGCTTATCAGGCAGCGCAGCGACTGCACCGTTACCGCCGGTATAGATCCGTTCGGCGAGAAGTACGACGAGTTCCCGGTGTACAAGAAGGTGTTCGACCTGCCCGAAAAGCCGGACGTTATCATTGATTTCTCCCACCCGTCGGCGCTGCCGGACTTACTCAGCTACGGCAAGATGAATAACGTTCCGCTGGTGCTTGCCACAACCGGCTACACCGACGAGGAGCGCAGCCAGATCAACGCGGCTGCGGCGCAGATACCGGTGTTCTTCACGTTCAACATGTCGCTGGGTATAAACCTGCTGGTGGAGCTTGCCCGCAAGGCAACGCAGATTCTCGGCGGCCAGTTTGACGTCGAGATCGTCGAGAAGCACCACAATCTCAAGAAGGACGCACCCTCCGGCACAGCTATCATGATCGCCGAGGCGATAAACGAGGAGCTTGGAGGCAAGGAGCGTCTGGTTTACGACCGGCACAGCGTCCGCAAACCCCGCGACAAGGACGAGATAGGAATGCACTCTATCCGCGGCGGCACTATCGTCGGGGAGCATGACGTTATTTTCGCCGGGCACGACGAGGTGATCACCCTGTCGCACTCTGCGCAGTCTAAGGAAGTGTTTGCAGCCGGCGCTGTGAACGCGGCGGTGTTCCTTGCAGGAAAGCCCGCCGGACTTTACGCTATGTCAGATCTGATCAAGGAGAGCTAATTATGAACATTACTGTAACTGAAAACGTATCCGCTGTTACCTTTAACAATGTTCCGCTGTACAAGACTATCATGGAGGACACCCTCACCGCTGTTGCGGAGGCTGGTATCAATATCGACATGATCTCCATGACCGCGCCGACCTCCGAGCGGTTCGGGTTCGGCTTCACGGTGAACGACGAGGATATGCCGAAGCTCTTAGGCGTTATAAAGGCGCTCAAGGAGAGTCACGCGATCACACCTATGATTAACAGCAGCAACCGCAAGATCGTCATCAAGACCGGCGAAATGGAAACGCAGGCTGGCTTTGCGGCAAAGGTGTTCAACCTGCTTAATAAGATCGACGCAATGATACTGCTCATCACCACCGGCATTGACGAGATCTCCGTGCTTATCCGCGAGAGCGACGGCGACGCTGCCGAGGCAGGGCTGAGGGAGTTGTTTAAGTAATGGGCATTTTAAATTTGATTTCCACTGCTGCAACGACTTCGGAGGCTTCCACAAAGGAAACCACGCTGAACGACGCTATGCAGGAGCTGGTTCAGCACCCGGAGGAAACTGCGTCAAAGATAGGTCAGTTCTTCCAGAATATGCTGAACGCGGTCCTTGGCGCGATACCCACAATCATTCTGGCGATAATCGTGCTGATAGTCGGGCTGATTTTGTGCAAGCTGGCGCTGAAGCTCATCAGCAAAGGGCTTGACCGAACTAAGATTGACCTTACGGTGAACAATTTTGTAAAGCAGTGCTGCAAGATAATCCTGTACGTTCTGCTTATCACCGTTGTACTGTCCATGCTGGGTATCCCGGCGACATCTGTTGTCACTGTGATAGGCACGGCGGGCGTTGCGGTAGGTCTTGCGCTTCAAAGCAGCCTTTCCAACGTCGCCGGCGGTATCATGCTGATGATCAACAAGCCGTTCAAGATCGGGGATTACATTCTGGTTTCCGGCGTTGAAGGTACTGTAAAGCAGATCACGATACTCTATACAAGGCTGGATTCCGCTACGAATCAAGCAATATTCATACCCAACGGGCAGGTGTCCGGCGCTACGGTAATAAACAATTCCAGCAACGACTGCCGCCGTGTGGATCTCACGTTTTCTATCAGCTACGAGGACGATTTCGAGAAGGCAAGGGCGATCGTTCTTGCGGTACTGGATAAGAACGATAAGATACTTAAAACCCCCGCTGCCACGGTCAATATGCTGGAGCACGGGGCAAGCGCGATCGTGCTTGCAGTCCGCCCGTGGTGCAGACCTGCGGATTACTGGGACGTGTATTTCTCAGTGACCGAGCAGGTGAGGGCGGCGTTCATTGCAGGTGGGATCTCCATTCCGTTCGACCAGTTGGACGTACATGTTGTCAAGGAATAAACTTAAAAGGCTGTTGCATTACGCGGCAGCCTTTGCTTATGCAATGAAAAAACGGTTTGACAAGACATCAAACCGGGTAGCTTTTCATAGGGAGAAGAACATGTATAATTCCAGAAAACACCGCCCGACAAGTGCCGGGCGGTCAGTCCATGGGACTGTATTAGCTATGTCAGTGCGGTAACACCGCTCTGGAATGTCGGTGCGGAGAAAAACGTTCCGCGATTAGCAGCCAAAGCTGCCGCAGCAGGACGCTGCGCCGCTGCCACCTAAGTCCAACACGATGTTGGACAATTAAAGGCAGCCGCCGCAGAGGAACTTGAACAGCTCGCAGAGCTTATCCAATCCGCATACAGTAAAGAAATTGCACATATTCTTGACCTCCCTTATGTATTTCCCCGAAGGGGATAATATAATTATACCAAATCGGGGAGGGAGAATCAATGCAAAGATATTGCCAGAGGGGGCAGGCTTTACCGGGTATTTTTCCCGGTTATCCTTTCCGCGGCAATGGTGAACACTACTAGCGTTGCCGGGAAGATCGCCGCGAACGGCAGCCCGGATCTCAGCACGCCGCCCATTGCGCCGGAGATCATTCCCACCAGCGTAGGTCCACCGGAGCAGCCGGAGTCTCCGGCAAGCGCCAGCAGCGCGAACAGAGCAGTCCCGCCGCGGGGAAGCGCCTGCGCGGCTGAACTGTACGTTCCGGGCCACATTGCGCCTACCGAGAAACCGCACAGGCCGCAGCCAATAAGCGACAGCAGCGGAACGGGGGAGAATGCCGCCAGCATGTAGGAGAAAATGCACAGCACTCCGCACCAGCGCATGTATTTCATTATGTCGATCTTAGCGCTGAGCTTCGCGTATACCACCCGTGAAGTCCCCATAAGCACCGCGAAGAAGCAGGGCCCCAGCAGGTCGCCCACCATTTTCGGCACCCCGAGGGCGCTTTCCGCGAACGCGGAAGCCCATTGACTCATGGCAAGCTCGCTTCCGCCGGCGCAGAGAATAAGCACCGCCATTACCCAGAAAACCTTGCTGCACAGAAGCTCCCGCAGCTTCATTCCGCCGCCGCACTCCCCGGCGATATAAGGGATAGGAACCCAGGAGAATACCACCGCCATGACCGCCGGGAACACCGCCCATAACACCGCGAGGAAACTCCAACTATTCTTTCCAAAGCACCACAGGAACAGCGTCGAAAGCAGTACAGTCACCACGCTGCCCCAGCAGTAAAAGGAGTGCAGCAGCCCCATAGCCCCCGCCTTGTTGTCGCTGGGACACGCCTCTACCAGCGGGCTTATCAGCACCTCAGTAAGACCGCCGCCTATGGCGTACAGCACCACTGAGGTCATCAGCCCCGGAAATGGGGCTGTCAGCCCGGGCAGCACCGCAAGACCTGCAATTCCCGCGCAGGCGAAGATATGCGCCCCTACCAGCGCCTTCCGGTAGCCGATTTTGTCCACGAATTTCGCCGAGAGCAGATCAACGGCAAGCTGTACCATGAAGTTCACCGTTACCAGCAGCGTTATTTGCTCCAGAGGTATGCCGAATACGTCCTGAAAAATCAGAAACAGCAGCGGCGCGAAGTTGTTCACCACCGCTTGAGTTATGTACCCGCCGTAGCTGGCGAGGATAGTATGCTTGTAATTCTTGTCAGTCATTTTGCTCCACACATAAACAGGACTTCCGCAGAATACAGAAGCCTGTTTCTTTACTTGATTAACCCTAGTATGAACTCCGCAGCCTCGTCAAGAGTACCCTGCGGGTAGCAGGTGTAATCCGAATTCTCCGGGTTTTCCACAAATTCATTCGCAAGGAACACCTTGATACCCAGCTTTTCTGCTATCATGTCCTCGGAAACGCTGTTGCCTACCATGACGCAGTTTTCGGGCTGTTCGCCGATCTTGCCCAGTATCTCACTGAAATAAGCGGGATTCGGCTTGCAGAAAGTGCTGTTATCATAGTATGTAATCAGCTCAAAATCCTCCGGCTGAAGATTAACCCACTTCAGACGGGTGAGAACTCCGTCCAGCGGGAATATAGGATTTGTAGCGAGAACGATACGAAATCCCGCCTTTTTCAGCCGTTCTATAAGAGGTTTCCTGTCCGGGACGTATTTCAGACTTGCTTTAGCCAAGTCGAATTCATGGGTGTAGAAATCATCGCATTCGCTGCGCGCTTCGGGAAGTCCGGGGTTCATAGCGTTGAAGGTCTCCCAGAACGCCGCGGAATTCGGGCGGCTGCCGTCGTTCATTATCATGGACTTGGTTCCGGCCCAGACGGATTTTACCGTGTGCTTCGGCTCGTAACCGAGGGGCGCAAGCCTTTTGCAAAGCTCGCTGAAATAAATGTTCACGAAATCCTCCTGCTCAAAGGGGAGCAGGGTGCCGTCAAGGTCAAACAGTACTGTTGTCGTCATCAGAGTTCTCCGTTTCTGAGTTTGTTTCGGGGGAATTGAGGTGGGCTTCTTTGGCGGCGCGGCGCCGTTCGATCGCAGCGTGCTGCTTCTCCAGCTTTTTCAGATAGCCGGACTTTGCTTCTTCGTCGGATCTATAAATCGACCGGGTCACCGTCCACCTGTCTGCGGCGGCGCGCTTGCAAACCAGCTTCACAAGGAACTCGCCGTGCTTCGGGCAGGTGCATATATTTGTCTTGCGGATCGCCCCCATTGACAGCCATTCGCCGTTTGTGAGGGTGTTTTGACATTCGTCGGTGCAGGGGACAGCCGTGAAGCGCTCATCAGTAGTGATAGTGCGGATATCTGCAACATCACGGAATATTTCCCGCGCAATGACCGGGCGCTGACCCGCCGACATACCCGAGTATTCCGCCAACCCCTTTTCCATGTCCAGCCGTTTGCACACCTGATAGGTGAACCACGCGTCGTTCATGGCGTCGTGCGCCTGCGCGTCCATGGGTATCTGCAAGCGCTCCACAGCGTCGGCAAGCGACCACTGCACCCGTTCGTTGTCTATCTGATTCTTGTAGATAAGCTGTAAGTTTACATAATCGCTGCCGTAGGAGCGGTCAAGTCCGTGAAGCTCCAGATTATCCGCCAGCATAGCTATATCGTCGAAGCCCCATGTGATGAACCGGAATTCCTCGCCGCACCACTCTTTCAGCCGTTTGAACGCCTCCGGGAATTTCTCACCCTTCGCCAGCATTTCGTTGGTGATACCGGTGATCTTTTCGACGTGGCGGTTCATTTTTTTGTAGTACTTCGGAGCGACGTTGATCTTCAGCGTATCCACAAGGTTGAAATGCTCGTCCGCCTTGACTGCGCCTATCTGGATTATCTCCCCCCGCAGCAGTATCGGCTGCTGCACTGTATGCGCGCGGTCAAGCGCTTGATTCCATTCCATGTCAAGAATAATATAGTACATCTCGCACCCCGTTACAGCATGAGCTTACCGCCGACATTCTCATGCCGCCACTCAACGAACTCGTCATAGGTACCGGCTCTGTCGAGGCAGCCGTTCTCGGTGATCTCGATAATGCGGTTCGCAGCGGTTTCGAGGATCTCATGGTCGTGGGAGGCAAACAGCAGATTGCCCTTGAACTCCGACAGACCGTTGTTCACGGCAGTGATACTCTCAAGGTCGAGGTGGTTTGTCGGGCGGTCAAGGATAAGCACGTTGCTCTGGAACAGCATCATTCGGGAGAACATGCAGCGCACTTTCTCCCCGCCGGAAAGCACGTTCACCGGCTTGAAAACATCGTCCCCGCTGAACAGCATACGCCCGAGGAATCCGCGGAGGTAGCTTTCGGTCTCGTCCCTGGAGTACTGGCGCATCCAGTCGAGTATAGAGAGCTGGCAGCCGTCAAAGAACGCGCTGTTGTCGTTCGGGAAGTAGCTTACCGAAGTGGTGCTGCCCCATTTGAAGCTGCCCTCGTCCGGCTCCATTTCCTCCATGAGTATCTTGAACAGAGTGGTGACGGCGATCTCGTTGTTGCCCACGAATGCGATCTTGTCGCCCTTTCCGACGGTGAAGCTGACGTTGTTCAGTACTTTCACCCCGTCAACGGTCTTGGAAAGCCCGGTCACCTGCAAGATGTCCTTGCCGACCTCGCGCTCCATGTCGAATGCAATATAGGGGTACTTTCGGCTGGAAGCGGGCAACTCCTCGACGGTCAGCTTGTCTATCAGCTTGCGGCGGGAGGTTGCCTGCTTGGACTTAGACTTGTTTGCAGAGAACCGCGCGATAAAGTTCTGAAGTTCCTTGATCTTGTCCTCGGCGCGCTTGTTCTGCTGCTTTATCATGCGCTGAATGAGCTGTGAGGACTCGTACCAGAACTCGTAGTTGCCGACGTACATTTTGATCTTGCCGTAGTCGATGTCCACTATGTGGGTGCAGACGTTGTTGAGGAAGTGACGGTCGTGGGATACCACGATCACCGTACCAAAGTACTCCGCAAGGAAGTCCTCCAGCCACGATACTGCCTCAACGTCAAGGTGGTTGGTCGGCTCGTCCATGAGAATGATGTCGGGATTTCCGAACAGACACTGCGCCAGAAGCACTTTTACCTTTTCGTTACCGGTGAGGGACTCCATTTTCTGGTACAGTATTTCCTCCGGAAGTCCCAGTCCCTGTATCAGCTTGGAAGCGTCGGATTCCGCCTCCCAGCCGTTAAGCTCGGCGAACTCCGCCTCCAGCTCAGAGGCGCGGTTGCCGTCCTCGTCAGAGAAATCCGGCTTCGCATAAAGCTCGTCCTTCTCTTTCATGATGTCGTAAAGCCGCTTGTTACCGAGGATCACCGTGTCCTGCACGGTGTACTCGTCGAAAGCGTAGTGATCCTGCCGCAGCACGGACATACGAAGCTCCGGCGGCTTTGAAACGCTGCCCTTAGTAGGCTCAAGGTCTCCGCAGAGCACCTTAAGGAATGTGGACTTGCCTGCGCCGTTCGCGCCGATAACGCCGTAGCAGTTGCCGGCGGTGAATTTCAGGTCTACGTCCTTGAAAAGAAGCTGTCCGCCGAAGCTGACGCTTACATCAGATACTGTTATCAATTCGTTGTTCTCCTTTGTTTATAATTAATCAGCATATACATTAATAGTATATCATATCTCCGTTTTTTTTACAAGCCCTTTAATGAAGTTTTTTTATCACCTGTAATATTTCCGGACTTCCTGTAATATAAATAAAAAAGAAAGCCCCGGCAATAGTCGGAGCGGTATGTATATAAAATGAATAAGTATGTTATCAGCCGAGCTTGCTGAGCTCTGCAAGGCACTCGGAGCAGATGTTCTTGCCCTTGAAGATTGTGATTCCGCTTGCATTAGCGCAGAACGCACACGCGGGTGTGTACTTCTTGAGAATGATCTGATCGTCCTCTACATAGATCTCAAGGCTGTCCTTGATACCGATGTCAAGAGTTCTTCTCAGTTCGATCGGGATAACGATTCTGCCGAGTTCGTCCACTTTTCTTACAATTCCTGTTGACTTCACCATGTTCTTCTTCCTCCCATGTATCCGCTGCACACTTTGGCAGCGAATGTCCAATAATAACGTTTTTTCCAGCAAATAGCTGATTTCCTGCATATTATATCATGTTTTGCATTTCTTGTCAATTTGAAAAATGCAAGATTTTGTCAGTTATTATCCCTAACAGTACAAAAAAGGATAAACAAAAGTGTCACTATTAAATAAAGCATTTGATTTAAAATGGCGAAAATGGCGTTATTCTGCGGAATAAGGGATTTGCACAAAATAAAGGGGCTTTCTGGAAGAATTTTAGCGTTCCAGGGACACGCTGATTAAAGCGAAGCGTATCAAATTCAGCCGCGTGAGTATGCGCGTTTGAACGTGGCGAATTTGATTTAATCAGCGTTTCCCTCGGAAAAAGATGTGATAATTGGCAGCTAATACCCATAAAGACAGGAGGGCGTTTTGTGAAGATAATACTTGCTGTGATCCCGGTGGCAGCGATAATCTGCGGAATAATTACCGGCAGGCTGCCGGAGGTTTCCTCTGCGGTGCTGGACAAGGCAGGGGAGGCTGTGACTCTTGCGATAACGCTGTGCGGCATAATGTGCCTGTGGAGCGGTCTGATGAAGGTCGCCGAGGAAGCCGGCGCGGTGAAAGCGCTGTCCGGGCTGCTTTCGCCGGTGGTGTCGCTGCTGTTCCGGGGGCTGGAAAAGGGCGGTAGGGCTATGCAGATGATCTGCATGAACCTTTCCGCGAATATTCTAGGGCTGGGGAACGCGACAACGCCGCTTGGTATCCGCGCAATGGAAGCAATTCAAGAGGAAGAGGCGGGATACGTTCCCGGCGTGGAATCTCCGCCTTCCGGAGAAGCCTCGGACAATATGATAATGCTTACGGTGCTGAACACCGCCAGCCTGCAAGTGATCCCCGCGACTGCGGCGGCGCTGAGGGCGGCTCACGGCGCGGAGCGACCTATGGACATACTGCCCTGCGTGTGGATAGTGTCGGCGTATTCCCTCGCGGCGGCGGTGTGCGCGGCGAAGCTGCTGGGCTGGATATCCCGGCGCAGGAAGAAACGGAGGAGCGGCGGTGCAGATAACTGATTTCATCGTCCCGGTCTTGTTCGCCGGGATACTCATATTTGGCTTTGCCAAGCGGGTTGAGGTGTTCCCGGTGTTCTGCGACGGCTCCGCGGAGGGGCTGAAAACCACTGCTGAGATACTTCCGGCGCTGATACTGCTGCTGATAAGCGTTGGAATGTTGCAGGCAAGCGGCGCTGTGGAGCTTCTGACCCAGTTGCTTACACCGCTGTGCAGCGCGGTGGGATTCCCGCCGGAATGTATGCAAATGGTGCTGCTGCGCCCGTTCTCCGGCAGCGGCGCTATCGCGGTGTACGACGGTATCGCCGCGGAATACGGCGCTGACAGCTTCGCAGGGAGGGTCGCGGCTGTGCTTCTCGGCTCGTCTGAAACGACTTTTTACACGATCGCGGTGTATTTCTCCGCCGTGAAGATACGAAAGACCCGCTACGCCGTGCCCGCGGCGCTTACCGCGGACTGCACCGCGTGGATAGTATGCGGACTTGTCGTGGCGGCGATAATGGGAAATTAGCTTGAATATGCTCAGGGCGCTTGATTTTTTGCGGGATCTGGTATATAATATAATTAATGAATTTCGCAGAGCTTTGGGGTGATATTATGATTATTCTGCCGGAACAGGTGACAAAAGCGATAGAGGTGCTGGAAAACTCCGGCTATGACGCGTATATCGTCGGCGACTGTGTGAGAGAACTGCTGCTCGGCAATAATCCGCAGGATTACGACATAGTGACCAACGCCGGGATAAACGATATACTTTTCGTGTTCCGGGACTACCGCATTTCCGACGAAGGAATGAAGCGGGGCGAGGTCTTTGTGACGGTGGTGGGAATGATAATACAGGTTTCCCCCTACCGCCGGGAGGTAGTCGGCAACCGCGTGATGTACGCGGAGGATCTTGAAACCGACCTGTTCCGCCGTGGCTTCACAATGAACGCTATCGCTTACAGCCCGCGTTCCGGGTTGATCGACCCGTTCGGAGGGAGAGCGTCGCTGCGCCCTGACCCGGAAGCTGTTGCGCAGGAAGAACGCGAGGAGCGGGAAGAACGTGAGGAGCGCGGTGAGACCGAAGAACTCCCTGCCGAGCCGCAAAGCCCGGCTTCCGGTGAGCTGTTAAGGCGGCGCGCCGGGGTTTCCAGACTTCCGGCACGGGTAATAGCGATAGGCGAAATGCAGAGCCGAACCACAAAGGAAAACGGAAAGTCCGTCACCGAAACGTGGTACGACATGTCCCGCTGCTTCACGTCTGACCCGTCTAGGATACTTGAGGCGATACGTTATTGCGCCGAGGGTGAGTACGTCATTGAGGACAGGACTCGCGAGGCTATCCGGGCGAACGTGAGCTGCTTTGAGTACGCGGAAAAGGACAAGCTGTTCACCGAGCTTTCCCGCATTGTAATGGGCAAATACGCCGCGCGGGTGCTGGAGCAGTACGCGGATATTCTGAAATTCCTGCTGCCGGAAATTGAGCCGTGCATTGACTTTGAGCAGCACGGCGTCTACCATGATTTCACGGTCTGGACGCATATCGCAAAGTCGGTGGGATATGCCGTGCCGGAGCTTCCGGTGCGCTTTGCAATGCTGTTCCACGACCTCGGCAAGCCCGACTGCTGCTCAATAGACCCCAGCGGGCAGGGGCATTTCAAGGGTCACGGCGAGCGAAGCAGACTGCTGGCGGAGCGCATAATGCGGCGGCTGGAATTCCCGGCGGCACTTTCCGGGGAGATAAGCTGGCTGGTGTACTATCACGACAAGGATATCCCGGAGGAGCGCAGCGAGCTGAAACGGCTGCTTGACGCCCTCGGCGCGGAGGATCTCCGCAAGCTGATCCAGTGTGAGATCGCCGACAGCCGGGCGAAGAAAATCGACCCGGACACCCCGGACGTGCAGCGGCTGAGGGCAGCGGCTGCGGCTCTGCGGGAGATACTCGACAGCGGGGAGTGCTACAATATCCGGCAGCTCGCGATCACCTCGCGGGAGCTTATGGAGCGCCGGCTGGTAAGCTCGGAGCAGGAGGCGGAGCAGCTTCTTAACGCGCTGTTCGATATGGTGCTCGATAAGCCTAGCTTCAACAACAAGCTCATGCTGCTTGACATGGCGGAAAAGAGCAAGCAGCGTCTGGAGGAGATCAAGGCGGAGCGTGAGCGCCTTGCCCGTGAGAAGCGCACTGCTCAGGCGATGAAGCACCGCCGCTCCGAGCCTGTTTTCACCCGCAAGAAGAAATAATTATGGGCTGCCGAATCATAAGGCAGCCCAGTTTTGGCAATAAATTTGAAAAATTCCGGAGATAGGGGTAATTATGAGCATATTTAAAAAGCACAGCACTGTTCTTCATCTGCCGGAGGGATTTTCAGCCGCTGATATCAGAGTTGAATCCAGCGTCTGCACCGGGGAAAAGACCATAGGCTTCTACAACGCTGCTGAAAAGAAACTGGTATGCGCAGAGCTGGTGCGTTCAGACGGTGACATTGACGCATTCTACGCTAAGTACGGACTGCGGCGCATAAACTAACGCAGATCATTTCAGCCCGGCAAGTATCTCGTTGGTCTTGAGGTCATCACGGTTTGTGCCGGGAACAGGCGGGGGAGTGGTCACGTTCATGTGTCCGCTCTGGATAAGCGAGGTGATCGCGAGGAACTCCGTGCCGAGCCGGTCGGCGATCTCCTCCTCAGAGAACATGCAGGTATGCGTTGCGCAAAGGGCGCTTATGCCGTAGGTATAGGTCCACATGTGCTGGAACAGCACCGTTGCCTGCTGCTGGTCAAGCCCGTAGTCGCGGCATATCACCTCGGTGCAGAGATCCTCGTATTCGCCGAGACTACCGAAGAACGACCGGGGATTGACCTGCTCCTTGTTTTCCGTCATGAACAGAAGCTGAAACAGCTTCGGCTCTTTTATCGCGAACCGCACCATGCGTATACCGGCTTCCTTGAAAGCTGGGGTGTAGTTCACTATCTCGCGGATATAGCTGTTGAACTTGTTCAGTGCAGCAGCGCGTACCTCCCGCTGAACGTCGTCCATGCTTATGAACACCGTGAAGATCGGGCGGGCAGAGCTGCCCAGCTTTTCTCCAAGATTTCGGGTGGTGAGGTATTCTATTCCGCGTTCGCTCACAAGCTCCATAGCGGCGACGACGATTTCTTCTTTTGTGAATTTAGGTCTTGGCGGCATTTTTGTCAGACTCCTTTGAATGTCAATAAACCCTGCGATAATAATTCATCAGAATGATGTCTGGTTCAGATAATAATGCATTGTTGCTATGATAAGTATAACATTTCCGGTGAAATTTGTCAATAACTGTCCCGAAAATGATACAAAAAAGCGCTGTCCGTTTATTCACTGGATCAGCGCTTTAATTTGTTGAATCACATCAGCACCGTGTTCCGTAGGCGCGGAATCGGCAGGTGTCTTTGGCGTTGCAGTCCTCGCAGCTGCGGCGCTTCTTGTCAAGTTCGCCGCGGAAAAGACCGACCACGCCGACGATAGTCTTGCGGGGGGTGAGCATGTGGGTTGCAGTGCAGCAAACGCCGATCTTTCTGACCGCGTCCACCGAAGCAATGAGCAGCGGCGCGCTTTCAATAGGGAAGTCCCCATAGCCTGCGCCGTAGCACCATGTGGTGGAGTATCCCGGCATGTTGGTGAGGATATCCTGCCGCGCCTGTTCGTTCACCTGTTCGATCATGGCGTTGGCAAGAGCGTCAGTGATGACTGCCTTCATTGAGTCGGAAACGTCCAGCTTTTTCAGAAATCTGTCGGCGTCGGAGGACAGGGTGGAGCAAAGCACCGCCGCCTTGTCGCAGCCCCGCAGATGATCGGCGATGTCCTTTCCCTCCAGCTCATAGTCGCAGTCGGAAAGCACAAGGCTTCTTTCTGAACGCTGGATATTGAACACCCTCCACACGAACTGGGGACGTGCTTCTTTAAGCAGCTCACGTTCGCACTCGTCAATCGCGGCGCTGATCCTTTCGTCCGGCTCCTCGGTGTAGCCCATGTATCGCAGGGCTTCGGCGCGGTTGATTCGGGTTATTTCACATGTCACAGCGTATCACCTTCTCTATGCTTTCACTGATTTTTCTTGCTATATAGGGGTTGTTCATGGTGTAGAGGTGTATCCCGTCCACACCCTGAGCGACCAGATCGATTATCTGATCTACCGCGTAGGCGATACCTGCGTCCCGCATTGCTTCGGGATTGTCGCCGTAGCGGTTTATCATCTTTGTGAATTTCAGCGGCAGACTGGCTCCGCACATGCTCACCATGCGCTGGATCTGCTTTGCGTTGACGCAGGGCATTATACCTGCTTCTATCGGGACGTTTATCCCGGCGATCCTTGCCTTTTCCAGAAAGTCCATGAACGAATTATTATCGAAGAACAACTGGGAGATAAGGTGTGAAGCCCCCGCGTCTACCTTCATTTTCAGATGTCGGATATCCTCAACAAGACTTTCCGACTCCGGGTGTACCTCCGGGTAGCACCCGCCGGAGAACGACATGTCAGAGCGCGGCTTCATGTATTCTATGAGGTCGCTTGCGTGCAGGAACTCATGCTTGGGCGGGATATTCGGGTTGATGTCGCCGCGAAGCGCCAGCACGTTCTCAATGCCGTTTTCCTTGAATTCCAGTATCTTAGCGTCGATATCTGCGTGGGTGGAATTCACACAGGTGAGGTGCGCAATGGACTCAGTGTGCAGGTTCTCTTTTATGTACCTCACCAGCTCGGTGGTGGAGGCGCCCGCAGCGCTGCCGCCTGCGCCGTAGGTCACGCTGATGAAGTCCGGGTGAAGATCCCCAAGCTGCTCCAGCGTGTTGTAGACCACGGAAACGTCGCTGTCCTTTTTCGGCGGGAAGACCTCAAAGGAGAACACGGTTCGTCCGTTTTTGAATAGTTCAGGTATTTTCATTTAAGCTCCGATTTCATCGATTGTTCTTAGCGAATTCTTTCAGTGCAAGGGCGATCTGCGCCGGGCAGGAGGTGGGCTTCATGCCGCACTTGATGTCCTCCAGCTTAGGAATAACGTCCTCGACCTTCATACCCTTGACAAGGGAGGAAATGCCCTTTAAATTGCCGTCGCAGCCGCCAACGACTTGAAGCGACTGGATAATGCCGTTTTCGATATCAAAAATCATTTTTCGTGAGCATACGCCACGGGGAGTGTATTCAAACTTCATTGTTTTTCACCTCTGATATATATTCGGGGGATCACTTGCCGGATCTGAGCCATTCGTCAGCCACGGCGTCCGCTACTGCCTGCGCCACGGACTTGTCAAGAGCGCTGGGGATAATGTAATCCACGGACAGCTTGTCGTCGGTGACAAGACCTGCGATAGCGTAAGCCGCAGCCAGCTTCATTTCCTCTGTGATAGCCTTTGCGCGGACTTTCAGCGCACCCTTGAACACGCCGGGGAACACCAGCACATTGTTGATCTGGTTAGGGTAGTCGCTGCGTCCGGTGCCGACTATGAACGCGCCGCTCTGCTTTGCGAGGTCGTAGGTTATTTCCGGTTCGGGGTTCGCCATAGGGAACAGCACCGGCTTCTCCGCCATAGACTGCACCATTTCCGGAGTAACGAGATTCGGCTTGGAAACACCGACGAATGCGTCTGCGCCCTTGAGCGCGTCAGCGAGATCACCCTTGATGTTGTCGCGATTGGTGAGCTTCGCCATTTCAGCGTGCGCGGGATTTGCGTATTCCTCGTCGCGGTTAAGAATACCGCACAGGTCTACCATAATGAGGTTGCCCACGCCGAGCTTAAGCAGAAACTTGCCGATTGCGATACCCGCAGAGCCAGCACCGTTGATCACAACTGTTATATCAGACAGCTTCTTTCCGGCGAGCTTTATCGCGTTGATCATAGCTGCGCCGACAACAATCGCTGTGCCGTGCTGGTCGTCGTGGAATACCGGGATATCCAGCCGCTCCTTCAGCTTTGCTTCTATCTCAAAGCAGCGGGGCGCGGAGATATCCTCCAGATTAATGCCGCCGAAGCTGTCGGAGATAAGCTCTATCGTGCGGACGATCTCGTCCGGATCCTTGCTCTTAACACAGAGAGGAAATGCGTCCACGCCGCCGAATTCCTTGAACAGGCAGCATTTGCCCTCCATTACGGGCATACCCGCCAGACCGCCGATATCGCCGAGTCCCAGTACAGCGGTGCCGTCGGTGATCACCGCAACGAGGTTGCTGCGGCGGGTGAGCTTATAGGAAAGCTCCGGATCCTTTGCGATCTCAAGGCAGGGCTGCGCAACGCCGGGGGTGTAGGCGAGGGAGAGATCCTCGCGGGTCTCGATTTTCGCGCGGGAAACTACCTCCAGCTTTCCGCCCCACTCATAATGCTTTTGAAGTGCTTTTTCTTTGATGTCCATTTTAGTCTGTCCTTCTTCTGTTATGATTTGCCGCGGGAAATTATGCCTTTCCCTTGTGGTTGATTATCTTATTCAGCGTGTCCTCTGGTGTGAGGTTAGAGCCGATCTGTATCGCGTAGTGATTGTAGAAGCCGTGGAAGTCCGAGCCGCCGGTGGTGAGCAGATCATGCTGCTTCGCGATATCCAGAAGCTGGTTCTGGGTGGACTCGTCGGCGCTCTGGTGCCATACCTCAACGCCGTCGATCTCTTTGGAAGCCGCAAGCTCTTGCAGCAGATCAATACTGTCGTATACCGTCGGGTGCGCCATGACGGAGATACCTCCGCTTGCCTTTATCAGCGTGGTGACGAAATGCACGTCCGGATAGAAATCAGCCTCCGCTGCAACGTCCTGCGCGCAGATACCGTCCTTGACGTCGAAAATGGAGTCGTACACATCGCCATAAAGCTCAGTGGTGTAGCCGTAGTCCATGAGCGCGTGCATTATGTGGCATTTGTAAATCGCCTTGCTCCCCGCGGAATACCGCAGGATACTCTCCAGCGTTATGGGGTACTTGTCGAGGACTTTCACCGCCATGCGCTTTCCAAGCTCCATTCTTCCGGTGGAGGTGCGCAGGCACAGTCCCTCAAGTCTGTCCGGCTTTGCGGGCATATAGCAGAGGATATGTACCTTACGTTTTCTGACGTTATCAAAGGCGGAGAATTCCACCGCCGGGATAACCGTAACGTTGTAGCGCTTTCCGAGGACTGCCGAGCGGGACAGCGAAGCAAGGCTGTCATGGTCGGTTATGGCAAGACAGCGGACGTCGTCCCTGTCAGCCTGACGGATAACATCGGATATGCCGAGAGAGCCGTCGGAAATTGTAGTGTGGCAATGTAGATCTGCTTTCATTAAGTCACCTCGTCTGTATATCGCTCCGGCGTGCGCCGGACATTTGAGTACATACGCTATTAAATATTATATCACTTTTCACTTCTTAATGCAAGTGTTTTTTTGCATGTTTCAGCAACTTATCGTGTACAAGCGATAAAAAAATACTGCAATGCGTGTCTGTCAGCGGGATCGCGCCGAAACAAAAAAATTGTCCGCTGCGGCTGAAACCGGCGCACTGTGCCGGACTCAGGGGTTGACAGGAACCCCTAAGTCATGGTAAAATATACTTGTACATAATATTGCGAGAGGAGAGCAAATATGCCGTAAAGATCCGGCATAGCGCTTTAAAAGGTGAAATAATGCCCTTTATTGAGATGAGCGACCTAACTGCCGAGCCGCTGAAGCCGTACACCGCGCTGAACGAGTCCCAGCTTCTGCATTACTATGAGCCGCAGGAGGGGCTGTTCATCGCGGAGACCAGCAAGGTAGTCCGCCGTGCGCTGGAAGCAGGTTACAGCCCGGAGTCCCTGCTGGTGGAGCGGAGGTTCGCCGAGCGACGCGAGGAGCTGCTTGACATGGCAGGCGAGGCGCCGGTGTACTTCTGCGGGGGCGAGGTCATGCAGAAGCTGACTGGATATAATCTGAACGAGGGTTTTCTCTGCGCCATGCGCCGGAAGAAGCTCCCCGCCGCCGAAGAACTGTGCCGCAGCGCAAATCGCATTGCTGTGCTTGAAAGCGTGGTGAATCCCACCAACATCGGCGCGGTGTTCCGCTCCGCCGCCGCAATGGGGGTAGAGGCGGTGCTGCTGACTCCCGGCTGCTGCGACCCGCTTTACCGCCGCGCGGTAAGGGTGAGCATGGGGAATGTGTTCCTTGTCCCGTGGACTTACATCGCGGACAGCGAGCGGGAGTGGCAGGAATGCGGCGTGGAGCTGCTGCACGGAATGGGCTTCAAGACCGCGGCTATGGCGCTGCGGGAGAACACCCTTGATATCCGCGACCCGGCGCTCAGAGCCGAGGAGCGTCTTGCTATACTTCTAGGCACTGAGGGCGAGGGGCTGTGCGAAAGCACCATAGCGAACTCCGACTACACCGTGAAGATACCCATGACTAACGGCGTGGATTCGCTGAATGTCGCCGCCGCAAGCGCTGTCGCGTTCTGGGAGCTGTGTATGCGTTGAGATGTTCGCGTTACGATATCTGTGGTATCGTTGTTAAATTACTTTGTGTGACTATCTTTTGTACAACTTTTGTCATACTTTGTGTGATGTCATAAAAAAGCATTTTAATCAATAAGCTGCCGTGGCGTTTTCAGCAAAGATAGCGTCCGGCTCAGAAAAATAGATCATGAATAGGAGAGGCTTATGACGACATTTATTAATGGCAGCGTGCTGCTGATACGGCTTGACGGACGGGTTGATTCCGGCAATGCCGCGGAAACGGAAAAGGCAATTTTTGACGCAGTGGAGCAGTATGCCCCGCTTTATGCCGTTATCGACGCGGAAAAACTGGAATACATATCCAGTGTAGGACTGAGAGTACTGCTGAAACTAAAGAAAAAGATAGCCAATACCCAGTTGATCAACGTCAGCGCCGAAGTGTACGAGGTGCTGAACATGACAGGCTTTACCGATATAATGGACATCAAGAAAGCGCTGCGGCAGGTTTCGGTAGACGGCTGCCGGGTGATAGGCAGAGGCGCTTTCGGAACGACCTACAAGCTGGATAACGACACGATCGTTAAGGTTTTCACCGACAGCGTGGCCTACGAGGACATAATCCGCGAGAAAGAGAGCGCAAAGGCGGCGTTCATCTGCGGAGTGCCGACTGCGATCCCCTTTGATACCGTAAAGGTAGGGAATCGTTACGGCAACGTGTACGAGCTGATAAACGCACACGCTTTCAGCGAGGATATCTGCGGAAACCCTTCCAAGATAGACGATTACGCGCGGCAGGCGACGAAGCTGCTCAAGCTGCTTGCTTCCACCCGTGACAGCAAGGGGGCATTCCGTTCCTTCAAGCAGACCTCCCTTGAAAAGATCGATCATTTGAACCGTTATGTAAAGGGCTGGGAGGTGTTTACACCGGAGGAAATGGAACTCCTGTTCAAGTTGTTTTATGCAGTTCCGGAGAGAGATACGCTCATTCACGGGGACTTCCACACCCATAACATTTTTGAGCAGGACGGGGAGCTGCTGCTTATCGACATGGCGGACACCAGCACAGGTCACCCGATATTCGAGCTGGGAAACATGTATCTCCCGTTCGTCATCATGGCAGAGTACGAAGACAATCGAACAAACCAGCTTATCGGTATGGACAACAAGACCGCCGTGCTGTTTTTCAATAAGGTGTTTGATATGTATTTCAGCGGCTTTACCCCGGAAGATACCGAAGCGGTAAGGGAGCTTGTGAAGATCTTCGCGCAGATACGAATGATGATCATTGCAGCCGGCGCCGCGCTAAACACTGTTTCCGACGAACTGAAGCGCGAATATCTGCTGGGCATAAAGGCGGTGCTTACTTCCAAATATTTTAAAAAGCCGCAGGAAGTTCTTGACGAAATCGAAAGACTGACCGCGCTGTTTTAACACGGTCAAAGTAAGAAGTACTTTCATGACGAACTGCTGATCTACATAGCCGGCTTTATAATTATGAGCGGCTCAGCAGTATGACGATACCGCTATGTTTATGTTGGATTACAAAAATGAAAATGGAGGTGTGAGTATGGCGGATAGAACGTTCCCGGCGGATATCTCTGCACTTAACGAGGTGCTTTTGTTTACCGAGGAGCAGCTTGAACAGGCAGGCTGCCCTGCGAAGTCTGTCATGCAGATCACCGTCGCGATAGAGGAAATGTTTGTAAACGTGGCGCATTACGCCTATCCCGGCAGGGAAGGCACAGTGCGTTACTCCATTGAGCCGGGGGATAACAGCGTAACGTTCCGAATGGCAGACGGCGGCGTTCCGTTCGACCCGCTGGCAAAGCCGGATCCGGACATCACCCTTTCCGTTGATGAGCGCCAGATAGGCGGACTGGGGATCTTCATGATGAAAAAGACTATGGACGAGGTAAGCTACGCCTACGAAAACGGCGAAAATATCCTGACAATGACAAAGCACTTCAAATAAAGTCAAAGCGGCACGCATTACGGTATGCCGCTTTTGTGTTATTCAAAAGAATCGTAGAATTTTTTCAGCACATAGAAAGCCAGCTTTTTGTGATTCCTGTCCGCGGAGAGCAGCCCCTTGGTGTTGAAGTATTTCTGGTTCACAGAGGTCCTTCTGGGACAGCGGAAATCGTGCAGTATCCACGGGGTCATGCCGCGGATATAGGGTATCTTTCTGATGTTTTCAATCTGCTTTTCATAGACGTATGCCTGGCAGTCCTCGGTACCTTTATCCGTGATAGTCCCGCGCAGCCCCGGGTAGGCATCCGCGCCGAATTCCGTGATTATGACAGGCTTTTGCGGGTGGCTGTTCTCAAACAACTCCGGCAGCATGCGGAGATCTGCGGTGTACCAGCCGCAGTATTCATTCACGCCGATGATGTCAAGGCACTGCTCCAGCCTGTCATCGATAGCGTTCTTGGCAAAATTCACCAGACACGCGGCGGAAACCAGTCTTGTGCCGTCGCAGCGGCGGGCGCATTCCGCAAGACCGCCCATGAATTTCAGCCGGTCGTCGGTGTCCTGATTTTCGTTGCCCACCGACCAGATTATCACGCTGGCGCGGTTATAATCGCGGTTTATCAGCTCGCAGAGCTGGTTTTCGGCGTCGTTGTAGGTGTCCTCCGACCAGAAATGTATCTCCCAGTATACCGGGATCTCCTCCCAGAGAAGCAGACCGACTTCGTCCGCAAGCTGGGACATTCGCTCGCTGTGCGGGTAGTGCGCCACCCGCATGAAATTGCAGCCCAGCTCCTTTGCGGCGCGGATATTTTCCAGACGTTCCTCGTCGGTGAGCGCTTTGCCGTTGGGTACGCTGTCCTCGTGGCAGCTTATTCCGCGCAGGAACAGCGGCTTGCCGTTAAGCACTATGTCCATGCCGTCAACGCGTATCTCCCGGAAGCCGACCCTGTCCCGAACGCTGTCGCCTGCGCAGCTTACAGAAACGTCATACAGCTTCGGGCGCTCCGTGGACCACAGCTCCGGCTGCGCGTCGAACAGTATCTCCCCCCTGCCGTCGGAAACGTGGAATTCCTGCACGCAAAGCCCGTCAATGGTGAGCTTTGCGTCAGCGGAGACCGGCTGCGACAGGGTGACAGAAGCGCGTATCTTGTGAAATTCGCTTCCCGGTTCAAGGGCAATTCTGAAATCCTTGATGTGTACATTCGGTACGCGGATAAGCTCGATATCCCGGTAGATACCACCATAATTGAACCAGTCGGTGTTGGAGGGCGGCACCTGCTCGTTGCGCCGGGTGCTGTCCGCTTGAATTATAATGCGGTTCTCCGGCTGGAGATACTCCGTGATGTCGAAATAGCAGGGGGTAGAGCCTCCGCGGTGCATGCCGACGAATTTCTTGTTGATGAACACCCGGCAGAGATAGTTCGCCGCGCCGATCTTAAGTATCATGCGCTCGTTGTAGTCCCGCTTTGCGTAGAGAAACTTCCGGGTGAAGATCATGCTTCCCTCATAGAGAGCGTACATTCTGTCGGTGGTGTTCCAGCAGCAGGGGAGGGTCATCATCTCCCACTCGTCAAATGAGAAGTCCACCGGGAGAGAATTCCCGCCCTCGTCGTAGTAGTGCTCCTCATACCACTTCTGTCGGATACAGGTGTCGTACTGATCGACGGCATAGTGCCAGCTTCCGTTCAGAGATTCCTTTTTCCGAAAGCGGTCGTATATCATATCATCTGCGGTAGAGAGCTTCTCAAAGTATTCGCGCTCGTAGTATTCCATGGGTATCGCTCCTTTCGTTTTCTCTATGATATCACATTATCCTGCGAAATAAAATATCATAAATTGCCTTGATATGCTTGAAATATTTCAAAAATTGCTGTATAATTCTATATATGAAGAATTGCTTTCAGATCTCACACAACAAGGATAATTATACCAAGCCCATATATTTTCACAGTCACGACTTCTATGAGATATACTTTTTCGTGGACGGAAACGTGAAATATTACGTTGAAAACGAGAGCTTCACCCTGTCGAAAGGAGATGTTCTGGTTATCCCGCCGGGGAAGCTCCACCGTCCTGTTTTTGAGGGAGAGTACCCATACGACCGGTACGTGCTGTGGATATACGGGCATTACGCCGCGGGGAACGAGGGAATATCCGGCTTCATCAGCGAAATAAACCGCATGACTGCGGAAAAGAACACCCGGCGCGTATCATTTGAGGGCGAAGCTCTGAGGGGGCTGACGGCGCTGTTCGATAAACTGCTTGGAGTGTTCCCGCCGGAGAATACGCTTTCGTTCTGTATAGCGGAGAGCTGCATTTCGCTGATACTTGGGGATATACTTGAGAGTTTCCGTGCCGCTCCGGCAGCCGCAGAGCAGCCCCCGGACCTTATCCGGCAGGTGATCTCCCGGATAAACCGCAGCGTTGCCGACGCGCCCTCGCTGGAGCAGCTTTCCGCGGAATTCTTTGTGTCCAAGTATTACCTTTCCCATAAATTCCGGGAGCACACCCGCACCACTGTTCATCAGTATATCCTAATGAAGAAGGTCAACCTTGCCAAAGAGCTGCTGGAGTGCGGTGAGCCTCCCAAGACCGTCTGTGATATGTGCGGCTTTTCTACCTATTCAAATTTTTATAAGGCGTTCACAAGGCAGACGGGGATATCACCGAGGGAGTTCGTTCAGCAGAATGAAAGGCACTTCACATCTGAAATTACGTCACGACAGTGAATATACATTGGCAGGGATCCTGCCGGAAACATATTATCTCCTGCGGGCAGGGGTTGTCAAGAGATGATTCAGATGTCACAACATGCAGTCAGCCGTTCACACCTGCACGGCTGACTGCTTCTATCGCCGTCTGGCGCGGTATGCTGAAATACGCGAAGCCGTCCTGCTGCTGCATGTCTTGAAGTTCAGCAGCGAGAAAGACCTCTATTTGTCTGGCGGAAACGCCCTCCGGCAAAGTATCGCCGGATTCCAGCAATTCGACCAGCGGCTCGCACGCCATGCCGTTCAGTTCGCGCATAGCAGAGAGGTCAAGCTCACCGCCGGACTGTGCGAAGCCCACGTTGTACCGCGCGATCTGCCCGTCGATATTGCCGAAGCACAGTACCCCGAACATCAGCGTAAATCCCACGAACAGCACCCGCCACATTGGTATTTCAGCGAACTGACTGATGATGATAACCACGAAAACCACCGCCAGCAGCCCCATGAACCAAGAGGTATACACCCGAAGCGGGGTCAGCCCGTACTGCCCGATATACAGCGCCATTCTGCTGAACGCTGAGGCAATGAACAGCAGCGTAAAGCCGGAGATCATGGTCGTGTAAAATTTGAGCGCGGCAGGCTTGCGGTCGTTGTTTCGGCGGGCGGTGAATAGCTGGATCAGCGAGATCACCACAAGATTTATCACCGCGATAAAGCACAGCTCAAAGAAGCCGCGCCGTGCGTACTCCGACGGGTTTGAAAGCGCGTTTTGCAGCCCCACGAACTGGGTTATCACATACACAAGGTAGAACACGCAAACCGGGGTCACTGCGGTGTAGGCGATCACCGGGGGAAGAATTCGGCAGGAGGGCGCCGCCGGGTCGTAGCCCGGTACCGGCTTTGCGGCGGAATATAACGCCCCGAACAGGAACATGCCTATCAGCGCGCCGAAAATTATCTGCCATATCAGACTGAACGAAAGCGCCGGCAGTGAGTGGAAAAAGCCGCTCATGA
Organism: uncultured Clostridia bacterium; assembly: GCA_945873955.1. GTDB lineage: Bacteria > Bacillota > Clostridia > Oscillospirales > Ruminococcaceae > CAG-115. The sequence goes on along the minus strand of CAMCFA010000001.1, from coordinate 386,430 downwards.
CGTCCTCAAAGAAGCCGTCGGACAGGATAAGCAGTATCACAGCAACTACGGTAAGCGGAACTGCTATCACCAGACCTATCAGCACATACCCGAAGGTTTTGAGCGGCGCTTTGCCCTTTATCGGGGAGAAGCCCGCCGCCGGTGCGCAGCCGAAGCTCTTGAACGGGCGCACAAACACGCTCATGAGAAGATCGGAAACAAAGTGCTTTCCGAACAGCTCCGCGCCGCTTATAGTGATACAGAGGTAGAACATCAGCAGGAAAGAGAACCACGCCGCCAGTACGTTAATGAAGCCGTTCGTGCAGAACAGCGGCACAAGGCAGAACGTCTCCGCGACCGCGAACACGGCTTTTTGCGCGGCGGAGGTTTTCAGCCGCTTTACTCTGGTGCAGACCGCCCCCAGCGTCCCGAAGCACGCCCAGAAGATACCGCCCCACAGTCCTCCGGCGAACTGCGTGACGTACCTTGCGAACAGGAATCCCAGTGCGAAGCACAGCCACGCGAACGCCGCGTCCGCGCGGCTGTATATGGGCTTTGGCGGGAGCGCTCCCGTGGTCGCCTGCGGGGCGGGGCAGGCCTGGGTGTATTGTGGTATCTGCTGGTTTTGAGTTTCCTGCGGGAACTCCGGTGTGATGTTGTTTGTCATATCGTCCATGATGTAATCCTTTCCAAATAAGTAAAAATAAGGAATCGAAAGGGCGCAGAACTCCGCAGGGAGATGCGGGAGTTCCGCAGAGAGGCTGCTACTCCCCGTCGCGGTATTCCAGAATATCCCCCGGCTGGCAGGCGAGTACTTCGCACAGCTTTTCCAGCGTGGAGAACCGCACAGCCTTTGCTTTTCCGGTTTTCAGCACCGAGAGGTTGGCGGGGGTGATACCTATTTTTTCGGCAAGTTCGTTGGAGGAGATCTTCCGCTTTGCCATCATTACGTCAAGATTAACGATTATCGCCATATTTGCCGCCTTTCAGACCGTGAGGTCGTTTTCTTCCCGGAGCGCCACCGCCTGCTCAAAGCAGTTCTTCACAACCCGGAGTATGACCCCGAAGAACGCCGCCGCGAATACTATCGCAAACCCGAACGGTTTCAGAAACGAGAAATAAATGAACAGCACCGACACCGCAAAGCAGCAGTAGGAGATGATCCGCAGCAGCGTAACGTTCCTGCTGATGAACGGCTGCCCCTTTCTGATGTTGGCAAGCAGCATATCAAGCGATACCATTGCCGTTACCGCCGGCGGCACAATGCAGTACAGCGTCACCAGCAGCGGCAGGAAAACCGAGCTTTCTCCCCGGGGGATCACCACGCTTTCGTCGTAGTACCTCACCAGAAACGGCGCGGCGACGCAGCATACGGCAATCGCGGCGTAGATCATCTTGATTATCACGGCTGAAAGAATTATCGACTTATCCTTGTTCCACATAATATACCTCCCTGACGGACTTTTCCTGTTGGTAATATAATAGCACAGATTTTATCCTTTGTCAATAGGAAATTATCGAAAAACAATAAAATATTTATAAAAAACGAGGTCTGCCGAAACAGACCTCATAATTATCACGGCTCAGAGCCGAACACCTTTTTGCCGTTCAGTTTTATGCAGAGCTTCTCAGCGCCGCCTGCAGAGTAGTCGTTGGACAGGTTAAACTCTGTCCAGTCCGCAGGGGTGATACGCACCTGTACCGTCAGTGAATTGCCCTTGCCAAGCGTGCCGCTGCCGAACGTTATAGCGCACTTTGTATCGGCGTCAGTTCCCTTTGCGGAGGAGAAACTGCCCTTTACGCTGTCGGTGAGGGCAACATAATTATCGCCGCTTGTCGCGCTGTGGTCGCACCAGAAGTTGATGTCTTTTTTGCCGTCCGCGGTAAAGAAGTAGTCAATTTCCAGCTTTGAGAGATCCACCGCTGTGCCGGTGTTGTTTACTATGTCCAGCGTGAACTGTATTGTATTGCCGCTGCCGCTGCCCTGACGGGTCATTGAAACATTCAACCCGCCCTTTTCCGCGGAGGAATTCTGCGGCGTGTTGTCCTGCAGCTGATTTTGCTGATCCTGCTTATTCTGCTGATCCTGCGGCTTCTGCTGATCATCTGTGTTGTCCGACGGTTTCACCAGACCTGCGGACTTGCCGTCCGGCGTGCTTCCGTAAACCAGCTTTCCGCCCTCGTACAATCCGACGTGCGCCGCCCGGAGCAGTTCGCTGCCGTTAGTCCCCACAAGCTCGGCGAAGGAGGGGTCGTTGGTGGGATCCCACGTCGGCGCGATCATGCGGAACTGCACCTCTTTCTTGTAGGCGCTCTGCCCGCCGGGATATATCTTCACGCCGCTGAAATCAATGCTGACGTAGTAGATGTGCTTTGCCTTGTTCCATTCGTACAGTCCACCGAATTTCGCGCCTTCGGAGTAGTTCATAGAAACGGTGACGTCCGACGCGCTGCCGCCGGCTTCGTACAGCTCTGACAGGTCAATGAAGTACCTTAGTTCCAGATCGTCGGTGACTCTTGCAGGCCATGCGGTCTTGTTGTAGATCATTGCCTTTATCTCGGTGAAGCCCTTGTCCTGTGTGTTTATGCGCTGTTCAACGTAAAGCTCCTCGCCCTTTTCCTCTATCGCGCCGAAGTTCTTTATCGTCTGCCCGCCGAATCTGTCGTACATCTTCGCCAGAGCGCCGACGAAACCCGCGTTGTAGTCGCACGCGACCTCGTTCTTGTTGTAATCCGAAACGCTGTCGGTGTAGCCGTCGGAGGCGTCCGGACCGCCTACCAACGCCCCATAGAGGGTGTGCCGGTGGTAGTTAGGTTCGTTCATGTTGTCCGCCCATGAGCCTTGCGCAGTCCTGTGGTGCGGGTGCTCCGGGGGATTCTCACCGAAGCCGACCACGAAGCTGCGCCCGGTGCTGCCGAGGGCGTAGTCCACCTGCGACGCGCAGAAATCCCGGTAGGTATTGACCTTTGACGACGGGCATACATCGTAGTCTGCATACACCGCCGCCACGAAGCCTGCGGTGGTGGCGTACCTAAGCGAACCCCACGAATCCAGCCATGCCAGCCCCTTAGGAGAGTAGGTCACGCGTTCGCCGTCGGTTCCTGTCGTCCACCAGTCAAGATTCTTCTCGATCTTGTCACAGTATTTCTGCTCCCCGGTCAGCCCGGCAAGCAGGCAGACCGCCCCGGTGTAGGTGTCATCCCAGCACATCGTCCATTTATAGTTGCCGCCAGCCTGAGATTCATAGTTTTCTGCCTTGCTGAGATAGGTCTTATCCCCGGTGGCTATGTACAGCCAGCAGCCCGCCCAGCACAGCTCGTCGTAGAAGCCGCTCCATGAGTTATAGAACCCGTTCGCCGCGGTGTAGCCGCTGTCGCTCTTGGTGCGCTCCGCAAAGTCGTAGAGCTGCTTCGCGTGTTTGAGGCACTTGTCGGCGTATGTCTTATCCGTGGACTTCATCACCGCCGCACATGCCGCAAGTGAAGCCGCCGCCTCTGCCACCACCGCCGAGCCGGGGTTGTCAGCGTCCACTTTATAGGAGGGGCGTTCCATCTGCATTACCTCTGCCGCGCCCCACCAAGCGTGGTCGGCGCTGCCGTTGCCTACTTGATAGTAGTACACGTCGTCCTCCGGGTGGCATTTCATGAGGTAGTCGTTCACCCAGCGGATAGTGGAGATTATGTATTCAAGCTGTCCGCTTTTTTCGTAGACGTCCTTGTCCTCATAGACGCTCCATGCCAGCATTGCCGAGGTGTACGCCATAGGCAGGTTGAACTTCACGTTGTCGCCGGCGTCGTAAAGACCTCCGGTGAGGTCAAGCCCGACGTCCGCGCCGTCGTTCATGCCGCTGTCTCCGCGCCAGTTGCAGCGGGCGGTGCTTTCGTCAATGTCGCCGCTGCGCTGAAGCTCGTAGAAAAGTATCGCCTTTTGCAGAGCTTCGCCGTAATTGAAGTCCCCGGTAGATTTGCTGCCCTCCTTGCCGTCACCTTCCGGGGAGAGCTTATCGTCCCCGACTTGATTCGTGGCAGGCAGAGTCTGCGCCGGCTTCTGGACAGGTTCAGTTGAAGCCGGAGTGGACGCGCTGCCGGAGCTGTCCTCCGGCTGGCTGACCGTAGGATTTCCTGCGGCGCTTGATGTTGTGTTCTCCGGTTGAGTGGGTTGAGTGGGTTGAGTGGACTGACTTTCGCCCGGCTGGACGTCAGAGCTTTCCTCCGGCACGTCGGCGCTGCCGGGGAGCTGCGTGCCGTCCGTGCTGTCGGTGACGGAGCTGTTCTCCTCCGGTGCTGCGGGGGAGCTGCCGTCGCCTGCGGGAGCAGTCCCGGTCTGCTGCTCAACGGCGGGCGTGCTGCCTGAAAGCTCAGAATCAACCGAAGAAGCACAGCCTGTCAGCAGCGAAGCCGCCAGCAGAACTGATATAAGTCTGGTGCGTATCTTCATGATATGACCTCCCATTGCGATTAATTGATCCGCTTGTAAACTACTATATTTATTATATATCATAAACGTTTTGTTGTCAATATTTACCGTGACGAATTTAATGCACAGTTCCCGTTTCAAAACAGCTCCCGCGCCGCGCCGCGTCTGAATTCCGTAGGACTCTGCCCGGAGAACCTGTGAAAACATCTGCTGAAATACATCATGTCAGAGAAGCCCACCGCTGCGGCGATCTCACCCACCGGAAGCATTGTGGAGCGCAGCAGCCGCCCTGCCTGTTCCATGCGCAGCCGGCTGTGGAACTGCTGCATGGTTTCCCCGCAGCTTTTCTTGAACACCGACTCCATGTATTTGTAGCTGAAGCACAGCTCCCGCTCCGCCGCCTTTGCGGAAAAAGGCTGAGATGTGTTCGCGGCTAAGTATGCGGCGATCCTGTCGGGCAGGGAAGTGGGCTGTCTTGCTTGATCCAGCGCGATATATCCCAGCAGCTCCGCAAGCCGCAGATTGATGTTCCAGTCGCGCAGGGGGCTCCGGCTGTCGTAGAACTCCGCGAACCGCCGTATGCGTTCCTCTGCTTCGCTGCCGGAAAGCCCGGAGATATACTTCGGCAGCTTGGCGGTCAGTTCGTTCTCCGGCAGCGGTTCATCAAGGGTGAAGTGGACATAGAACCACCGCGTTCCCCGTGGTATCTCCGTTTTCCCGAAGTGGTGTATACCGCTTTTCAGAAACAACAGCTCCCCTCGGCGCACTGAATAGTCGAACTGCTGCGTGCCGCCCGGCGCGGGCAGTTCCTCAGTCACATGTATCGTCCCGTCGAACACATATATCATCACGTTGAAGTCGGCAACGCGGTCGGCGTGGTAAAATGGCTCTGCCGCGGCAAGAATACCGCAGCTACCCGCGACCGGTACAGCCGCGTTGGATATCGTGATGATCCCGGCTTCGCCGAATGTACTGTCACTCATGACTATCCTCCATATAAAAGCGAATATTATCTATTTAAATTGTACTTCAATAAGATTATAATACAAATATAGCAGTAATGTCAATACAGGAGGACGCAGACATGAGAAAAATCGAACAAATCAGCCAGAACGCATATCATTCCGCAGGATTCATCGGAAAATATCAACAGCTTGTGAGGGACGTTGTTATCCCTTATCAATACAGCGTGCTTTCCGATAAAGCCCCGGACGCGGAGAAAAGCCACGTTATCGCGAACTTCATCAATGCCGGAAAGGCGCTGAGGGGCGAGGACTGCGGCGACGGCTATTATGGAATGGTGTTTCAGGACAGCGACGCTGCGAAATGGATCGAGGCGGCGGCTTACAGCCTTTCCTGCCAGCCGGACGCGGAGCTGGAAAAAACAGTGGACTCCCTTGTGGAACTGATAGCGCATGCGCAGGACAGCGACGGCTATCTTGACACTGCGTTCACCATAAAAGACAGTGAAAGGCGCTGGGCTAATCTGCTGGAGGGTCACGAGCTTTACTGTGCAGGTCACATGATGGAGGCAGCGTGCGCCTACTACCTTGCGACCGGGAAGCGTAGACTGCTGGAGGTCATGCAAAAGAATGCGGAGCATATCTACCGCAGATTCGTCACTGAAAAGACGGAGGGCTACCCCGGTCACCCGGAGGTGGAGCTTGCGCTGATGAAGATGTACCATGTCACCCATGACCCCCATTGCCTTGAGCTTGCGGAGCATTTTATCAACTGCCGCGGGCAGGACCCGGACTATTACATCAAGGAGAAAGAGCGCCGCGACTGGACCGTGTGGGGCAATAACCCGGTGGATCACGATTACCAGCAGTGCGGGGCGCCGGTTCGTGAGCAGTCTGACGCGGTCGGACATGCGGTGAGGGCTGTGTATCTCTATACCGGAATGGCGGAGCTGGCTGCGGAAACTGACGATCAGGAACTGTTCGACGCCTGCCGCCGCCTGTGGAACAGCATTGTTCAGCGCCGCATGTATATAACCGGCGGGATAGGTTCAACGGCGATAGGCGAAGCGTTCACGGCGGATTACGATCTGCCCGGAGATACCGCCTACGCAGAGACCTGCGCCTCGATAGGGCTGATGTTCTTCGCACGGGGAATGCTGGCGAACGAGGTGAACGGCGAGTACGCCGACGTAATGGAGCGTGCGTTCTACAACACGGTGCTTGCGGGAATGCAGCTTGACGGCAAGCGGTTCTTTTATGTCAATCCGCTGGAGGTCGTTCCGGGCATATCCGGCGTGACCCCCACCCGCTGGCATGATCTTACGCAGCGCCCTAAATGGTACGCATGCGCCTGCTGCCCTCCGAATACAGCGCGGCTTATCTCCTCAATAGGGCAGTATGCCTACGGCGAGAGCGGCGACACGGTGTTCTGTCACCTTTATGCCGCCGGGGAGGTGCGCTTCGCCAACGGAATGAGCCTTAACTGCCGCACTGAATATCCCTACGGCTATGAGATAAGCTATGATGTTAGCGGAAACGGCAGGCTGGCGGTGAGGATCCCCGAGTGGAGCGGTAAATTCAGCCTTTCCGTGAACGGCAGCGCTGTCACTGCTGTTCCGGAGAAAGGCTATATATACCTCAGCGTTTCGGACGGCGACAGCGTGAAGATAGTCCTTGACGGAACTCCGAGATTCATGTACGCCTCGCCGAGAGTTCCCGCACTGTCTGGAATGACTGCGCTCTGCCGCGGCCCTCTGGTGTACTGCTTTGAGGGCGTGGACAATTCCGGCGATGTGCTTTCGCTGTCGGTAGACCCGGACAGTCTGCCCAGACCTTGCGGTTTTGACAGCGGACTTCTTGGCGGTTCAGAAAAGATCGCGGTGAGTGCATTCCGCACATCTGACGATATGCCGCTGTACAGTGATTCCGCGCCGACCCAGACCCCATGTGAGGCATACGCAGTGCCTTACTACACATGGGCGAACCGCGGCGAGAACCAAATGCGTGTATGGATGAGCCGCATCCGCTGATAATATAAAAAAGTATAAAATTCTGCCGGAGCTATCCGCTCCGGCATTGTTTTTATCAGATGTAAAATGGTGTAGGTAAGCTGCTTATATCCGAGGCAAACTGCATGATGTGGTCAACAAATTCCTTGCGGTAGTTACGGCTTGCATAGATGTTTTCTCCGCATTTAAGGTTTATCACGTTTTGCTGGATCGAATTAACTTTAGATATGTTTACGATCATGCTTTTCGACGCATGAATAAAGTACTTCACAGGCAGGTTGTCCTCGAAAAACTGGATAGGCTTGCGGCACTGGATCACATCGTTATCTGTATGTATATAAGATATCCGGTTGTTGTGTTCGATGGATACACTGGTGAAAAATTCGTCCTCCGGCGGGTGGCTGTATCGTATTTGTGATCTTTCAGTCGCTGCCGTGAATACTTCGGCAGGCTCCGGCACTGTCCGCTATTCTGCGGATTTTGTGCTGGAAGTCCCGGTAGCGGAATACTGGAACTTTGGATCGTTCCGGATACCTATGCATGTTGAGGCAAAGTATACAAGCAAATATTAAAAACAGTGCGGCTATGGAACAAACCAGCCGCACTGTATTTATTATAGCGCTCAATACCCGTACTCGTCAGACGCTGAAATACCAGCCAAACGCAATACAAGCTCGTTTAGGACTCCTTTTTCTTCTTTGCTTCTTCCTCCTCGTCCTTGTAGCAGTTGGTGAGGAAGCCGAGGTTAATTTCGTATTTGGATTCGAGGGAGTTATTCATAGGCGCGTCGTTTGCATATTTGTTCACAAGCGCGGTGCTCTTGTCTACTGCGTTGAGAGTTCCCGCGCCCGCAACGCAGCCGCCGGGACACGCCATGCCCTCAAGAAGATAGCCGTTGTATTTTCCGGCTTTCGCCAGCATGAGCAGCTTCTTGCAGTCCCTAAGACCCTGCGCGGCAACTATCTTTACCTCGCGCTCCGGGTCGAGTTTCTTGATGACGTCCTGAACAGCCTTTGCAACGCCGCCGCTCACCGCGAAGCCGCGTCCGTCGCCGGTACCCTGATCAAGCTCCACCTTTTCGTCGTCGGTGATGTCCTCAAAGCGGACGCCCTTTGCCTCAAACATGCCCATAAGCTCTTCAAAGGTCAGCACGAAGTCAACGTCGCTGCGGATAGTCCGGCGGGACGCCTCCAGCTTCTTAGCGGCGCAGGGACCTATGAACGCGATACATGCGTTGGGATTGTCCTTCTTTATCATTCGCGCGGTGAGCACCATAGGCGTCAGCGCCATTGATATGTAGGGCGCAAGGTCGGGGAACAGCTTCTTTCCCATAACGCTCCATGCCGGGCAGCAGGAGGTCGCCATGAAAGGCTGGTACTCCGGTACTTCGCGCATGAAGTCCTTTGCTTCCTCAATAGCGCAGAGGTCTGCGCCGACGGCTACCTCTGCAACGTCGGCGAAGCCCAGCTTCTTCATTGCGGCGGTGAGCTTCTCCGGGGACGCGTTCGGTCCGAACTGACCCACGAACGCGGGCGCAACAATCGCTATGACCTTCTTGCCTTTCTTCATTGCGGTGATGAGCTGGAATATCTGACCCTTGTCAACGATAGCGCCGAAAGGGCAGTTCACAAGGCACATTCCGCAGGAAACGCACTTATCGTAGTCAATTTTAGCCTTGCCCTCTTCGTCGCAGGTGATAGCGTCCATTCCGCACGCCTTTGCGCAGGGGCGCTCCATTTTGTTGATAGCGTTGTAGGGGCAGACGCTCTGACATCTGCCGCACTTTATGCACTTCGACTGGTCGATATGCGACTTGCCGTGCTTTACGGTGATAGCTCCCTTAGGGCATACCTCCTGGCAGGGGTGGGCAAGACAGCCCTGGCAACAGTCGGTCACGGTGAAGTGAGTTTCGGGACAGCCGTTGCAGGCGAATTTTATTATGTTTACAAGGGGCGGGTCGTAGTATTTCTCGGCGATAGCGCTTTCCTCAATGCCGTCGGAAACCGCTTTATGCTCCTCAATAGAGCGGAGGGGAAGTCCGATTGCAAGGCGGAGCCGTTCCTCAACGATAGCTCTTTCGAGGAAGATAGAGTCGCGGTAAACTGCGACCTTTCCCGGTACTATTTTGTAGGGAAGTTCAGTTATCTTCTGTTTGTAATCGCCGCCCTCGTAGGCGAGCTTTGCGACCTCAGTGAATACCTTTCGCCGGATATCGGTCACGGACGAGTAGATACCTCTCATTTGCATGTTCCTGTATTTCCTCCTAATGTTCTGAATGGCAAAACCTCACAGGTGTGTTTTTTTCTATATCTATACGCGGTTTTGCCGTTTACACTGATATTTTACATGTTATTAGGTGATTTGTCAAGGTTTTTTGTGATTTTTCTGACAATATATATAATGTAGTAGCTCAAGTGAGTAGTAATCAGCCTTGACAGAACTTTGAGATTTGAGTATAATAGAATAGATATAAGATCACGAAGCGAAAAAGAGGAGCACAAAAATGAACGAAGAAATCACGCTTGAGGAGCTGAACGACCTCCCAGGCGGAAGTTATACAATAATCGACATACGGGACAGCTACGCCTTTGAGCTTGGGCATATCGACGGAGCGGTAAATATCCCGGCAGACCAGCTTGAAGACTGCGAGATACCGCAGGGAAGCCTGCTGGTGGTGTGCTGCCGCAGCGGTATCATCAGCGAGGACGCGGCGGAACGTCTGCGGGAGCGGGGCTTCAACGCGGTGAATCTTGCGGGCGGGTATGTCCGCTGGCTGGGTGAGAAGATTCACCGGGAAAGCAGCGCGGCAAAAGCCGAGGACATTGAACGAAGCATAAGAAAGAAATTCCACCGGTCGATATTCAGCAAGTTCACGAAGGCGATCACAGAGTATGAGCTGGTAAAACCCGGCGACAAGATCGCGGTGTGCATATCCGGCGGCAAGGACTCTATGCTTATGGCGAAGCTGTTTCAAGAGCTGGAGCGGCACAGGAAATTCCCGTTCGGGCTGGTGTTTCTGGTAATGGATCCGGGTTACAGCAGCGAGAACCGCGCTATCATTGAGGGCAACGCGAAGCTGATGAACATACCGGTCACATTTTTTGAAACGGACATCTTCAACTCCGTTTATAATGTGCAGAACAACCCCTGCTATCTGTGCGCGCGAATGAGAAGGGGCTACCTGTACAGCAAGGCGAAGGAGCTTGGCTGCAACAAGATCGCGCTGGGACATCATTTTGACGATGTTATCGAAACTATTCTGATGAGCATGCTGTACGGCGGGCAGGTGGAAACAATGATGCCGAAGCTGCACAGCACGAATTTCGAGGGCATGCAGATAATCCGCCCGATGTACTACATCAGAGAGGCAGAGATAAAGCACTGGGCAGCATACAACGGGCTGAGCTTCATTCAGTGCGCCTGCCGCTTCACAGATACCTGCACGACGTGCAATTCTAACGGTGAAACACGGTCAAAGCGGCAGGCGGTCAAGCGGCTTATCGCTCAGATCGCCGAGAACGACCCTCAGATCGAGATGAACATTTTCCGCAGTGTTGAAAACGTCAATCTGAATAAGATAGTTTCCTACAAGTCAGACGGCGTCGTTCACAGCTTCCTTGACGGGTACGAGGATTAAATAAAACAAGCGGCTCTGTAACGCCAGTTGGCAGTTCAGAGCCGCTTTGCAGTGTATTTTTTTTGATATACCAGCAGCTTTTTCGGGGATAAAAAAGAAACCGCACCGCATAGCTATACGGCACGACTGTATATTGTCTATGGTATACAAAATAGCCACTTAACGCGGGGTAAACTAATAAAAAAAAGCGCCTCGGCGCGCGAAATGCGTGTCGAGGCACTCGACTGGCGGAGAGGAAGGGATTCGAACCCTTGTGGAGTTGCCCCCAAACGGTTTTCAAGACCGCCTCGTTATGACCACTTCGATACCTCTCCAAAAAAAAATGGAGCTGCTAATCGGAGTCGAACCGATGACCTCATCCTTACCAAGGATGTGCTCTACCAACTGAGCCATAGCAGCATCTCATCTTTTTGTTTTGTCATCTCCCTGACGACTATATTATTATATCACGGGAGTTCTGATTTGTCAATACCTTTTTTAAAAAAATTATATTTTTTTTGAGTTTTTTTTAAGAGGAAAAAAGCGGCAGATATTCGGCAGGGGAGTACCGCCTGTCGAAACCGCCGCTTTTCATTTGAAAATAATGCAGGATAAGATCGGTCACGCAGATACTTTGGCGTGAACAAGACGTTTGAGACGTTCCGACAGAATATCCATATCCGCCGGCTTTGCGATGAAATCCGCAGCGCCCTCACGAAAGCACCGAACCTCTGTTTCGTGGTCGTTGTCAGATGTAAAAATTACCACCGGGATATCCCGCAGAATTTCGTCTGATCTCAGCGCTTTCAGCACTCCCAGACCGTCCATTCCGCTGAGATTCAGATCCAGCAGTATGACCTCCGGCTGCTTTAGCCGCAGGTGATCCAGCGCTTCCTCGCCGGACTGCACGCAAGTGATGTCGCCGAAACTGTCCCGCAGCATACGCTTCACCAGACAGCGGTACATGATGTCGTCCTCAACATACAGCACCCGCCCGCTGACTTCCGCAGCCGTCTGCGCGGGAGCCTCCAGCACAGCGCGGATTTGCTCTAAGACAGCATTGTAGTCCGTCAGCACCCGCTCCGTATTCCCGGTGATGTACTCAATGTCGCCGCTCTTCGCAGCGTTTTCAAGCGCCAGAGCTTCGTCAGACAGCGCGGTCGCGCCTATCGTCCGGGAGGTGCTTTTCAGCGCGTGGACCTGTATGCGGTAGTTGTCCACGTCCATAGAGCCGCAGTACTGCTTGATAAGCTCTGTTTTATCCTCCTCAAGATATGTGCCGAGTATCTGAAGATACAGCTCCTCGCTTTCGCAGCAGTATTGCAGCGCCGACGTGGTATCAAGGAACTCCGCAAGCCTGCCCATTGCACCCTTTCCGCAGGACTGCGCGGATCGAGCCTTTTCAGCCGTGCAGATCAGCCGTTCCGGTAGGTGCTTTCGCACCGCCTCCCAAAGCTGACGGCTGGAAACCGGCTTTGAAAGATAATCGTCGAAGCCGGCGTTGAGATAGGCGCTTTTTTCGCCGGATACTGCGTTCGCAGTTATCACGATTATCGGTACGCCGGGGCAAAGATCCTGCTTCTTGATAGTTTTCAGTGTTTCCATGCCGTCCATTATCGGCATCATGTGGTCGAGTATGATGAGGTCGTAGCTGTTCCGGCTGATGAGCTCCAGCGCTTCCACGCCGTTTACGGCGGTGTCGATGTGCGCACGGGTGTCCTTTAAGCTGCCCTTGTACAGTTCGAGGTTCATTGTGTTGTCGTCCACCGCGAGGATCCGCGCGTCCGGGGCAGTGAAGCCCGCCACAGTGCGCTCCCTGTCCACGCCCTCCGTCAGGGGCACAACATTTCCAAGCGGTGCAGGGTCGATCACACCCTGCTTTATCCGGAAGCTCATGGTAGTACCCCTGCCGTATTCGCTGCTGACTTCAAGGGAGCTGCCCATAAGCGAAAGCAGCCGGGTGACTATCGTAAGCCCCAGACCTATCCCTTGAATGTTCTGATTGCGCTTCTTGTCCAACCGCAGAAAGCTGGAGGAGATCCGCGCGATATCCTCCTCCTTCATGCCGATACCGGTGTCCCGTACATGTGCGCACAGACAGCCGCTCTGCTCGTCCTGCCCCTCCCACTTTACGGATATCTCCACCCAGCCGGAGTCGGTGTATTTCACCGCGTTTGACAGCAGGTTGCTGAATATCCTAGTTATTCTCATGCTGTCCCCAGCGAGGGTCTTAGGTATATCCGGGTCGAAGCTCACCCGAAGCTCAATGTCCTTTTTCTCGGCGTAGTATCTGCCGCAGGTGGTGATATCCGACAGCATTGACGCGGCGGAGTAGTTGGTTTCTTCAATGTGGAAGCTGCCGGTCTCCATTTCGGTGTAGTCCATCATGTCGCTTATCATGGATAGCAGCGCTTTGCCGGCGCTGCGGATATTCGCGGAATACTGCGTTATCGCGGGATCCTGTGTGTCACGCTGCACCATTTCGTTGTATCCAAGGATCGCGTTTATCGGTGTGCGTATCTCATGCGACATGGTGCTGAGGAAGTCAGTCTTAGCTTGGCTTGCGCTTTGCGCGACCGCCATAGCCTCCTCCGCCTCGTCGCGGGTTGAGCGAAGCTCGTTCATGGTGCTTTTCAGCGTCTGATAATCCGGAGTTTCCAGCGCGAACATCAGCAGAAGCAGCCCGATAGACACTGTGAACAGGATAAACAGCACGTTCGGGTAAATTAGCTGTATCAGCGGTCCGGACAGCAGATCAAGGATATACAGAATGATAGATATCCTTTGTGAGGTTCTGAATTTCGGGAAGTTCATCAGCATCATACCGCAGGTGACAAATATCACCGCCAGCGGCACGAAATGCACCATCATGTACAGCGGACCATGAACGTACCCGGTTTCGTCAAAACTGAACACCAGTCCTGTGAAGATGTTCAGAAACAGTATAACGAAAAAGATTATGGAAACCACCACTGAAACCTTAGGGACGATGTGTTTTTTGACCTCTCCGTAGGTAGCGCAGGTGCAATAGAACACGAACTCCAGTTCAAGCAGTACATCAGAGCAGAAATACAGCGTGTTCAGTGCAACGTTGAACCAAATCGGCACGCTGTCAGCGTAGCTGATCGTCACCGCCGTGAGGACGTCAAGGATCACCGCAACCAGCAGGATCAGCGCCAGCTTCTTGAAGTGCTTGTTGCTGGGGGAATCCGAGGTGTATTGCAGCCTTATGTACAGATTCAGCACGATAAGGAACGCCGCCGCGGAGATCTCAAAATCAATATTGTATAAAAGCATACGATACTCCCGATTATTTCCCGGAGTTTTCCAGCAGGGCAGCGACCTTTTCGACCAGCTCCTTCGGCAGGAACGGCTTTCTGAGGTAGGAGGTCACGCCCAGCCGGATAGCTTCCTTCACCGTGTCCTGATTTGCGGCGGCGGTGAGGAACATCACCGGGAGCTTCATCAGTTTTTCAGACTGCCGTATGCTGGACAGTGTGTTGAAGCCGTTCAGCATCGGCATTTCGATATCCAGCACTATGCAGTCCACCGGTGGATTTTTTTCGTCCCGCAGGTATTCAAGACAGCGCTTGCCGGAAAGCGCAGAAATCACCTCGTAACCCTGCTGTTTCAAGATATATTCGCACATCTGGATAGTAATTTTGTCGTCATCTACCACCATGATCCGTTTACTCATCAATACTTTTCTCCCTCTGATTTATTTCTGTACAGATAGTCGCCTATGCTTCTGTCAAGGTTTTGACAGAAGTCAATAAGGCGGCTGTGGTTTTCGCGGATATAGCCTATCCCGCCGGACTTCGCCTCAGCCTCCAGCCGGGCGGCAAGCTGAGAAACCCTCACTGCGCCGACCGTCAGAGCAGTGCTTTTCAGCCCGCAGCAGAGCCTTTCGTACATTCGCCAGTCGCCGGAGCGGAACGCGCTGTCCAGCTCGTCCGTTTTCCTGCCAAGCTCCAGCATTCCAAGTATCTGCCGGTAGAAGGCCTCGTCGCCGCAGCACCAGCGTATACCCTGCGCCGCGTCTAGCACTGGAGCTTCCTCATGCACCGGGGAGGGCTTTTTCTCTGCGGAGGTTTTCTCGCTGACCGGACAGATAAGCTCCGGCGGGAGGTATTCCAGCAGCATAAGCTCCAGCTTGTCACTCTGCACCGGTTTTGCAAGATAGTCCGCAAAGCCGAGAGCGCCGTACTTTTCCTTTGCGCCAATCATGGCGTTCGCAGTGAGCGCAATGACAGGAGTGTCCTTGTTCGGCATATCCGGTATAGAGCGGATATTTTTCAGCGTTTCAACGCCGTCCATATCCGGCATGAGATGATCCATGAAGATGAGGTCGTAGCTGTTCTTGCGCACCAGCCCAAGACACTCCCTGCCGCTGTAAGCGCTGTCTATGCGGATCTTTGTGTTTTTCAGCAGCCCCTTCATAACGTCGATATTGAGCTTAACGTCGTCCACCACAAGTATCCTTGCTGCGGGAGCCTGAAACCGCTCCTTGTATTCCTTCTTATGATCCCCGGCGGAACGGCGGTTCACGGTAAACTCACCGACCTTCTCCAGTGAGCGCACCGTCTGCGGCAGCTCCACCCAGAATTCCGATCCCGTGCCGAGGGTGCTGTTTACGCCGATCTCGCCGCCCATAAGATCCGTCAGCCGCTTTGTTATGCTGAGTCCCAGACCGGTGCCTTCAATGTTGCGGTTGTGCATTTCGTCCAGACGGCTAAACGCGGTGAACAGAATGTCTTGATTCTCCCGCGAAATGCCCATTCCGGTGTCCCGGACGGTGATCTGAAGCAGGATATCATTATCTCCGGCGGGGGTGAAATCAAGCGACAGCGTGACCTTTCCGGCGGAGGTGTATTTCACAGCGTTCGTCAGCAGGTTGATGATTATCTGCTTTATGCGGATCTCGTCGCCAAGGAGCCGACGGGGAAGCGCGGGGTCGTTGTGTACCTCAAGCAGCAGGTTTTTCTTCTCCGCCCGCATGATTATCATGCTGTAACAGTCGTGCAGAAGCTGCCGGACATCGTATTCCACCGGGAGTATCTCCAGCCTGCCGGACTCTATCTTTGAGAAGTCAAGCACGTCGTTGATAACCGAAAGCAGCGACTGCCCGGCGGATTGTATGTTTTCGGCGTAGCTAAGTATCGTTTCGTCGTCGCTCTCCCGCAGGATCATCTCGTCCATGCCGAGAACGGCGTTTATCGGCGTGCGTATCTCATGCGACATGCTGATGAGGTACGCGGTCTTTGCTTCGTTTGACTGGTCGGCGGATTTCATTGCTTCAATGAGCTGTTTTTCTTGACGCTCCATTTTCCGCTGCTGGTTCTCAAAGGCGTAGACCTGATATTTTACCGTGATCCCAAGAATGATCGGTATCACGGCGACGCCCACTGCCATGTCCACCGCCGTTGTGACAACAATGTCGCCTGCCGGCGGCTCTGCAATTATCTGGGGGAAGAATATCTGCACCACGAAGCACCCAACTGCCGCGAGCAGATCCAGCCCAAACATGACATAGCAGCCCGCTCCCTCCAGAATGAACCACGGGAACACCAGTCCGAACACCAGCCACAGCGGAATAGAGCTGTAAATACCGCCGCTGAATATGAAAAGCAGCGGGAAAATTATGAGGTCGATCAGTATGCAGGCAAGGTATGAGGCGGCTTTTCTCTTGCGGAGAATGACCGATATGTAGAACGCGGCGAATACCGTCAGCGTGGCAAACAGCGACAGTATGCTCCGGGAAATGTTATAATCAAGCGCGAAGGATTTGATCGTTGAAAAAGAGCTTCCCGCAAGCGCGACGGCAAGCATCATGTTCTGGAGCTTGTGCCTGATGTCAAAATCGTCACACACCAGAAGGCCGTGCAGATACTGTACAAGCGGTATTTTTTTCAAACGCAGCACCGCCTTTCGAAATTTTTTAACATCTATATATAAATCAGTATAGCACAAATTCACATTAATTACAATAATGTAGAAAATACAATAATCGCGCGTTATTTTGGTGAAAATAACTAAACACCGGGCAGCAAGTTAGCCGCCCGGTGCTGATATTATGCCTGCTGATACCGCAGCATTTTCTTTTTGAGCCTGTGCCGGCAGATGAAGAAGCACACCACATGCGCCGCAACAGTTATCACCCACGACACAGGGTAGGAGAGGTACACCGTGTCAGGGGTGTGGTACTGTTCTATCTGGAACACAGTCGCCAGCCATACCAGCCGCAGACCGCACGCCCCAAGCAGGGAAACGATCATGGGCGTGATCGAGTAGCCCATTCCGCGCAGCGAGCCGACAAGCACCTCCATAACTCCGCACAGGAAGTAGGTGCCGCAGACGTAGACCATACGCCGCAGCCCGGCTTCGATAGAGGCTTCGCCGCTGGTGTAAATGCTGAGCAGGGGACGTCCCAGCGACATGCACACGCCAAGCCCCAGCACTGCCCAAACCGTCATAACGCAGAGCAGCCCGCACAGAAGTATCTTGTTTATCCGCTCAAATTTTCCGGCGCCGATATTCTGGCTGGTGAAGGACAGCGTGGACTGATAGCAGGAGTTCATCGCCATGTAGACGAAGCCCTCAATGCTTGCCGCGGCGGAGTTCCCGGCAATAACAGCCTCACCGAAAAGGTTTATCGAGGACTGTATCACCACGTTCGACAGGGAGAACACAGTCCCTTGAAATCCCGCCGGAAGTCCGATCTTCATGATCATAAGCAGCTTGTCTTTGTGGATTTTCAGCTCCCGCGGGTTCAGCTTCAAGCCGGAGCTGTCCGACTCCTTGAGCAGGCAGCGTATTATCAGCACTGCGGAAACTCCCTGCGAAAGAGAGGTGGCAAGTCCCACGCCCGCCGCGCTCATATTCAGCACGATCACGAAGAACATATCCAGCAGGACATTCACCACCCCGGCGACGATAAGGAAGAACATAGGACGGCTGGTATCGCCCGCCGCCCGTAGTATCGCGTTGCCGAAGTTGTATATCATCATGAACGGCATACCGCAGAAGTATATCCGCAGGTAATCAGCAGCCATGCCGATAATGCTGTCCGGGGTCTGCATGAGCCGCAGCATTTGCTCCGCGAAGCAAAGCCCTACCGCCATAAGTATAACGCCGCTTATCACGCTTATCAGCATAGACGTGTGGACTGTTTTTTTCAGCTCTTTGACGTTCTTCGCCCCGCAGTACCTTGCCGCGACGACATTAACACCTATCGAAAGCCCGATAAACAGGTTCGTCATAAGATTGATGAGCGCCGTGTTCGAGCCTACCGCCGCAAGAGCGTTGTCCCCGGCGAACTTTCCCACCACGATTATGTCCGTTGCGTTGAACAGGAGCTGAAACAGCCCGGAGAACATTATCGGCAGGGTGAACACTATCATTTTGCGCAGCACAGGACCGCTGCACATGTCAATATATTTCGCTGATCTCATTATTGCGCTTCCTTAGGATCATTCAGCCGGTTCAAACCGGAATTTCTGCTCCGCCTGCGGGTATTTCTCCCGGTCTGTTTCAGAAAGGAACATCTCCAGCGGGCGGGCGTAAATACCGTGATCGCCGTACAGCGCCCGGTATATCACGAGCCTTTCGCGGGTCTCGGTATGCTCCGCCACACCGATTATCTCATACAGGTACTTGGTGGAATTTGCGCGCTCCTGCTCCGGAAGCAAGCCGCGCTTGAAATGCCGGACGATGCGTCCGGGGACAAGGTCTTTTTCTGTCATGATGACGCTCCTTTAAACCACTTGGAAGATGTAGAATTTCAGATAATCAGTTTCCGGGACGTTCCACAGTATCGGGTGATCCGGGGACTGCCTGCGCGCCTCTATCTGCCGCAGGGACACTCCCGCGTCCTGCGCGGCGTCGTGAAGCATATGCCGGAACAGCGTTTCCGTCATGAAGTGTGAGCAGGAGCAGGTGGCTAGGTAGCCGCCCCTCGGCAGCAGCCGCATTGCCTTGAGGTTTATCTCCTTGTAGCCGCGCTCTGCGGACTTCACGGTGCTGCTGCTCTTGGTGAACGCCGGCGGGTCGAGGATAATGAAATCATACGGCGAGCCGCCCTTGCGGTAAAGTTCCGTCAGCAGGTCGAACACGTCCGCCTTTGTGAACTCCATGTTCCCGGTCAGCCCGTTAAGCTCTGCGTTGCAGCGGGTCATTTCCACAGCGTCCGCGGAGATGTCCACAGCGTTGACGTGCTTTGCCCCAGCGGCGGCTGCATTCAGCGCGAATGCCCCGGTGTGGGTGAAGCAGTCCAGCACGGTCCTGCCCTTTGCTATTCGGCGGATAGCCTGCCGGTTGTATTTCTGGTCGAGGAAGAACCCGGTTTTCTGCCCGTTGATGTAGTCAACGCTGTATTTTATGCCGTTTTCGGTGATCTCCGTCATGCCGGAAAGATCGGTGCGCAGTCCCTTTCCGGGGTAGAAGCCCTTGTATTCCTCCATGCCTTCCAGCTCGCGTATCTTCACGTCGTTGCGCTCGTAGATTGCGGATATCTGTTCGCCCATGTCTTCGAGAGTCTGCGCCAGCAGGGAATACAGCATGTCCTTGATACGCTCCGTGCCGAGGGAAAGCACCTGCGTCACTAGGATATCACCGAAGCGGTCAACTGTGAATCCCGGAAACATATCAGCCTCGCCGAAAATGAGCCGGCAGCAGCCGAAGTCCTCCGCCATGACGGTGCGGCGGTATTCCAGCGCGTAGCGTATCCTGCGGGCGTAGAAATCCCGGTCGAACCTGTCGTTAGCGTTCCGGGAGATGACCCTCACCCGTATCTTCGAGTTGTCGTTGATGTACCCGGTGCCGAGGTAGCGCCCCTTGCGGTTGAAAACGTCGGTAAGCCCGCCGTTTTCGTATTCGCCGGAGATGTCGGTGATCTCCTCCGCGTAGACCCACGGGTGACCGCCGCGCAGCGCCTTTTCGCCCTTTTCGGTGACTGTTGCTTTGGGATAGGTTCTGTCTTTCATATATAAACCTCTTGTGTTCAGAATAATTACTCTTTATTATACAACTTTTCACCGGAATAGTCAAGTGCTATTGTTATAGTATTTATTATGACATACAACGAGTTTGTAACAAAGGTAAGAGGTATGTCGTACTATAATAACGCGTGGCTGGCACATGCCGCCAGCTCTTTTTCAATAAAAAGTTGCCCTCCCGGGCGGGAGGGCAGGTCAATGATCAGCAGCAGGGATTAGGGTTGCAGCCACAGCCGTGATCGCAGTCAGAACCGTTGTTACCGCATACGCAGAACAGGATAATGATAAGGATAATGATCCAGCAGCAGTTGTTACCGCCAAAGTTGAAGCATGACATACTCGTGTCCTCCTTAGAATTAAGTCTGAGAAACGTTCCGCTTCCCTTTGAAGCTTCCGTTTCATAGTACATATTATGCCGGCTGTTTAAAATTGTGATTGATTATTTTGCCTTCCGCTGAAATATTTTCCAAAATTCTGTTCATACTAGGGACAGAACGATCAAGGAGGGCATGAACATGAATTCGATCAGCGGTTTTTCCGACAGCGCTGTCAAGGCGCTTAATGCTGCCCTGGGGGCGGCTATGGGTTTAGGTCACACATACGTCGGCAGCGAGCATATCCTGTACGGTCTGACCTCCGACGACAGCTTTCCGTCGGCGGTGTTTCTGAAAAAATACGGCGTTGGCAGGAACGAAGTGCTGCGGCGGCTGGAAACTCTTGTAGGCAAGGGGAAGCCCACCCGGCTGACCTTCAACGACCTAACCCCGCGCAGCCGCCGCCTTATGGAGAACGCGCTCTCCTTTGCGGCGGGGGAGAACCTCCGCAAGGCAGGTACGGAGCAGCTTCTTCGGGCGATAGTCACGGATAAGGACAGCTACGGCTGGCAGATACTTGCGGAGTACGGCGTAGACCCGGTGAAGCTGTCCGGGGAGATCTGCGTGCAGCGCTACGTTGAGCCGGAATTCCAGCAGAGCGAAAAAGATCGCCGCGCGAAGTTCCCGGCATTGACGAAGTACGGCAGGGATCTGACAGAGCTTGCCCTTGCCGGAAAGCTGGACCCGGTGATCGGCAGGGAGCAGGAGACCGACCGGCTAATCCGGGTGCTTCTCCGTCGCTGTAAGAATAACCCCTGCCTAGTCGGGGACGCAGGAGTCGGCAAGACCGCTGTGGTGGAGGGCTTCGCACAGCGGGTTGCGGCGGGCGCCGTTCCGCAGGGGCTGCTGGGCAAGAGGATTTTCGCTCTTGATCTGACCTCCATGCTTGCCGGGGCGAAATACCGCGGTGATTTCGAGGAACGTCTGAAAAGCGTGATTGAGGAAGCCGCCTCCTGCAAGAACGTTATCCTTTTCATTGACGAGCTGCACAGTATCGTAGGCACAGGCGCCGCAGAGGGCGCTATCGACGCGGCGAATATTCTGAAACCCCAGCTTGCCCGGGGCGAGATATGTCTTATCGGCGCAACCACCACCGAGGAATACCGCAAATTCATCGAAAAGGACAGTGCGCTGGAACGCAGGTTTCAGCCGATAACGGTTGAGCAGCCCACCGAAAGCCAGACGCTAGCTATCCTCAAAGGAATGAGGGGCAGCTACGAGCAGCACCACCGGGTGACTATCACCGACGGTGCGCTGGAGGAGGCAGTGCGACTGTCCGTGCGGTATATCACAGACCGCCGCCTGCCGGACAAGGCACTCGATCTGGTGGACGAGGCGGCGGCGCGGGTGCGATCCGGGACGGACAATGGCGGCTGCGTGAAACGTCTTGCGGAGGTGCGCCGGGAGATAAAGACGGCGAAAAGCTCCGCGGAAGCAGAGCGGCTGCGCGCGGAGGAATTCTCCCTGCTGAATACGTTCAATTCCGGCGGCAGGGTGGTGGATAAGTCGGATATCGCGCAGGCGGCGTCCACGATCACCGGGATACCGGTACAGCGGCTTTCAGAGGACGAAGCCGCGCGGCTCTCCGGGCTGGAGGAGCAGCTAAAAAAGCGGGTGGTAGGGCAGGATAACGCGGTAGAGCTTGTGGCAAACGCCGTCCGCCGCGGCAGGACAGGACTGAAAGAGCCGAACCGCCCCACCTGTTCGTTCCTGTTCCTCGGACAGACCGGCGTGGGCAAGACGGAGCTTGCCAAAGCGCTCGCGGAGGCGGTTTTCGGGGACGAGAGGCGTATGATACGGTTCGATATGTCCGAGTTCATGGAGAAACATTCGGTTTCTAAGCTGATAGGTTCGCCCCCCGGATATGTCGGCTTTGAGGAGGAGGGGCAGCTCATAAAGCGGGTTCGCAGTGCGCCGTATTCCGTGGTGCTGTTCGACGAGGTGGAGAAGGCTCACCCGGACGTGCTGAACCTGCTGCTCCAGATCCTTGAAGAGGGGACGCTCACCGCTGCGGACGGCAAGCGCGCGGATTTTCGCAGCGCTATCGTGATCATGACCGGCAATATCGGCGCGGAGCAGCTTTCAAAGAACGCCCTCGGCTTCGGTGGATGTCAGCAGGACAGCGGCGAAGCTGACGTGATGAGCTCCCTTAAAAAGCAGTTCAGCCCGGAGCTTATCAACCGAATCGACAACGTGATCGTATTCCGCAAGCTCGGCGAACCGCAGCTTGAAGCGATATGCCGCATTCTTCTTGGAAAGTTGTCCGGCAGGGCAGAGCAGTGCGGGATATCGCTGACCTTCACCGACGGCGCAGTGAAGCGCCTCTGCCGTGACAGCCGGGAGCGTAGCATGGGCGCGCGTCCGCTCCGCAGGACTATCACCGCGGAGATAGAGGACATGCTGTCCCGCATGATGATCTCCGGGGAGTTGAAAAGCGGCAGCCGCGCCGAAGTCTGCGAGGAACTGGGCGGCCTTTCGGTCAAAATTTTATCTACCCAGTAAATTCCAGTTAAAATTTTTGATTTTTTTTAAGAAACCCCTTGACAAATCAATTTCTCTGTGATATAATATCTAAGTACTCAAGAGAGAACAGTTCTTGAGTGCTTAATATCGCGGGATGGAGCAGCTCGGTAGCTCGTCGGGCTCATAACCCGAAGGTCGTCAGTTCGAATCTGGCTCCCGCAACCAGGTCGAGTGCCTCGACACGCATTTTCGCGCGTTGAGGCGCTTTTGTTTTTGCCGGTTTTCTCTCGCGTTAATTTCTTTATCGAAAATAATAAGCGACCAAGTGCCTTAATACGCATTTCGCGTGTTGAGGCATTTTTTTGTGCTTGTAAAAAAAAGACCCGCCCTGCACGGCGGCTGGGCGGATCTCAACTTTAATATGTAATATAAATTACCATGTACGGGACTTCATTTCCTTGAACTGACCAACGGTGGTGGTGTGGGCATTCAGACCGCCGTCTACTGTTACTACCTGACCGGTGAAGTACTCACTCTCGTCAGAAGCTAAGTAAACGCACATATTAGCGATATCAGCAGGGCTGCCGTAACGGTTCACCATGATGTTGTTGAGGAAGATGTCCTTAAGAACCTGCGGAACATGAGCCTCGTTGTCGGGGGTTACGATAAGACCCGGACGAACGCAGTTGCAGCGGATATTCTCCTTGCCGTACTGAAGCGCGGTGTATTCGGTGAGCTTGTCGATACCAGCCTTAGCGCATGCGTAAGCGGTGGAACCAAGGTCGCCGCTGCAGGAAGCCATAGAACCGATATTGATGATAGAACCGCCCTTGTTTTCCTTCATGTAGGGAAGAACGCTCTTGATAGCGTAGAATGTACCGCGGATATCGCTCTGGAAGATAGCGTCCCACATTTCAAGCGTAAGCTCGTCCACACGGCCGTCCTTAAGGGCAACGTTAGCAGCGTTGTTTACTAAGATGTCGATCTTGCCGTACTTGTCAGCAGTGTCCTTGAGCAGGGCGTCGATACTGTCGGTAGCTGTGATGTCCATGAAGTGGAAGAAAGCCTCTCCGCCTGCATTCACGATCTCGTCAACAACGCCCTGTCCCTTTGCTTCACGGCGTCCGCATACTACTACCTTTGCGCCCTCAGCCGCAAAGAGCTTTGCAATGCCTACGCCGATACCGCTTGTAGAGCCGGTTACGATCGCGACCTTACCCTTTAATCTATCCATTGAAATGTCCTCCTTAAAATGGAAAAAATTTTATAGACTTTCAGCGGTTCTGTCTGTCTTTCAGATGAACAAATACTCCGCCAAAGCCGAATAGCCTTTTTTAAACCTTGACGAGTTTTACTCATGCTTTGCTATATGTGAGAAAAAACAGCCGAAAAACCTGCGCCAAGACTTAAAAATTGGGCTTTATGACTATATTATATCACAGATAATGAAAAAGTTCAAGTGGTTTTGTACAAATTATTTGTGATGAATTACAACAAGTGTGTACAAAGGCTATTCGCGCATATTGAAACATCTTTTGCCTTTGCACCGGAATAATTCGCGAAAACTATTGTATTTTTGGATAAGGTGTGATAGAATTATAAAAGCATTTATTTTTGAACAGAATGAGGTGACAGTGTGAATATAATTTCGGTGGACGATGAAAGAATGGCTCTGGAGCTGCTGACGCGTTCGATCAGCACAGCGGCTCCGGAGGCGAATATCACACCGTTCAGAAGCTGCGAGGAAGCGTTGGAATACGCGGGAAAAACCGATTGCAGCATTGCGTTTCTTGGGACACACTGATTAAAGCGAAGCGTATCAAATTCAGCCGCGTGAGTATGCGCGTTTGAACGTGGCGAATTTGATTTAATCAGCGTTTCCCTTGATATACAGATGAAAGGTATGACCGGAATATCTCTCGTAAAGCGGCTGAAGGTCATCAATCCGAAGATGAACATTATTTTCACAACCGGCTATTCCGATTACGCCGGGGACGCTTTCGGAATAAGAGCCAGCGGCTATGTACTAAAACCAGCCACCGCCGAAAAGATCCGGGAGGAGATAGAGAACCTGCGCTATCCGGTTGAATGTCCTACCTCACAGGGTATGCGCATACAGACCTTCGGTAATTTTGAGGTGTTCGCGGACGGCAGACCTCTGCAATTCAAGTATGCTAAGGCGAAGGAGCTTCTGGCGTATCTGGTAGACCGCCGCGGCGCGCTTTGCTCCAACAAAGAGATCATAGGTATCCTTTGGGAAGAACCCGGCGACGAGAAAAAAGAATGACCTATTTCAAGAGCATACGCCGAAATCTGCTGGAGGTGCTGCGGGACTGCGGCTGCGAGGACGCAGTAAGGCAGCCGCGGGGACTTATCGGAATTGTGCCTGATAAGGTGAAGTGCGATTATTATGACTGGCTCAACGGCAGCGCCGAGGGGATAAATTCCTTTCACGGAGAGTACATGCGGCAGTACCCGTGGGGCAGGATTTCCGCAGTCGCTCTGACTGAAACCGAGTTTCCGAAGCCTGTTTCGTGAATATAACAGATATGCGCCCGTAGAACTACGGGCGCTTTGCGTGTTTATAGGTCTTGAAGATCCGCGGAGGTCATGTCGTTTTCGATATTATCCCGCGCAAGGTCGGTGTCGATCTCCGGATAGACGTCGGAGATAGGCTTGTCGATATCCGCGCTGTACGGCTTGGTGTGCCATACTTTCATGTCAGCGCCGCGAGTCCCGGCGATTATCGGGTTCGCACGGTTGTGTCCGTGCTTTGCCTTGCCGGATATCTCCGGCACTGCCATGGAATTATCGTGGTGCTCGTGCTGGTCGGGTCGTTTCATGCCTTGTTTGGACATTTTCATCACCTCGCGATTAGTCTGCCCGCCGCTGAGTGAATAATTCTTTGGTCGTTTGTGGAATGTCCGCTTCATTGTGGAATTAGTATTTCAAAAAAATTTTTAAAATACCCCTTGAAAACCTACTAAACCTATGGTATAATTATTATATGACGACTTAACAGAAAGGGGTAGCCGATATGAAGATCTCTACAAAAGGGCGCTATGCGCTTAGAATGCTGATTGACCTAGCAATTCACCGCGCAGACGGATTCATTGCGCTGAAAGACATTGCCGAGCGGCAGAATATTTCTAAAAAATACCTTGAACAGATAGTCCCGCTGCTGAACAAAGCGGACCTGCTCAAAACCAACCGCGGCTATCAGGGCGGGTACGCTCTGGCGAAAAATCCGGATAAGTACACCGTCGGTGAGATACTGCGCGTGACAGAGGGCAGCCTCTGCCCGGTGAGCTGCCTGCAATACCCGGTCAACGAGTGTCCCAGAGCAGGCGAGTGTATCACTCTCCCGGTGTGGGAGGGGCTTTATAAAACGATAACCGACTACCTCGACGGCGTGACCCTGCAAGATATTATCGACAACGCCAGCGCCGGCGGGGATTACTCAATATAAATTCGGAGGATAGAACATGACAAAGGACATTCAGCAGAGAATACTGGAGCTTAAAAAGGAAAAGGACGTCTGTATTCTGGCGCACTGCTACCAGACCCACGACATTCTGGAAGTCGCGGATTTCGTCGGCGATTCCTTCGGGCTGGCGCAGAAAGCTGCCAAAGCTCCAAATGCCACAGTGATGATGTGCGGCGTCCGCTTTATGGCGGAGACCGTGAAGATACTCTCCCCGGAGAAGCGCGTGCTTATCCCGCGGGAGGAAGCCGGCTGCCCTATGGCGGAGCAGCTCGACGTGGACATGCTTACCCAGCTTAAGGCGCAGTACCCCGATCACAAGGTGGTGGCTTACATAAACACCACCGCCGCCCTCAAAACGCTGTCCGACGTGTGCGTGACATCTTCCTCTGCGGTGAAGATAATCCGCCGCATGGACGCGGACAAGATACTGTTCATTCCGGACTGCAACCTCGGCGATTACGTTAAGAAGCAGATCCCCGAAAAGGAGATACAGCTTATTCACGGCGGCTGCCCGACCCACGCGAAGCTCACCGCAGCAGAGGTACGTGCCGCAAAGAAGCTCCACCCGAACGCGCTGGTGCTCGTCCACCCGGAGTGCCGCCCGGAGATAGTGGAGCTTGCGGATTTCGCAGGAAGCACTACTGAGATTATGGACTACGCGGCAAAGAGCAGCGCAAAGGAGTTCATAATCGGCACAGAGAACAGCATTGTGCAGCACCTCGGCATTGACCACCCGGAAAAGCTGTTTTTCCCGCTGTCAAAGGACTGCGTATGCCACAACATGAAGGTCACGACGATCGCGGACGTTCTCCACACGCTGGAGGGCAGGGACGGCTTCGAAATACAGATCGAGGAGCAGGAGCGGCTCGCCGCAAAGCGCTGCATTGACGAAATGCTGAGGCTTGGTAATGACTGAGAACAAGACCGCCCTTATCGCCATGAGCGGCGGCGTGGACAGTTCTGTTGCAGCGGCGCTGATGAAGCAGCGGGGCTACGACTGTATCGGCGTGACCATGAAGCTGCGCAGCAATGAGGACAGCCCCTGCACCGAGAAGTCTTGCTGCACCGCCGACGACGCAGAGGACGCCCGGAACGTCGCCTATTCAATGGGCATGAAGTTCTATGTGTTCAATTTCACGCAGGAGTTCGAGCATGAGGTCATTGACCGCTTCGTTTCCGCGTATGAGCAGGGGCTCACCCCCAACCCGTGCATTGACTGCAACCGATACATGAAGTTCGAGCTGCTGTATCGGCGGGGCAGGTCGCTTGGCTGTGACCTTATCGTGACTGGGCATTACGCGCGGACGGAGTACGACGAAAACTTTGGCAGGTGGGTGCTGAAAAAGGCGAAAAACCTCCCGAAAGACCAAAGCTACGTTCTCTACTCCATGTCGCAGGAGCAGCTTGCCCATACCATTTTCCCGCTTGGCGATTTCTCCAGCAAGGAGGAGGTACGGGCGCTGGCGGAGAAGCTGGGGCTTCTGAACGCGCACAAGCACGACAGTCAGGATATATGCTTCGTCCCGGACGGCGATTACGCCGGGTTCATCACCCGCAGGACGGGGAAGTCCTACCCCCACGGGGACTTCCTTGACGTCAAGGGCAATGTTATCGGGGAGCACTCCGGGCTGATACGCTACACGATAGGTCAGCGCAAGGGGCTTGGCGTGGGCTTCGGCGAGAGAATGTACGTCTGCGGAAAGGACGTGGAGCGCAACACCATCACCCTTTCCCGTGAGGAGGGGCTGTATTCAAATCGGCTCATGGCGCGGGATTTCAACTGGATAACCTTTGCAGAGCCGCCCTCCTCCCCGGTGGAGGTCACGGCAAAGACCCGCTACAACGGCAGGGAAGCGCCGGCGGTGGTCTGGGCGGAAAGCTCCGGGCTTGTGCATGTGGAGTTCATGCAGCCGCAGCGGGCTGTAACTGCGGGGCAGGCGGTGGTGCTTTATTCTGGCGATACCGTCGTCGGCGGTGGCACTATCGTTTCGGCAGACTGAATAAAAAAATATAGACCGTTCCGGAAACTCCGGGGGTGCGCAATTATTGCACAGGTATTTAATAAATGTGGCTTTGTGAAAAATTCACAAAACCAACGTGACAGTCGGGTGAAATTTGTGCAGGTTGGTTTTAGAAGAATTATTGACTTATTTGAGGAAATGTGTTATAATTCAAATGATGATAAACACATCAAAATAATTTTTCGGAGGTTTGGTTATGACAGTTAAGAATATGTCCATCATATCCCTTGTTTGCGGTATCGTTGGTATCGTAGGCGCTTTCATTCCTTACATTTACTACATTGCACCGCTTGCTGCTATCGCAGGTATCGTATTCGGCGCGCTCGCACTGAAGAAGGTAAAGGAAGGCGGAGCTACTGAGGGCAACGAGAAGGGTCTTGCTACCGCAGGTCTGGTTCTCGGTATCGTATCCACTGCATTCTCTGTAATTATGTTCGCTTGCGCAGTTTGTGCTCTGTGCGCACTGGGCGGTATGATCGCAGCAGCAGGCAGCTATTGATTTATTGCCTTTGATGATCAAAAGTTAAGCCCTGCCCGTACTGGGCGGGGTTTTTCTATATTTGGAGGAGTCATGTTTCCCGGTTTCACACTATTCGGTAAATACATCAGCAGCTATATGCTGACTTCGCTTGCGGGTATATTCACCGCCTGCCCGCTTGCGATATCCCGCTACAAGAAGCGCGGCGGCAACGACATCAGCATGATCTTCGTGTTTCTGTTCGGCGCGATAGGCTGTGCTGTCGGTATGCACCTGCTTTACGGTATCACAAATATCCAGCACTGGAGCAGACTGTTTAGCGCCGGCAGCTTTCAGGAGTTCTGGGACGCTGCGATCTTTATTTTTGGCGGCTCGGTTTTCTACGGCGGGCTTATCGGAGGGCTGTTTGCCGGTTATCTCTGCATGAAGCACCAGAAGCTGGACTATGGTCTTACCTCGGACTGCACAGCGCCGTCGATCGCGCTGTTCCATGCGTTCGGCAGGATAGGCTGCTTCCTCGGCGGGTGCTGCTACGGCGTGGAGTGGGAGCACGGGATCACGTTCCACAATGCGCTTGTAGAGAGCGCAAACGGCGTTCCCAGAGTTCCGGTGCAGCTCTTTGAGGCAGGGCTGGAATTCGCTCTGTTCGGGCTGCTGTCACTCATGCTGGCAAAGGGCTGGCTGAAAAACCGCCTGCTGGCTGTGTACCTGCTGATTTATCCCGTCGGGAGGTTCGCGCTGGAATTCCTGCGCGGCGACGATTACAGGGGCTTCCTGTTTGGGCTTTCCACCTCGCAGCTTATCAGTATCGGGGTGTTCGCGGCTGCGGTGGTGTTCCTTGTGATGAAGCGCCCCCGCGCAAGTAAAGAAACAGAATAATAATTAAGCCGCCCGTGTGGCGGCTTTTTTGTGAAATAATACCTCAGAACTTGACATATTTCCACATATATGATAAAATAATAAAATGTAATACTATGTAGTTTGAAAGGGGCAGAAACAATTGCTGGAATTACAAGATCTCGTCTGGAAGCTGCCGGACGGGGAGCCTATAATAAACGGAATAAGCTGTAAAATGGACAGCCGCCTTGTGGTCATCACCGGACCTAACGGCGGCGGAAAGACCTCTCTTGCGAAGCTGATCGCCGGGGTGGAAATTCCCACCGGCGGAAAGATACTGCTGGACGGTGAAGACATCACCGGAATGGACATCACCGGGCGTGCAAAGCTGGGCATTGCGTATGCTTTCCAGCAGCCGGTGCGGTTCAAGGGACTCACCGTGCGTGATCTGCTGGAACTTGCCGCGGGTGAGAAACTCCAGCACGACCGTCTGTGCGAACTGCTCGGAAAGGTAGGCTTGTGCGCCGAGGAATACATTGACCGCGAGATGAGCGCAGCCCTTTCCGGCGGCGAGGCGAAGCGCATTGAGATCGCCACTGTGCTTGCGCGTAACGCAAAGCTCATGGTGTTCGACGAGCCGGAGGCGGGTATAGACCTGTGGAGCTTCGCGCGGCTGGTGGAGACCTTTGAGGAGATACGCAGCCACACCAGCGGTTCGCTTGTCATAATCTCTCATCAGGAGCGGATTCTGTCCATTGCCGACGAGATAATCGTTGTCGCGGACGGCAGAGTGCGCACCAGCGGCAGCCGCGAGGAGATACTTCCTGCGCTGCTTAAGGGAGAGTTCTCCTGCCGCTGCCCGCAGAGAAACGGAGGTGGCTGTCAATGAGCGACATAAAGGACATTAATTTCAATGATATCACCGGGGAAATGCTGAAGGTTATCTCCGATTATGACCCTGTGACTGGCTTCAAGGGCGCGTATAATATCCGCGAGGACAGCATGTGCGCCGGGCGTAAGTCCTCAGAGAACATCACAATAGAGTCCAAAACCGATAAGCCGGGGATCAACATCACCGTGAAACCGCATACCGTCGGGGAAACCGTGTTTATCCCGGCGTGCGTGACGCATTCTGACGTGGACGACCTTGTTTACAACGATTTCTACATCGGCGAGGGCGCGGACGTAATTGTTGTCGCGGGCTGCGGAGTTCACAGCGACGGCGAGGACACAGCGCGGCACAACGGCATACACCGTTTCTTCCTTGAAAAAGGCGCGCATGTAGTCTATAAGGAAAAACACATCGGAACAGGCACTGGAAAGGGCTTGAAGAAGATCGATCCGGTGACAGACTGCTATCTTAAAGAGGACTCCTGCCTTGAAATGGACACGATACAGCTTGGCGGCGTTGACCGCTCCACCAGAAGCACCTCTGCGGTGCTTGACAAGGGCGCGAAGATAATCGTGCGGGAGCGTATCATGACCGACCACGAGGAGGAAGCAATCACGAAGTTCGACGTTAAGCTGAACGGCGAGGACAGCGGCGCTGACCTTGTTTCACGCTCGGTGGCGCGTGGGAACTCACATCAGGCGTTTTATTCCGTGGTGGAGGGCAACAACCGCTGCACCGGACATTCTGCCTGCGACGCGATACTTGCGGACAACGGCAGGGTGGACGCTCAGCCGGCGCTCAACGCGGCAAATGTGGACGCTGCGCTGATACACGAAGCGGCTATCGGCAAGATCGCCGGAGAGCAGCTTCTGAAGCTGTGTTCGCTGGGCCTAACCCGCGAGCAGGCAGAGGAAAAGATAATCGAGGGATTCCTCAAGTGATATGTATACCGCGGTCTATCTGATCTTACAATGGACTTGGGGCATTTTGCAGAACCTTTGCGGGCTGGCGCTGTTTCTGCTGAATATCCGGCGGCAGCACAGTTTCTATAACGGCGCGGTGGTGACGAAGTGGGCGAACCCCGGTTACAGCACCGGGCTGGGAATGTTCATCTTCATGAGCGACGAGCTTCCGGCGGACGATCACCGGCGAATCCGTGTGCATGAATACGGACATACGGTGCAGTCCATGATACTTGGACCGCTTTTCCTGCTTGTTGTCGGACTTCCGTCCATGCTGTGGTCGGTTCTGCCGGTGTTCAAGAGGTATCGGCGGGAGAACAGGGTGTCCTACTATTCCTTTTACCCCGAACGCTGGGCGAATCACCTCGGCGAGCGGGTGACGAAATGCCCGTCAATGGGGCAGGCGCTTATCGACATGTGAGGGCAGTTTATGACATATTACGAGATCTTCACCCGCTGCTTTCCAAATCTCCGACTGACCGAGCAGCAGTTCAATATGCTGTCCGTGATAGAGCAGGGGACTCTTTTTGAAGCAGAGGGCGGCTTCGCGCTGGTGCAGGGAAACAAAATACGTCTGCTGTGCGTTCTGCCGGAATTCCGTGGGCGTGGTATCGGCGGTGGACTTCTGGCGCAGTGTGAGGACTTTATCCGCAGGAGCGGCTTTAACTGTGCGGAGATAGGCGGCGCGGACTCCGGGCTATTTATCGGCACAGAGCTTTCCAGTGCGCCGTTCTTCGAGAAGCGCGGGTACGTTCTCGGCGAGAATATCGCGGAAATGTGCGGCTCTGCCGAGGAACTGCGGCTGGACTTACAACCTCCCGCCGGGGTGAGCTTCGGCTGGGAGTCGTGCGGCTCAGAGCGGCTGAAAACTGCGGTTTCCGTGGTAGACGAGGACTGGGTGCAGTACTTCCGAGAGGGGGAGTGCTTCTGCGCCTATTTCGGCGGGGAGATAGCGTCCTTCTGCCTTGTGGAGGACGACGTGACCTGCCTGTTCTCCGACGAAAAATCCCGGGTGGGAAGTATTGGCTGCGTGGGGACTGTCCCGGCATTCCGGCGGCGGGGGATAGGGCTTGCCATGGTCGCGGAGGCTTCCCGGATTCTGCTGGATCGCGGCTGCGACAGGATATTCATTCACTACACCGGGGTGTACGACTGGTACGCGAAGCTGGGCTATCAGACCCGGCTGTGGGTGCGTCTGGGAGGAAAAAATCTGCGTTGACATTTTGCACTGCTGTTTGCTCAAACGGCAGTGCTTTTTTGTGTGATTTTACATAATATATCTTGAAAAATTTACCGGGTTATGGTATAATTATTATGAAGTAAAATACAATGCAGGAGGCGGTCATGAGCGAAGAAACACGGATAAACCCTGCCGTGAGCAATGCAACGGAAATAAATCCCGCCCTTTCCGGCAGTCAGACCACGGTGAATCCCGCGCTGTCGGCGGCTGCCGTGATATCACCGGGTACGGAGCTTCCCGGCGGATATGTGATAAAGCAGCGGCTGTCCGCGCCCGCCGGCGAGGCGGATATATACATCTGCGAACGTGACGGCGAGGAGTTCGCGGCGAAGCTGTACCGACGTCCTATCGCCGTGAAAAGCGAGGTAATCGCCGCCTTGCAGGAAGTGCGCTGCCCCTACGTCGCGCCGCTGTATCAGTCGGACGTGTTCCGCGGGCTGCCGTATGAGATACTGCCGTACTACCGCAACGGCTCCTTGCAGGGTAGACGGTTCAGCTTTGAGGAGCTGAAAGACCGCATAATCCCGGAGATAAACGAAGCACTGGCGGCGCTTCACGACGTGGGTATAATCCACAAGGACTTAAAGCCCTCCAACATCATGCTGACGGACAGCGGCGATATCGCGATAATCGACTTCGGCATAAGCTCTGTGCAGAGCAGCGGCAGCACCGTGGTAGTCACCAGCACCGGCATGACCCCGGAGTACTCCGCGCCGGAAACCTTCAGAAAGCTGTTTCTGGAGGAGTCGGACTACTACTCCTTCGGAATAACGCTGTACGAGCTGTTCTGCGGGAAAACTCCCTACACCGACATGTCCGCGGAGGAGATCGCGCGGTACACGGCGATCCAGCGCATACCGCTGCCGGACAACATGCCGAAGCCGCTGAAAGACCTCATTTCAGCGCTTACATATTTTGACATAACCAACCGCCGCAAGAAATCCAACCCAAACCGGCGCTGGACCTACGCGGAGGTGGAAAACTGGTGCAGCGGGATCATTCAGCCGATACCCGGCGAGGGCGCAGAGCCGGCGCAGCGTTCGTTCCCGGTTTACACGTTCATGAACCGGCGGCTTTCCAGCCTGCACGAGGTCGTGACGGAGTTCACGCTGAACTGGGAGCAGGGCAAGAAGCAGGTGTTCAGAGGCATTCTGTCGGGCTTTTTGAAGCCATACGACCCGGAGCTTGCCGGGTACGCCCTTGACGCGGAGGACGAGGTGTCCGGCGGCGCTGACGCGGATCTTGCGTTCTTCAAGCTGATATACCGCCTTGACCCGGAAACAAAGGCGTTCTGCTGGAAGGGCAGACGATTCGAGAGCATATCGGAGCTTGGAAATTACGTTCTGGACAGCATGAACAGCGGCAACACCGCCGATGAGTTCGTAAGCGAGGTGCTGTCAAAAAAGCTCATTTCCGCTTATGTGCAGAGCGCCTGCCCCGGCGACAAGGCTCTTTCGGAGGCTGCGCGCAGCCTTGAGGACATGGTAAAATACGGCGAGCAGGACGAACGCACCGTGCAGCTTGCGCGGTACACCGTCGGCTTCGCGCTGTCCGGGGATAAGCTGCTTCGGGTGGAGGACAGGAGCTTCGCTTCGCCGGACGAGCTGGTGCGGTACATGAAGTCGCTGCTGGCGGAGGATTTCCGGGAGTTCGAGCGGTTCTGCGGGAAGATAATAAGCCCGGACGGCGAGCTTGACGTGCAGTTTGAAGCGTGGCTGAATTCGCTTGGAAAGCGCAGCGAGGTGGAAAACTGGAGATCGCAGAACGCGTGAAAGCGTGATAGCGTGACATGGCAATAAAATGGAACGGAGGATAGCAATGAGCGGACCAAAGACATCAGAATACAGACTGACCCCGGCGCAGCGCCGTGCGCTGATCGCCCAGCGTGAGCGGGAGCGCAGGATAGGCGAGGCGAGGGCGCATATCGTACACCTTACCGCTAAGCTGAATTCCGTGACAAAGCTGCCGGACTCTGCGGCGGATCAGGCTAAGGCGCTCATGGAGCGCACCGGCGAAGACGGCGGCTATTCGGCAAAGCTCAAAAAGCTGGAGGAAAAGACCGCCGCGGCTCTGAAAAACCTGTCGGCTCTCGGCAGGAACGAAACGCCGGATAAGTTGGAGCGCGCGGTATCTGAAGCGCAGAAGTCCCTTGACGAGGCAGTGAAGCTCTGCGGCGAGTTGGAGGGTATATCCGTGCGAAACATCAAGGCGCTGCGGCAGGACATTAGCGACAGCCTTGACAGGCTCTCCGGCGCTGATTTCAGCCAGATCATGACCCCGGTGCAGAAGCGCCTGCGTGACATGAAGCTGGAGCTTTCCGGCAGGCTTGCTGAGATACCGGCGGCAGAGCTTAGCAACGAGCTGCGGCAGGATATCGCAAAGGCTCAAAAGAAGCTGTCCGAGATAGACAGCGAGGATTTCCTGCACAATTTCAGCTCCATGACGGTGGCAAGGCTGGAAAAGGAGTGCCGCAGCTATTCGGAGCTTCGCCGTGAATGCGGCGCGGAGTACGACAGGCTGCTTGCGAGGTATCACGCGCTCTGCGAGGAACGCGGAGAAGCGCCGCAGGGAGTTCCGTTCAGCAGGAGCGCCCCGGCGCGGCTTAGTCAGCTTATCGCGGAGCTTGAAGCGCAAACCGCCCGCAGCGACGAGCAGGATTACATTTCCCGCTGCATAGACGAGGTAATGGAGGACATGGGCTACCGGCTCATAGGAAACCGTTCCGTGGTGAAGAAAAGCGGCGCTGCGTTCCGCAACGAGCTGTATTCCTTCAGCGAGGGGACGGCGGTAAACGTGACCTATTCCGCGAGTGGAAATATCACAATGGAGCTTGGCGGTCTTGGCGATAGGGACAGGGTTCCCGAACCGACGGAAGCTGACCGCCTTGCCGAGGATATGCGCAGCTTCTGCGGCAGATTCAGAGAGTTCGAGCGGCGGCTGCTTGAAAAGGGAATTGAGTCGGAGCATATTTCGCTGCTGCCCCCGGACACCGCATACGCGCAGATAATCAACGTTTCCGACTACGACTTAACGGAGGACGTCACCCTTGCTGACTTCACAGAGGATCAGCGGCAGAACTCCGCACCAAAGGAATTGAGCGCAGATGAGTAAATACAGAATATGCCCGGACTGCGGCTTTCACAATCCGCCCAGCCGGATAGAGTGTTCACAGTGCGAGGCTGACCTCACTTCCACCCCGGTGGTGGACGAAAATACCTCGACAAAGCCCGCTGATACCTCCGCGCCAAGAGCGTTTGTGCGGGTGTGCGGCTGCGGCGCGAGGAATCCCGCCGCAATGCGGAAATGCGCGGTCTGCGGCGAGGACATTTCAGATATTATCCCCAGTGAGGACGTCCCGGAGAGCGCTCCGCATTTCACGCTGGCTTCCCTTGACGGCGAGTACGCATACGAGCTGACCCAGCCGGAAACCGACGTCGGCAGGGAGCAGGAAATGCGCGAGTACCTTTCCGCAAAGCCGTATGTGAGCCGCACCCACGCAAGGCTCACTGCGGAAAACGGGCGGCTTTACATCACGAACCTTAGTACTACAAACTTCACCTATGTGAATAACCTCCGCATTTCATGCCGGCAGGAGCTGCACGACGGCGACGAGATAGGGCTTGGCGGCAACTCCGCGGAGGGTACACGGCAGGAGGGCGCAGCCTATTTCACCGTGAGGATATGCCCATGAACTTAGCCCGGATATTGTACCCGGTAAGGACGCTTGGCCCCGGCGAGAGGATAGGACTGTGGCTGTGCGGCTGCTCACACGGGTGCAAAGGGTGCAGCAACCCCGAATTGTGGCAGCCCCGGAAGGAGTACGATATTTCCGTGGAAAACCTGCTGAAGCTGGTGCGTTCCATTTCAGACAGCAGGCGGGTGGACGGCTTCACGATAACCGGCGGCGACCCTATGGAGCAGCCGGAGGAGCTTGCGAAGCTCCTGCCGGAGCTGAGAACTATCTCACACGATATACTTATTTACACCGGATACACGCTGGCGCAGCTTCGGGAGATGAACTCCAACTGCGTGGAGGAGATACTGCAAAGCGCGGCGGTGCTTATCGACGGGCTTTATGTCGAGGAGCGCAACAACGGCTGCCCGCTGCGGGGTTCAGATAACCAGCAGGTGATATTCCTTGACGAGAGCTTTCGCGGCGCTTATGAGGAATATATGCGCCGCGGGAACGCGATACAGAATTTCACCGCCGGAAACAGCGTTATTTCGGTGGGAATACACAGCGCAGACTACCCGCAGCAGCTTGAACGGCGGCTGGCGGAGAAAAGTCTGCTGAAAGGCGGTGACAGCGATGAACAGCAGTGATACAGCGCAGCGCGATATTGCGTACATCAGGCTTGCGCTGCTGAGCGAAACGCTGCGCCGCGTGGAAAAGCTGCCCTATCCCGGTGAGATACAGTCCTGCGTGAAACGCAGGAGCAGTCTGCTGCGGCTGTCGGAGCTGCTTTACAGCGTCTGCGGCTGCGAGGAGCTGCCGAGCTTCACACCGGAGAACAAGCCGGAGCCGAAAAAGCCCGAAACCGGATCGCGACCCCAGCCGGAGAAGCAGGAGCCGTCCGCCGAAGCAAAAGAACTGACCGATTTCATGAAACAACTTAGCGGGAACGTTCTGCGTTCGGCGGCGGAACAGGCTGCGCGGAGCGGCAGGGTAAACTCCGACACGGCGAAACGCGCGGCGGTGAGCGGCATTGCACAGACGATAAGCCTTATGATGAGAGAGGACAAGGATAGATGACCGAGCTTGAAGAACTCAAACAGCGGATAGAGATAGAGTCGCTGCACCAGCGTCTGGACGCGGCGGAGAAGAAGATAGAGATACTTACCGAAACGCTCTGCACCCTGAAGGACATTCAGTCCTCACAGCAGATGAGCGCGTATCTTGCCAGTCAAGAGCGGCTGCTGAAAGCAGCGGCATTTCTGAATTCCGTTTCGGACAGCGAGAAATTCGATTTAGACGAGCAGCGAAAGTCCGCCGATAATGTCCGCGCGGAGCAGCAGGCGCTGGATTCCCGCATAGACGAAGCTGTCAAGGAGTCCAGGGAAAAGAGCATGCTAGCCACAAACACCCGCATTGCAGAGGCGCTGGACAAGTGGCAGTCAAAGCAGCCGGACAATCGGTACGAAACTGCGCTGAAATACCTTTCCTACCGGGTGGAAAACGACGAGGTGACTATCACCGGGTTCAACACTCACCATTCCTTTGACGGCGAGGTGGAGATCCCGGAGGTGCTGGAGATTCCGGACGTTATCGACGGCTGCACCGTCACAAGAATAGGCGACGGCGCGTTCCGCAGCACCAAGCTGAAACGTCTGATACTGCCGGAGCACCTCTACATGATAGGGAAGAACTCTTTCAGCGCCTGCACGCTGAGTACGATTTCGTTCCCGGACAGCCTTATGACTATCGGCGCAGGCGCGTTTGCAAGCTGTATCTTCACAGAGGTACACCTTGAAAACACCCGTATCACAGTGCTTCCGGAGAAGTGCTTCGGCTGGTGTGGTCGGCTCACTAAGGTAGTTCTGCCGGACACGCTGCTGACCATTGAGAACAACGCGTTCGTGGAGTGTTCAAGGCTGGAACGGCTGGTTGTGCCGGAGTACACCCAGCAGATAATCAGCCCGTTCAGCGACTTTTTCCTCAGCAAGAGCCGTGCGGTGGCAGTCCTCGGCATGAACACCGAGCTTGTTGACCTGTGCGGTATCATGGTGAAGTCCTCCGGCGCGAAGAGCGTGGTGGTATACTGCCTGCCGGACAGCATGGCGCAGAAGTACTGCCTTGAAAACGGGATACCCTGCCGGCATTTGTCGGAGTTCCCGGGTGTGTAAAAGGAGATAAGAATGAGCGAATATATCCCCAAGTGGCATCGCGAGCTTTCGATATTCAGCAGGATTAAGCCCCTCATCATGTTGGAGGGAAACATATACGACAGCTATCAGTACCCCAGCGAGGGCAGTATCCCCAAGGGGAGCATTCTGCGGCTGACGGACTATCTTCACTACTTCTTCAAGGACATGGGGTACGAGGTCATCACGTTCTACGACAGCCTTCGGGGATTCTCTAACCCCTGCGAGGAGGGCTACCTTGAAGCATTCGCGAAGCTGGCAGGGGTGAGCGTGACCGACGGGGCAGTTCCCGCGGCGTTCAAAGGGAACAACGCTGGCGGGGCAGTGCAGCTTGTGAGGAACACTCTCAGCCAGAACAAACAGTCCTGCGTTATCGTGATGAATTTCGCGTCCCGGTATATAGTTTCCCCCGACCACTTGCAGCAGTCTGAGGTGGACAGCTACACCACGCTGCTTCAGACTTCAATGGAGGCGGCGGAAGTCCGCACCGAAGCTGCGGGCGGCAAGCTGCGGAATCTGCTGGTGCTTATCGTGAACAAATCCAACGATATCCCGGCGTGGTTCTATCTTGACAACCCGAACCAGAAAACAATTACAATTTCCACGCCCACAAAGGAGGAACGCGCCGGTTTTGTCCGCGGGGATAACTTCGCGACCTTTTTCGCCGGAGATATCTTCCGCAGTGAAATGCCGTATTTCACCGAGCACCCGGCGGAGCTGGAAAAGATACAGGAGCGCTTCGCGGCGCTGACCGAGGGTTTCAGCTTCACCGAGATGAACGGACTGCGCAAGCTCTGCAAGAACGAGCGCATTTCCATACGGAACATGTGTGACGTGATAGACCTCTACAAGTACGGTATAAAAGAGAACCCGTGGCGGGAGCTGGACGTAGATTCGCTGCGCAACGCCGGTGAGGATTTCCGGCGGCGGGTCAAGGGGCAGGAATTCGCCATAACAAAGACCCTTGACGTGGTGAAACGTGCAGTCACGGGAATGT
The DNA here is from genome assembly GCA_945873955.1 of uncultured Clostridia bacterium. Classification (GTDB taxonomy): domain Bacteria; phylum Bacillota; class Clostridia; order Oscillospirales; family Ruminococcaceae; genus CAG-115. Next base: position 346,841 of record CAMCFA010000001.1, on the reverse strand, counting down.
CGGGGCTTCAAGGGTCGTCCCACACCAGACCTAAAGGCGTGCTGTTTTTCGCAGGTCCCACCGGAACGGGTAAGACCGAAACCGCCAAGACCCTTGCGGAGCGGCTTTTCGGGGACGAGCGCTGCTGCATACGCTTCGACATGAGCGAATACAGCCAAAGCCACAGCGACCAGAAGCTGCTTGGCGCGCCCCCCGGATATGTCGGCTATGAGGCGGGAGGTCAGCTCACCAACGCCGTGAGGAACAATCCCTTTTCTATACTGCTTTTCGACGAGATAGAAAAGGCGCACCCGTCAGTGCTGGATAAGTTCCTGCAAATTCTGGAGGACGGTAGAATGACCGACGGGCAAGGCAACACGGTGTATTTCAGCGAGTGCGTGATAATATTCACCAGCAATCTTGGAATCTACACCCGCACCCCGGACGGCGGCAGAGTGCAGAACGTCACCGCCGAAATGCCCTACCCGGAGGTACAGCAGAGAGTCCGCGGCGCGATTGAGGACTACTTCAAGCTTGAACTGGGACGCCCGGAGATACTGAACCGTATCGGCGAGAATATCGTGGTTTTTGATTTCATCAGACCGGAAGCGGCGCGGCAGATACTGCGTTCGCAGGTAGACCGCATACTGTCAAGCCTTGCCGCGGACAAGCAGATAAACGTCACTCTTTCGGATGCGGCGTATTCCACGCTGCTGGAAAAGGCGCTGGGGAATCTCTCAAACGGCGGACGCGGTATCGGCAATATCGTGGAGAATCTGCTGATAAACCCGCTTTCGCGGTACTTGTTCGACAATGGTATCTTTTCAGACGCTGATCTTGAAATTATAGCAATAGACCCGGATTCCATGCCGGCAGCGCTGAACTGTCAGAGGAAGTGATAATATGAAGATAAGTGCGGCGACCCGCTGCGGCTGCGACAAATCCGCCAGCGACGACAGGATTCTTGTCGGCGGGAATATCCTCTGCTGTGAGGAGCTGTGCTGCGACATTGAGCCGCCCTTCGCGCTGGGGATTTCCGACGGGGTAGGCGGCAACGCCGGGGGAGATATCGCGGCGCAGTATGTCTGCGAGCGGCTTTCGCTCTGCAACTGCGAAAATCTGCAAGATGAGATATCAGAGATAAACAGCGGTTTGCTGGCGCTTGCGAAGAATACTCCCGGAAAGGAGAAAATGGCGGCGACCTATTCCGGGGTGTTCCTCTGCGAAAATCAGCCCGGAAAGCTGCTTCATATCGGTAATACAAGGGTGTATGCAATACAAGGCGGGTATCTAAAACAGTTGACAAGCGACATGACAAGCTATAATTACTACATGTCGCTTGGCAGGACGCAGGAGGCAGAGCAGTGCAGCCGCAGTGAGATCACCGCCTGCTTCGGGGGCGGCACTTCCAGCCTGTTCCGACCGCAGATATCGGATCTTTCCGGCGGCGGTCTGCTGATGACCTCTGACGGGGTGCATGACTTCCTTGATATCGATATGCTGGAGGGTATCATCTCCGCCGCCGAAAGCGATATCGCCGCCTGTCGGGAGATAATAAGCCGCGCACTTGCCGCCGGCTCAGAGGACGATATGAGCGTGGTTATTGCACGGGTATAATGCTTAACATGCCAAAAAGCCGCCCCAAATTAAGGGGCGGCTCAATTTGTTTATGCAGCTATCACATCTGCTTTCTTACCTTGATATGAACCTCGCGGAGCTGCTGCTCTGTTACCTCCGTGGGCGCGCCAAGAAGCATATCCTGCGCGTTGGAGTTCAGCGGGAACGCAATGATCTCTCTGATGCTCTCCTCTCCGGTCAGCAGCATGATCATGCGGTCGATACCAGGCGCCATTCCCGCGTGGGGAGGTGCGCCGAACTTGAACGCATTGTACAGCGCGCCGAACTTGCTAGCCACGTCCTCCTCGGAGTAGCCCGCGATCTCGAACGCTTTAATCATGATGTCAAGGTCGTGGTTGCGGACAGCGCCGGAGGAAAGCTCCACGCCGTTGCATACGATATCGTACTGATATGCAAGTATATCCAGCGGATCTTTGTTCAGAAGCGCGTCCAGACCGCCCTGAGGCATAGAGAACGGGTTGTGGGTGAAGATGATCTTTCCGGTCTCCTCGTCCAGCTCGTACATCGGGAAGTCAACGATAAAGCACAGCTCAAAGCGGCTCTCGTCGATAAGGTTCATGCGCTTTGCGACTTCTGTTCTGATCTGTCCGGCGAACTTCGGAGCGTTCTTCTTGCTGTCAGCAATGAAGTACAGCACGTCGCCGACTTCAAGCTCGCAGCGCTTTGCAAGCTCCCTGCGCTGGTCGTCGTTGAGGAACTTGTCGATAGGGCCGTTGTACTTGAACATTCCGTTCTCGCCCTCCTCGACCTTGAAGTAGCCAAGACCCTTCATGCCTACTTCCTCGGTAGCGAATTCCTCCATGCTCTTGAAGAAGGTCTTGCTCTGCTTTGCCATGCCGGGAACTCTGATACCTCTTACCACCTTGTTGCAGAACGGCTTGAAGTCGCTGTCAACGAACAGGTCGGAAAGCTCCTTGATTACCAGCGGGTTGCGCAGGTCAGGCTTGTCAGAGCCGTAGGTCAGCATTGCCTCCTCATAGGGGATACTCTTGAACGGAGCGGGGGAGACCGCCTTGCCGTTTGAGAACTCCTTGAACGCCGCGGAGAGTACCTCCTCAGCGACTGCGAAAACGTCCTCCTGCGTAGCGAAGCTCATTTCAAAGTCAAGCTGATAGAACTCGCCGGGGGAACGGTCGGCTCTTGCGTCCTCGTCGCGGAAGCAGGGCGCTATCTGAAAGTACTTGTCAAATCCGGAAACCATATAGATCTGCTTGAAGATCTGTGGCGCCTGCGGCAGAGCGTAGAACTTTCCGTGGTGCTTACGGCTGGGGATAAGGTAATCTCTCGCGCCCTCCGGTGAGGAGGTGGACAGTATAGGGGTCTGTAATTCAAGGAAGCCCATTTCGTTCATCTTGTTGCGCAGGAAGCTGATTATCTTAGAGCGCAGAACGATATTGTCGTGCATTTTCTTGTTGCGCAGGTCAAGGTAGCGGTACTTCAGACGGACGTCCTCGCGGGTCTCGCGGGAGGTAGCGACCTCGAACGGAAGCTGCTCAGTCACCTTGCCAAGTATGCGGACTTCCTCCGCCTCGATCTCGACTGTGCCGGTCTCGATCTTGTCGTTATAGGTGCTCTCGTCGCGCTTAACGACAGTACCGGTGATAGAAACAGCGCACTCCTTGTGGATACCCTCCAGAAGCGCCTCGTTGTGGAACACGACCTGAACCTCGCCGTAATGATCGCGCAGGTCAACGAACATGATACCGCCGTGGTCGCGGATATTCTCCACCCAGCCGGCAGCCCTTACCTTTTTGCCTATATCCTTTTCGCTTACCGCATTGCAGTATTGTGTGCGGTATTCATTTTCCATGAACAATGTTTTCAATCCTTTCAGTTGTATAATATCGCCGAAAATGGCGGAAGATCCTTAATTACTGGTCTGAGAAACCAATATTCGGACCGGCATTGTTATGCCGCATGATATCACAGCCTTTCGCGCCGAAAACTCAGCGCCACATAATTTAACAATTTATTATACCACTAAAATGCGGAATTGTCAATATTTTATGCGGGCAGTCGTGGAATTTTTCGCGGAAAGTCTGATATTATCAGCGAAAAGCTCACGGAATCACCGCGTACAGCACCATATTCACCCCGACCGCCGCCAGCACGCAGACTATTATCGGCTTTTTGAACCACGCCAGCACCCCGGCGGTGAGCGCCCCGGCGATACCGATGTACAGCCTGTCCGGGTCGGTGGTGAACACTCCGGGGAAGATCAGCGCTGCCATTGCGGTGTAGGGGATAAGCCGCAGGAATTTCTCAAATTTCTCGCCGAATTTCAGCTTGTTTATCAGCACTGCGGGGATTGCCCGCGGAATGTATGTAACGGCGGTCATGCCAAGTATCAGAATGAGTATTTCAATGTTCATCGCCGTCCTCCTTTGCGCTGTTTTCGTCCTTGAGGTCAACAAAGAATACCCCGGCAGCCGCGCCGGCAAGCGTTGAAATGATGAGCGCCCAGCTAGACGGTATGCACAGCGACAGCAGGGAATTCACCACCGCCGTGAACAGCACTAGCAGAAACAGCCGGAAATTCCCCCGCAGCCCCGGCATAAGCAGCCCTATGAACATAGCGTACAGCGCTATCCCCAGACTTGCGGTAACTATCGGCGGCAGGAGATCAGACGCCGCCGCGCCGATGAGAGTTCCGATGTTCCATGAGGAGTAGGTCACTAGGATCAGCCCGAGAAAAAACGCAGGGGTGCATTGCTTTTCCGGAATAGTGGTAAAGACCGCGAAGGATTCGTCCGTGACGCCGAACGCCGCCAGCAGCCGCAGTCCCAGCTTTGAGGCCTTCATGCGGCTGAAAACGCAGGGGCTCATGATGATGTGCCGCAGATTCAGAAAGAACGTGGCTATAATTATTGCGAGAATACCCGCTCCCTGCGCGTACATTCCCACCGCCATCATTTCGCTTGCCCCAGCATACACCGACAGCGACATAAGGCAGGTCTCCAGCGTGGAAAAACCCGCCTGCCGCGCCATTACTCCAAAGGCTATACCCACCGGGATAAATCCCAGAACCACCGGAATTCCCGCCTGTGCGCCGTATAAAAAACGCGTTTTAACGCTTGTATCGTTCAATTTTTTGCAACTCCCTCTCTTTAGTGTGCTGCCAAAGGCGGCACGCCTTTTTTCGCCATTTTATACTATATCACGAGCGAGGCTTTGTGTCAAGAAATTTTACTGCCAAAAGAATAAAAAAATCCGCAGGCTGTTACACCTGCGGATTTTTTACCTTCTAAATTCAGTTTGCGGGATCGGTTTTAGCCGGATTTCCGGTGTAAAGCTGGTAGTAACGACCCTGCTGTTCTATCAGCTTATCGTGGCTGCCGCGCTCAATGATACGACCCTGCTCAAGTACCATGATACAGTCGGAGTTGCGCACGGTGGAGAGCCTGTGGGCGATAACGAATGTCGTTCTGCCGTGCATGAGTTTATCCATGCCGTCTTGAACCAGACGTTCTGTTCTGGTATCAATTGAGGAAGTAGCCTCGTCGAGGATAAGCACAGGCGGGTCAGCGACTGCGGCTCTTGCGATAGCGAGGAGCTGCCGCTGTCCCTGCGAGAGGTTCGCGCCGTCGCCGGTGAGCATTGTGTTGTAGCCCTCCGGCAGACGCTTGATGAAGCTGTGCGCGTTAGCCAGCTTTGCTGCGGCGATACATTCCTCGTCGGTGGCGTCAAGCCTGCCGTAGCGGATATTGTCCATTACCGTCCCGGTGAACAGGTGAGTGTCCTGAAGCACCAGCCCCAGCGAACGCCGCAGGTCGGATTTCTTTATCTTATTGATGTTGATGTCGTCGTAGCGAATCTTGCCGTCCTGAATGTCGTAGAACCGGTTGATGAGGTTGGTTATCGTGGTCTTGCCGGCTCCGGTAGAGCCAACGAACGCTATCTTCTGACCCGGCTCAGCGTGCAGCACGATATCATGAAGCACCATTTTCTTCTCGTCGTAGCCGAAGTCCACTCCGTCGAACACCACGTCGCCGGACAGCTTCGTGTAGGAAACGCTGCCGTCTGTGGCGTGAGGGTGCTTCCATGCCCATACTCCGGTGCGTTCCTTGCACTCGGTGAGAGTGCCGTCGGGAGCTTCCTTAGCGTTTACAAGCTCAACGTAGCCATCGTCGGTCTCCGGCTTCTCGTCAAGCAGCTTGAACACTCTCTGTGCGCCCGCCGTAGCCATGACGATAGAGTTGAGCTGCTGGCTGACTTGTACCACCGGCTGGGAAAAGCTCTTGTTCAGCGTAAGGAAAGCCACCAACGAGCCTAGGGTAAGCCCGGTGGTTTCGCTGCCGAGTACCAGCGACAGCACAGCGCCGACTGCCACGCACAGAACGTAGCTGATGTTGCCGATATTTGCGCTTACCGGCATAAGAATGTTGGCGTACTTGTTCGCCTTGTCGGCTGAAACACGAAGCTCCTCGTTGATCTTTCGGAATTCCTCAAGGTTCTTTTCTTCGTGATTGAATACCTTTACGACCTTCTGACCCTCCAGCATTTCCTCAATATAGCCGTTCGCCCTGCCGAGATTCCGCTGCTGTTCGCCGAAATACTTTGCAGAACCGCCGCCTATCTTTCCGGCTGCGATCATCATAACTACGACCATGAGAAGCGTCAGTATAGTCAGCGGAACGCTCAGCACAAACATGCTGACAAGCGTTATAACAACCGTCACAAGGGAGTTTACTATCTGCGGGATACTCTGGCTGATAAGCTGACGAAGCGTGTCCACGTCGTTGGTGTAGATCGACATGATATCGCCGTGGGCGTTGGTGTCGAAGTACTTTATCGGCAGCGACTCCATGTGAGTGAAAATGTCGTTTCTGATATCCCGCATAGTCCCTTGAGAGATGTAGATCATCACACGGTTATAGGTGAATGCGGCGATTATGCCTATGACGTAGATCGCCGCGATACGCAGCAGCGCACCGGCAAGCGGCGAGAAGTCCGCCGTACCGCCCGCGGCTACAACTGCCAGCATAGGCTGAATATAATCGTCGATAAGGCTCTGCATGAACAGCATTCCTACAAGGGTAGTTATTGCTGTGATAACTATACATATCAGAACCAGAATGAACCGGAATTTGTACCGTTTCATCATGTAGCCGAGAACTCTTCCCAGCAGCTTGAAATCAAGATTCTTACGTTTCATATCCGCAGGCGGACGTTTGTTTCCCATTGGTTTATTCATAATACCGCCTCCTTAATCGTTGGGCTTGTCGAAATCTCCGCCGGACTGGGTTTGCAGCGTGTAGATCTCACGGTAGATATCGTTGTTTTTAAGCAGGTTGTCATGGGTGTCGAAGCCGCATACCCTGCCGTCGTCCATGACGATTATCCGGTCTGCGTCCTTTACGCTGGAGATTCTCTGGGCGATTATGAGCTTTGTCGTTCCGGGGATCTTCTCCGCGAACGCCTGACGTATTTTCGCGTCAGTCGCAGTGTCCACCGCGCTGGTGGAGTCGTCAAGGATCAGCACCTTGGGGCTTTTCAGCAGCGCTCTTGCGATACAAAGCCGCTGCTTCTGACCGCCGGAAACGTTTGTTCCGCCCTGTTCAATCATTGTGTTGTAGCCGTCCGGCATTTTCTCAATGAACTCGTCTGCGCAGGCGAGGCGGCAGGCTTCTGCGCACTGCTCCTCGGTAGCGTTTTCATTGCCCCAGCGCAGGTTGTCAAGGATAGTGCCGGAGAACAGCACGTTCTTCTGGAGCACCACTGCCACCTGATCGCGGAGCATTTCGAGATCGTATTTCCGCACATCAGTTCCGCCGACGCACACAGAGCCGCGGTCCACATCATACAGACGGCTGATGAGGCTTGCAAAGGTGGATTTGCCGCAGCCCGTTCCGCCTATTATTCCGATCGTTTCACCGGCGTTGATGTGCAGATCAATGTCGGTAAGAATCTCTTCGCCGCCTTCTGCGTCGGAATTAGCCTTTGCAGCGCTGTTCTGTTCGCTGTGCTTGTAGGTGAAGCAGACCTTGTTGAAGTCGATAGAACCGTCCGGGATCACCTTGATCGGATCCTCCGGGTTAGTAATGTCGGATTTTTCGTTCAGCACTTCGCAGATACGCTTTGCGCTTGCAACGCTCATGCTGATCATTACGAAGATCATGGAAAGCATCATCAGCGACATCAACGCCTGCATGATGTAGCTGAACAGGGAAGTGAGTTCGCCGGTGGTGAGGGTATCAGATACGATAAACTGCGCACCGAACCACGATACAAGCAGGATACAAGCGTAGATAACGAACATCATTACCGGCTGGTTCCACGAGATGATCTTCTCTGCATTAACGAACATTTTGTACAGATTCCCGGAAGTGGAAACGAATTTTTCGTTTTCGTGTTCTTCTCTTACAAATCCCTTAACGACGCGTATAGCGGAGATGTTTTCCTGTACGCTGGCGTTAAGGTCGTCGTACTTCGTAAATACCTTGTTGAATATTTTCGTAGCCTTTGTAAGGATAAGGGTGAGAACCGCGCCGAGTGCCACCAGCGCACCGAGGAATATCAGACTTATTCTTGGATTGATGATAATGCACATGATTACGCTGCTTATCATCATGATAGGCGCTCTTACAGCAATGCGTATGATCATCTGGAACGAGTTCTGGAGATTTGTAACGTCAGTCGTCATACGGGTGATAAGACCTGCGGTGCTGTACTTGTCGATATTCGAGAAAGAGAAAGTCTGGATATTTGCAAACATGCTGTCGCGAAGATTGCACGCAAATCCGGACGACGCGTTCGCGGCGAATTTTCCGGCAAGCACTCCGAAGGTAAGGCTCAAGAATGCCATTATGATCATTATACCTCCGTATAGATATACCTTAGAGATATCTCCGGCGTTGATCCCCTTGTCGATAATTGCGGCGGTGACAAAAGGGATAAGAACCTCCATTACTACCTCAAGTATGGTGAAAAGGGGAGTAAGCAGCGTTGATATTTTGTATTGCTTTATCTGTGCTGCCAGTGTTTTTATCATATTTTGTTCCTCCTTGTGAATTAGTTTCGCAATGATTAGTTGCCTTATTATTATAGTGAATTTCTTTTTTAATGTAAATTCAGAAAACACACATACTTTCACCCGGTTTTGCCGTCGATTTTGGTGATTATTACTACAATGGGTAGTGGCTCTAAACCTGTCCGCATAACAATGCGGATCGCGCAGGTCGAATTAGTGATGATATGCGCTTTCTTTGCACTTGTTTTGGTAAAAGTAAAACTGAAAGTTTTGTGAAATGAGTGTGTAAAATATAAATTGTAATTTGTAGGGGAGTTGTAATTACTCTGTGAGGTCGTCTGCGGCTGCTTATGGCAGCCGCAGACCGGGGGAAAACTCTTGTTTTCCCCCGAACCCCTTTAGCGCCATGAACGCGTTTGCGCGCTGTCGCGCGAGTAGCGGCGCTTCCGCGCCGAGTGTGGGGCTCTGCCCCACACCCCGCTTCCTTTTGGAAGCCAAAAGGAAGCGAAAAGCAATTTTGCTGCGCAAAGAGGAAAAGGCGCCTGCCCGACAAATTACAATTTACACTTAAAAGAACTCCGGGCTGACGTATGCTCCGTCAGCCCGGAAATATTATTCGTTTTTCCCGCCGAAATATTTCTTCAGCCGTGATTCAGTGATAAATATACACACGAACAACGGAACTGTCTGTAAGGTAGTCAATATCAAGCACAGTACCAGCCCGACATCTTCGCTGACGTTCTTGACTATCTGAAACACCCCGACTCCGACAGAAAGCGCCATTACAGGAATATTCACGAGCGTGCATAGCTTCCCGAAGAACACCTGTGCGTAATCCCACGCCTCCTTGCTGGAATAAGAGAGCTTTGTCTTGTAGCCTATCGCGTCGCCGTAGGGCGCCGGGAATCTCCACAGAATCAGTCCCACAATTATAAAAATGACCGGCGCCGGAAGATAGCATATCAGCATTACAACGTTGTCATTCATTTCAGCTCTCCTTATCACCTGTGGAATGCTTTTTGCGGTACTTTACGCACTCCGTAAGCAGGTATTCTATCTGACCGTTCACCGAGCGGAAGTCGTCCTCCGCCCATTTCATCAGCTCATTGTAGAGCGACGAGGACAGGCGCAGAGGTATCTGCTTTTTGCTCTGTTTTTCCTCTTTTGGTTCTGACACTTTGCGCCCTCCTTTCCGGGTTTTGATACTGCTCGAACATCATGCGGCGGCTGAATTCTCCTGTCCTGTCTTGGATATCCTTACTGCGGCAAATACGCTTCCCGCCGCCAGTATGGCAAGAAATAGCTCAACAAGCCAGATTGAAGGGATCAAACCCCGCTGATACAGCGCTGCGGGGACGTCAAACACCGCGTGCATAACTATCGCTGCCGGGTAGAGCCACAGTTTTCCCTTTACAGTCGCGGCTTTCATTACTACCACTGACAGGCTGATATGAAGCGTCATTGCAAGAACGCGCTCAACAATGTTTACCAGCGCTGTCGATATAGCAAACGCTGCAATACCGTTCACCTGTTGGTTCAGCAGCGCCAAGTTTGCCTCGTCGGTTATTCCGGACATCTCCGCAATACCGTCGATACCCATTGAGTTCACAATAAAGGCAGTAGCAATATATGAAATCATACCAAACCCTACAAGAATTATCGCCTCGATACCGCCGTGACCGATACCCATCATCACGGCGTTTGCGTTGCCAGTGCGCTTTTTCATCAGCAGCTTGCAGGCAACGAACCGCCCGGTTTCCTCAAATACGCCCGCGGCAAGCGTGCCGTAAAGTACATAAGCGACGGTTGAGCCTAACACCAGCGGAAGCATTACAAGATGAAGAAGCTGCTCCATCACCAGCGCGAAAACCACAAATGTCGCTGCGCCGATCACCGCTGAAAGCAGAGAGGCTTCCGGGTGTTTCTTCTTGAATACTATAACCGCTGTTATCGGTATCGCGAATGAGAGAATAGCACAGAAAAATAGCGAGATCAATGCTTCTGTTCCTACCATATCCTGCTCCTTTCACAGTTGCGGCCGTCAATAGATAGAACCGCTGTTCACGATAGGCTGAGCGTCCTTGTTGCCGCAGAGAACTACCAGCAGGTTGCTTACCATCTGAGCCTTGCGCTCCTCGTCAAGCTCGCAGACATTGCTTTCGCTGAGCTTGTTCAGAGCCATTTCCACCATGCCGACAGCACCGTCCACGATCTTCTGGCGTGCTTCGATGATTGCGGTAGCCTGCTGGCGCTGGAGCATTGCCGCAGCGATCTCCGGTGCGTATGCAAGGTGAGTTATCCGCGCCTCGATTATTTCCAGACCTGCGTTGTTGACGCGCTCCTGTAAGGTCGATTTAAGCTGGTTGCAGACCTCCTGCGACGAACCTCTCAGCGACATCTCGTCCGAATCCGTGGAGTCGTAGGGGTAGCAGCGAACGACGTCCCTCAGTGTGGAGTCTGCCTGAATCGACAGGAAGCCCTCGTAGTCATCAACGTTGAACAGAGCCTTCGCGGTGTTGACTACCCGCCAGATGATAACTATTCCGACCTCAATAGGGTTGCCGAGCTGGTCGTTTATCTTCTGCTTACGGTTGTCGTGGGTCATTGCCTTAAGTGAGATCTTTGTGTGGGGAACTCCCGGCTTTGCCGCGGAAACAGCGGACTGTACTCTCGGAGTGACCGGGGTGCTGAAAATGTTCACGAAATAGAAGCCCTCGTGCTTCAGCGTGCCGATGTATTTGCCGAACAGGGTAAGCACCAGCGCCTCGTTAGGCTTGATTATACGCAGACCAATGAACGGAAACCAGCCTATGCACAACCATATTATTCCGATTATCATGCCAATGTCGTAGCCGCTGAAATTGTTCTCGTCAATGTTTGCCGCGCAGAATATAACCGCCGCGAGCGCCGCCAGATACAGCACTATCGTCAAAAACAGCACTGCCCAGCCGCTGGGGGCTTTCAGTTCCTTTTCTTCGTAGTTCATTAGATTTTCAGTGTTTTTCATAACTATACCTCCCAGATTTGTCCCTTTCAGTTTGATATCAATATGATATCTTGATGACATTATACCACCGGAGTAATATTTTGTCAATAGGTTTCAGCAAAAAAATAAGCCGCCAAAGGCGGCTCATTCTGCAATCGACTTATACTCTGACATTAAGAAGATTTCCCTTTCCGTCGGGGGAAGGCATATTGTCCATCATGTCGGTGATAAGCTCCATGCTCTGCTCGGTTGATTCCATAGTTTTCTTCATCATGCCGATGGAAATACCGGTTTGCAGGTTAGACATTGCCATGCCCATGGATAATGCAGCGATTTCAGATTCCATAGAACAACACTCCTTTCGCAGAATCAGCGGGGAAATTATTACCTCTCCGCAACTATAATATAGCATAAAACGCACAGTTTGTCAAGGCGTAATGCGCAGACGGCAAGGCTCTGTGTGGTTTGGATATTGTTTAACTGCACGAAAAACGACACAATATTTGTAATATTTCACCAAATATTATTGATCTGCACCAAATGGTGCAACTTTTATTCGTGCTGCGCAGTTTTGTTATCAGTAGGGCATTTACGCACGGAAATTGATGTGAAAGGGGAATTTCTATGAAAAAAATCACAGCGGTGATATGGGCAATCGCGGCAGCGGCGGTGATCGCGGTGAGCGCTTCGGCGGCTAATATCCCTCTGGAGCGGCTGAGCGGCAGCATTTCAGATATCCGCAACGATGAGCTTGTCATTACAGCAGCGCTGAATAGCAGCAGAACTGTAAAAAATCACCTGATATTACAGGGCGATGAGGCGCTTATCGTGCCTGCCGGGTGCAAGCTGACGCTTAAAGAGGGCTGCACGGTATTCGGTACATTGTATATAGAGGAGGGCGGCTATCTCGCGGTAAGCGGCGGTTCGCTGGATATATGCGGCGCCGTGGTTAGCGACGGCACAGTGTCGATTGGCTGTAAAGCGGCTCTGAGCGTTGCTGAAAAGGGAGAGCTGTTTGTATCTGCCAGCGGTGAGTTCAAATCAAAAACCGAACATATAAGCTTTGACGAAAACAGCTCTGTCGCATGTCTGGGAAAAACCGCGGTTTCCGGCTGCTTGCAGGACATCAAGGACACCATGAACGCGAAGCCGGTTTTCGCCGCAGACGTAAAACTGAATCCCTATACCGGCGGCATGATAGAATATGCGCAGCTCACTCCGGAGCAGGCGCTGGAAGCGGTTTCCGGCGGGTATTATCTGGCGCAGGAAAATCCCGTAGGCGGCTATTCCGAGGTGCTGACGCTGGTGTTCGATAACGGCAGCACGGTAAAAATAACACACCGCGGCGATAAGGTGTACAACATAGGCAGCGCGAATATCAGCGCGTTATTAAAGTATTTCGCGGAGGATTACCCGAATACTAATTCGTTTGTGCAGGAATAAGGGGTGCTATCATGAAAAAGAAGATAATCAGCGTTATCCTCGGCGCTTCAATAATGGCGTCATGCGTTTGCGTACCGGCGGGCGCACTGGCTCCGGATACATTATCCACGGCAGCAGTGCAGGTGAACGGGATTCCGGCGGAAACCGACACGAAGGTGATAACTCCCTGCCACTGGGGCGGGAAAGCTGTACTTCGTTCCAACGTATGCTATTACATTGACGATACAGTTACCATAAACAAGAAGCTGGTCCTGCCGGAAAGCTCCATGCTTGTCGTGCGGAACGGGGGAACGCTGCGTATCACCTCCGGAGGGAAGCTCACGCTGAAAGGCGCGGCGGTTATCCACGACGGCGGTAAGCTGCATATCTCAAAGAGCGGCTCTTTAATCGTGAAATCCACCTCCGTGCTGGTGAATTACGGCACGCTTGCAGTGAGCCGTGGCGGCTACGCCGGGATATACGGGTACGCCCAGTCAGAGGGTAGTGTGAACGTCAAGGGCAGACTGTACATCACCAAAAACGGCATTCTTGCGGCGGACAAGGTGATGAAGTACAGCGGTTCGTCGGTTAAGGGGAGTGTTCAGCCCCTGCCGGAGCGCCCGCTCTATTACGCCCAGCAGCTTGAGCCTGCTGAGGAACGCACTATGACGATTTTCAGTAACGAAACCGGCAGAGAATACACTGCCGGGCAGTCGGAGCGAAAGAAAGTCGCCACGGCATTTGAGGCGGTTCTGTACAAATACGCCGGAGAGATCACCCTGCCGGAAAATACTCCCGCATGTGATTATATTATCGACATTCACTATAACACTATTGCAGAGGTTACACAGGACGACGGCACAAAGCATATCGTTTGCGGCTGCTCCAACTGGGGAGGTATCCCGGTGATAGAGGACAACGATTTCGACAGAGTGCTGACCGGGTGCTACTATCAAGCGGTTCTGGGACGTCAGGATAAATCGCTTTTGCTTACATTGCTTGACGGCGGGGTCGAGGAAGAGCTTCTTAAAGAAAACAATATAGGCGGTGTGCGGTATCGCTGGGACCTGTCTATGGGTTGTGATTATTTCGCAATGGATAACGGAAAGGTCACGACGGTGGGATCAAGCGTGTTCAACGATCTTCTCAGCAGGCTGGACAGCTATAAATATCTGGGCAAATTCACCGGCGAAGAGGACTATGATCTGTGCAACTCCGGCGCTGATATGTATCTAATGCCGGACGAGCGGGTGCTGATGATATGGCGTTTCAACGACGGTTGCGCCAAACCCAGTTCGCAATACACCGAGCTTGCCGACTTAAGCAAGGTGTACCTGTGCGCTGTGTTCGACCCGATCTGATTTTTTTCGCAGAATAATGTAACCTTTTCCTGCGGACGTCTGTCTTATTTGTTGAAAGATGTCCGCGGGACTTTCGCGGTGAGAAAGGGAGTTGTTTTTTTTATGAAAAGATCGGTTGGTGCGGCGATACTGGCAGGAGCGGCGCTGCTATGTGGCTGCCAGTCAAGGGGGAGCATGGACAGCTTTCGCACAGAGGAATCCAGCATTGTGGAATCATACAGCGTGGAAACCGCAACGGTAGAGCCTGACAGCGCGGAATATTATACAGATGAATCGCGGGCAGGTGTGAAAACTGCCGAGCCGGACGAGCCTACCTCCGAAGCCGCTGAACTCACCACGCCGGAGCAGTACGCCGAAATGCTGTTGGGAATCTGGCAGGATAAGTGGGAAACTATCTCCACCAGCGAAATGTCGCTGCCGCAGGCGAATGTATTCAGCGGGCAGATAGCCGACGACTTCATAACGGTGATAGTCTATTCCTCCTACGCGAAGAACATGGCGGTGGCGTATCGGCTGTCCGGGGGCATAATCACCGAGCTGGACGATTATATACAGGCTGGTTTCCAGCTTGAACTGCTGCGAAACGGAGAAAGCGTTTACCTGCACACCACCACGCCTTTTGTTGGGGGCGCTGCGGGGGGAGTTGTCGAGATATCCGACATGTATTACAGTATCTTGGAGGATAAATTACAGCTAGACTTGAACTTGAGCCGTACCGAATCTGGCGGGGAAGCGCTCTCTTACAGCCGGTATGCAGGCGCGGAGAGCTATGAGCAGATAACCGCAGAGGAATACACAAATCTGATCAAGAATTATGCCGGATTCGAGGAGCTGAATATGCTGCGCCTTGACCGAGACGGCGATTATAAGAACGACAGCTATATCCTGTTTGAGGATCAGCCGGAGGAATTCAGAGCGGCGATCGAGGCTTCGCTGAATATTGCTATGAACCAGTGAAATCATTTACCCCTGTGCGTTGGATCACGGGGGTAAAATTATGAGCAGAATTCCCCTTGACATATTTTCCACGGAAAGATATAATATTTATAGACGACAAAACTCCGTGAAAGGACTTAATTTATGAACGTAAATACCGAAAATAACCGCATTACCGCTGAATTCGGCGGGGCAAGACTTGTCGTAGAACCGTGGGGCGAAAGCTCCGTCCGGGTGAGAATGTACCCTGTTCCTGCCGGTATCGCGGAATGTGAGCGGCTGAGCGCGTCGCCGTATTACAGCGCCCTCACCGAGCCGGTTTCCCACAACTGCACTATCCGCAGCGAAACGGTGGACACCACCGACCCGTGGTACAAGGGCGAGGAATACTCGCAGTACCACCAGACCGGAACTGACTACTACCTTACCTGCGGAAAGCTCACCGTAAAGCTGGATAACGAGGGCAGGCTCAGCTTCTGGAATCAGCGCGGGGAGCTTCTAACCGAGGAATACTGGCGTGACCGCAATAGGATAAACCGCTACTGCGTGCCGCTGCGTATTACCGGCAGGGACCTGAAGCCCCGTCAGGGCGGCACGGATTTCGAGCTTTACGCCCGTTTTGAGGCGTTCGACAACGAGAAGATATTCGGCATGGGGCAATATCAGGACAGATACCTTGACAAGAAAGGCTCTGTGCTGGAGCTGTGCCACCGCAACTCACAGGCGAGCGTGCCGTTTTACATATCCAGCCGCGGGTATGGATTCCTGTGGAACAACCCGGCGGTAGGCACGGCAACGTTTGGAATGAACAAGACCGAGTGGTACGCGAAGTCCACGAAATACCTTGACTACTTCGTGACCGCGGGAGATACCCCGGCGGAGATAACCGAGCACTACACCGCTGCCGCCGGCAGAGCGCCCAGAATGCCGGAATACGGTCTGGGCTACTGGCAGTGCAAGCTGCGCTACCGCACGCAGGAGGAGTTGCTTTCCGTCGCGAGGGAGCACAAGCGTCGCGGGCTGCCTATGGACGCTATCGTGGTGGACTTCTTCCACTGGACAAGGCAGGGTGACTTCAAATTCGAGCCGAGGGACTGGCCCGACCCGGAAGCAATGGTAAAGGAACTGAAAGCTCTTGGCATTGAAACTGTGGTTTCCGTATGGCCGACCATTGATGAGCGCAGCGAGAATTTCGGCGAAATGGCGGACAAGGGAATGTTGGTTTCCGCAGACCGCGGTAACGGACTTCACATGACGTGGATGGGCAACACAGTTTTCTACGACGCAACGAACCCACAAGCGCGGCAGTTCGTGTGGGACAAGTGCCGGGAGAACTATTACAGCAAGGGTATACGCTGCTTCTGGCTGGACGAGGCAGAGCCGGAGTACGGCCCCTATGATTTCGATAACTACCGCTATTACGCCGGACCTGCTCTGCAATGCACCAACATCTATCCGCTGATGTACGCTAAGGGCTTCTACGACGGGTTGAAAGCCGCCGGCGAAAAGGACGTGCTGAGCCTTGTGCGCTGCGCATGGGCGGGCAGCCAGAAATACGGCGTGCTCACATGGTCGGGGGATATACATTCCAGCTTCCGCGCCATGAGGGAGCAGCTTCAGGCAGGACTTTCCATGAGCGTTGCGGGTATTCCGTGGTGGACTTCGGATATCGGTGGTTTCCTCGGCGGCAATATTGAGGACGAGGGCTTCCGGGAGCTGCTGGTGCGGTGGTTCGAGTGGGGCTGCTTCTGCCCGGTGTTCCGTATGCACGGCGAGCGTTCACCATGGTACGAGCGTGAGGAGGAGTTCATCAACGGCGTGCGGCAGCTCACCTCCGGGCAGGACAACGAGGTTTGGAGCTTCGGCGAGGACAATTACGAGATACTGAAAAAGTACCTTTTTGTCCGCGAGAATCTGCGCCCCTACCTGCGCAAGACAATGGACGAATGCTCCGCAGTCGGCGCACCGGTAATGCGACCGCTGTGGTATGAGTTCCCGCAGGACGAGAACACATGGAGCATTGAGGACGAATACACGCTGGGTGGCTCTCTGCTGGTCGCGCCTGTCACTGAGGCTGGCGCTTCTGAGCGGACTGTGTATCTCCCTGCCGGGACGGTGTGGAAGGATGCGGTAAACGGTACTGTATACAAGGGTGGACAGACGGTGACAGTTCCCGCGCCGCTGGAGGTTATTCCGATATTTATCCGCGGAAATGAGGATATTAAAGTATTTTGATACGCTATGATAACACAGAAAAGGGGATATTCCTGCGGCGGCTGAACCGTTTCGTCGCCGAGGTTGTGATAAACGGCGCAGTTACCCGCGCCCACGTCCGGAACACCGGGCGCTGTACCGCCGTGATATCCTCCGGCGCGGAGGTCAGTCTGCAAAAAAGCTCAGACCCGAACCGCGCGACGCCGTACACTCTTATCGCAGTGAATACTCCGCAGTACGGCTGGGTGAACCTCGACAGCCTTGCACCGAACAAAATGGCGGGGGAGTGGCTGAAAGGGCAGGGGTTCGTGAATATTCGCCCGGAATACCGCTTCGGGGACAGCAGGATAGATTTCTATTCCGAGAAGAACGGCGAGAAGTACCTCGTTGAAGTAAAGGGCTGCACGCTTGAAAGCGGCGGCGTAGGCTTATTCCCGGACGCGCCGACCTCCCGCGGCGCAAAGCACCTGCGGGAGCTTGCTTCCGCAGCCGCGAAAGGGTACCGCCCGGTCATAGCGTTCGTTATCATGCTGAACGGCATACGGGAGGTACGTCCCAACTCCGCGATAGACCCGGAATTCGCGGAGGAGTATTCAAGGGCAATGCAAGCCGGAGTTAGCACGCAATTCATCACCTGCCGCTGCACTGCGGAGGAAGTATACTTGACATAAAAATTCACCCTGCGAGAAATTCGCAGGGTGTTTTCTATGCTGATTGTGTTGTATTATGCGGTTTCCTTAGTATCGATAGTTGACAGAGCTTCCGCGGTCTGGCTTGCAGCGGAGGCTGAATCTGCCGTTGCCTGAACAGTAGAGCCGCTTCCCGGCTGGCTTTCTGTCTTGCTGTCCTTGCCGGAGGTCGCTTCTGCTGTGACTTCGGCGGTGCTTGCCTTGTAGGTTTCTATCGTCACAGAGGAAATTATGATGTCCTTTACCGGCATGGACTTCTCACCATAGGCGTTGGTTTCTACCTCAACTGTGGAAATACTGTCTATCACGTCAAAGCCCTCGAAAACCTGCCCGAAAACCGTGTCCATTCCGTCGAACTGATGAACGCCGCCGACTTTTGCGTACTTATCAACAGCCGCCTGATCCTTTGAGCCGAGTATCGACGCGTGGTTGCTGTAATAGGTCTGGAGGTAGCTGTTGTTTTTCGCTGCGCTGGAATCCGCCTCCCATGTGGCGGCAGCGGCTGCTGCGGCAAGCTCGTCCGCCTTAGCCTGCACCTTTGCGGCGTCAATCTTGGTGAGATCCTGCGGGGTCTTGCTGTTAACAATATAGAACTGCGCGGCGCAGTTTCCATAGTTATCCGCAGCGTAGCACAGCGCACCATAGAAGTGCCGCGCTTTTTCGCTGACCTCTATCGGGAAGCTGGACGCGGGATTCTCTTTCTTGGCTTCCTCCTCGCCTGCGTAAGCGGCTGTGCCGCCTGTTCCGTCACCGTTGAGGGAACCTCCCTGTATCACGGAGTCGGTAATTACCCGGTGGATCTTCAAGCCGTCGTAGTAGCCCTGCTCCGCAAGCTCAATAAAGTTCTCAACGCCCACCGGCGCGATATCCGGGAATAGCTTTGCCTTGACCGTTCCGTAATCCTTGATTTCGATCACGGCGATCTTGTCGCCGTCCGCAAAGGTGATGTCCTCAACGTTGCCGGAGGAGGACGCCGTTCCGCCGGAGCAGCCCGCCGCCGACAGAAACACGCCGACAGTCAGCGCCGCGCTCATAAGAATACGCTTTAAGTTCATGGTGTCATTCCTTTCCCGTCATTGTAAGAAATTATCCAGAAGTGTTGACAATGAATCAGCAGTGTAAACCTTGACCGACTTGATGATGATGTCCTTTACAGGCTTGCTTTCCTCCCCGTTGCCGTTGTCCTTGACTTCCACAGCGGAAATGCTGTCTATCACGTCAAAGCCTTCAACGACTTGTCCGAATACGGTGTAGCCGCCGTCAAGGAAATAAGTGCCGCCCTGCTTGTATTTTTCCACTACCTCGTCGGTAGAGTTACGCAGCATTTCAGCAAGATTCCTGTACTGCTTTTCCATATTTTCATAGTAGCTGTATTCCACCGAACCCGGCTCACATGCTTCCTTGTAGGACTTAGCCATTTCGGCAGTATCCTCAACGTTTTCGGGCTTTACCTCGGAGATATCCTGCGGCTCCTTGCTGTTGACGATATAGAACTGCGTGGAGTTCCTGCCCATGGAGTTCGCGTAGCACAGCGCACCGTAGAAGTGCCGCGCGTTTTCGTTTACCTCAGTGCCGAAATATTCAGCGCTGCTGCCCTCTCCCGAGTAAGCGGCGCTGCCGCCTGTACCGTCGCCGTTTGCAGAGCCGCCTTGAAGCATGAAGTCCGCAATAACACGGTGGATATTCTTGCCGTCAAAATAGCCGTCCTGCGCAAGCTGAACAAAGTTCTGCACGCCTATCGGAGCAATGTCCGGGAACAGCTTCGCCTTGATAATGCCGAAGCCCTCTATCTCAAATTCAGCTACAATATCTCCGGTCTGTATCGTCACATCTCCGACGTTTCCGCCGGTAGCGGGGGCGTTTTTGACCATTTCCGCCGCCGAGGTGCTTGAGCTTTCGTCTTTTGACTCTTCGCTTGTTGAAGCGCCGGACGAATTGGAATTTGAACTGCTGCATGCCGTAAGGCTTGACGCGCAGAGCGCAGCAGCGACCAATGCTGTGATTATCTTTCTGATCCTCATTGTTATCCCTTTCTCTTACTGTTCCTCTGTACCGGCAGTTTCCGCTTCGCTGCTGTCGTAGGTGGAGATCGTCACCGACTTCACCATTACGGTGTCAAGCGGGCGGTAGGTCTTTTCGTCCGACTGAATGCTGCTGATCTTCTCAACAACGTCCAGCCCCTCGTAGGTCTGCCCGAACACCGTCACCGACCCGGACATGCCGAAAACGCCGCCGACCTCGATAAACTTGTCAAACAGGTTGTTGAGGTTCGCCTTTTCCACGTCGGTGCGCTTGTCGCTGCTCATCATGGAGTCCTTAAGCTCGTCGATCTGCTCATGCGTCATGGTGTGGTCTGTGTTGCATACGATATACCGCGCGTCGGAATATCCCGGAAGCTCTGAGTAGGTGATGAGCGCTCCCCGGAACGGCCAGAGATTCACGTTGTATTCGTGCTCCAACGCTTCGGTATCGTCGTTTCTTCCGGTGTAAACGCCCTTGTCGTTTTCATGACCTCCGGTGAGGAAGTAGGTGTCCTGAACTACCGCATAAACCGGCAGATCATTGTACTGTCCGGCTTCGGCGCGCTCGATAAACTTCGCCACCGTGTTGGGGCAGTATTCGTCGTACAGCACCGCCCGGAACTCACCAAGATCGGTATCAAAAATCGCGATAGTGTCGCCGTCCTGCGGGCTTTCCAACTGGATAAGCTCAATGCTGGAGAAATCGTAGTCCTGCATTGCATTGTAGTTGGAGCTTGTAAAGGTGCAGCCCGGCAGGATAAGCGTTCCCGCCAGCGCTGCCGCCGCCGTGAAAGCGGCTAGAATTCTGTGTTTCATTCGGTATCCTCAATTATTTCTTCTTGACTATTGTACCCTGACGAGTTTCCTCCACAGTCCAGCCGAGGGCGGATATCTGATCTCTGATAGAGTCGGCAAGCGCGAAGTCCTTTGCCTTTCTCGCTGCCTTGCGCTTTTCAATCAGTTCGGTGATCTCTGCGGGGATCTCGTCGTTATCCTTATTATTATACAGCAGTCCGAGTACATTTGTCAATACCGTAAATTCATCAAGATACGCCTGTAACGTGCCTTTTGTTTCCTTTCCGGAGGCAGTCGCGGTGTTGATCTTACGAACAAGCTCGAAAATCGTTGAAATACCGTCTGCGGTGTTGAAGTCGTCGTCCATTACCTTGATGAACTGCTCCTGCGCCTGATTGATGTCAGCCAGAGCCTGCTCAGATGCAGCGCCCTCGGGGGCTGCGCTTACTGCGCGGGTGAGGGTATCGCGGCAGGTGTACAGCCGCTGGAGCGCCGCCTTGCAGCTTTCGATAACCTCCAGCGTGTAGTTTAGCTGGCTGCGGTAATGCACCGACAGAAGCATGAAGCGGATAGGCTCGTAGCCGTATTCCTTCGACAGATCTCTTACCATGAAGAAGTTGCCCTTGGACTTTGACATCTTTGTGCCGTCAACGTTGAGCATACCATTATGCATCCAGATATTTGCAAGGGGCTGTCCGGTCGCGCATTCGCTCTGTGCGATCTCGTTTTCATGGTGCGGGAAGATGAGGTCTGCGCCGCCACCGTGGATATCCAGAGTGTCGCCGATGTAGTGGCGGCTCATAGCAGAGCACTCAATGTGCCAGCCGGGACGTCCCTGTCCAAATGGAGAGTCCCAGTAAGGCTCGCCGGGCTTAGCGGCTTTCCATACCGCGAAATCCATAGGATTGCGCTTCATCTCGCCGACTTCAATACGCGCGCCCGCCTGCAAGTCCTCCAGCGGCATGTGCGACAGTTTGCCGTACTCCGGGAACTTTTCCGTGTCGAAATACACGTCCCCTCCCGCCTGATAAGCATAGCCCTTTTCGATAAGGGTCTTTACGATATCAATGATGATATCCATGTTTTCAGTGACCTTGGGGTGTACGTCCGCACGGCGCACGTTAAGCCCGTCAGCGTCGGTGAAGTACTCCTTTATCGCGTTTTCGGATACCTCGGAAGCGGTCTTGCCAAGCTCGTTAGCCTTTTTGATTATCTTGTCGTCCACGTCGGTGAAGTTCTGTACATAGAAAACCTTGTAACCTCTGAACTCAAGATACCTGCGCAGGGTGTCAAAAACGCACAGTGCCCGGGCGTTTCCTATATGAATGAGGTTGTAGACCGTAGGGCCGCAGGCATAGATCTTTACTGTGCCGGGGGTGATAGGTTTCAGCTCCTCCTTCTGACGTGTCATGGTGTTGTAGATCTGCATTTTATTGTCCTCCTTGAGAGTTATTTTCTTTTTCAGCAAGCTGTTTTTTCAGCTCGGCAATTTCTTTTTCCATACATTCCAGCTTATACATGTGCTCGCACAGAAGCTGGGAAACAGGGTCGGGAATGTGAATCTGGTCAAGGTCGCTGTTGTTGATCCTCACGCCGTCCCGTCTGACAACTCTGGCGGGAACACCGACTGCGGTGCAGTTCGGCGGGACTTCCTCCAGCACCACGGCGTTCGCCGCGATCTTTGAGTTATCGCCTATCTTCATCGGACCAAGCACCCGCGCACCCGCACCTACCATAACGTTGTTGCCGAGGGTCGGGTGGCGCTTGCCGGTGTCCTTGCCGGTACCGCCGAGGGTGACGTTCTGGTAGAGGGTGCAGTAATCGCCGATCTCCGTGGTTTCGCCGATAACAACACCTGCGCCGTGATCTATGAACAATCCCTTGCCTATCTTTGCGCCGGGGTGTATCTCAATGCCCGTCTTGTTGCGGGATCTCTGGGAGATCAACCGGGCGATGAAGAAATGCCCCCGTTCGTAGAACCAGTGTGCGCGGCGATATGCTCTCACCGCCTTGAAGGACGGGTAGAGAAACAGAACCTCCAGCGACGAACGCACCGCCGGATCACGTGCACGAATGGAGTTTATTTCATCTCTAAGCCGTTGAAACATAAATACCTCCGTAACTGCGGAGAATAGAAAAACCTCCGCACCAGACTGGTGCGAAGGCGTGTCACCGCTGTTCCACTTCGCTTCGGGCAGGGAATAGACCGCCGCCCCTTGACCCCTTAACGCGGGAAACGAGCCCGGCTACCCGCAAACCGCGCTCGCCGAACCAGCTCACAGACGCACCTTCTCCGGTTCTGCCCGCGGCGCTCTCAGCAACGCGCCGCTCTCTGTGGAGCAAAGCTCCGGATACTCTGACTGTTCATCGCTTTTATACATATATCCTATTATACCCTATATTCTGAGATTTTTCAAGGGGTAAACGAGAAATTTTTTCGTTTATCCGGGATTCATGTCAGAATAATGAACGCCAGCGCCGCTATCAGCTTCATATCTGCCTTCTCGTGCAGCAGAAGTACTATCAGCGCAAGTATCAGCAGGCAGTCCCGGTCGCTGGTCAGCTTTTGCAGCAGATTCCCCGGCGCGGAGCTTTCCCGCGGCTTCGGCGGTGGAGGGGCGAATTTCGGTTTTTCCCTGCGGCAGTCTGCTTCCGGTTCGCGGCTTGGCTTTTCTGTGCAGGCGCAGTCCTGTTCCGGCTCACGGTTTGGCTGCCGGTCGGTTTCGCTTTCCTCCCGGGGAGTGTTGTTGTATTTCTCCACACATTTGTACAGCGGGGATTCTCCGGCTGTCCATACCATAATTATCCCTCCCGGTGCGCCGCTACATTCCGAAAAGTCCCGATTCCCTGAGCAGCGGCAGCAGGGACATCAGCTTCAGCAGCTTGACCGCTGTATCGACCTTTGACCGGTTTTCCTCCCGGAGAAGAGGCTTAAGCGCCAGCAGCAGCCGCTCGTCGTCGCTGGGAGCGCCCATCGCCCCCATTAGTGCCGCCGCTTTTGCGATAGTGTCAAAATCCAGCCCGGAGAACAGCCCGCCTTCGCCGTCGGAGCTGTTCTGGTCGTCCCCGCCTGGGGAGCTTTCGTTCTGTCCTCCTGCGGGAGCGTCGTTCGGTGGATCCTCCGCCAGCGCACGGAGAATATCCTCTATATTATCCATGCACTGCACCTCCGTAAGAAAATATGTTTATTTCATGCCGCCCAGCATTTTGAGGACCTCCTCCGGCGAGCTGGCGGATTTCAGCTTCGCCATGAGTTCTTTGTCGGCGAGTACCTTCCGCAGCTTTTCCTTGTCGGACTTCGACATCATCGCCGACAGCGCGGAGATGTCTTTCTTTTCGATAGAACGCCGCAGATCGTCCGGCGAAGACCCCAGCTTTTCGCTTGCGGACTTTATCAGTTTGTCAAAATCGTTGTTTGTCATAGCTGAAACCTCCTTAAAAATTACAAAAAGTGGAATGAAATATGATTTTTTTGTTAAAAAACTGAAAAGCCCCCTTTTATTCATTTGAATTTTATGATATAATATATTTAGGTAGAACCTGTAAAAAACCTATATGAACAGGAAAGGATAACCCACACTTGAAGATATTAGTAGTATCTGACACACACCGAAATTTCGCAGTTCTTGACGAGGTAGTGAACAACAATCTTGACGCTGACCTTATAATCCACCTCGGCGATGGCGAGAACGAAGCACGGGACGTGCATAATCTCCACCCGGCAAAGCCTATGATATATGTCTGCGGAAACTGCGATTACGGTATGCACAAGCAGAAGCAGATAGTCACCGCCAGCGGGTACAAGATATACTGCTGCCACGGTCACAACGAGGACGTACACAGCGGTCTTTCGCGGCTGGTCTCCGCGGCAAAGGCGGAGGACTGCAAAATTGCGCTGTACGGACATACACACCTTTACCGCACGGAAATGGTAGACGATGTGTTCGTGATGAATCCCGGCAGCCTTGACAGCCCGCGGAATCACAACGACCCGACCTACGGCGTGATAATGCTTTCCAGCGCCGGGGAGATACAGATGAAGATAGTATCAGTGAAGAAATGACAATAAACCACATTGCTCTTGACGAGGTGGACTCCACCAACAACTATCTAAAACAGCACCGCGCTGAGCTGCCGGACGGCACTCTTGTTACTGCGGCGCTCCAGACCGCGGGAAAGGGCAGGCGCGGTCACGACTGGCTTGCTGACCGGGGAATGCTGCCGTTTTCGCTGCTGCTGAAGAACCCTCCCCACCCGGATACCGTGACGCTGTGCGCGGCGGTAGCTGTTTGCGGCGCACTGGAGGAGCTTCTGCCGAAGGAGAGCTTCGGCATAAAATGGCCGAATGACATAATACTGCGCGGGCATAAGCTCTGTGGTATTCTATGCGAAAGCGTGTGCTTTGGTTCATCAATGGACGTGATCTGCGGTATTGGTATTAATATTTCCCAGACGGAGGAGTTCTTCCAAACCGCAGGAATTCCCCACGGCGGGTCGCTTAAAATGCTGACCGGGTTTGTTCCCGACAGGGAAACGCTTGCGCGGGAAATATCACGGCGGCTGTACGAATATTCCCGCGAGGGATTTCCGGCGGTTTCGGAGCAGTACATAAAGCACTGCCTTACCGTTGGAAAGACGGTACGCATTATAGAAAACGGCAGAGAGCGCGAAGCCTTCGCCGAGGGAATCGAACCCAACGGATTTCTGGTCTGCCGGGACGAAACCGGCAGGTTCGAGGTAAATTCCGGCGAGGTAAGCGTCCGCGGACTTCTGGGATATATCTGAGGAAAACACATGGTAGAGAACGAATTCAAGATAATGCTGACGGAACAGCAGTATAACGCTATCCACGCGCTGTACGTCTGGGACAGGGAAGTTTCACAGGTGAACAGCTACTATGACAGCCCGGAACTGGCGCTTAGCGAGCGGCACATAACCTGCCGCGTCCGCAGCGTTACGGGTAAATATCTGCTTCAAATGAAGCTCCCCGCCGGCGTGCTTCACAACGGGGCAATTTCGAGAATCGAGCTGGAGCAGGAGCTTGACGAGATCCCGCAGCAGCTTTCCGGAAGTGAACTCACCGCAATGAGCGGCGCAGAAAACCTCCCGGACGTTGAACTGCTGGGAACTCTGACGACATTCCGCAGCGTGAATTGTTTCCCCGGCGCAGAGATTGACCTTGACAAAAGCGAATATTTCGGCAGGACTGACTACGAGCTTGAGATTGAGTACACCGACGAAGCCGCGGCAAAATCACTTTTAGAGCAGATATCCGCTCACGCTGATATAAACAGCGCAGCGCCGGTCAACGGAAAGATACGCAGATTCCTTGCTGAATATTTGAAACAAAAATAACGAAAGGGAGGGTTTGAACCCTCCCAATTTTTATTCACCGCAGATCTCCGCAAGGCGCTGAGCGTCCGCTGAAGCGTAATTCACCACAAAGCTGTCCGAGATGTCGCCGGGGATATCGCTGCCTTCGTCGAAAAACTCCGACAGCGGCGAGAGCTTAACTCCGCAGTCTGCAAACAGCTCCGGCAGCGGCGAGCCGTCGGGTATTTTCATCAGGAAGTGCAGCCCGGCGTTTTCTTCGGTTATCGCAGAGCTACAGCTTGAATAGTGCTGCGCCAGACCGAGGGTAAGTTCCCTTACCCGCCGGTAGTATTTTCTCATTCGGCTGATGTGCCGCTCAAAATGACCGCCGGAGATGAACCGCGCGAGGGTGTACTGCTCAAACGCAGGAACAGGGCAGGAGCAGAAGCCCAGCCGTTTCCGCCAGAGGTCGTACAGTCCCGCCGGAAGGCACATGTAGCTTATCCGCACCGAGGGCGCGATAGTCATGCTGAACGTGTTCATATAGATGACCCTGCCGGAATTGTCCAGCCCGAACATGGTAGGAACGGGCTTTCCGCTCCAGCGGAATTCACTGTCGTAGTCGTCCTCAATAATGTAACCGTTGCGCCGGGAAGCCCATTTCATCAGCTCCAGCCGCCTTGATATCGGCATAACTATCCCGGTGGGGAAGTGGTGCGCCGGGGAAATATGAGCCACGTCCACGTTGCTGTAATAAAGCTGTTCCGCGCAGATACCTTGTTCGTCAAGGAATATCGGCAGGCAGAGCGCGCCGTTCAGACGGTATATCTGTGACGGCTTGTGGTAGCCAGGATTCTCCGTCGCGTAAGTGAGGTTTTTCCCAAGAAGCTGCACCAGCAGATTGTTGAGGTATTCTGTTCCCGCGCCGACTATTATCCTGTGCGGCGGAACTGATATCCCGCGGAACGACTTTAAATGCGCGGAGATAGCGCGTTGCAGCTCCGGAGCGCCCCCCGGCGGCACCGGGGCGAGAATGTTGCTGCCTTTCTCCAGAATCACTGACCGCATGAGCCTTGTCCACACCGAAAACGGAAACAGTGAGTTGCTTGTTGCCGAATCGCGCCGGTCGGCTTCAACGTGTGGCTGTTCCTGAGGAGTTTCTTCCTGTTCGGGTAAGTGATCCTGTTGAAGCACCTCGCCGGCGCAGACATAATATCCACTGCGCTCACGGGCGGCAATGTAGCCCTCAGCCAGAAGCTGCGAGTAGGCGTTCTCCACCGTCACCACGCTGATTCCCAGACGTTCCGCCTGCGCTCTCTTTGACGGGAGTTTAGCGCCATCGGCGATCCTGCCGGACAGTATATCCTGCTTTATTTCGTCGTAGAGCTGTTCGTACAGGCTCTTTTTTTTACCGCGCATAAACTCACCCCTTTTTTGATATATTATACATCATTTTCGGCGATTTTGCAATAGTTGACGAATCGCGGCTTCTGTGATATAATTATATCCGCAAATATTCACACAGGAGATAATAAATTGACAAAGGAAAAAAGTAGATTCGCCGTAAGAGGCGCCGTGTGCATGCTGCTTGCGGCGTTAATGGTGGGAGCAGCGGAGCTTCTGGGGGAGAAAGAGATCATATTCCCGGAGATAACCGCGCTTACTGTGGGTGCGATAGCTGCGCCGAAACAGTCGTGGCGGGTGAGCCGGGTGCGCATGGTGCTGCTGATACTGATATGCTCAGTGATAGGCATTGTTATCGTGAGGTTCAGCCCTTTGCCAAAGGCGGCGAATCTTGTGTCAGCCTATGCGGTATGTCAGGTGCTGTATCTGCTGTCCGGCACCAGCTTCGCGCCGATGATATCCGCGGCGGCGCTGCCGGTGTTAATGGGTACAGATACTATCATCTACCCTATATCAGCTGTGACAATGACACTGCTTACCGTGCTTGCGCAGTACATTCTGGAGCGCTCCGGCAGGTATGAGAGGGACAGCTTCACCCCCGTACCCCGTCCGGACGGCTTCTGCTGGATATCGGCGGCGGTGAGGACGATGTTCGCGGCGGCGCTTGCCGTGCCTCTGATATACTTCGGCTGGGGACTTTGCGTTGCTCCGCCGCTGCTGGTGGCGTTCACGGAGTTCTCAAACCCAAACAGTGGAGCGCGGAAGAAGCCGCTTAAAACCGTGCTTAATATCGTAGGCTGCGCCGCCTGCGGAGCTGCACTGCGGTATCTGCTGTGCGTTCTGGCGGGACTTCCGCTGACTCTTTCCGCGATATTGTCTGTGACAGCCTCGCTTGCCATAATGCGTGCGGCGAAGCAGTACATTCCCCCCGCCGGAGCGCTGGGAATGCTGCCTATGATAATTCCGGCTGAGTCGCTTCTCATCTATCCGCTGGAGATAGCAGCGGGCGCGTTGGCATTCATGCTTGCCGCGCTATGCTTCAAACGAAAGAAAGCACCGCAGGAATAACCAAAATCCCGGATATATTCCGGGATTTGAGACCGTCGAAAAAGTCCCTAAAGGGACTTTCTCGCCGAACATCCGCACTGCGCGCACTCATTGTCGGCTTTGCCGACAATTCGCACACTTGTGCGGATAGAAGTGTTTTTTGCCCCGGCAGAGCTGGGGCAAAAAACGGATTTCAAATGCCCGCTTCGCGGGCAGAATCTACTTTTTATACAGACTGAAATCCCGGATATATTCCGGGATTTGTGCTGCTATTATGGCTTTTTCAGATGGTAAGAATTTATCGTCATGATTTCCGGTTTGATCTCCGAGATTTGTTCTTCGCGGCTGCCGACGAACTCGAACCCCGCTTTCTGTATCACGCGGTTGCTGCCGATGTTCTCCTTTACCGCTCCAATGCGGATAGTTTCGTACCCGTCGGAGAACAGCTCCTCTGTAACGGCTTTCAGAGCTTCTGTCATGTAGCCGTTGCCCCAGTACTTTCTGCCGGAGCTGTAGCCTATCACCGGGTTTCCGTGATGATAACCCACCACGTCAATCATTCCCATAAGCGCGCCGTCCGACAGACGCTCAATACCATACCGGTAGCAGTCCGGCTTTTTGTATTCCTCCAGCCAGAAGTCCTTTATCTTTTCGGTGACGGAAATGTCCTCATGTGCGTTCCATGTGACGTACCGGGCAACCTCCGGGTCGTTCGCCCAGCCCTCATATATCGCGGGGACATCTTCGCGGGTGATGTATCTCAGCAGCAGACGTTCGGTTTTCAGTTCTCTCATAATGGTACTCCTTTCCTGTGATTTTTCCCATTATATCATATACTAAATCAAAAGTCAACAAAAAAGCGCCCCCGGATTCCCACCGGGAGCGCCTTGCTTATGTGTAGTTCACGCCAGATCAGCCCTCATCTTGCTTCTGAAAACTACCGACGCGAGTACTGAGAATACCACGGCATACGCCAGTGTTATAAGCAGATGTACGCCGATATCCTCAAGCTGTAACGCAACAGCTAGCCGAGCCGCCTTTACCGCATGGAAGAACGGCAGTGCGTTGCAGACGTCAAGCATGATACCGCCTGCGCTCTCTGCATCGAAGAACACTCCGCCCAGAATGGTGGCAAGCGAGATTATGATAGAGCACAGCCCCGGTGCGGACTTCTCATTGAACAGCGAGCCGAAAAGCAGCCCCGCCGCAATGAAGAAAATCGCCACGGGCAGCAGCATGACTATCGCCAGCAGAACGCCGCCAATGTTCATGGTGTTTTCGCCGAGAATGACCGTCGCAAGCAGGGAAGCCGCAAAGCTGATAACAAGCTGTATCAGCGCCAGAACCAGAACCGGCAGCATATAACCGGCAATGAAATCCGCGCTTCTCATGGGAGAAGCGTAAAGCCGGGTCAGAAACGCGCCGGAGCGGTCTTTAGATACCGTAAGGCAGGTGAACAGCATTACGAAGGAAAGCCCGAACATAGCGATTCCTGCCGAAAGGTTCTCAATGTTGAATATCGTCATGTTAGCTTCCGCGGGAATAGACTGGTTTACAATGCTCATGATTACCAGCATTACCAGCGGAAATCCCAGACAGAATATGTAGCTCAGCGGGTCGCGCAGAAGCTCCTTTATGTTTCTTGAA
Organism: uncultured Clostridia bacterium; assembly: GCA_945873955.1. Classification (GTDB taxonomy): domain Bacteria; phylum Bacillota; class Clostridia; order Oscillospirales; family Ruminococcaceae; genus CAG-115. The sequence goes on along the minus strand of CAMCFA010000001.1, from coordinate 316,419 downwards.
GAAAACGCGAGAATCCTGTTCATACCGAAGCACCTCCCATTGATGACTCCGCGATCTTAACGAAAGCGTTTTCCAGTCCGGTTTCCCCGGATATCTGTTCCAGCTCCTGCAATGTGCCGATCGCATGTATCTTCCCGCCGGTCATTATCGCAATGCGGTCGGAAAGCTGCTCCGCTTCTTCCATGTAGTGGGTCGTGAGTATCACGGTTATCTTTCCCTTGAGGGACTCAATAGCGCACCACAGCTCCCGGCGGGCGAGTACGTCCAGTCCGAGGGTCGGCTCGTCGAGGAACAGCACCTTCGGTTCGGAGATAAGCGCCATTGCGATAGAAACCTTGCGCTTCCAGCCTCCGGAGAGGGTCTTTGCCCGTGAATCAAGCACCTCGCCGAGGTTGAACAGCTCCGTCATTTCTCTGATCCGCTGCTCTGTCTTTTCCCTTGAGAAGCCGTATATCCTAGCCGCCAGAGTGAGGTTTTCCTTGACGGTGAGGTTCTCCGCCACCGCCGTATCCTGCGGCGATATCCCAACCAGCGCCTTGACCTCCGCGCTTTCCGACGCGGTTTTGTGTCCGCAGATGTACGCTTCTCCCGCGGTTGGCTTTGAAAGGCAGGTAAGCATGCGTATCGTCGTGGTCTTGCCTGCGCCGTTCACGCCGAGCAGCGCGAACAGTTCGCCCTCCTCAACCGTAAGGTCTAGCGAGTCAACCGCGGTTTTTGCCTTGTACTTTTTTGTCAGTCCCTTTGCCTGTACTGCTGTCATTTCTGTGACCTCCCTTTGGTCTGATCGCCTCCAGCGGGTTGCCGAGCCTTACCAGAGCGATTCCCTTATCCTCGTCACCGAGAACAAGTATAGCGTCGCCGGGATTTATCCCGAACACTTCGCGGCATTTCTTAGGAAGCGTTATCTGACCCTTGTCATTCATCTTCGAGAATCCGAAAATGTGCTTTTTCTCATCTGTGCTTTTTTCGCCAATAGAGAAGCTGCGCACCAGCATGTCAACCGTTGTGCCGTACATTTCAGCGAGGGCTATGCAGCTCTCAATGTCGGGAACGGTGTCGCCGTTCTCCCATTTAGCCACCGCCTGCCGGGACACGTTCAGCTTTTCAGCGACCTGCTCCTGCGTCAGACCGTTCTGCTTGCGAAATAGTTTGAGATTGTTGTATTCTATGCTCATTTCGTCACCTCATGTAAAAAGTATATAACATTTCTGCGCTGATTTCCACCAATCGGCGATTACATTTATGCTATTTATATTAACATTTTCATATTTTGTTTCCCGGAACAGACTTTTTAGGCAAAAAATAAGGCTGCGATTGCGCAGCCCGAATTTTGTTATCAAAGTTTAACCGCCAGTATCGGATAGCCGGAAACGTAAGGCTTCACTGTTTCCGGATAGCTTTCCGCGTGCTGAAACAGCTTCTCTGCGAAGCCGTTTGAATCAACGAACTCCAACAGGGTTTCCAGCGAGAGCTTTTTTACCTCCGGACATACCGGCGACAGAGTGATGACCCTCGTTCCGTTGAGGTCGTTCACCCGGAAAGGCCAGATACGGCAGTCGAACGGACGTTCGTCCCCAAGCCTGCACCCGTTTTCACCAAGGGCAGGGCAGTAGACCACTTCTTCGCCGTGGAACTCCATGCGGAACACACAGCTTTTCGTACCGGGGAGTTTTTCTGTCGGTGCAAGGCGTTCCGCGCAGCGGCGCTCTTCTTCACCGGCAAGCAGCGGGATCTCCCAGCAGTCGCTCTCCAGAAATCCGCAGCAGATACGGCATTTTGCGCACTGCTCCGGTTTAAGAATTTTTCTAAGCATTTTTATTCACCGCCGATAAATAACTGGCACCAGTAGTTGCACCAGCCGTTGTTGTAGCATGCAAGACCTATGTACTCTGTATTCGGATTGAGGATATTCCCTCTGTGATAGGGGTCGCTCATCCAGCAATTCATCACGGATTTAGCGGTTGTGTAATAGTATGCGAGGTTTTCAGCGCGGACGTTAGTTTTCAGCCCGTATGCGGAAAGTATCGTGTCCCATTTGGTGCCGTCCGGGCGGTAGTGGGACTGATAAACCGAATACTCCTTCGCCCGTATCTCCGCAGCTTTCGTGAGGTCTGTGCTTGCCTTGAGGGGAGCAAGACCGTACTCAGCGCGGGTCTCGTTCACAAGCTCGAACAGGACCTGACACAGCTTGTTATCAAACTGATCTTCGGTGATGACGTATTTTTCGGTCACGATTTTGCTGCGCGAATTATTCGGGGAATATGCCGCGAATTTCAGCGTGGTGGTCTTGCTTATCTTGATTGCTTTGCTGTATTTCTTTGATTCAGTGGTCGGGGTAGAGCCGTCGGTGGTATAATATATCACCGCGTCCGGGTCGGAGCAGGTGAGCTTTACGCTCTGAGCCTCCGTGAATTCGCCGCCTTCAACAGATGCGGCAGGAGTCGTAGTGCGGATCTTTACCGTTGCTTTATCTCTGCTGACTAATTCGTTGTCAGAGTATACCGCAATGCGCACCACTGTGTTCTCGTTCACTAAAATAGGTAAGCCGGTGTAAGCCTCTGATGAAGAATCCGGCTTTGTGCCGTCGGTGGTGTAATAAACGTCGTTTCCTTGGTAATTTACAACAGCCACATACTGCGTGTTGTCATAGAATCCGCTTTCGTGCGACAGAAAAACCTCTGCTTCCTCTGCTGAAACGCTGGCGGTGAGTATCAATGCCGCCGCGATTGCTCCGGCAGCCGCTGCTTTTTTTAACATATTCCTGCTCCGTTTCTGTGTTGTAATGCCGTGATTTTTAGTGGGTCTGTCTGTTGATTTTAAACTAATTACGACATTATTATACACTATTTTTGTAATTATGTCAATACGGTTACAAAATAATTACAAAACGGTTACAAAACTTTCGCGCAGACCGCTAAAAAGAACTAAATAAACCGCGACTTTTATTACCTAAAATTTAACATAAGATAGAATTATGATTGAATGTTGTTATTTTCATTGTGAATTTTCATCAATTTTTCACTTAATGTTTATTGACTTTAACGAAAAAATTGTTATAATAATAAATAGTTGAAATCGAATAATATTCGGTAAATGCTGCTGAGAAAGGATCATAACAATGAAAACAAGCAATAACAACACCTATATGTTTAAGGGTAATGAGACTATCAAGAGCGTGAACGACGCTTCGTTCATGTTCAGCAAGTTTGTAGGGAAGGAGCTTGAAGCTATCGGCATGCGTTCCTCCTACCGCCATGTGATGAAGCCCCTTATGGAGCAGGACGGCATGACCCAGCTTGAGCTTGTGAATATCACCAAGCTGAAAGCGCCGACTATCAGCATAACGCTGCGCAATATGGAGCGCGAGGGTATCGTCCGCCGTGAGAAGAACGACGTTGACCGCCGCGAGACCCACGTTTACATCACAGATAAGGGCAGGGAAATGCACAAGAAGATCCTCGAAGCCTTTGACCGTGCGGAGCAGGTAATGCTCAAGGACATTTCCGAAAAGGAAATGGCGGCTGTACGTAAGATCCTCGCAAAAATGACGGAGAATATCCGCAGCGAGATCGGAGGAGAATCAGTTGATTAAGGTACTGAAATACCTGAAGAAATACTGGTATTTTGCGCTGCTGTCACCGCTGTTCATGATCCTTGAGGTAAGCATGGACTTAGTTCAGCCCAGCCTTATGTCAAGGATCGTGGACGAGGGTATAATCACCGGTGACATCAGTCTTATCATTGAGCTTGGTGTTCAAATGCTGATATTCACGATAGTCGGCTGCTGCGGCGGTATTCTGTCGGGGGTATTCGGCAATCTTGCGGCTCAGAATTTCTCTAATGATCTGCGCAAGGACGCTTTCTCCAAGGGCATGAAAATGTCTTTCCAGCAGACCGATAAGTTTACTATCGGTTCGCTGGTGACCCGGCTCACCAACGATATCACCGCCTGTCAGGACTTTGTCGGCATGGCGCTGAGAATGATGGTGCGCACTCTTATGCAGTTCATCGGCGGCATTGTAATGGTGCTGTCAATTAATGCGACATTCGGTTATATCCTGCTTATCACCCTGCCGATACAGATAATTGTTATCGTTCTTGTACTGCGCAAGGGCGCTCCGCTGTTCAGCGTAGTTCAGTCGAAGCTCGACCGGGTGAATTCGGTAGTGCAGGAAAACGTCAGCGGCGCGCGGGTAGTCAAGGCGTACACCCGTGAGGATTACGAGTACGATCGATTCTGTAAAGCTAACGACGAGTTAGTATCCACGAACCTGCGGGTACAGAAGCTGATGGCGCTGCTCACGCCTATACTTTCGATACTAATGAACGCTTCCGTTATCATGGTTATCTGGATCGGCGGCGAATCAGTGCGTGCGGCAGCCGGCGAAGCGAAGGTGGGCAGCATTATGGCGGCGATCACCTACATAACCCAGATACTCATGTCAATGATGATGATCGGCATGATGTTCCAGCAGGTAACAAGGGCTTCCGCCTCTGCGGGACGTATCAGAGAGGTGCTTGAAGCTGACCCGGTCATCTCCGACGGCACATTTGAGGGCGAGACCCCCGAAACCGGCACTGTCGAGTTTCGCGGTGTGTCCTTCAGATACCCCGGCGTTCAGAGCGGCAATGTGCTGAATGACGTTAATTTCCGCGTGAACAAGGGTGAAACTGTTGCTATCCTCGGAGCGACCGGCTGCGGCAAGACCTCGCTCGTCAGCCTTATCCCGCGGTTCTATGACGCGGTAGAGGGCGAGGTGCTGGTGGACGGCGTAAATGTCCGCGACTACAAGCTGGAGGATCTTCGCAGCAGGATAGGCTTTGTGCTCCAGAAAAGTGAGCTTTTCTCTGAAACGATCGAAGAGAACATACGCTGGGGCGACGCCAGCGCCTCTGATGAGGAAGTCCGCCGTGCCGCTGAAATAGCGCAGGCACACGAGTTCATCAGCGGTTTCACCGACGGCTACAAGGACATGATAACCGAAAAGGGCAGTTCTCTTTCCGGCGGTCAGAAGCAGCGTCTTTCCATTGCCAGAGCCATAGTGAAGCACCCGGAAATACTTATTTTCGACGACAGCATGTCTGCGCTGGATCTTTCCACCGACGCGAAGCTGCAAAAAGCGCTCCGCGAGAAGCTGGAGGGGACTACCGTCATTATGATAGCCCAGCGTGTGGCGAGCGTAATGCGCGCGGACAAGATCGCGGTAATTGACAACGGGTGTATCGCCGCATTTGACAACCACGAGAATCTGATGAAAAACTGCGAGGTCTACCGTGATATCTACAACTCCCAGATGAGAGAGGGGGCTGAGCAGGTTGGCTGACAACAAACCGATGATTAATCTCCGTCCCGGCGGAGGACCGGGAAGAGGTCCGGGACACGCGCCCCCCGGAGTTCTGCCCGGCGAGAAGCCCAAGAACCTCAAAGCTACGCTCAGCCGCATACTCAGCTATATCGGCAAGAACCAGAAGCTGATAGTTGCAATGCTTGCGGTAATGCTGCTGGCTACCCTGCTGAATGTCGCTGCACCGACTATACAGGCGAATGCGATTGACGCTATCGCAAAGCTGGACGCAGATTCGCTGCTGATGTGGCTGGGAATTATGGCAGTCGTTTATTTATTCTCAGCAGTATTTACCTATTTCCAGAATCTGTTCGCGGCAATGCTTTCGCAGTACACCGTAAAGGTCATGCGTAAGGATCTGTTCGCGAGGATATCAAAGCTGCCGATACGCTACATAGATACCCACAAGCACGGCGATATCCTCAGCCGTATGACAAACGACGTCGAGAACGTGTCGAACTCAGTTTCCCAGTCGCTTGGTTCGCTGATATCCGGCATAATCATGCTGATAGGCTGCTTTGTTATGATGCTGGTAAATTCGTGGCTGATGACGCTTGTCAGCATGATAACGATTGTACTTACGCTGCTTGTTACCAAGACCCTGTCGAAGTTCATGCGGAAATTCTTCCCGCTTCAGCAGGCAAAGCTGGGACAGCTCAACGGTCAGATAGAGGAAGCAGTCAGCGGCTGCAAGACAGTCAAGGCGTTCACCCACGAGGGCAAGATCTGCGAGGACTTCAACCGCACCAGCGACGAGCTGCGGACTGTCGGCGTTAAGGCGCAGATACTAGGCGGCAGCATGGGTCCCTGCATGAACACCATAGGCAATTTCGGATTCCTGCTTATCGCAGTTGTCGGCGCGGTGCTTGCTTCCCGCCCGGAAACTGATATGTTCTATATCTCAATAGGCACGATACAGGCGTTTATCACCTACTCAAAGCAGTTCACAAGACCTATCAACGAGATTGCGAACCAGTACGCGCAGATACAGTCGGCGCTTGCCGGCGCAGAACGCGTGTTTGAGGTCATGGACAGCGAACCGGAGAACCCCGGCGGAAACGAGCCGTTCGAGATCGAGAATGTAAAGGGCGACCTCAATTTCAAGGATATCGACTTCTCCTATATCCCCGGCGAGCAGGTGCTTAAAGACTTCAACCTCTGGGTGAAGAGAGGTCAGAAGATCGCGATAGTCGGCGCGACCGGCAGCGGCAAGACCACGGTCGTGAATCTGCTTACACGGTTCTACGATGTGGACGGCGGAGTTATAACTCTTGACGGGCAGGATATCCGGAATATCCCGGTTGACAAGCTGCGCGGAAGTATCGGCATAGTATTGCAGGACACCGTTATCTTCTCCGACACGATAGCGCAGAATATCCGCTACGGCAGGATAGACGCCACCGACGAGGAGGTAATCGAAGCAGCGAAGGTCGCGCGTGTTGACGACTTCGCGTCAAAGCTGTCGGAGGGCTACAACACCATGTTGACCGAGGGCGGCAGCAACCTTTCACAAGGGCAGCGTCAGCTTATCTCAATAGCGAGGGCGGTGCTTGCTAACCCGAAGATACTCATTCTTGACGAGGCAACTTCCAGCATAGACACCCGCACCGAAATGCATATTCAAGAGGCAATGGTCGCTCTGATGAAGGGCAGGACGAGTCTTATTATCGCGCACAGACTTTCGACTATCCGCGACGCAGACAAAATAGTTGTCATCAGCGGCGGAAAGGTAGTCGAAGCCGGTGACCACGACGAGCTTCTGGCGCAGAAGGGCTGTTATTACAATCTCTACCAGAGCCAGTTCGCGGGGATCGCTACATAAAAATTCAGACCTGAGAGGTTCGATGCTTCTCAGGTCTTTTTTTGTGTGTTTCAGCTTTTATGAATGTCAGTTACCGTCAGATTCGAACCGTCAACGGTAAAGCTCACCTCAAGCCCGGCGAAGCTCATTGTGTAGACCCGCTCCGGGTCGGAGATGTACTGCGGTCTGGGATCCTGCGCCAGCACTGAGATCAGCGCTCCTCGGCGATCCTCCGGCACAAGCTCGGCAAGCTCCTTCGGGAGTTCCACGGACAGCACGCCCTCCTGCTGCGCCAGCGCGAAGCCGTTTGAAGCCTCCGGGCGGCAGTCAACGTAGGGAAGGTAGGGCTTGATGTCGTAAATGGGAGTACCGTCCATGAGGTCTGCTCCGAAGAGGTGCAGCAGGGGACCGTCCGGCGCGTCAAAGTCAATTCCCTCCAGCCGTACACAGCTAAGTCCCAGAGGATTCGGGCGGTAGGGCGAGCGGGTGGCGAAAACTCCCATGCGGGTGTTTCCACCCAGCCGGGGCGGGCGCACAGTTGGCTTCCAGTCCTCACGCACCGCCTTTGAGAACTCCCAGATAAGCCACAGGTGTGAATATTGCTCCAGCCCCCGCAGCGCCTCCGGCACGCGGAATTCCGGGTGGAACACCAGTGTGGATCTTAGCTCCTCCACCAGCCCGCTTTGCCGGGGAATGCCGAATTTCTCCGGGAAGTCAGTGCGTATTACTGCGATCTCTTTCAGCGTTATCATGCTTTTCCTTTCAGATACGCGAGAATCTCCGCGGCATTGGTGTCCGGCTTTACCTTCGGCATTGCCTTTTCAATAACGCCATTTTCGTCGATAATATAGGTGCTTCTAAGCACACCGAAGCCGAGCTTCCCGTACAGCTTTTTCTCTGCCCAGACGTCGTATTTCTTGATAACCTCCAGTTCCGGGTCTGACAGCAGGATAAACGGCAGGTCGTACTTCTCGGCGAACTTCCGGTGAGAAGCCTCGCTGTCCTTGCTTATACCGATAACCTGAATATCCGCGCTGCGGAAATCGTTGTACGCCGCCGCGAAGGCACACGCCTGCCGTGTGTAGCCGGGAGTGTTGTCCTTAGGGTAGAAATACAGAACGACCTTTTTACCGCAGAAATCCGACAGGGAGACCTTGTTTCCGTCTTTGTCATTGAGCGTGAAATCCGGTGCGGGTGTTTTTTCTTGCAGCATATCTTTGTCCTCCTAATTATACTTTTCTTCTATGATTTTTCTTATTGTATTTTCCACCTCGGTGACCTCCGCCAGAAATTCCGTCGCGGAAACTCTGACAGCGCCGTTTCCGAGGATTATTATCTGCTCCACATTGTCCGACGTCGCCACCCGGACGCGGTGCTTCCGCCCCAGCTCATGGGCGGTCTTTTCGATGAACATATCGGCGGTCTCCGCTTCTTTGGTGTAGACAACGGTTATGCCCATTTCCTGCTCAATTTCCCGGTGGTTTCCCTTGACGCAGTATGCGTCGAACACCAGTATCAGATTGCACCGCCGGAAGCCTTGGTAATTGCACAGAATGTTGATGAGCCTTGACCGCGCCAGTTCAAGATTCTCCTTTGCCAGACGGTTCAGCTCGTCCCATGCGAAAATGATGTTGTAGCCGTCAACCAGCAGATACTCCGGTCCCTGCGGCGGCAGAGGGAGCTTCGGCGTTTTCGGCGGGGGAGGTGATTTCTCGGTATGCATGGCAGAGCGTTCATTCCGCTTTATCTTGCCGTAGGTGCGCTCGAATATCTCCATTAGTTCCTTGTCGGCTGCGACGCGCTGCTTGTAGCTGTTGACAAGCTGGGGAGTTACCACAGGCTCGGCTTCCTCATGTTCGTTTTCGCCAAATCTCAGTCCGCTGTCAACATGCATTCTGGCGGGGGCTTCGTTCCACGGAACAAGCACACCCGCTCCGTGGGAGCAGAACACGCTGTCCGCGGAGTTTTCAGTGTCCGCGTCGCAGTCGTAGCCTATTCGGGCTATGACCTCCTCCGAGTTATGGCAGTGGAAATACCCCTTTGGGATACAGCTCAGCCGCCCCTTGCCTTTGGTGTAGCTCACGACCTCGCTCTGATAGCCGCGCAGCTCCGATACAGGGGCGCTCCCGGTGAATACCGTTTCCACGCCGACAGTTTCGGGAGGATCTACCTCACCGGACATTCGCTGTAAGTCAGTCATGGCGCGCCCGGTACATTCCTGCGGAACGGCAAGCCGGAACTCGTACCACGGTTCGAGCAGCACCGACTCCACAGACCGCAGTCCCTGTCGTACGGCGCGGTAGGTAGCCTGCCGGAAGTCGCCGCCCTCGGTGTGCTTGATGTGCGCTTTCCCGGCGACGACGGTAATTTTCATATCGGTTATCGGTGAACCGGTGAGTACGCCGAGGTGCGTTTTTTCCTCAAGATGTGTGAGTATCAGCCTTTGCCAGTTGATGTCAAGGTCGTCCTTGCGGCAGTCGGTGAAGAATTGCAGCCCAGTGCCGCGCTCCGCCGGTTCAAGCAGCAGGTGGACCTCCGCATAGTGCCTGAGCGGTTCGTAATGCCCGACGCCCTCCACCGGGGCGGCAATGGTTTCCTTGTAGGCAATGCTGCCTTCGTCGAATTCGACCTCCAGCCCGAAACGCTCATTTATAACGCTTTTCAGTATTTCAAGCTGTATATCACCCATAAGCTGAATGTGTATCTCTTTTAGCTGTTCGTTCCACACGATACGCAGCATAGGGTCTTCGTCCGACAGGGCGCGCAGCTTTTCCAGCGCGGAGGGAATGTCGGTTTTTGGCGGCAGTATTATACGGTAGGTCAGCACCGGCTCTAACAGCGGGGAAGCGCAGTTGCTCTCCGTTCCCAGACCCTCTCCGGCGCTGCCGGCGAAAAGCCCGGTCACAGCGCAGAGCGTCCCCGCCGGAGCTTCGTCCGCCGTCGTGAATTTGCTGCCGGAATACACCCGTATCTGATTCACCTTTTCCTGCTTTCCTCCGCAGGAGAGCTGGGTTTTCACCCGCAGAGAACCGCCGGTTATTTTCATGTGGGTGAGCCTTGCGCCCTGTTCGTCCGCGGTGATCTTGTAGATGACCGCGCCAAATTCCTGCTGCCGCGGAGGTTCTTTCGTGTAAACGTCAATAACTCTCAGCAGCTCGTCCACGCCTTTCAGCTTCAGCGCCGAGCCTAATACAACAGGGAACACATTCCTGCGGGAAATTTCCGTGGAAATAATTTCCTGTGAAATATCGCCGTTGTCAAGGTAGCTGTTCATCATATCCTCTGAACATTCCGCTAGTTCCTCGGCAAGCTCGCCGTGGCTGCGCTGCTCTGAGAAATCCACGCAGCCCGGCGAGATCTTGCGTTTCAGCTCATTTATCAGTGAATCCCGCCCCAGAAACGAGATGTCCATTTTGTTCACGAAAATGAACGCCGGAATATTGTAACGCTTCAGCAGCCGCCAGAGGGTTTCTGTATGGCTCTGTACGCCGTCAGTGCCGCTAATGACCAGCACGGCGTAATCAAGCACCCGCATAGCGCGTTCTGTTTCTGCGGAGAAATCCACATGCCCCGGCGTGTCCAGAAGGGTGTATTCATTTCCGCCGTATTTCAGCACAGCCTGCTTAGAGAATATCGTGATACCGCGGCTGCGCTCCAGCGGGTTCGTGTCGAGGAAAGCGTCACCGTGGTCAACTCTGCCCAGCTTTCGTATTTCCCCGGCAGTATAAAGCATTGCCTCCGAAAGAGTGGTCTTTCCTGAGTCCACATGCGCGGTCATACCGATAACAAGTCGTTTCATATCATCATTCCTGCATAATAAATGCGCCGCAGCTAGCTGTGCGGCGCACATTTTATTTTCTGTTGATTATCACCGTCGCCGTTGCGTAGGTCTTACAGTGTGCTACGGAAAGGTTGAACACATAGTTTTCCCGTTCTTCGAGCATTTTCGCGCGCCCGTCGGTGATGATGAAAGGCGAATTCAGCCTATCGCGAAGTATCGAGATATCCTGAGGGCGAATTACCCGGAAGCCCGTGCCTATCGCCTTTGCGAACGCGACCTTAGCGCAGTAATTTTCTGCGATAAGCTCCGTAGACAGCTTGTGGGAAACAAAGAAACGTATCTCATCTGCGGAGAAATACTTCACAAGGAATTTCGGATTTCTTGCGGCACGGCGTATTCGCTTTAATTCGATAATATTCGTGCCTACTCGTATAAAAATGTTAGCTGCCATTACGTCTGAGCTTTATGCGGAGCGCGTTGGGGAGCTCCTGCATAATTGCCTCCCTTATTTTTTCGTTAGGATTGAAGATGAGCTTTACCTTGCCGTAGCCGCTGTGGTTTACCACCAGATAGTACGCGTCGGTCTCAGAGCCGGAATACGCGTGTACCGTCGCGTCAACGGGAGTGTCCTGTTCGGCAGGGTAGGGTGCGAATTCCTCCGCTTCTGAAATGTCCACGGTGATCATGCGCTTGCGCTTTCTTCTGCCGATGATCTTGTCGATGTCCATTTCGTTGTTGGTAACGATGTATTCGTACTCAACGCCGAAGCTGCCCAGCAGCCAGACGCCTCCCACAAGTACAAGCACCGCGAAGATGACCATAGTGAATGCGCCCATCATCGCAAGATACATAAAGAAAGATGCCAGAAGCAGCGCTCCCACTGAAATGAGTATTTTTTTTACGGTGTCCGCGCCGGTGCGGCGTTTTTCCACCAACTGTTCTGCTATATTATCCATTATTTCTCCTTAGATTTTTAATATACGGCAGATCACTGCACGTTTGTTAATTAAATTGTACCATAAATTCTATAAATAATCAATAGGTTTTTTATCTATTTCGCATAATTTTCAGATAGAAAGTCAGAAGTTTTTATATTAACGAAAAAATTTTGAAGATTTATGTTGCAATTCCGGCAACTTTTTGATATAATATATGATGTACGTTTATGTGCAGACGCGGTTTCTTCCGCTGAAAGACAAGCATGAACCGGAAAGAGGGTTCTCCATGAAGGATTTTGAGAATAAAAAGCGTATTGTAATAAAGGTAGGCAGCTCCACTCTGGCTTACCCGACAGGACATCTGAACATCAGAAAATGCCAGCGCCTCATTGAGGTCATGTCGGATATCAAGAACTCCGGCAGAGAGGTCATATTCGTGACCTCCGGCGCGCAGGGCGTCGGCGCGGCGCAGGCGGGACTTCCCGGCAAGCCCACCGACATGCCGGGCAAGCAGGCGTGCGCGGCGATAGGTCAGTCGGAGCTGATGACGTTTTACAGCGAGACCTTCGGGAAATACAACCACAAGGTGGCGCAGCTCCTGCTGACGAGAGATGTTATCTCAAACAAGGAGCGCAAGACAAATGTTATCAACACCTTCAACAGGCTGTTTGAGATGAAGGTCGTGCCGATAATCAACGCGAACGACGCAATTTCGATAAAGCAGCTTGATTTCGACGAAAACGACACACTATCGGCGATAGTTGCGTCCCTGTGCGAGGCTGACCTGCTGGTAATGCTGACCGACGTTGACGGTCTTTACGACGGCGATCCGAAGGATCCCTCCTCAAAGCTGATACCATTGGTAGAGAAGATCACCCCGGAGATAATTTCGGCGGCGCAGGGTGCAGGAAGCGCACTTGGCACGGGCGGAATGCTCACCAAGATAGAGGCGGCGCAGATAGCCACCGAAGCGGGAATCGACACGGTGATAATCGGCAATCATGACCCGAACCTGCTCTACGAGCTGTTCGAGGGCGAGCCGAGGTGTACATATTTCAAGGCACTTAAGTGATACTGCGGAAAGAGGTCAACATGGAATACATTGAACAGTTAGGCGCAAACGCAAAGGCGGCAGAGCCGGAGGTCTCCGTTATGGGGACTAATGAGAAGAATAAGGCTCTTTCAGCGATATCCGCTGCGCTGCGTTCCCATGCCGGGGAGCTTATTTCGGCGAACCGGCTGGACATAGAAGCGGCACGCAATAACGGCATGTCCGAGGCGATGATCGACCGCCTGACCCTCACCGAAGCCCGGATATCCGGCATGTCGGAGGGCGTGGACAAGGTGATCTCCCTCCCGGACCCTGTCGGCGGAGTTATCGGCGGCGGCGACCTGCCCAACGGTCTGCATGTCGTGAAAAAGCGCGTTCCTATCGGGACTATCGGCATTATCTTTGAGTCCCGCCCGAACGTCACGGTAGACGCGGCTGCGCTCTGCTTCAAGGCGGGGAACACCGTTGTCCTCCGTGGCGGCAGCGACGCTATCAATTCTAATAAGGCGCTGGTGGGACTTATGAGAGAAGCACTCACGTCCTGCGGCTGCAACCCCGACGCCGTACAGCTTGTTGAGGACACCTCCCGCGCCGTAGCAAACGCAATGATGAAGCTCAACAAGTACATTGACCTGCTTATCCCGCGGGGCGGCGGCGGACTTATCCGCTCAGTCATTGAAAATTCCACGATCCCTGTGATCCAGACCGGCGAGGGCAACTGCCACGTTTACGTCGACGAAAGCGCCGATATCGACATGGCAGTGGAGATAATCAACAACGCAAAGACCCAGCGTCCCTCTGTCTGCAACGCTATCGAGAACATTCTTGTACATGAAAAGGTCGCGCCGGAGCTGTTCAGAAAGCTCTCTGAGAAGTGGCAGGGAAAAGTCGCAATACGCGGCGACGAGGAAACGGCGAAGTTCGTCGAAGTTGAGAAAATCGCCGACGATGAGGATTATGCGAAGGAGTTCCTTGACTACCGCCTTGCCTCAAAGATAGTAAAGGACGTAAACGAAGCAATAGAGCATATCAACCGTTTCGGCACAAAGCACAGCGAGTGTATCGTTACCGAAAGCCTGCGCAATGCGGAGCTTTTCCAGCAGCGTGTAGACGCGGCGGCGGTCTACGTGAACGCCAGCACACGTTTTACCGACGGGTTTGAGTTCGGGCTTGGCGCTGAGATCGGTATTTCCACCCAGAAGCTCCACGCGAGAGGTCCTATGGGACTGGAAGCGCTCACCACTTATAAATATCTGATAAATGGAAACGGTCAGATACGCGGTTGATCAAGAAAGGTTTTTATGGCAAAGAGAAGAAAAAATACACCCCAGAACCGGCAGCCGGCAAATAAGCAGGAGAATCAGCCGGAAAAGCAGCAGGGCGAAAAGGTTATCGACCAGCTTTTCGGTTCTCTTGAACCGGATTCAGAACCGGACATCGAAAGCGATATCGCGGAGCTTGGCGGCGCTGCCGAGGCAGAACAGAGCGAGCCGGTCAGCAAGAAGAAACGCAGGTTTTTCTTCGGTTTTGCGGTGTTTGTGATTATTATGGCGATAATAGGACTTGTTTCGTCGGTGCGGTTCGTGGCGGGAGTAACCGCGAATCTGCTGGACAACACATCGCTGAAAAACGAGTTTGCGGCGTTCATCTTCCCGGTGGTGGTAAACGATATCGCCCCGTTTGAAGAGGTAGATGAGATCCCGGATTCCTCCAAGATATCCTGCGCGATATGGAATATCCTGTTAAACAGCGACACCTCTGAATTTGAAAAGGACGGCAGCATGGGACTTACTATCCCGGAGTACAACGTCAGCGCCTCCTGCCGCGAGCTGTTCGGCTCTACGGTATCTCTGGAGCACCAGACGGTAGGCACTGCCGAGGTACGCTTTGTATACGACGAGGAGACCCACACCTATTCCGCGAATAAGAATATCCGTTACCTCACCTATTCTCCGCAGATAATCAGCGTAGCCGAGGACGGCGACGTTTACACGGTCATTGTAGGTTATCTGCCCCCGACTGTCGCGGCGGTAGCGGGTATCAATGGACTTCAGGCGCAGCCGGAGAAGTACATGGAGTACACGATCAGCCGCTGGGACGGCAAGGACACGCTGATGTCCGTTCGGTTCAGCGATTATCAGCCTCAGACAGAAGAATCGGCGGCTGGCTGATACCGGCAATATGCCACTTGAAATTTTCTCAATGTTGTGATATAATTAAGAAGTATGCATAGTGTTCTCACTATATCTGGCAAATTATTCCGGGGTGAAGCTCCGGCAAAGAATAACAGTGCCGTGATACGGCGCGGAAATATTCCGAACAGGGAAGGATTGATTTAAACTAATGAAAGAACAGTTACAGGCAATCAGAGAGGAAGCGCTGAAGGCGGTAAAGTCCTGCGCGGACATGAAAGAGATCGACTCTCTCAGAGTAAAGTTCCTCGGCAAAAAGGGCGAACTCACCGCTATTCTGAAGCAGATGGGCGGGCTTTCCGCAGACGAGCGTCCGGTGATCGGTCAGCTTGCCAACGAGATCCGCTCTGATATTGAAAACGCGGTAAAGGACAAGACCAACACGCTGAAGTCCGCAATGACAGACCTGCGCTTAAGAACCGAAACCGTGGACGTCACCATGCCCGGCAAGCGCAGACTCATCGCAAAGCGCCACCCTATGAACATAGTGCTGGACGAGCTTAAATCCATATTCCTTGGCATGGGCTACACCGTTGTTGACGGTCCGGAGATCGAGGAAACAAAGTACTGCTTCGACATGCTGAATACGCTGGAGGGACACCCCGCCCGCGACCCGCAGGATACATTCTACATCACCGATGACGTTCTGCTTAGAACGCAGACCTCCTCTGTGCAGATCCGCACAATGCTTAAAGAGAAGCCCCCTATCGCTATCATCAGCCCGGGACGTGTTTACCGCCGGGACGAGGTGGACGGCACGCATTCACCGATATTCCATCAGTGCGAGGGTCTTGTTATCGACAAGAACATCACCTTTGCCGACCTCAAGGGTACGCTTGAAGTATTCGCGAAGAAGCTGTACGGCGAGGGCATGAAGCTGAAATTCAGACCGCACCACTTCCCGTACACCGAGCCTAGCTGCGAGATAGACTTCCAGTGCTTCCGCTGCGGAGGCAAGGGCTGCCCGCTGTGCAAGGGGGAGGGCTGGATTGAGATCCTCGGCGCCGGAGTAGTTCACCCCAAGGTGCTTGAAAACTGCGGCATTGACCCTGAGGAATACAGCGGCTTTGCATTCGGCATAGGCATTGAGCGTATCACCATGCTCCGTTATGAGATCGAGGACATGCGCCTGCTTTACGAGAATAACATGAAGTTCCTCGAACAATTTTAATAAAATCTAAGGAGAATAATAAAGTGGATCTTTCAATGAAATGGCTTAACGACTATGTTAAAGCCGATATGCCGATAAAAGAATTCTGCGACGGAATGACTATGAGCGGAAGCAAGGTGGAAACCTACTCCGCGCAGGGCGCAGATATCACAAATGTTGTAGTCGGAAAGTGCGTGGCTATGGAAAAGCATCCTGATGCGGACACCCTTTGGGTATGCCAGATAGACGTCGGGGGCGAGGCTCCGATACAGATCGTGACCTCCGCGCAGAATGTTTTCGTGGGAGCTTTTGTTCCCGTTGCGCTGAATAACGCGACCTGCTACAATCACAAGGACATGTCCTACATGAAGATAAAGAAGGGCAAGCTCCGCGGAGTTCCCAGCGAGGGAATGATGTGCTCCTACGAGGAGCTTGGTCTGGAGCAGTCCGACGTCCCCTACACCAATGCGGACGGTATACTTATCCTCAACGACGACCCGGAATTCGATAAGATGACCGTGGGTATGGACATTCATGACGCCCTCGGCTTCAACGACACCACCGTTGAGTTTGAGATCACCAACAACCGTCCGGACTGCCTGTCCATTCTCGGTCTTGCGAGGGAGGCTTCCGCTACCTTCGACCTGCCGCTGAACGTCAAGGAGCCGCAGTTCAAGGGGGTTGACGGCAGCGCTAAGGACTTCATCAACGTTGAAGTACACAACACAAAGCTCTGCTCCCGCTACATGGCGGCAGTTGTTAAGAACGTAAAGATCGGTCCGTCACCGCGCTGGATGGCTGAAAGACTGAAAGCCAGCGGAGTACGCTCTATCAATAATTTCGTCGATATCACAAACTTCGTTATGCTGGAATACGGCAACCCCATGCACGCTTTCGACCTGCGTTATGTCGAGGGTGGCAAGATCAACGTCAGAAATGCTCGGCAGGGAGAGAAGATAACCATTCTCGACGGCTCGGAGGTAACTCTCAGCCCCGAAATGCTGATCATTGCGGACGAAAAGAAGCCTATCGCCGTTGCCGGAGTTATGGGCGGTGAGTTCAGCGGTATCATGGAGGACACCAAGACCGTTGTGTTTGAGTCCGCATGCTTCGACGGAGTATCCGTCCGCATGACCGCGAAGAAGATCAACAAGCGCACCGACGCTTCCTCCCGCTTTGAAAAGGGTATCGACCCGATAAATGCCAAGGCGGCGCTCATGCGCGCTCTGGAGCTTGTGGAGGAACTGGGCTGCGGCGAGGTAGTTCGTGAATATATCGACATCGACAACGCGAAGAAAGTTCCCCACACGCTGAAGCACGATCCCGACTGGATAAACGCGCACCTCGGCATTGATATCCCCGCCGAGGAGCAGGTAGCTATATTCAAGAAGCTGGGATTCGGCTACGACAACGGAACTGTTATCGTTCCCAACACAAGAATCGATATCGAGCGCCAGTGCGACCTTGCAGAGGAAGTTGCGAGAATTTACGGCTACAACCGTATCCCGTCAACTCTGCCTATGCTGTCCTCTGTCGGCGAGGTAACTCCCCGCCAGCGCTTTGAAAAGAAAATGGTGGACGTAATGCTGTCGCAGGGCTTCTATGAAACCATGTCGTTCAGCTTTATTTCGCCGCGCTCCTACGAAAAACTGCGTTTTGACGACAGCTTGAAGAACTCTGTTTCGCTGACTAACCCTCTCGGCGAGGACACAAGCGTAATGCGCACCAGCATGCTTCCGTCCCTTATGACGGTATGCTCCACGAACCTGCGTGCAAGAAATCTTGAAGCGCGTTTCTTTGAAGTGGGTAGGATATTCCAGCCCACCGGTGAAAAGCTCCCGGCTGAAAGCGACGTGCTTGGACTGTGCGCTTACGGCTCTGAGGAGGATTTCTTCACCGTCAAGGGCGTTGTTGAGGAGCTTATGGACGCTCTCGTTATCGACGCGCGGTTCGTTCCGGTTAAGGACAACAAGACCTACCACCCCGGCAGATGCGCTGATATCTATGTCGGCGAGGAAAAGGTAGGTACTATCGGCGAGCTTCACCCGGCTGTAACGGACGCTTACGACATCTCCTGCCGCGTTTACTGCGCTGAGGTGAATATCCCGAAACTGTTTGACGCAAAGGGCGAGGAGCGCAAGTACAAGCCGCTGCCTAAGTACCCCGCAGTCACAAGAGATCTCAGCCTTGTATGTGACGACGAGGTGACCTCCGACGAGATAATCGCGGTCATCAAGTCCAGCGCGAAGCATCTTGAAAGCGTTGCCGTGTTTGATATGTACAAGGGCGAACAGGTGCCTGAGGGCAAAAAGAGCCTTTCCTATAAGCTGGTGCTCCGCAAGGACGGCAGCATGACCGACGAAGAAGCCGACGCAGTAGTAGCAAAGGTACTGAAGGCTCTTGCCGAGAAGAATATCACACTGAGAGCCTAAGGAGGATAACTGATGTCACATAGAATTAGACAAATCGCTGCTGCAAGCTGTGCAATAGTATGCGCGGTTTCGCTGTGCGGCTGCTCTGACAACGGATATATCGGAACTGTCAACGGAATGCAGATCCCCACGGGAATTTATCTGTACAATGTTGAGTTCACCGCATACAACAAGGCCTCCGAAAAGATCACCGAGGAGAACGGCGACACTGAGGGCACAGCAGAGGTAACTGTTTTCACCGAAACTATCGACGGCAAGCCGGCTTCCACATGGGTCAAGGACTACGCGCTGGAGCAGGTCAAGCGCTACGTTGCGATAGAGGATCTGTTCAGCCAGTACGGACTGTCCCTCTCTGCGGAGGATAACGAAGCTATCAACAACTATATTGCTACCCTTGACGAGGATCTTGGTTTCTACGCGCAGTACTACGGTATTGAGGAAAGCACCTTTGGCGAGCATTATGAGAATCTTGGCATTGGCAAGTCCTCTCTGCGCAGCATGACCGAAAACAGCTACAAGGAGAAGTATGTTTTCCTTAAGAATTACGATACCGACGGGCTTACGCCTGTCACCGACGACGAGATCAACAGCTATATCACCGAGAATTACGCGGCGGTAAAGCTGCTTAAGGTAGATCTCACCGATTATCAAGGACTGGAGCTTAAGGACGAAGCCGACATTCAGGCGGTGAAGGATCTTGCCCAGAGCTATGCAGACCGTTTCAACGCGGGCGAGGACTGGGTAGATATCCAGTACGACTTTGACCTCAGACAGGCGCGGTTTGACGCTTGGCTTGACGCTGAGGATCAGTATGCGGAGGAGAAGTCCTCTTCCACTGCCGAGGCTGCCTCAGCTACGGCAGAAGCAGCTCCCGCAGAGCCCGCAGCAGATGAAGCAGCTCCCGCAGCACAAACTGCCGAAGCAGAATCCGCGACCGCAGAAGCCGAACCCGCTGAGGAAGCACCTGCGGAAGCTCCCAGCACCGAAGTGTCTGCCAAGCCGGTAGTTTCCACCGGGGACGCTGAGTATGACGCTTATGTTCAGGCTGCGATAGACGCCGCAACAGCCGAGAAAAAGGCAAGCGCTGACGAGTGCGACCAGTTCATCAGCAAGGAAAGCTCCTCTCTTGACGCGGATCTGACCGAGTATATCTGGAACACCGCCGCTGACGGAAAAGCTACACTTTTCGAGGACACCGAGGACGGCAACTCTATCTATGTTGTTGTCCGTGAGGATATCACCACAAAGGATAGCTGGAAGGAGACCCAGCACGAGAGCCTGCTGCATTCTATCAAGGAGGACGCTTTCGAGGAGCTTCTCAAGAGCACCTACGAGAACTATACCGTTGAGCTGAATGACTATCTCGTGAATACAAAGTACGCGCCCGAAAAGCTCAAGGGCATTGGAAAATAATCCATTATAACTGTTAGCCAGCCGCCAGCGCAGAAACCGGCGGCTGGCTTTTTGATACACACAATTTAGGTGATAAAATGCTATTATTAAGTTTGAACGACGTATCAATGTCCTTCGCGGACAGAACGCTTTTCAGCGGAGTCACCTTTGACGTATATGACGACGACAGAATTGGCTTCGTCGGGGTGAACGGCAGCGGCAAAACTACGCTGTTTCGCCTGCTTCGGGGCGAGCATATCCCGGACGAGGGCGCTATCCATATCGCCGGAAGCTGTAAAATAGGAGTTATGGAGCAGTTTGCCTGCCGTGACTCCTCAAAAACGCTTTATGACGAAGCTCTGACCGTGTTTGCGTGGCTGGAGGACATGGAGCTTGAACTGGAGGAGATACATGACCGCATTGACGGCGGGGATCATTCAGTGGAGATAATTGAGCGGCAGACCCTGCTCACCGAGCGCTTTGAGCGTGAGGGAGGACTTACCTACAAGAGCCGCACAGCCTCCGCCTTGACGGGTCTGGGCTTCTCTGAAAGCGACTTGAAGCTGCCGGTTTCCGTGCTGAGCGGCGGGCAGAAATCCAAGCTCCAGCTTGCAAAGCTGCTGCTTTCTGACGCGAATCTTCTGCTTCTGGACGAGCCGACGAACCACCTTGACATTCAGTCGGTGGAATGGCTGGAACGTTTCCTGAACGATTACCGCGGCGCGTATATTGTTATCTCCCATGACCGTTACTTCCTTGATAAGGTTACGAAGCGCACGATAGAGCTTGAAAACTGCCATATCCGCGACTACAAGGGCAGCTACACCCGTTTCCTTGAGCTGAAAGCCGAGGACATGGAGCGCCGCCGCAAGGAATACGAGTCGGCAATGAAGGAGATCGGCAGGATCGAGGGCATAATCGAGCAGCAGAAGCGCTGGAACCAAGCGCACAACTACGTCACTATCGCCAGCAAGCAGAAACAGATAGACCGTATCGCGGCAGATCTGGTAAAGCCGGAGGATTCCCCGGACGAGTTGAAATTCAGCTTTAAATGCAACGACGGCTGCGGAAACGACGTGTTTTCGGCGCAGGGTATCTCCCTCAGCTTCGACGGAAAGCGGCTGTTCCGCAACGTGAATATCGACATCAAAAAAGGCGAGCGGATATTCCTTATCGGCGGCAACGGCTGCGGAAAGACGTCGCTTTTCAAGGTGTTCACCGGGCAGTACGAGCCGGACAGCGGCAGTTACACGTACGGCAGCCGTGTGCAGTACGGCTACTTCGATCAAGCGCAGGCTGGGCTTACCGAAAGCAAAACCGCCATTGACGAGCTGTGGGACGCATATCCCCGCATGACGGAAACGCAGGTTCGGACTGCACTGGGGTCATTTCTGTTCCGGGGTGACGACGTTTTCAAGCATATTTCCGAGCTTTCCGGCGGCGAGCGTGCGCGTATCGCGATATTGAAGCTCATGCTGTCCGGCGCGAACATGCTGCTCCTTGACGAGCCTACCAACCACCTTGACATATCAAGCTGCGAGGCTCTGGAAAATGCACTGATGAATTACGACGGTACCCTGTTCATAATCTCCCATGACCGCTATCTCATCAACAAGCTGGCGGACAGGATCTATTATCTTACCACGGACGGGGTAAAGGAGTACCGAGGCTCCTACGACGCCTATGCGCTGGCAGCCGAGAATGCAGTTCAGCCGAAGCAGGAGGACAAACCCGCCAAGAGCGAAAAGGTCAACGACTATAAGCTGAAAAAGGAGCGGGAGAGCGAGCGCCGCAAGCTCAACACAAAGGTCACCCGCGCAGAAGCGGAAATAGAGGAGCTTGACGGACTTATTGAGCAGAAAACGAACGAGCTTTCCGGGCTGACTGACTACCAGAAGGCGATGGAGCTGTCAAACGAGATTGAGGAGCTACGCAACCGTCAGGAGCAGGCAATGCAGATCTGGGAAGAAGCCTCTCTGGCTTTGGAGGAATTCGGCAATGACTAAGCAGATCAAAGAGTACCTTGAACATCTGCGGCTGTTTCTTGACGTGGAACATTCGCAGGAGGAATATGCCGCAGAGCTTTCACGGCTGCATGTACGAATAGGCTTTTTCTCCCATGAGCGGCTGATCCATTTGTTGGTGACGCTGGGATTCGCGGTGTTCTTTTTGATTGCGCTTTTCATGGCTATGATAAAGGGCGGAGTGGGTCTGTTTGTACTGGCGGCACTGTTTCTGTTGCTGCTTGTGCCGTATATCAAGCATTA
This sequence comes from uncultured Clostridia bacterium, assembly GCA_945873955.1. Lineage (GTDB taxonomy): Bacteria > Bacillota > Clostridia > Oscillospirales > Ruminococcaceae > CAG-115. The sequence goes on along the minus strand of CAMCFA010000001.1, from coordinate 294,070 downwards.
CTACTTTCTTGAAAATTCCGTGCAGAAGATGTATCTGATCTATAATAAGCTGGAACAGCTTTCAGGAGAAACAAATGAACAACGAATTGGTAACAAGGCATTATAAAGTCGGCGACGAGCAGATAGACAACGGCGACATACAGCGGATCATCACTCCGCTGTGGTGGTCGGTGAGCATTTACGACGGCGAAACCGAAATGTATGAAGCGCTGGAGCGTTTCACCGAGCCGCAGAGGTACGTCTGGGCGATACAGTGGTACTGCTCCGAGGTGGAAAACGGCGGTCACGACCAGTTTTTCTGTAACTCAACCGGGATAGTGTGGCAGTTGGCGTTGGAGGGACTGCGGGAGATAGGCTGCCAACAGTTTGAGGAGATACTGCACGAAGCGGCTCAGCGTTTGGGCGGCAGCCCGTCATTCGACAGGGAGGAGCGCTGGCAGGAAATTCAGCGGCACAACGCAGAGTTCGACGACCTCGACGACGAGTTTTACAGCTCCGACTCAGCGTTGGAGCGTGCTTTGTGCAATTATATCCAATCGAACAGGGAAGCGTTCTACTTCGACGGCGAGATAGATATCCCGGAGCAGTACATTGATGACGCCGACGACGAAGATGAATATTAAAAAAGAGCAGGGAAGCGATATCCCTGCTCTTTCTCTGTGTAATTTGAAATTACTCTGTGATGAACTTATCGACCTCAGCCGCAAGCATTGTTGCGAGGGAAGAAAGCTCCTCGCTGGAGGCTGCGCTTTCCTCGGCGGTCGCCGTGGTGGAGTGCATTCCCGCTTCGATAGCGGTGATACCCTGAGTGATCTCGTTGACTGCCTTCTGCTGCTCTACTGCCGCAGAGGTGATCTCCTGCATTTGCTCGGAGATCTTGCTGATACCGTCAACTATGCTGCTCATTGAGGTATGGACGTCACCCGCAAGCTGAGTACCCTTGTCCACTGCCGACAGCGACGCATTGATGAGATTCGTGGTAGTCTGCGCTGCCTCTGCACTCTTGGCAGCAAGGTTGCCGACTTCGTTTGCAACCACTGCGAAGCCCTTTCCGGCTTCACCGGCTCTTGCGGCTTCAATAGAAGCGTTCAGCGCCAGAATGTTGGTCTGGAATGCAATGTCCTCAATAGTCTTGATGATGTTCTTGATAGAAGCGGACTTCTGCTTTATGTTCTCTACCGCTTCAAGCAGCTCCTGCATCAGATCGCCGCCCTCATGAGCGCTGCTGTTTGCTTCCTTCGCAAGCTTCGCAACGGTTGCGGAAACCTCTGCCGAGGTATCTGCCTTTTCGTGAATGGAGCCTATAAGTCCGGAGATCTTGTCCACCTGCTCAGCTTCCTTGATCGCGGTCTCAGACAGGCTTGCGGAGCCTTCTGCCACCTGACCTGCGCCGGACTGAATGTTGCTTACGCTGTTCTTTACCGCTGACATTGCGGTATTGAGTGCAGAGGATATCTGGTTGAGCGAAGCGCCTATGGTAACGAAATCGCCGTGATATTCGACCTCGGAGTAAACAGTGAGGTCGCCCTCTGCCAAAGGTTCAAGCACCTCTCTGATATCGCTGATGTAGGTTCGCAGCGTGTCAACTGTGCTTTTCAGTGAGTTTTCAAGAACGAGGGTTTCATCTCTGGGAGCGTCCACTGTGAACGGGGTGGAAACGTCGCCGTCCGCCAGCAGCTTGAGACGTTCTGTGGATTTAACGATAGGTGTGGAGATATTGAGCGATACACGAATAGCAATGATGATCTCCAGAACGATAAGGAGAAGACCTACGGCAAGACCGATCAGAATATCAACAATAATGTTGTTTACTACCTCGTCAAAGTTGCCGCTCACTGCGATGACCCAACCGTCCGTGCCGCTTATCGGCATGTAGTATGCCATCATGTTGTGAGTGCCGTTTGAGTAGTTCACAGAACCCTCATTGCCGCTGAGCATTGCCTCTGCCAGCGCCTTTTCGCCTGGGATCTCGCTTTCCAGCAGGTTGGTAAGGTTCATGACAAGACTTGCGTCGCTGGAAGCGATCACTTGACCGTTTTTGCTGAGAACTACTATGTTGCTGCCCTCGCCCATGTCGATCTTCTCAAGACCGTTGGAGAATATGGTGGAGTCAATGCCGCCGTAAATGACGTACTTCTGACCGCTGTAAACTATCGGGGAACCCATCATTGTGGTAACAGAGCCATCGGTTCTTCTGATAAGCGGGTCGGAAATTGCGACCTTGCCCTCGTCAAAAGCCTTGCGGAAGTAATCCCGGTCAGAGATGTTGGTGTCGTTGTATGTAGTTCCGTCATGGTACGCAATAGAGTAATCCTTGAACAGAGCAGTTTCCGCAAGTTCAGCAAGGGTCTCCTGCCGTTCAACAAGCGGCACCATCTGGTTGATGATATTCGGATTTGCGCCCGCCGACTGGATCTCCAGCGTCAGAGAATTTATGGTGTTTGAGATAACGACCCCGTAGGACTGCGCCAGCGATTTTGTCTGACTGAGGTAGCTGGAATTGTACGCATCGTTGGTGCAGACGCTCATAACTATCATGAGCGACGCAACGGTCACTAGAACGCTTATTATCGACAGCCGTAGAATACGGTACTTGATCTTGGTGGTTCTCGGCTGCTTGGGAGCTTTGGCAGGCTTAACTGCTTTGGCTTTCTGCGGCTTTGCCTTTTCGCTTACTGCCTTAGGTTTGCTCGGCTTTGGCGCTTTCGGCGCTTTTGGCTCCTTGACCTTTGGCGTTTCGGTTTTCTTGAGTATGCTCATAGATATGTCCTCCGGGATTAAAGACGGATTCCAATATCCGTCTATTTAACTTCATATTAATTATAACATAACAAAGCGGAAAAATCAACAATATTTTTTCTTTTTCTTAAAACTTTTTTGTTTATTTTGGTACAAAATTATTCTCGTTTGCGTTTTTGAAGTGAATGTAATTTTATTCCATTGTGAATATAAACAAAAAGAATCAGACGTTTATGTTGATAATATACAAACCGCCGAAATTGCTCGTATTTTATCAATAAACGTCTGATTCCACTTTGACTTCAAGCGTAAAAAGTTGTACAATTAATACTGTTCGGCAGCCTCCGCGGACTCCGGCAGTATCACGTCCTGAATGTCGTCCCCAGTGGTCGTTTCTACCTCGGCTGACTGCATGTCCACCGTGCTGAGGTCTATCGGCTCGCAGGATATGCTGCTCCAACCGGCGGCGCTGAACATGCTTACTGTGTAGCTTTCCACATCACTGCGCCAGCCGTTTTCGTCGTTGACGTACAGATTGAGTATCACCATGTCGTTTTCGGTGATGATGTACTCCACCCCGACAAGCTCCTGCCCGGTCTGCTGTTCATAGTACTTTTCAGCCATTGCCGCCAGCTTTTTCCCCGGGTAAAAGCTGAAATTCTCTGATGATATCCCGGACAGGTAGGTCAGCTCGTCCTCTGTGCCGAGGAAGGTCATGTGGATAATAATATGACCCTCGTCCGTGGTTTCCAGCTCCGCGCTGTACGGCGTAAGCTCCTCGCCGACGAACATTGTCATACTGCTGCCGTCAATAGAATATGTGAAATCCACGCCCTCGGCGTCCGCCATGGGGATAAATCTGCCGTGAAGCCCGTCTTCGTCGAAGATGTAGAAATTACCGGTGTCGTCGGTGTAGCTGGAGGTCCACACCCCCGGCTTGAAGTAGCCAGACGGCTGTATATCAAGCGCTCCCAGCGGGTCGGCAGGGGAAAGCTCATGCTCCAGCGGGATATCCTCCATTGTTTCGGTGAACGGGATCTCTGCTTCCTTGTAAACGGCGGTTGAATCCTCCGCAGTTTCCTCAATAGTGGCAGGGGAGGGCGGCATTTCTGAATTATCGCTGCACGAGCAAAGGACAAGCGGCAGCGCCGCAATCAATGGTAAGAATCTTTTCATGGTTTACTTCCTTATTAATGAACTATGTTAAGTGTAGCATATTTTGCCCGTAATGTCAATCACAGAAATTGGCAGTAATCGCCTTTTGACGGGATTTTTCCCCTTGACCGTAATTACCATAAAATGTATAATAAAACTGAGTACAAAGGACACGCTTCATTTGATCCCCCTAGGAGTTGAACAGGGAGGATCTGATCAATTCAGCGTTTCCTAAGGAATATAGGAGGTCGGAATATGGGAATAGCAGGAATATTTCTGCTTGCTGTCGGACTTGCAATGGACGCGTTCGCGGTGTCGATATGTAAGGGACTTGCGCTGGGAAAGATAAAGCTGAAGCATGCAGTGATCGTTGGATTGTGGTTCGGAGGATTTCAGGCGCTAATGCCGTTACTGGGATATCTTCTGGGCAGCACGTTTTCGCAGTTTGTGTCGGAGATAGATCACTGGATCGCCTGCGCTCTGTTGGTAATAATCGGCGGGAATATGGTGCGCGAATCCCTCAGCCGAAGCGACGACGAGGAACTTCCCGACCCGTCGCTCTCCCCGAAGAAAATGCTATTGCCTGCCATAGCCACCAGCATCGACGCCCTTGCGGTAGGAGTTACATTTGCGTTTCTGGAGGTTCCCGTGCTGCTGGCGTGTGGGGTCATCGGCATTCTGACGTTCCTTCTGTCGGCGCTTGGGGTTAAGCTGGGAAGTCTATGCGGCGCGAAATATAAATCAAAAGCGGAGCTTGTCGGAGGTATAGTACTTATCCTTCTTGGATTAAAAATACTTGCGGAGGGACTTGGGCTGCTGGGCGACGCTTCGCTTTTATTAAATATATAATATAAATGTGTAGAACATAGGAGATGGAAAAATGAAGTACGTAAAACAATTCGGGATAATACTGCTGATAACTTTCCTCGGTGAAATACTGCATGCGCTGCTGCCGATACCGGTTCCCGCCGGGATATACGGTATAATTCTGCTTTTCGCAGGGTTAAAGATCGGGCTGATCCCGCTTGACGAGGTAAAAGACGCGTCGAAGTTCTTGATCAACATCATGCCGCTGATGTTTATTCCGGCAGCGGTAGGGCTTATGGACACATGGGAAATCATTGCGCCGTCGTGGCTGCAATTCATACTTGTAACGGTCATCACCACTGTTGTAGTAATGGCGGTTTCCGGCATGGTGACGCAGGCAGTAATACGTTTTCGTAACAGAAAGGCGGCGGGCAAATGAGCGAGTTCCTTTCACAATCAGCATATTTCGGTGTACTTGTCAGCATTGCGGGCTACGGGCTTGGGGCGCTTCTGAGGAAGAAATTCAAGTCGCCGCTGATAAATCCGCTGCTTATCTCCATTATTCTGACTATCCCTGTGCTGCTTATGCTTCACATTGACTACGAAACCTATTATTCCGGCGCGCAGTATCTTTCGTGGCTGCTGACTCCCGCCACTGTGGCGCTGGCAGTGCCGCTCTATGAGCAGTTTGAGTTGCTGAAACACAACGCTGCGGCGGTAATTGCTGGTATCATAGCTGGTGTATTGTCCAGCCTTGGCAGTGTAATGGGACTTGCGGTTCTGTTCGGATTCTCGCATGAAGAATTTGTCACGTTCCTCCCGAAGTCCATAACCACCGCCATAGGCATGGGCGTTTCGGAGGAGCTGGGTGGCATAGTTCCAATCACCGCCGGAGTTATCATCATCACCGGTGTGCTTGGAAATATCCTAGGAGAGCTGGTTTTGAAGCTGTTCCGCATTAAAGAGCCAGTGGCGAAGGGCATAGCTTTGGGGACTTCCGCCCATGCGATAGGCACGGCGAAGGCAATGGAGCTTGGCGAAGCCGAGGGCGCAATGAGCAGCCTGTCAATCGCGGTTTCGGGAATCATAACCGTTGCCGGAGCGGCGGTGTTCGCTAACCTGTATTGAGATCTGAAAATGGCATAAAAATTGCGGCTGGATAAACCAACCGCAATTCTATTTTGTTCAGCCTACACTCATGCAGTCAAGCCTTTGCTCGAATTCAGTCACCGGCAGTGGCTTGTCGAAGTAAAAGCCCTGCGCAAGATAGCACTTGCAGTCCTTCAGCAGCTTGACCTGCTCAGCGGTTTCTACGCCCTCGACAATGCATTCCAGACCCAGATCCTGCGACATTGTAATGATGTGCCGAAGCATTTTCACCTTGGACTGATCCTGATTTTCCTCACGGGTCGGCAGAAAGCTCTTGTCGATCTTAAGCACATTCCACGGCATTTCGCGGATAAGGTTGAGCGAGGAATAACCCATGCCGAAATCGTCCACTGAGGTGCTGATACCCTGTTCACGCAGCCCGTAAACCAGCTTTTTCAGCTCGGCGTAGTCAACGTCAGTGGTGGTTTCGGTAAGCTCGATCTCAATGTATCTATGCGGAACATTGTACTTGTCAATAATGCCGATTATCGTATCAAGAAGATCCTCGTCGCCGAGGTGGAGCCGCGACAGATTTACAGAAACCTTTACAACGTCCTTGCCCTCGTTTATCCAACGGCGGATATCCCGGCAGACATGTGCAAGCATGTAGAAATCCAGCGTGCATATCGCCTTGCTGCTCTCCAGAATGGGAATGAACTCGCCCGGCGGCACGATCCTGCCGTTTCTGAACCAGCGGCAGAGAGCCTCTGCACCGGCGAGCCGATAGTTGTTGAGCTGTGTTTTCGGCTGATAGAAAACCTGGAATTCCTCACGGGCAATAGCCTTCGGGAACATGGATTCGATCTCACGGACATGTTCCTGCCGCTTCATGATCTCAGCGTCGTAGAAAAGATAGGGTCGGTTGAAAACGTTTCTAGCCAGTTGGCAGGCTGCGCTTGCCCGATCCATTATCTCAGAAGCGCTTTCAGTTCCCTCAGGAATAAGATAGAAGCCTGCCGTAGCAGAGATCTTGATCGTATCCTGATCGTTTCCGTATATCACATTTCTTCCGGAGAGGTACTTCTTGATATAATTCAGATGTTCGCGGCGGAACAGCACAGCGAAATTATCGCCCCCGACCCGGCATACGCAGCCGTCGTTGTTCAGCTTACCCTGAAGTCCCTGCGCATACAATACCATAACCTTGTTGGCAGTATTTCTTCCGATCTTTTCGTTGACCAATGAGAAGCGCCTAAGGTTGAAGAAGGCTGCGCCATATTCACTGATATGACCTTGATTTATGATCTGGTTCGCTGTGGTCATAAGATATGTGAGCGTTTTTAATCCGAATTCACTATCCTCCAGTGTAAGGTCTGTCATCAGCTTTAATGTATAGCTGCGCTCGGTGAACAGCAACATTTGTTTTTCAAACAGAGAGATCTGTGCGCGTTCCTCGTCAGACCAATCCGGCTCGCCAACAGCAGGGAATATTCTGTATTCAGCGGCACCGTTTCTCACCAGCTCTTCATGCATCTCAATACAGCGGTTTTCATCAGCGTTTCCTTCGTCATAATATACGAGGCGAGAAGCTTTGTCGTCTTGTTTTTTCGCCGTGTCGCTGACAACTGCGCTGAACTTCGCAATTCTCAAAAATTTACACAGCGGAGCTATGATCCCGGAAATTTCCTTTCCGCGGAACATCTTGATCTTTTCGCCCTCAATAATGAATTTTCCGAGCAGCTCTGAGAAGGTCTTGTAATCAAAGCCCATCAGACAGCACCTCCCTTGACCTCAAGCTGGGGGATAGTAATGATATATTCTGCGCCGTCGCCGGAGCGTTTCAGACAGAACTCCCCGGACATAGAGTGCAGCAGAGAACGCGCCAGCGGTAGTCCAAGTTCTTGGAAAGAGCCGGAAACCGCAAAATCGTTGTCTTCGACCATTAGTTTGTTCACTGTTTCAAGCTGCTCGTCTGTTATCGCGAGCTTGTCGGTGACGATCTTGATATTAATAAGCTCAGCATAGCAGCTTTTTGTAGAGTCAATAGAAACAGTGATATTTCTTCCGCCGTGATCGACGCTGAGAGAGATCAGCTTGTCGATAAGCTGGCACATGCTCCCGGCGTCACCAAGAAGCAGCTTCGGTAGCTTGTCGGACAGCTCTAGTGAGAGGTCAACACCGGTTGACTCAAGGCGTCTGCTGATGTTGTCAACGACAGCAGCAACAGTAGCATGAGGGTTGTATTGATCCTCGTTCATTTGGAAGTTCTTGCCGACCATTTTTAGATATGTAAGTGAGTCGTAGATCATTCCCGTCGTGCCGGAGCCTTCGTTGGCGATAAGCTCAAGTGCCGACTTCATCTTCTGCGGGTCGCCGGACTCTATGGCTTCTCTTGCAGTATGGACATAGCCCCCCGCCGTCTTGAGAATGTCAGAGATAACGTCCATAATGTAATCAGACTGGGAGCGTGCTGCAAGTTCCAGACTGCGGCTCTTTTCGATCTCGGAGAAGCTCTGCATTGCCAAAGAGGACAGCGCTTTAGAGATATCATAGATCAGCTTGGCAGATCTTTCGACCTGCTCCGGGGAGGTTATGACAGCTTTTTTTGCCTCAGCAATGTAAAGCTCCGGGTCAATGCCGTATTCCATTGCTTTTTTGCGGCAGAATTCATCGTCAAGATCCTCCGGGAGTGCCTGACCGCCGACAAAGCTGCCGATCATTCTGCCGTTGAACATGATCGGTGCGGCAAAATCTATCAGACCCGCATGGCAGCGGTAGACCACAGGGCAACCGGAATGCATGGTTTTTACGGCGCCGTCCTTGTCGCATTTCTGACAGCAGCGTAAGCCGATATCCGTTCCCCTTATGATATTAGTACAAAAGTTCGTGAAGTTGCTCACTCTAGTGACAGGTACGCCGTCGGCATTTGTCGTGACCGCCGCCAGCCCGGTAAAATCAGAGAACGCGTCCTGTATCTGCTGGAGAACCTCGGGCTTAATAAGCTGAGTAAGTGTGAAGTTCCTCATATTAGCTCACCTCGTCCCCATGTATTACATATATCTCTAGTTTCCATTCTATCACTTTTATATAGGTTTGTCAAGCATTGTCATTGTTAAAAAAGTTAAAGTTAAAATAAATTGCGTAATAAATTAAAGCCAAAGGATTTTTTTAACGATTGTTTACAGAACCATTTTCTAAAAAAAACACAAAACTACTTGTTTTTTGCTGAGAAATGTGCTAAAATAAAATCACTAATGAGATTTTTTAAAGGCGGTGAGATCATGAGCGCAGACCCCGGGTTATGCCGAAGTAGATGGTTGGATAAAATATCTCAGGGAGGCGCTGGGCGTACTTCCTGAGTAGTTCTGCGCCATACTGCTTCTGGTAGGCGCACTGAAAAGGAAGTGCTTGATTTGGTAAAGTATTACAGAAACATTGAATCCCACATTTGTGAAATAGACAAGCCGGAATCCGGCTGCTGGATCTCGGTCATTGATCCGACAGAAACAGAGATCTCCGACCTTGAGGACGATCTCGGCATTGACAGAGATTACGTCCGCGCCGCACTGGACGAGGAGGAGCCGTCCCGTATCGAAAGCGACGACGGGGTAACGCTGATCGTCGTTGACTACCCGGTAGCCGAGACCGACAACAATCCCGACCGCACGCTGCTTTATTCCACAACGCCTATGTCCATAATCATCACAGAAAACAACGTCGTAACAGTCAGCGCAAAGGAAAACTCTGTGGTGGAGGACATCTCAAAGGGCGTCGTAAAAGGGGTGCAGACAAAACTAAAGACGCGGTTTGTGTTCACGATTCTTCTGCGTATCGCGGCGAGATACCTGCAATACCTCAAACAGATCGACAAGATCCAGAACTACGTTGAGGGCACTCTGCACAAATCCATGCATAACAAGGGGCTTATACAGCTTCTTGGGCTGGAAAAGTCGCTGGTATTCTTCTCCACCTCTCTTAAAGCGAACGAAGCGGTGCTTGAAAAGCTCATGCGCGGCAGATACATCAAGCTGTATGAGGAGGATCAAGATCTGCTGGACGATGTGCTTATCGAGGTACGTCAGGCGATAGAGATGACGAACATCTATTCAAACATTCTCAGCACCACGATGGACACCTTTGCGAGTATCATCTCCAACAACCTTAACATAGTCATGAAGCGCATGACAACGCTTACTATTATCATTGCTGTGCCTACGATAGTGTTCAGCTTCTACGGCATGAATATCAACGAAAACGCCGGGGGACTGCCGCTGGCGAATGTCTGGTTTCCGCTGGTGATAAGCCTTGTGCTGGCAGTTCTGGTGGGATTCATCATCAATGTTACGCAGAAATTCAAATAAAAATGCGGGCTGACGTGTTCAGCCCGCTTTGCTGTGCATAAAAATCACTCAAAGGTGTCTTCTTCGTTTCTCTCGTTGAAAAGCTCAACCAGCTTCTCCATTTCCTCTTCTGTGAGGGAAATTCCCTTGCTCATACGGGTGTGGTCGGGATTCCAGCTTCTGATGTCGAACTTAGGCTCACGCTCGTTCCAGCTAATGAGGTTAAGCTCCTTTGTCCAGCCCTTTGCGTCCTCTGAGATTACTCCCAGCTCCTTGGTGATCTCGTAGGTGATCTCTGCCATATCAATTCTCCTTATCGTCTTGTTTTTTCGGGGATTTGGGTTCCCGTTTTTTCTTGATCTTTGTATCGTCAGCGACCACGATCTGGTCGTAAACGGCATAATATTTCGGCGGTATCAGCTTGTTGAGGTGCAGCTTCCCGAAAAACCACCGCTGGAAGCTGAGCTTTTCGTAAACGTCGTTCAGATAAGTATTTATGTGATTTCTGTCGCCGCTGTTGTGGTCGAGGAAGTCATGCAGCTTCGACGGCGGCTCATAGGTCACAACGAGGTCCACGCTGTTCCCGGCGGCTTCGAGGTTGCGAAGCCCCTCCTCCAACTCATGCTCCGAGGGTATCTCCCTGCGCCACCAGTTTTCGCCCTCAATGAGATCAACTGTGTCGTCGCTCTGCCCTCCGCCGAAGGAGAACACAGTCTTTTCCGCAATTTCAAACATCTGCCCGCGCATGAGCTGCCGCAGACGCCCGGTGATGTGCCGCGTCCTGCCGCCGCACCATTCTTCTTCTGGGTAGTCCTCCAGCAGATCGTAGTTGTCGTGCGAGCCTTCCACGAACAGAACGTTATAAGGAAGTTTTCCTATCTTTTTAAGGATCTTCTTTTCCTTTTCAGAGCCGTTCCAGATGAAGCCGAAGTCTCCGCAGACGATAAGCGCGTCGTTCTTACGCAGTTTGCGCAGCAACGGCGATTTGAATCGTGAAAAATCACCGTGGATATCCCCGGTTATGTATATCATATTATCCCCCCGTGCAGCCGAGTTCGAATAAGGAAATTCTTACAACTCGGTTACAATTTGAAAAAAAGTCTTTACAATCCTCGTCAATTATTATATAATAGTACTTAAAGACCCAATATATATAATAACTCATTATAGGAGATTTGTCTATATGCGAAAAGCAAAAATTTTTTCGTTATTTCTGTCAATAATTTTACTATGCAGCACATTCGGCGCAGGAATCAGCGCTTCCGCCGCATTTACGCCGAAATTTGACATACACAGCGAGGCAGTTTACATGGTCAATCTCGACACGGACATTGTTATCGTGTCGAAGAACCCAGACGCTAAGATGATACCTGCTTCCACCACGAAGATAATGACAGCGCTTGTGGCACTGGAGAACATCAAGGACTTCAACCAGACTGTCAAGGTCACATACGACTGCACCAACGAATTTTTTGAAGGAAATCCGAATTACGGCGGCACATCAGGCGCTTCAAATGCAGAGATAGAGAACGGACAGACCAACGTTACCTACTGGGACTGCCTGTATTCGCTTATGGTAGCCTCCGCCTGCGAGTCCGCGAACCTACTTGCGCTGAACATTGCCGGGAGTATCCCAGCCTATGTTGACATGATGAACGCCAAAGCGGAGGAGATTGGCTGCACCAACACGCATTTCGCGAATACCCACGGACTTTACGCCGAGGACAATTACACCTCCGCGAGGGACTTATACCTCATCACCCGGTACGCAATGGACAATTATCCCGGCTTTATGACGATATGCAGCAGTTCGTCCTACGATATGCCGGCTAACTCAAAGCACCCGGACGGCTACACGATATACACCACAAATAAGCTGATGAACGAGAGCAGCCCCTATTACTATGAGGGCGTCCGCGGTATCAAGACCGGAAGTATCGACGAGTACTACGACTATAAGGACGGCGCATGGGACACCGCCAACCCGCACGAGGGTTCAAGGGCGTTGGTCACTACCTGCACCAGCAAGGGCAGCGACGGCAGGGGATATTCCTATCTTCTGGTAACGCTTGGCGCGCCCTATCATGATGAAACCGGCGCGGTAGCGAATTATTCTTTCGAGGATCATATTGCGCTGTACGACTGGGCTTTCAGCGAGTTTGTATACACCAACGTTGTCAAGGCGAACGAGCAGATCACGCAGGTGGACGTAAATCAAGGCAAGAACGCTGATAAGGTGGGCGTTTGCGCCTCCGACGATTTCTACACCCTGCTGGAAAAGAGCCTTAACAGCACGACGGTTTCAAAGGAGATAAAGCTGAACAGCGACGCGGAGCCGCTTCAAGCACCGTTCAACAAGGGGCTTCAAGTTGGCGTGCTTGAGCTGAAGCTCAACGACGAAACGCTTGCCACAGTGCCGCTTATCACCGAAGCAGGCGTGGAGATAGACGTCACCGAGTTCTACAAGGAAAAGATAAAGCAGGTCATGGCAGACCCGCTGTTCGGGTGGATAGTAGCGCTTACTGCTGTTGAGATAGTTCTGCTGATAACCACCCACTATATGAAAGTGGCGTACCGCAAAAAGGTGGCGCAAATGAACCGCCGCAGGAAGCTGAACATGTCCTCACAGAAGAAAGGCGGGCGCAGATATTGAACATCAACTTTATCGCTATGGGCAAGCTGAAAGAAGCCTATTTCCGTGAAGCCTGCGCCGAGTACCTAAAACGGCTTGGCGGCTACGTCAGCGCGAGGGTGAGCGAGCCAGACCCGGTGAACCTCCCGCAGAAGCCCTCCCCGGCGCAGATAGAAGCCGCGCTCCGGCAGGAAGCAGGGAAGATACGGGAGCAGATAAAGCCCGGCAGCTTCACCGTTGCCATGTGCATTGAGGGCAAGACCCTCTCCAGCGAGCAGCTTGCGCAGAAGCTGGAAGCAGCGGCGGGGCAGGGGTTCAGCACGGTGAATTTCGTGGTGGGCAGTTCCTTCGGGCTGGACTCTGATTTAAAATCACAGGCTGACCTGCGGCTTTCAATGTCGCCTATGACATTCCCTCATTCGCTGGCTAGGGTAATGCTCATGGAGCAGGTCTACCGCGCTTATTCTATAATCAACAATGGAAAGTATCATAAATGACTTCAAGGAGGAAAACATGGACATAACACTGAAAAATGGAGATATCTCCGCGAAGATAATCTCAAAGGGCGCAGAGCTGAAATCCCTCAAGGTCGGCAGCCGAGAGCTTATGTGGAGCGCCGACCCTGCGTTCTGGGGAAAGACGTCGCCGCTTCTGTTCCCGATGATAGGCACATTAAAGGACGGCAAGACCGTGATAAACGGCGCGGAATACAAAATAACCAAGCACGGTTTCGCCCGCGACCTTGAATTCACTCCGGAGGAGTTCAGCACCACCAGCGCGATGTTTTCACTCACCCAGAGCGACTACACAAAGGCGATGTACCCGTTCGACTTCCGCTTCACCGTGCGGTATACCCTCAAAGCCGACGGTATCACCGTGACCTACCGCGTACATAACAACAGTGACAGCGATATGCCGTTCTGTATCGGCGCTCACCCGGCGTTCGCGACTCCCGGCGACATGACAGACTACCGTCTTGAATTCCCTATGCCGGAAACCGCTGCTGTGCCGAACTACAATCTCACCACCGGGCTTCATGAGGAGCACAACCGCCGCACGCTGTTAGAGGGTGAGCGCACTCTGCCGCTTTCCCATGAGATGTTCTATGAGGACGTGTGCTACTTCGACAAGCCGAACTGCCGGCAGGTGGAACTGCTGAATAAAGAGAACGTCGGCGTTCGCGTGGATTTCCCGGATTTCACCAGCCTCGGTATCTGGCAGGCGAAGAACGCGCCGTTCCTCTGCATTGAGCCGTGGTGCGGCTCCGCCGATTTTGATGACTGCACCGGAGTTTTCGCTGAGAAGCGCGGTATAGAGATACTCCCGCCGGACGGCGAAAAGGCGTTTACCTATACGATCACCGCAGTTGAACATAAAGCGAAGGTCTGATAAAAGAAAATCTCCCGGCTGAAAACCGGGAGATTTTTTATACATGTTCGTTTATGTACTGGATAAGCTGACCGATCTGCGGCTTGGAGAACTGACCGTCCGCGCCGACGCTCTCGCCCTTTATCCTCATTTGTTCGTTGATGAGGGAAGAGAACAGATAAACCGGAATAGCCTTTAAGATCGGGTCGTCTTTTATCTGCTTTGTCAGATGATGTCCGTCCATTTTAGGCATTTCGATATCGCTTATCACGCAGGAGATCTGTTCGAGAATGTTTCCGCCAAGATCCTTGTGACCGCTGATGTAGTCCCACGCGTCCTTGCCGTTGTCGAAGTGTACCACGTTCTTGTAGCCCGCGTCGTGCAGTGTGTTGACGATAAGCGTGTTGAGGAACGGGGAATCCTCCGCAATGACGATGTGCTTTGCGGATTTGTCAGCGCTTGTGGCAACCACGCCGGAAGTATCAAAAGCGGCGGTAGGATCCATATCGGATACTATCTTCTCAAAATCGAGGATAAGCACGATCCTGTCCTTGAACTTCGCGATGCCGGTGGCGATATTGTGAGTGCCGTCGCCGGACATAGCCGGGGGCTTCTCGATATCCTCCCACGAAATGCGCTGAATACCCTTTACAGATGAAACATGGAAACCAACGTCCTTCGTGTTGAAATGGCAGATTATCAGCAGGTCATGCTCCGGGTCGGGGCTTGTCTTGTGGAGAATGGTATGCAGATTGATAACAGAAATGACCTTATCTCTGGGGGTGAAAACGCCCTCAAAGGCAGGGTGGGAGTCGGGAACTGGGACCATAGTCTGGTAGTTCATGATCTCAGTGACTTTGGCGATATTTATGCCGAAGCTCTGTTCGCCTACCATGAATTCCAGCACTTCAAGTTCGTTCGTGCCGCTCTCTAAGAGTATATTGGTGTCCATTGCGTACTCTCCTTTTCATTATTTATAGTTACATTATACAACACTCTGCGAGAAAAATCAATATGTTTTGTGAAAAAATCTGTATTTTTCTTTGCAGAATTTGTCATATCAGTATTTGGGGCGAAGATTTGCCCGTCGCTGCGCCACTTTTTTCAGCCAGATGAACACAACAACGATCAGCGCCAGAACCACCACCAGCCGTATTATCAGCCCGAAAACGTCAAACGGCGCGACAGTCAGCGCGTACACCCGCCCGATACCGTCCCGGAAGTACAGTGTCCCTTTTGCCGAAGCGCAGAACGCGCCGTTCGTGTAGTCCTCCATCTGCGCAAGGATAGCGGTCACCGGGTCGCTGTCTTCGTCCATATCCCGGACGCAGTAGACCGCCCAGCGTTCCTCCCGCTCTGCAACGGTGTAGATATAAGGTCCGCTGCCGTAATGCACCTGCGGGGTACACCCCCCCTTGATGTCAGTGATGATGTGCATAACGTCCATATTGAGGTTGTCCAGAATATAGAACCCGTCCTTAGTTGCAACGTACAGTCTGCCGTTCCATGACAGCGGCGAGGAGGGTTCAGCTCCTATCTCGCAGTAGGTCAGAGTGTCCTGCTCCAGCGTGCCGTCAATATTGAGCCGCAGCTTTCCCGCGAAGCCGTCCTTCGTTGAGAAAAACACCGCATATTCCGTCGCAAACGGCGTGCCTGTGATCTCCCTGCCAAGCGGTATCTCGGTGAAGCTGTCCTCCTTGTAGTGGTGAGTATACAGGCTGCTGCCCGCACCGAAAATAATATAGTCGCCCTGCACTGTCGCAGCGGTGGGCTGCTCCGGTAGCTCGCAGCTCCACAGTGTCGAAAGACCCTCAGAACCTAGGTCCACGCACAGGAACTCAAATCCGTCGACGCTTTCTACGGCGAAATAGCCCATATCGTCTATCATTGCGCAGTCGGAAGCAACAGCGCCGTCAAAGCTGCGGGAGGCCCTAACCGTCATGCTGTCTGTGCTGATAAGGCTCACGCCGTGTTCAGTCGGCAGCAGCAGGGAAGTGCCTGTTTTCGCCCCGGCATAGTACTCGGAACATTTTTCCGGCAGTTCAACTTCCGCCTTTACCTCTCCGGTTTCCTCGCCAAGAGCCAGCAGAGAGCTTTCACAGGGGAGCAGCAGCCTTTCGCCGTCGGTCAGCGGGATCCCGCAGCCGGTGCGTTTTTCCTCGCCGCCCCATTTGATCTGGGTATATTTGTTGTTGTAGGGGGCAGCCGCCGCCGTGATCAGCCTGTCCTCTCCGGCAAAACCGCTGCTCTGCGCAAATGCCGTCATGCCTGAAAGCGCTAACGCAGCCGCCGCAAGCGCTGATATGATCTGTTTTTTCGTAGTATCACCTCATAAAATACTGTTATTTGCTGTCAATATAATAAGCATGTTCCTGCCCGAAAGAGTAAAGAACCATGTCAATATTATCGCCGCTGCAATCTGTCATAAGCAGCGGAAGAATTCGCCGATACAGCCGAAGCTGCGTGCTGTACGAGTCAAATTCCGCTTCAAGACCTCCGCGGCTGTCGCTCTTATAGTCCACAACGACCACCCTGCCGTCCTTTACGAACAGCATGTCCACACGACCTTGAATTATTGTTGTACTCTCACCGGTATTGTCCTCCGGGAACAATTCCGCGGCGGGAAGCTCCGCAAAGATCTCGTACTCCCGTTCCACCCGCTGAGCGGAAAGCATATCCCGACCCAGTTCGCCGCAGAAGAACGCCGAGATCTTCTTCACAAAGTCGTCATGCCGGTCGCCGGAAGCGCACAGACATTCCTCCGGGGTGAGCCGCTGTTGTTCAATTAGCTGATCTATCTCAACCTCGACCGCAGCCTCCATGTCATCCCGCGAGAAGTCCGCCCGGAGAGCCTCCAGCGGGAACAGCTCCATGATGTGGTGGAATGTGTTTCCCACAAGAATGCCGCTTATTCTTACCTCGCCTTGCTTCTTGGGCGTGAGGAACTCCGGCTTTTTTAGCTGAATATCACCCGGTTTCTTCTCACGGAGTTCGTTCCGGTGGGCAAGCTCGGTAACGCTGAAACGGCTTTGCAGCGTGGTTTCGTACCGGTTGGCATATTTCTCGGAGATCATGCTGCTTATTTTCATGGCGGTTTCCTCGTCCGGCTCGCCGTCCTCTGGCAGCTCCGGTGCGATCTCCTCCGGTTCGGGGGGCCTGTCCCTTACCCAACTGAGTTTCAGTCCGGGCGCTTCCAGCAGTTCCGGGATCTCGGATTCTGAGAGGTCGTCACGATAACGCAGCATGGAGCTTAATATCCACTTCAAATGAGTGTTTCCGGACAGGGCGAACTCCGGCGAAAAGCAGTCGGTGCAGCATTCAGCCGCCGACTTTTCGGTGATTTGTCCTATCATGACGAGCTTTTCCTCGGCTCTTGTCATGGCAACGTAAAGCAGCCGCAGTTCGTCGCCCAGCTGCGAGGTTTCTACCGAAGCTATCGCGCCGTTGTAGCTGAGGGTTGTAGTTCTAAGACGTTGCTTGATCAGCGTATTTTTCAGTCCGATACCGGTTTTGCGGTCTATTATAATGCTTGATCTGTCGTCGTGCAGAGCCGTACCAAGCCCGCCTAGAATCACAATCTTCCATTGAAGTCCCTTTGAAGCGTGGAACGTAAGTATCTGAACCGCGTCCGCCGCCTCCTGCGGGACTACCGCTTCCTCCAGACCGCCGGAGTTTTCCCGCACAGCGTCGGTGTAGCGCAGGAAATCACTGAGAGTACCGCCGCCGCTTTCCTCGAAATCCGCAGTGTATTTCAGCAGTAGGCGAATGTTCGCGAGCTTTCTGTCACCGCGCTCGTAGGTGGAGATGACCGAAAAGAAATCCGTGTCGTCGTAAATTCTCCGGATAAGCCGCTCCACTGAGTTATTCGCCGCAAATCTGCGAAATTCGCTGAAATGCTCTGTGAAACGCCTGCATTTCACGTCCGGAGAGCGTTCCGCGCCGTTCTCCGCAAGCTGCCGCATAACTTCTCCGGCTGCGCCGGAATAACTCTGCTGCGCCAGCTCACTGCCCGCCGCCGCGCAGATACAGCCGAACAGGGACTGTCCCGCAAAGCTGTCGTACAGCGGGTCAAGGTCTATCCCAGATTTGTCAAGCGCTTCGATATTGTAGCCTAGTATTCCCAGCCGCGCCAGGGACAGCTCCTCGGCGGTAATGCCGTAAAGCGGCGACATCAGCACCGCCAGAAGCTCCTCGTCAAGCTGTGGGTTGTCTATTACTTTAAGGTAGCTAAGAATGAGGTTTATCTCGTCCGCTGAGAGGTAGTTCCCGCCGTTTGTTGCCACCGGTATACCCAGCTTTTCAAGCTCCGCCTTGTAGTCCGCAAAGTGGGTCTTGCTTCGCAGCAATATCGCGAAATCCCCCCATGAGCAGGGGCGCAGGCTGTCGTCGTCCTTCTTCACCGGGAAGCGCTCCGCAGCCATTTTTTGTATCAGCGCAGCGGTGAAGCGCGCCTCCGCCACGGGATTGCTTGCTTCAAGCTCAAGCTGTTCTGTGGGCTTTTTCTTGTCGGGAGCTGCTGCGGTTTCGCCCTCGGCGGGAGTTTCCTCCTGTTTCTTCTCACGGGCGGGGAAGTCCAGCAGATACAGCTCCGAAAGGTAATCGTCGCCCGTCCCCGGAAATTTTGCACCGGGAACAAGCCCGTTACCGTCTGAATAGTCCACCTCGCCGTATTTCTCGGTCATAACGCCGTCGAACATTGCGTTTACCGTGTTTATGACCTCGCTGCGGCTGCGGAAATTGCGGTTCAGCGGAAGTTTCTCATATCCGCTGCCCGGAGCGCAGCACCGCGCCATAATTTCGGGATTACCGCCGCGGAACGCGTATATTGACTGCTTGATATCCCCCACGAAGAACAGGTTTTTCTGCTCCCGCGATATCAGCCGGAATATCTCGTATTGCAGGTCGTTTGTGTCCTGAAACTCGTCCAGTATAATGCACTGATAGCGTTCCGCAAGCTCCTGCCGCAGCCCGCAGCCCTCCTCGCGCAGCTTATCAAGCAGCATACGCTCGCAGTCGGCGAAATCCACGACCCCCGCCTTGCGTTTCAAAGCGGAATATTCCGCCTGCAGCCGCCGAACCAGCATAACCAGCGCAGTTACAGCTTTCTGCTGCGGTACAAGCTCTTTCTCCGCAAGGTCGCCGGCGTAGCCGCAGCCCTCCCGGATATCGGCGCAGTACTTCTGTATGCGCTTTCGCGCGATATCCACCGCCGCTTTAAGCTCTTTGTAAGCCGGGTTGTTCCGCGGAATACCGGAGCGGCTGAAAGTCCCGAATGTCAGCTCCGGGCATTCGCTGTTGAAGCGCGCGAAATCGGATAAAACCGGCTGCTTATCTTCCGGGAAAGCATTTTCAAAGGCGCTAAGCAACATATTAACCGCAGCTTCATCGACCGACAAGACCGACTGAAATCTCTCGCTGAATTCCGGGTCCGCGCCGTCGCAAAGGCTCTTATAGCGCAGCATTGCGCTTTTCAGCAGGGCGCACTGCCGCCGCAGATCATCAATGATGACCGGCAGAAACCGCCTTTCCATTTTTTCAACGCTGCTGAACACCTCCGCGCAGCCGTCAAGCCATTCCTCGCTGTCCGCAAGGGAGGTGGATTTCAGATAGATCGCAGTCACTGCCTGTCGAAGCTGATCGTCCTTGCTGAATGAAAAACTCTTGTGCAGCAGCTCTCTTGCCTCGCTGCCGATAGATTCCCGCTCCTCTGCCGAAACGACCCCGCCGAAGCCCTCGTATATCTCCAAAAAGTCTGCTGCAAATTCCGGGGAGTAGAAGTACTCCATAGTGTTATCCAGCGCGGTTTGGCGCATGATAAGCCCCTTGCTCTCCTCGACTATGGAGAAGTTCACGGGCAGCCCTAAAAGCTCCGCATGCTCCTTTAGTATACCAAGACAAAAGGAGTTTATCGTGCTTATGACAGAACTTCTGAACTTGATCAGTTGTTCGCGGGGAACGCTGTCTGCGCTGCTGCGGGAAGCCTTGTCTATCGCAAGGGTCATTCTGGTGCGGAATTCCTCCGCGGCGTTTCTTGTAAAGGTAAGTATCGCGAACTTATCCCCTGGAACGGGCGGGATATCCTTTTCGGGGTTGCCCTTGATAAGCGTGACTACCCGTTCGATAAGAAGCGCGGTCTTACCGCTGCCCGCCGCTGCGGTAACGCAGGCAGAGCTGTCCGACGGGTAGTTTATCGCGGTTTTCTGCTCGTCTGTCCATGTCATTATACCGCTCATTAGTCTGCGTCACCTGCCTTTCCGGTTGTATCGTCTGTTGATGTATTGTCTGTTTCCGACAGCTTTTTCCGCGTGATTTCCTCATCGACAAGCACGCCGTATTTGTCCTGATTTCCGCACACACTCTTGTACCGGCAGTAGGTGCAGGACTTCTGCTGTCCTGTCTTGCCCTCCTCGGTGTAAACGGTGGGAACTGCCTGAACATCTCCGGCGTAAAGCCGCCGTATCACGTCCTTTGTCTGTGAAAGTATCTCCTCCCGCAGCTTTCGGAACTGCTCCGGCGTGGGCTGCGCGTCCTCTTTCGGAAGCAGCTTTTTGGTGCTCAGCTTGTCGTCAGTTCCCGCAAGTATCGCCCGCGCGTAGCCCGCCGCGAACTGCTCCATTTCGTTTTGTGTGTTTTCGTCCAGAACGCACATTCCGCTTGGGTAATGCCCGTTTGCCAGCAGGCTTAATAGCCCGGAGGGAGTTGACGAAGCGTCGGTCATTTTCGCCGTAAGGTAACTTACCCCGCCGGGGTAGACGTTGGGATTCGCGTCGCACAGCGCTATAAGGTATATCAGCATTTGAGTGTTTACGCCGTACAGTGCGTTTGACAGCTTGAAAGCATGACCGCCGGTTTTGTAGTCCACGATACGGAGATAGTCGTTCCCGCCCTCGCTGTGGAACATATCCGCACGGTCTACGATACCCGTTATCGCAATAGTGAGCTGGTCGTTTATCTTCAGCCTCAGCGGTGGGATATTCAGCGACTTCGCGGACAGCGGCAGTATCTCCGGTTCTTCGGAACTGTCCTGTCCCGTGGGTTCGTCATTGCCGTTCATGAGGTCGTCAAGGGTCTGCTGTACTCCTGTGGTTTCCTCACAAATTTCCGGCAGCGGCGCGGAATTACCATTGCTAAGCCGCAGCTCAAACAGCACGGGACGGTACTTCCGGCTCTTGAACTCGTTTTGCAGCAGATTCAGCAGGTCGGTGCAGCTTAGTGCAAGACCGTTGTACATGTAGTTGAACGAGCGGCTTCTGTACGCGCTGCCGCCGAGATTTTCCTCTGCATATTCCTGCAAATATTTCTCGGATATCGCATAAAGCTCTTCCCGGGTGAGCGCAAAGAATTTCTTCATCTTTGTGCAATACTCGGACAGAGTTTTCTCCAGAACGTAATGCACCGCGTTTCCCACCTCGGAATTACCGGCGTTGAGGGCGCGGCGCTCCCGTATTTTCAGCCCGTGCTGGCAGAAGTACTCGAATCTGCACTTGTTCAGTCCCTCCAGCCGGGTCGCGGAAACCTGATTCTTCCTGAACAGCCGCCCTGCGGTATCCGGAGTGAGCCGGTGACGGTAGGCAGCCGGGCGGCTGATGACCAGATTTTTCATATTCTCGGCGTAGCCGGAGTCTCCGGAAAGCTCCAGAGCGCGTTCCAGAGTGCTTCGCCGTGATGTTTCCTTAGTACCGAACAGCGACGCATACCGTGAGCGCAGCGCCGTTTTAGTCCGGCAGTAGAACTCGTCCCCAAAGCGGCTGATATCCCCGGCGTACTCCACCCGGAGCGCCGGGAACAGCTCCATCAGATCGTTTACCGCCTCCGACGGGGAGAGCGCCTCGCACGCGGTGTTGAGCAGGGGATAGGTGAGGTACAGCCGCTCCGTCGGCAGAGATATCGCCCGGTAAGCCTGATACCTGCTGAAATGGTACATCTCCTCCTGCTTCATAGCGATTTTGAGGTCGCTGTCGCTTAATAGCTCGGCTTCATACTCCGAAAACAGCCCGAAGCTGGAGCTTTCGTCTGGGAATTTACCATAGCACGCTCCTGCGATAAACGCAGCCTTGATACCCTCGGCGCGGGTACGCCCGGTATCTCCCACCAGTACGCAGTCGGTGAGCTGCGGTGGCTTGGCAAGGGTGGTTTCGGCGCATATATCCCGGAAAAGCGAATAGTACTCGCCGGGGGTCAGCTCAACACCCTCCAGCGCAGAATGTATCGCTTCAAAGATCTGCACCAGAATGTCCCACAGCATTGAGCTGTCCGCCTCTGCGGAAAGCACCGCCTGTTCTATTCCGGCTTCGTCGTACAGAAATCTGCATATCCGTTCCGTCAGCCAATCCCCGGTGCAGGTATGCTCCTTTGCGGCGGATTTTATCTCCTGCCGGAGCGCCATCAGCGGAACTACCGCGGCAGCCCGGACCTCCTCGGCGCACTGCGCCTGTTTGCTGTCCTCTCTGCCCATTTTATTGGTGACGAACGGCTCCTCAAACTGGTTGCCCTTGAGCTGCCAACGGTAGATGTAGCCGTCAAAGCAGTCTATTTCATTAAAGGTAAGGCTGCGGAATCTCTCGTTCTTCCCATTTGAGTCTGTTTTCACGCGCAGAAAGCTACTGCGGACATAGCTGAGAATATTTTCCTCCGACGGGTCGTCCAGAGCTTTCAGCAGCGAAAGGATAAGGTTAGTCAGCGGCGCGTTCAGAACGACCTCCGGGATATCGCAGAACATGGGTATTTCGTACTTAGCAAAGGCGCTCTCGGCGGGGGAGCGGTACTCGCCGGGGTCGGAGCAGAGCACTGCTATCTCGTTGAATCTAAGCCCTTCCTCGCTCACCAGACGGCGTATCTCAGCGGCGATGAAGTCCATTTCGCCGTAGATGTCGTCCGCGCGGATAATGCGCACGCTGCTCATGTCTGAATTTTCGTCCGTAGTCCTGCTGTAAATCAGCTCAGAAGCTCGTTTGATACCCTCCGCCATGCTGCGGGAATTGTCTGTCAGCGGCTCTGGTATCTTGTTTTCGCCGGAGAGCCGGTCGATGTCCGCCAGAACTGTGCGGAAAAAGTCGCGCTTGTCGTTCCTGTCGCATACGAAAGAAAAGCAGGCATAGTCAGCCCGTTCCGCCGCAGCTTTCATCAGCATTAGCTGACTGCCGGAAAAGGAGTTGAAGCCGTCCACGAACACATTCTCCCCGGCAAAATATGAATGCCGCGCCGCCAGATCAGCCGCACGCATAGTGACGTCAAGCTTGTCCGTGTAGTTCCGGGAGAGTATCTGGTCGTATTCAAGGTAAAGGGCGCAGATATCCCGCAGCTTTGGCAGAAGCGCAGGGTCTACCATACAGTTTTCTGCTTCAAGGGAATCCTGTAACTTGCCGCAGTCTATCCCGGCGGTCTTGAACAGCGACACGGTCTTTACCATACGCGAAGCGAAGCCCGGCTTTCGCGAGATCCTGCCCAGCGCCGAAAGCTGCACGTCGCGCTTCCTCACCGCCCGGTACATTATCACGCTTTTGGTGATGTCGTCCGCAGGTGGCTTTTCTATGCTGAATTTCTTTACTATCTCGTCCGAAAGCCGAGCGATAGTGCGCACATGTATCTGCTGAAACAGGGGAGTTATGCCGTTTTCCGCGCACCTGCGGTAGAGCGCCTTTTCCGTTTCAAACACGAACTGGTCGGGGACTATTACAGTTGCAGTCCCGCCGTCCTTAACCGTCTGCATTATACGGCGGTACAGCTCTCCGGTGACGTCCGCACAGGCTGTTCCGGTGATGAAATCAGTCATTTTCGCTCCTTTCCGCTATGGAATAGACATAGCTTTTCCCAATCATATCTACCTTTGTGATAAGCCCCGCCGCCCGCAGCACCTCCAGCCGCAAAGAGGAAGAAGGCTCTTTTGCGATCTTGCAAAATTCCTTTTTGGTGAACCGCTCCGGCAGACCCTCCGGCAGCAATATCCGCAGACCGCCCGGCAGGTCTATCCGTGTTTCCTCCAGCAGTTCCAGAGGTATCTTTGTAATGTCAGCCTTTTTCCGGGCTGAGCGGCTGCGCATATCCGGCAGCTTTCCCCCGTGGAATGCCACACGCTTTTCCGTCCGCAGCTTAGCAAGGATTACTGTGATCTTTGTGTTTGGGAAGAAATCTCGTATCGAATAAAGCTCCTCGTAGATCCTCTGGCGGTCATTAACCCGCCGGAACGGGGTTTCCTTTACCACCTCTCCGGTGTCGGAGTCTATGTAGACGCTCCTTGTCATAGCCTCCACCGGGTGGACGATAGTGACCCGCGCCGCCTGCGTGAATGCGGTGAGCTTTTCCCTCAGCAGGTGCAGCTTTTTCGTCTGTATCTCAAAGATACCGTCCTCGTTCACTGCGTCCGCGAAGAATTTTCCTATCCGTATTTCTTGATCGTCCGCGAACGGAGCATAGTAGTTTTTCAGCACCGCGTGGATCAGCTTTTCGTTCTGTGTGCCGACGGAGCCGTGCATACCGCGAATGCGTATCATTGCTGAACTGAGCGCCTGCGAAAACCTGTCCTTGTCGGTGATGATCTCACGCGGTGCGGTAACTTCGCTAGCTTCCGGCAGGGTCATGCCGTTTTCCTCGGCGATAAATCTTGCCACAGCGCCGTCTTGGCTGCTGCCTATAACCTTGTTAGCGTTCTTTTTCAGCTCCGCGCACGCGTTGGAAACTGCCACCCCCACGTCCGCCGCCCGTATCATTGAGAGGTCGTTCGTATTATCACCGAAGCACACCAGCCGGTCTGCGCGTGTGAGCTCCATGACCTGCAACAGAGCCGCTGCCTTGCTCGCGTTGCGGCTGAAAATTTCGTACCACATTTCGTCCTTGTTGTAGGTGTCCGGCATGAGATTCACCGCGAAGCCGTTTTCGCGGGAAAACACCCTGTCCAGCACTTCGTAGTCCACCTTAGGATTCAGCAGCGTAAAGTAGAAAACCGTCCCTTGAAACAGCTCCTCCCGTGATATCACCGGGCGCAGGCGCTCATCTCCTTGACGTGTGCTTACATAACCGTACACGTCCTCAAGCCTGTCCTCAAGATAGCTTACTCTTTCCCTGCCGTCAATGTAGGAGTACACAAGCGGCGCTAATTTCTCACGGTTAAAGAACTCCACCGCAGTTTTGAACGAAGCCGCAGAAAAAACGTTTTCCACGATATGACGCCCGGTTTTCGGGTCAATGACAAAAACCCCGTTGAAAGTAACAGCGGGGCAGGAGAGATTCAGCTTTTTGACCAGAGGTGAAGCGCTGGAAAAGGAGCGTGCCGTAGCATATGTAAAAAGCACTCCCTCGGAAACCAGCCGGTTTATGATACCGGCGGTTTCGTCCGAAATACTTTTGTCGGAGCGCAGCAGCGTTCCGTCGAGGTCGGTTGCGTAAAGGGTCATAGTTTTCTCCGATAATTTATCAGTCCCGGTCGGGATTTACGAATCTGTGGTTCAGCATGTACTCCCGCAGCTCTGGCAGTGTGGGAAGTCCCGCATTGTCGCTGGCGTTCTGTATCTGCATACTGCCGACTGCGTTCGCCCGGACTACCGCTTCTCCGAGGGGTATCTCCTCGCACAGACCGCTTATGAGTCCCGCCGCGAAGCCGTCGCCCGCACCGGCGGTATTTACCACCGCGTCCGCTTGGAAGGTAGGCGCAACTCCGGACTCAACGCGGCTCTTGTAGTAAGCGCCTTGTTTACCCAGCTTTACCACGACTTTCTTCGTGCCGAGGGAGAGATAGTGGTCGGCGATCTCCTCCGCGTCGGTCAACCCGCAGAGAGTTTCCGCTTCTTTAAGACTGGGCAGAAAAACGTCCGCCTGCGCCGCGAATTCATTCAGCAGCGCAATGGTTTCCGGGCTGGAGTTCCAGAGCTGGCAGCGCAGGTTCGGGTCAAACACCACTATGATGTCGTTGTCTTTGGCGCGCTTTACAAGCTGCCTTGCAGCGTCCGCCGCGCTTTTTGAAATAGAAGGGAATATCCCAGTGAAATGCACCGCCCGGATATCCGTGAGGTCTATTGCGTCAACGTCCTGCTCGCACAGGAATGACGCCGCCGAATCCTGCCGGAAATAGTATATCTCATGCTTTCCCGGCTCTGCCTTGTTCTTCATCATGGCTCCGGTGAGGTGCGACGGGTCGGTTATGATAAGGTCGTCCGCGATACCGTTTTTGCGCATGAATCTGCGTATTCTGTCTGCTCTGGGATCTGTACCCAGTCTTGTCATATATCGCGGGCACAGTCCCAGCCGTACAAGTCCCACTGCGACGTTCATTTCCGCGCCGGAAACGCTCGCCCGGAAATGGGTCACATCTGCAAGAGCGCCCTCTTCCTCTGCGAAAAGAAGCTCCATAGGTTCGCCTATAAGAAGTACCTTATCCATAATCATGTCCTCACTTTATCTGTCTTGATTCCCCATAAACAAAGCATTGCCGGAAATACTGGCAGATATTCCCGGCAGCGGGAACAGCCTGTCCCGCTTTTCTTCTATAATAACATTATATCAGATTTTTTTGATAAATCAAGCCATTTTTCGGGATATTTTTCAGAAAATTTGAGAACAGGACTTGACAGGCATATCACCCGCCAAGCCCTGATTTTTTATTCCGTTCCCATTTCCTCCACCATACTCTCCGCGAAAACCGCATACCCCCTTGTAGGGTCATTGAGGAACACATGCGTGACCGCTCCCGCCAGCATTCCGTTCTGAATGATCGGACTGCCGCTCATGCCCCGTACAATACCGCCTGCGTCGTTAAGCAGACGTTCGTCGGTAACCCGGATCACCATGCTTTTCGTACCGTTCATGGCGCACAGATTGATCTTCTCTATCTCAATAGAGTATTCCTGCGGCTCGCTGCCGTTTATCGTTGCAAGGATCGTGGCTTCGCCGCACTTTACCTCCTGCCGGAACGCCATGGGGATAGCTTCGCCCTCCGTTTCAGACAAAAGCTCCCCGAATACTCCAACGGCAGTGTTCGCTGTCAGCTTGCCTACTGTCTGTTCACTAATGTCGCCGCATAGCTCGCCTGCTTCACCTGTCGTACCTTTTATCACGCTGTATATTTCCGCATTCGTGATCTCTCCGCTTGAAAGCGGCATAAGCTCGCCGGTCGTAACGTCGCTCACCTGATGTCCCAGTCCGGCAAACATTCCTGTTTCCGGATCGCAGAAGGTCAGAGTGCCGATCCCCGCAGCGCTGTCCCTCACCCATGCGCCTATGCGAAGATCCTCACCGTCCTGTATAGGCTCGGTTTTAATACAGTATTCACCGCTCCCGCGATTCAGTATAATCACGCATTCCGCCGAGTCAAGCTGCACCGCTCCCGCTATCTCTGAGTTGGTATGCACCTCAACACCGTTAACGCTTGAAATAATGTCACCGGGTTTTATTCCCGCCTTGTCCGCCGGAGAACCGCTGTTCACCGAGATCACCATAACACCGTCGGTGCGCAGCTTTATCCCGAACGGATTACCGCCGGGGATAAGCATTTTGCGTTCCGTGGAGTTTACCTCCACAGATTTGATGTTCATTGCCCCCAGCCGAAAACCGTAACCGCCGTCCTTTGTCTGTTCAAGCTCTGCTCCTAGAAAAGCCGCGTGCGCGCTCCCGCCAGTCAGCACGCTTAACTCTCCGGGGAGCATTGTATAGTAAAATCCGAGGATCCCTGCCGCCGCCGCAAAAAGCCAGCAGAGTGCTCCGGATATGAATTTTCCCGCTTTTTCCATTGATTCACCCCGTGTTCAGATTTGGAGAAGATGCTCCGTCACGTTCTCACGCTTTTACTATTTGCATTCCGGGGTGAAATATAAAAGGAAATTACAAGCGGGAGTAAATGCGAAAATCGAATTTTGGCGGTTTAGACCAGCCTTTTTAAATGAATAAAAATATTCTGCCCAGTTATTCGGGAAATTATATGATGAAAAAATATGAAATAAATATTTTTCTTTTTGTAATATATACTTGACAAATCGAAAATAATATGTTACAATCTAAAAGAGGTGAGGTTATGGCAAAAAATCTCAGATTAAAAGCAGCACGGGCGGCGTTGGATCTATCACAGGACGCGCTTGCAAAGAAAGTTGGGGTCGCCCGTCAGACGATAAACGCAGTGGAAAACGGCGACTACAACCCGACGATAAACCTGTGCGTGGCAATATGCAGGGCGCTTGGCAAAACACTGGATGACCTGTTCTGGGACGAGGAGGAAAAGAAATGAGCTTAAAGAGTTTTGATAAATTCTGCGAAAGAATGATACTTGCAGAGCCGGGCAGCGAAAAGGAGATCTATGACGAGCGGCAGAAGCAGATACGCACTCAGCTCACGGTGGAGGCGCTGACGGTGTTCGGCGCGATGTCAATGCTTGCGGTGGCACTAAACGAAACGATATTGCAATGGTGCGAGGGCTGCTTCCCGGTCATGGTGCTTTGCGCGGCGCTTTCCTACGGCTGGTGGGTGATACGCAACGCAGTTAAAGGAAGCCTTTTCGGAGTGTCTGGCAAAGGCGTGAAGCTTACTGCTATCATGATACTTATTTACTGCCCGATATATGAAATACTGCTTTTACCAGATTATTTGGGGACGCTTTCTTTCATTGAGAACGGGAAGCTCACGTCCGAAACGGTGGTTATCGCTTCAATGATTTTTTATATGATATGCGCAGTTGTGACACTTGTCCTGTACGCAAGAAAAAAGCGCCGCGATTCCGCAGAAAACTGACGATATATCCGGGTGGAATCTTCTGCTCGGATATTTTTCTTAAATTTTTATGTAAAATCCACATTCTTGGTTGACAATAATAAAGAAACATTGTATAATATAACATAGAAGTACTATTTATTCCAGCCGGGAGGTGAACCGTTTGAGGCTGTGCTTAGTCCAGAGTGATATCGTGTGGGAAAATAAGCCGGCGAACCAAAGCCGCTGCCGCATCGCTATTGAGCAGGCGGCAGAGCAGGGCGCGCAGCTTGTGGTTTTCCCGGAGCTGTCACTGACTGGATTTACCATGAACCCCGCGCTGGCGGAGCCACCGGACGGTGAAACTGTCGAGTTCTTTTCAGCGGTAAGCCGTGAGCTGGGGATTGCGGCGGGCTTTGGATTTGCCTGCGCTCACTACGGAGTTATCACCAACCGCTTCTGCATTGCAGACATGGGAGTGATCACCGCGGCGTATGATAAGATCCACCCGTTTTCCTACGGTGGGGAGTGCGACGTTTATTCCGCCGGGAGCAAGCTGGTCAAGTCGGAGGTCTGCGGCGAGACCGTGGGACTTACCGTCTGCTATGATCTGCGTTTCCCGGAGCTGTATCAGGCGTTGTCCGGAAGCTGCTCTGTGATACTTGTCATCGCCAACTGGCCAGACAAGCGCAGCGAGCATTGGAAGGCTCTGCTGAAAGCGCGTGCTGTCGAAAACCAGTGCTACATTGCCGGCTGCAACAGGTGCGGTGAGGGCGGCGGTCTGAGCTATTCCGGCGACAGCGCTGTGTACTCTCCGGCGGGAGAGCTTATCTGCGCCGCTGAGAGTTATAAAGATGAACTGATTTTCGCCGATGTCCGCCGGGAAGAATGTGCTGCGGTGCAGGGGAGCTTTCCGGTGAAAAAGGACAGACGGCCTGATCTATACAGAGATTTTTACGAATAACTAAGGGGTGCATTTTCGTGGAGATTGAACAAAAAATTGAATGGCTGAAGCCGGAGCGTATCCAGAAGCTGTACGACGGTCAGAAAAGTCCGTTCGGCATGAACCGGCTGTTTGTTATTGGTATAGGCAAAAACGGCACGGACTGTGCTCTCAGATGTATGCATCTGACTGAAAAGCGTTTCGGCAAAGACCCTAAAAAGGTCAGATTTCTGTGTATCGGCGAGCAGAAGCAGCTTGCCGGAAGCTCTTTTGAGGGGACTGTCCCGGTGGACGGATCTGTACTGCCAATTGCGGCGGACGAGGCGATCTATAAGTACCTCAACAATCCCGCAAAGCTGCCGGAATACGCGCAGGACTGGTTCGACAGCGGGCTGAAGAATTATTCCCCCGCAACGCCTACCTACGGGCTTACCAAGCGCCAGTGCGGCAGGATCGCGCTGTTCCACAGCCTAAAGCAGATAATGTCCCTTGCTTCAGAAACGCTCAAGGATTTCGGCGGCAGCGACAAGCCACTGGAGATCGTGTTGACCGGAAATCTGGGAGATACCTTTTTCGGCGGAATGTTCATAGATCTTGCGTACATTCTGACGAAGTTCTTTGAGAGCAGCTCATATCAAGTGCGGGTAAACGCGTATCTGTTCGCGGCGGATACTGCGGCTCTTATCGAAGCGGACAGCCGGGATATCGGCTACTATTCCGCTAACACGATAGTTGCCAAAAAAGAGCTTGACAAGTTCCAGTGCGGCAAAAAGCACTTCGCACAGAAGTATTCCAAGACCTTTGAGGTGGACTCCGACAAGCCGCCTTTCAACGCGTGCTTCCTTATACCTGCCGAGGAGAATTATGACCTCACAATGAGCAAAGCGGCGGAGAAAATACTGAACCGAATGGAGATACTTTTCAGCAAGGACGACGACGCAGAGCGTATCATGTCCTACAACATGCTGAAACCGGACGAGTCACACGAGTTCCGCTATCTCGCATACGACGTCAGCGCGGCGGAGATACCGGTCGGGAAGATAATGTCATATCTGGGAATAAAGCTGTTCACGCGGCTGAACCGTACTCTGAACGGAAACAACGTCGGCGAGTCGCAGCTAAACAGATACGCAGCGAAGGTCACTGCTTCAATGGAGCTTGTGGCTTCAAAGAGCGGGCAGGTGCCGCAGCTTGATTTCGACGAGAGAATCAACCCCGCATTTTCCGCGAAGTCTATACGCGGCGGCGGAGAAAACGCGCTTTCAGCAGTGGAAACATGGCTCAGCGCTATGAAGTATGCCGTTATCAACGGCACTCCCGACTGTGTAAGAGACATCTCTGAAAGCATAATTGCCGACTGCGAGGCGGCAAAGACCGACTTCGCGAAAGGACCTTTCTATGCGCAGGAGATACTGAAAAAGTGCCTTTCTGTGCTGCGTGTGGCTATGGCTAAGATAAAGTCAGAGCAGGAGGATAACTCCGAGCAGGTGGAGCGTACGCGCAGTCTTGAACGCAGCGCAATGCGGAAGGTCAAGACCTCCGCGCTGTTTGTGAACAAGGCTGTGGAGCAGTATCTAGTCGAGCTGAAGGGCTATGCCGACGCAAGCCTTGCGGTAGCTACCGCAAAGCCTATGCTGGACTTTTATCAAGAATTGACCGACAGGCTGACGGAATATTACACCACAACTCTGCAAAAGGCTATCGACCCATTTGAGCAGATCTCCGTCAACCGTGGAGGTATCATAGAGGAGATCAAGGCGGAAACTACCGGCAGAAGCTGCGTTGCCGAGGTATTTTCTCTTTCGGACGAAAAGATTCTGGCGAAACTTGACGAGCTTTCGGAGAGCATACCAAAAGAGCGTCTGGAGCAGTATTTCAAGGAGTCCGGCATACTGGATCTGCCGGAGGACGACGAAAAGGCGCTGGCTAAGGCGGTGGTTAAGATACTGCGCAAGTGCTTTGCGGAGCAGCTTTCCATGAATTACAGCGAGATGTGCGAGTATTTCGGCATAAACGGCGGAGTGAGCGAGCCTATGAAGCGCTGCATTGAAAGCGTAAAGGTAAGCGCTCCGGTGTCCGATAAGTTCACAATAACCCGCGTTATCTGCCCGAAAGCGGTAAAGCAGGAGGATATTTCTGCACTGCGCGGACAGCATAAGGGTGTCGGCTATATCTGGAACGGATCTGTATGCCTGCACCAGACCGCTGCGGCGGCTATCTGCGGCGGTGCGCAGCTTGAGAATTTCAGCGGCTATCAGCAGTGGGAAAATATGCACTACGCGTATGTGAACGACTCGCTGAAAAAGCACGGAATACGCATTTTTAAGTGATCCCTGCGTATTCCATTGGGAAAGTGATTTATGACAAAGGATATGTTTTCAGACGGAGTGCTGGTGTATGACAGGTATTACTGCTCAAAACCACGCACTCCTCTGTTGGTGATTAAAAAGATTCTGCTGACCGTCGTTTTCTGCGTCTGCTCAATGCTTTTTATCCTCACGGAATACGGCTTCCCGGTTAGCCTGCCGGCAATGGCGGCGGTCTGCGGGGTGAGCTGCGCGGGGTTTTCGGCGCTGTTCGTTTTTGTAAAAAAGCGTTTTGCGATACCGGCAATTTTCCTTGCGGCGGGCGCGGTGGTCTGGCAGACCTTTGAGCCGCTGGTCGAGCGGCTGAGCTACTTCGCGGACGGCTGTATGCTGCTGGTGGAGGGCAGATTTCTCTACCCGCGGCGGTTTTTGTTCCATTCCGGTGAAGTCCTCGACGGCAGCAACGCTGATTTCGTCGCGGGATTAACGCTGGGAACAGTGCTGCTCTGCGTACTGTACAGCCTTATAGTGTCCGCCTGCTTTTCCGGCAGGACTGCGCCGCTTCCGGCTATACTTCTGATGATAACGCTGTGCGTTCCGGTGCTGATTTCTGAGCGGCTGGAGTTTTCGCTGTGGCTGATACCGGCGCTGGCGGCGTTTGCGGGACTTTGCGCTATCCGCAAGAGCTATTCCGGCGGTCTGGCGGTCAAGCATGGCAGCTCCGGCGACTACCGCAGGAGGATAAAGCAGGAAGAAAAAGCGTTTATGAAGCGTATTTCCGCTGCGCGTTTGATCAAGCGGCTTGAAATGCGCTGCAACTATTATTCAAAGTATTTCAGCGTGGGTATGTACTGCGCGGCACTGGCGGCGGTCTGCCTTATTATCGGCGCTTCTGTTATCCCGGAGGGCGGCAGCATTGACTATACCGGTCTGTATGAATTCATCACAGATCTTGGCAGCGAAAGCGGAGTCAGCCAGTCACCGTTTGAGGAGGGCGCAGCTTCTGAGTACTTTTCCCATGGCGGCGACCAGCAGCACGACCAGCTCAACATAATCTCACCGGGACGCGGCGAGCGGGAGATAATCCGCGTGACCTACACCGGCGACCGCCCGATATACCTGCGCGGAGATATCGGCATAGACTTCAACGGGACTTCATGGACGACTGCCGTCGGCGACGAGCCGGCGCTGTGGAGCAGCTCCGGACTGAAAGACAGCTACCGCCCCTGCGAGAGCCGCGTGATAGCTGCGCTGCTTTCTGCGGCTGAGAGTGAGGGCGATGTATACAGCAGCGACGGGCGGCCGGTCATCACTGCGTCTGATGTTACGATAGAATACCTGTGCGCCACGAACGTGGTGTTCCTCCCGCCGTATACTGCGGAGTACTCTTTCTACAACAACGAGAATTTCGACGTTTATGCCGACTACGCCGTTCGCGTGAGCGAAACCGCGGGCAGCCATGTGAATTCTGTGCATTGCACTGCGCTGCTGCCCTCATATATGAGTAACGAGACCTACACCGGCGATCCGGAGGGCTTCGCCGCGGTGGAGAAAGCGTTTGAAAACTCGCTCTGTACGCCGAACGACATTTACAGTTCGGTAGTTCCCGAAATGACCGGGACTAATATCCTATCTGATTATGAGGCATACGTTACCGACACCTATTTAAGTATACCGGACAGCTTTGACAAGGACATTTTTGAGTTCATTCAGCGCACACTCCGGGATCAGCTTGAGCCTATTCAAGAGGATTATCTCAGCGGGGGAATTCCAGTGGGGCAGTACCGCTATACTGTGGCAAGTATTGTCGCGGAATATCTGCGCAGCAACTACACATATTCCCTTGACGGCAGCAATAACAGCCGGAATCCCGTAATGCAGTTCCTTAACGACACGAAACGAGGACATTGTTCGTTGTACGCCAGCGCTATGACGCTCATTCTGCGTCAGATAGGTATTCCTGCAAGATACTGCACCGGATTCTATGTTGAGGGAGAGGACGGAAGCAATTCGGTGCTGCTGCGGGAGAAGAATCTCCACGCGTGGGTGGAAGTCTACACCGGGCAGTACGGCTGGGTGACGTTCGACCCCACAAGCTCCTCCGCATATCCCGGACGTAATACGACCTCTGCTGCCGATCTCACAGAGGACGCTTCCCGCCCGGAAAAACCGGACGTACCCGACAAGCCGGACACCCGTCCGACCACAGAGCACCGCCCTCCGGAACAGCCTGCAGAAAAGGGATCGCAGGAGCAGCTCCAGACCACCGAAGAATCAGCGGAGATCGGCGTTCAGACGGATAACTCCGCGCTTCTGGAAACATTGAAGATAGCAGCTCCGGTAGCTCTTGCCCTGATTGCGGTGATCGCGCTTGGCGTGATACTGCTTGTACGGCTCAGCCGGCTGAAGAAGCGCGCCCGCCGCAGTCTTGAGTACCTTAAGACAGGGGAAAGCACGTACTGCGCAAGGGTGATATATCGGCTTATTTTGGCGCTGTTGGAGCATTACGGGCTTACTCCCGGCAAGGGGGAGCTGCCTACCGAGTTCTGGTGCAGGGCAGACCAGCAATACGGAACGTCGATTGCAGAGAAAGCTGAGATACTGTCGGCAATGGAGTTCGGCGAACACGAGGTTTCCAACGAGGAAAGGACTTCCGTTTTACATGAATTGGAGCTTCTGATCGCGAAGATAAAGCCGTTTGACTTCCCCGGAAACATCAGAGCGCTGAAAATTATTTGCAGTTCCACAAAGATTTCGTGAATTTTGTAAAAATTAGTGTTGATTTTTGCGGAATTATTTGCTATAATAATATTCAGAGGTTATTTTTTTGAATTTCTGCCGTATTTCCGGCTATAATTATTAAGCATTGAGAGGTATTGACATGAGATTGATTACACGTTCGGATTTTGACGGACTTGCCTGCGGAGCGCTTCTGCTCTGTGCAGGTGTCGTTGAGCCAGATTCATGGACATTTGCTCACCCCAAAGATCTTCAGGACGGGCTTATCCCGGTAACTGAAAACGACGTTCTTGCGAACGTTCCGTTCGTTGAGGGCTGTGGACTGTGGTTTGATCACCACTCCAGCGAGGAGGAGCGCAGAAAGTACAAGGGCAAGTACAAGGGCGAGAGCCGCATTACTCCGAGCTGCGCCCGGATAATCTATGAGTATTACGGCGGCAGGGAGCGCTTCCCGAATTTCGACGACCTCATGGAGGCAGTGGACAAGGTGGACAGCGGCAACCTTACCCGTGAGGAGATACTGAATCCGCAGGGCTGGATCCTTATCGGCTTTCTCATGGACCCCAGAACCGGTCTGGGACGTTTCAGAAACTTCACTATCAGCAACTACCAGCTTATGGAAAAGCTGCTGAAATGCTGCGCATACATGTCCACCGACGAGATCCTTGCAATGCCCGACATTCAGGAGAGAATTAAGCTCTACAACGAGCAGACCGAGCTTTTCAAGGACATGGTGCATGAGCATACCCGCGTCGAGGGCGACGTTATTATCACCGACCTGCGCGGCGTATCACCGATCTACACTGGAAACCGCTTCCTTATTTACAGCCTGTATCCGGAGCAGAACATCTCCTGCTGGATAGTAGACGGCAAGGGCGGCAAGGGTTGCTCCTGCGCTGTGGGTTATTCTATCCTCAACAGAACCAGCCATGTGAACGTTGGCTCTCTCATGCTGAAATACGGCGGCGGAGGGCACATGGCGGTTGGTACCTGCCAGTTCCCGGACGATCAGATGGAGAAAAAAGTTCCCCAGCTTCTTAACGAGCTTGTAAATTACGACAAGCTGTACAACATCAAGTAAATACATATTTTCACAACGGGCTGAGAAACCTCAGTCCGTTTTTTTATGTATTTTGTACCAAAAGCATTGACTAAATCAGCAAAATATGATAAAATAACAATGAATATTTATGTAGTAGGATTGATAACTATGGACAAAGGAAAGATAATAGTATTAGAGGGACTTGACGGCTGCGGGAAATCCACCCAGCTTGATCTGCTGTACAGATCGGTCAGCGCAGTGCGTGAAGCACGGCTCATCAGCTTTCCGAATTATGACAGCAGCACCGGGAAGGTCGTTTCCGACTATCTGGCGGGGAAGATCCCCTGCGAGGGCGCGGCTGGTGCGTATGCCGCCTCCGGGTTTTATGCCGGGGACAGGTACGCGAGCTACGCCGCAGACTGGAAGCGGGACTACGACGCCGGAAAGGTGATAATTTCCGGGAGGTACACCACCTCCAACGCAATTTACCAGATGACAAAGCTGCCTAAGGACGAATGGGACGGCTATCTTGCGTGGTTGTGGGACTACGAGTACAACAGGCTTGGACTGCCGAATCCGGATTTGGTGCTGTTTCTGGACATGCCGGTGGAGGTTTCGCAGAAGCTGCTGTCTGGGCGGTACAACGGCGACGAGAGCAAAAAGGATATCCACGAAAGCAACGTGGCGTTCCTGAACGCCTGCCGGGAGAGTGCGCTCTACACTGCACAGCGCTGCGGGTGGAGGATAATTCCCTGTTCCGACGGCGAAGATCCGCTCCCGATAGAGGAAATATCCCTCAAAATAAAAAGAGAAACAGAGGGTATCTGATGATTTTAGATTTCAGAGAGCCGGAGCTTTCAGACCGCAAGTGGGCAGACGAGCTTCTTGCAGGATCCGGCTTCCGGGGGTGTATCTACACCTTCGGCAATAATTATGTGTGGCGAAAGGTATATAATATCCAGATCTGCCGTTACAAGGATTTCTACATGCTTAGGAATTCCGACCATACGGACGGTCAGCCGAGGTTCTTTTTCCCGGCGGGCAGGGGCGATCTCCACGAGGCAATAGCCGTGCTGCGGGAATACTGTTCCGGGCTTGGAGTTCCGCTGATGATGACTGCTAATAAACAGAGCACCGAGTGGCTTATCGCTAATTACCCGGAAGTCCGTGCAGAGGGCGACCGTGACGGCTTTGATTACATCTATAACTCCGCCGACCTTGCAGAGCTAAAGGGAAAGAAGTACCATTCCAAACGGAATCATCTGAACAGATTCTACGAAAACGACTGGTCTTTCGAGCCTATAACCGCGGCGAATATCCCGGACTGCGTTTCAGTGCTGGATCAGTGGCTGGCTGCGAATTCCACAGAGCCGGACGCGGATAAGCAGACAGAAGCGTCGGTAGTCCGCGAAAGTCTGGATAATTTCGCCGCGCTTGGCTATACAGGAGGGCTGCTGCGTGTAAGCGGCGAGCCGCAGGCGTTCACCTTCGGCGAGAAGTCCTCAGAGGACACGTTCGTTGTTCACGCAGAAAAGGCGCTGCTCAATTATCAAGGCGCATACACGGCGGTAAACTGCGAGTTCGCAAAGACGATTGCGGGGCAGTACCGCTATATAAACCGGGAGGAGGACGCGGGTTCTCCGGGGCTCAGAAAGGCGAAGCTCTCATATCACCCGGCATTTATGGAAGAAAAATACTTTGTCAGATTCGGAGGTTAATTATGATCTATGTATTTTTAGCAGACGGATTTGAAGAAACAGAGGCAATTGCGCCTATCGATATGCTCCGGCGCGCAAAGCTGGAGGTAAAGACCGTCGGTGTTGGAACGCTCACACCGACCAGCTCCCACGGGATAAAGGTTTCCGCGGACATCACCGAATCTGAGGTGAAGCTCACTTCTGATTTACAGCTTATAGTTCTGCCCGGCGGTATGCCCGGCACGCTGAATCTTGACAAGTCGGCGGTGGTTCAGGGCGCGATAAAGTACTGCGTTGACAACGATATCCCGGTAGGTGCTATCTGTGCCGCTCCGTCGATACTTGGAAAGCTGGGGCTGCTCTCCGGCAGGGAAGCGGTGTGCTATCCCGGCTTTGAGCAGTACCTCACCGGTGCAAAGGTGCTTAATGTACCCTGTGTTACCGACGGCAGGTTCACCACCGCCGCAGGCGCAGGCGCTGCGATCGAATTTGGGTTGGAACTGGTGAAATTTCTGTGCGGCGGCGAAAAGTCCGCCGAGCTGCGCAGCGCTATCGTTGCGGACAGATGAGCATAACCGAGCAGAAGAAAGCCCTGAGGAAAGAGCTTATCCGGCGGCGCAGGGAGCTGTCCGCAGAAGAAAAGCGTTCAAAGGACGAATGTGTTTTCTCTAAGCTGCTGCCATTTTTGGAGAAGTGCAGCGGGGTTTTCACCTACGTTTCCACGGAAATTGAAGTGGACACAAGGCAGTTGATAGACTGGTGCTTTCAGCACGGGAAACCAGTGTTTACACCGGTTTCGGGCGACTCAGAGCTGACATTCTATCAAATCCGCGGCTGGGACGGGCTGAAAGCGGGAAGATTCGGCATTGACGAACCCGCTGACCGGGCTATTCCTGCGGCGGGTGACGAAAATTCATTGTGCATAGTTCCCGCGCTGTGCTGCGACAGAAACGGCTTTCGGCTGGGGTATGGCAGGGGCTATTACGATAGGTTTCTGGCGGGATTCCCCGGAAAAGCGGCGGTAATATGCTACTCTGATTTTGTGACGGCGATCCCGCGGGAGCCGCACGACCGCCGCGCAGATCTTGTGATCACGGACTAGAACTCTGCCGACGGCAGATACATGAGGTTAATATATGGATAATAAAGATTTCGACCAACTGGGGGTCCCGACGGACGGCGCGGACGATTTTGGCGCTACAAGGGAGCTTGACAGCATACATGACGCCGACGGTCAGGAGGACCTGACCGGGGGAATAGCGCCCAGAGAGCGCTTCGCGGAACTGAACAGCGCGGACGATCCCGGCAGCACCAGAATGATGGATTCCCTGTCGCTTCCGGACGAGGATCAGCAGGAGGTCTATACCGCTCCTAATCCCGTAAGGAAGCGCAAAAAGCGCAGAAAAAAGAAGCACCAGACGAATCACACCCGCACTATGGGGCATATCTTTTTGGGAGTAGTGCTTTCTGCGGCGGCGCTCTGCGTGGGAGTTTTCCTTGCGTGGAAGGTGATCGTTGCCCTTATGGACTACACCGGAATGGCAAAGCCGAATCATGAGGCTGAAATTGTTATCGACAGCAGCATGAACGTTGAAACGATCGCCGACGAGCTGCACGAAAAGGGCATAATCGAGATGCCGTGGCTGTTCAAGACCTATATCAACATCACCGACAAGGCGGAGGGCTTCCTTGACGGCGAATATATCGTTAATTCCGGCATGTCGTACAGCAATATCATCACGCTGCTGAAAACAGAGCGCACCTACACGAATACCGTCACGATCATGATCCCGGAGGGCTACAATGCCCAGCAGATCGGGCAGCTTCTTGAGAACAACCTTGTCTGCCGCGCGGAGGATTTCGAGAAATACTACCGCACCAAGCTGGATAAGTACGATTTTGAGGAGCAGATAAACGTCACCGACGAGCGCTTCTATGCGCTGGAGGGCTACCTTTTCCCGGATACCTACGAGTTCTACGTTATCGACGACCTCACGGATAAGCCGGATATGGACACCAGCGAGTACGCTAAAAAGGCAGCAGAGAAGATGTACGCAAACTTCGAGAGCAAGGTCACAAAGTCAATGTACGCCCGCGCCGAGGAGCTGGGAATGAGCTTCGATCAGGTGATCACTCTTGCGTCCCTCATTCAGAAAGAGGGTACGAACGAGGAAAACATGGCGAATATTTCCTCCGTATTCCACAATCGTCTGGAGAATATGTACGAGTTCCCGCACCTCCAGTCTGACACAACTGAGCATTATATTCAAGACTATATCAAGCCGAATATCCCGTCTAACTCATTAGGACTGTACGAGGGCGTAATCAACGCCTACGACACCTACACCTGCGAGGGTCTGCCCGCAGGTCCGATATGCAGCCCGGGACTTGAAGCTATAAACGCGGCGCTTTATCCTGCCGAAACAGACTTCTACTTCTTCGTGAGCAGCAGCGACGGCGTATTCTACTTCGCAAGCACCGTTGAGAAGCACGAGCAGAATATCATTGACGCTGCTCTCCGCGAGGAGGAATGAACCTATGAATAAAACAGAGCTGCTTGCTCCGGCGGGGGATATGGAGTGCCTTATCTCCGCGCTGGACTACGGCTGCGACGCAGTATACCTTGCTGGTAAGAGCTTCGGTATGCGCGCCGGCGCAAAGAACTTCGACATGGAGGGGCTTGCCGCTGCGGTCAGCCTTTCCCATGAAAGAGGGGTAAAGGTGTACCTCACCTGCAACACGATACCTTTGAACAGCGAGATCGAGCAGTTCCCGCAGTTCATCGCCGCCGCGCAGGAGTGCGGTGTTGACGCCGCGATAGCGTGCGATCTGGGGATAATTTCGCTCATAAAGGAATACGCGCCCAAGCTGGATCTGCACATCTCAACCCAGACGGGGGTCGTGAACTACCGCACCGCGCTGGAGCTGTACAAAATGGGCGCGAAGCGGGTGGTTCTTGCGCGAGAGGTCGATCTTGAGAATATCCGCGAGATCCGCCGGAAGATACCGGAGGATATGGAGATAGAGGTATTCGTGCATGGAGCAATGTGCGTCAGCTTTTCCGGGCGCTGCCTTATTTCGGAGTATCTGACCGGGAGAGGCGCGAACCGCGGTGAATGCGCCCAGCCCTGTCGCTGGGGATACTATCTCATGGAGGAAAAGCGCCCCAATCAGTTCTACAAAGTGTTTGAGGACGAGCGCGGGAGTTACATCTTGAATGCCCGCGACATGTGCATGATAGATCATCTTGACGACCTCATTGAAGCGGGAGTCACCAGCTTCAAAATCGAAGGCAGAGCTAAGTCCGCTTATTACGTTGCGCTCACGGTGAATGCATACCGCGCGGCGCTGGACAGCTATCTTAAAGGCGAGAAGCCGCCGCAGTGGGTGCTTGACGAGGTGAATAAGATCAGCCACCGCCCCTACTGCACGGGATTTTTCTACGGAAAGCCCACCGACGGTGCCGGAAGTCAAGACCCCGCCGAGGTCACGAATGGTGGTCAGTATTTCGCGGACAGCGGCTACATGCGGGATTATGACTTCGTTGGAGTGGTCGATTTCTGCGAGGGGGGCATAATGAACCTCACCCAGCGGAATTACTTCACCCTCTCTGACGAGTTGGAGCTTCTTCCGCCGCACGCAGAGCCGATAAAATTCGTACCGGAGAAGATGTTCGACAAGGACGGGCTGCCGATAGAGATAGCCCGCAGAGCAACTGAAAAGCTGACAGTACCGACGGATATAGCAGTCCCGCCGCATACTATCCTCAGGAAGAAAATATAGTGATATTCCAGCGCCGGACGGCGCATACATAAAAATAACCAAGCAGCCCTGCTGCGGAAAGGAACATGCTATGGCAGAGTACAAATGTCCCGCCTGCGGCGCCGCCCTCAAATGGAACAGCGACGAGCAGAAGATGAAGTGCGATTACTGCGACAACACATACGATATCCCAACGCTGGAGGAATTCGCGCAGGAGGAAGCCGAAAAGCCGGTTGAGAATTACGCTTGGACGCCCTATCAGAATTCCGGCGAGGTTTCCGGAATGAAAACCTATATCTGCCAGTCCTGCGGCGGCGCTATAACCACGGAGGAGGACTCCGCGGCGACTAGCTGTCCCTATTGCGACAGCCCGGTAGTCCTTGCGGACAACGTTTCCGGTCTGCTGAAGCCGGATCTCATTATTCCGTTCCAGAAAAGCAAGGAGGACGCTCAAGAGGCGCTCCGTAATTTCTGCAAGGGAAAGCCGCTCCTGCCGCCGACCTTTGTGTCGGAGCACCGTATCCAAGAGATAAAGGGTATCTACGTTCCGTTCTGGTTGTACGACTGCGACGCCGCCGGGAAAATGCGCTTTGACGCTACAAAGGTCAAGAAGTGGTCTACCGACGATTTCGACTACACCAAGACCGAGCATTACATGGTTATCCGCGAGGGAAATGCGTTCTTTGACGACGTCCCGGTGAACGGCTGCGGACAAATGGAAAGCCGCTATATGGAGGCGATAGAGCCGTTTGATGTGACAAAGGGCGTGGAGTTCCAGCAGGCGTACCTGTCCGGATATCTTGCGGATAAGTACAACATAGACTCACAGGTTGCACAGCCCCGCGCTAACGAGCGTATCAAAGCGGGAATGGAGCAGCTTCTGCGGAACACCGTCAAGGGCTACGACACCGTTACCACTCAGAACAGCAGCGTGCGGCTCCAGACCGGAGAAATACGCTACGCAATGCTTCCGGTGTGGATACTCAGCACCAACTACCGCGGCAAGATCTACAAGTTCGCAATGAATGCCCAGACCGGACGTTTCGTGGGCGAACTGCCGGTTAGCTGGAAGAAGTTCTGGGGCATATTCGCGATAATCACCGCCGCTGTCACCGCAATAGGTACAGTGCTTCAGATGATACTGTAAGGGGGTGGGTGCATGAAGAAGATTACATCATTGCTTGCTGCGGCAGCGGCGGCGCTTTCGCTTACTTTCACAGGTATCTCTGCGGCGGCTGTTCCGGCGGAGTATGCTGACATTTCCGCGCAGGAAGAAGTTTCAGTTCTTTTTGAAGATAACGGCGCGCAGGTAGAGGTTCAGCAGTTGCTTCTTGCTGAAACGGAAACTCCCGTGGAGGTCGAAAACACCGCTCCAGAGGAGGAGAACTCCAACGATTTTGTAAAAAAACTGCTTATCTCTCTGGCAGCGGGACTTATAATCGCGCTTATCGTTTGCATGATAATGAAATCCATGATGAAAACCGCGAATCCAAAGGCAACGGCAAACGACTACATAAGAAAGAACAGCTTCAATATCACCCGTTCCCGTGACATATTCATCTATGC
The DNA here is from genome assembly GCA_945873955.1 of uncultured Clostridia bacterium. Taxonomy (GTDB): domain Bacteria; phylum Bacillota; class Clostridia; order Oscillospirales; family Ruminococcaceae; genus CAG-115. The sequence goes on along the minus strand of CAMCFA010000001.1, from coordinate 251,218 downwards.
AAAGGTCACGAAGAAAAAGCGGGAAAAGCAAGAAAATAAATAAATTCGGGAGGGGAATTTCATGCCGGAACACAGATTTCTAGACGCTTCACTTGACTTTGACGAACGAACCAGACTACTGCTTGACGAACTCACCCTTGACGAAAAACTGGGGCTTCTCACCACCCACATGAATCCCGTTCCCCGGCTGGGGATTAAGGAATTCTGGATCGGTGCGGAGGTGGCGCGCGGGCTTGTCTGCCGCGACGATAAAAACGGCGAGGCTCCCACCACCGTATTCCCGGAGCCGTTCGGGCTTGCGGCGACATTTGACCCGGATATCATGCGCCGCATGGGTGAGATCACCGGTATAGAAACGCGTATCTACCGCAAGAAAGACAGAGCCAGCCTGTGCGTTTGGGGACCGACTGTTGACCTTGAACGCGACCCGCGCTGGGGCAGGACCGAGGAGGGCTACGGCGAGGATCCCTGCCTTGCCGGAACTCTTGCGGCGGCATTCACCGGCGGCATGGCGGGGGACGACGAAAAATACCGCCGTGTGATACCCACGTTGAAGCACTTCTACGCTGACAACAACGAGGAGGACCGTGGAACCTGCAACGTGAATATACCTACCCGGCTGAAGCACGAATATTATCTCCGTGCGTTTGAAAAGCCTGTCCGTGAGGGCAGGGCAGGAAGTCTGATGACCGCCTACAATGAGGTGAACGGCGTTGAGCAGATCGCCTCAAAGGAGCTTCAGAAATACTGCCGCGAGCAGTGGGGACTTCTGTTTGCTGTCACCGACGGCGGTGATTTCATTCAGAACGTGCAGTACCACCGCCGGGACAAAACTCACACTGAGGCTTTCGCAAAGATATATTCACATGACGGCGCGGACATAATAACCGACAGCGAGGAAGTAGTTCGCACAGCCGCAAGGGACGCGCTGGAAAAGGGACTCATTACCGAACAGAACATTGACCGTGCGCTGTTCGGCGCTCTGAAAGCACGTTTCCTGCTTGGTGAATTCGACGAGAAAACGCCGTTCGACAGCTACCCGGAGGAGCTTCTCTGCTCCGACGAGCATTTTAAGGCAGCGCAGACCGCCGCTGAGGAGTCGGTGATACTTCTGCGGAACAGCCGCGGGGTACTGCCTCTGTCAAAGGACGGAAAACTTGCCGTTATCGGCTATCACGCGGACATGATCTTCCGCGACTGGTACACCGGGCTTTCGCCTAAGTGCAATACTATCCTTGACGTTCTCACCGCTGAAATTGGTCGGGAAAACATCATCTACGAGAACGGAAACGACGTTATTGCGCTGCGAAATGGCGAAAACGGATTCTATTTCTCAGTTTCAGAGGACGGCACGGTAAAATGCGATTGCCCGCTCATTAACGAAACCTGCCTGTTTGAGCTGTTTGAATGGGGCGACGGGGCGGTATCGCTGCGTTCCCGTTTCAACAAGAAATTCCTGTCTGATACCGGCACCGAAATGAAATGCACCGCCGACCAGCCTTACGGCTGGTTCGTAAAGGAGCTTTTCTACCTTGAACGCGACGGCAGGGATTGTGTGTTCCGCAACTGGCAGAAGCGTTTCCTGTATATAAATAATGACCGCGGGATCTCAGTTACTACGGCGCTGAAACCTCCCGCGACCGGGATATTTAATATTGAGATGTTCTCGGACGGCACCGAGCGCGTGCGCCGCGTATCAACCGAAGCGCACCAGACCGTTGTGTTCTGCGGAAACAATCCCTTGATAAATGCGCGGGAAACTATGGACAGAAAGCACCTTAAGCTCCCGGAGAAGCAGCAGCGCAATCTTGACGCCGCGCTTGCCTTAAACCCGGATTCAGTACTGTTTCTTATCTCCGGCTACCCGTATGAGCTTGACAACAAGCACTCATCAACAGTTATGCATATCTGTCACGCTGGTCCGACGTTGGGTGCGGCGGTGACAAGGACGCTTTTCGGCGATGTATCACCCGCTGGGCGCTGCCCGGTCACATGGTATAAGTCCGCCGGGGAGCTTTGCGACATCAAGGACTACAACATAATGCGCACCCGTTCCACATATCTGTATTACGACGGCGAGCCGCTGTTCCCGTTCGGGCATGGTCTTAGCTACACCGCGTTCAGATATAGCGCACTAAAGCCGGAGAAGCTGTCCTACGGCAGGGGCGAAACGGTTAAGCTCTCCTTTGAGCTTGAAAACGTCGGGCGCATGGACGGCGACGAGGTAGTTCAGCTTTACGCTGTTTCCCCGAAGCTGCCGCTCACCATGCCGAAAAAGCAGCTCAAGGAGTTCAAACGTGTGTTTGTTCCCCGCGGCGAGTCGGTCACGGTAGAGCTTAGCTTCAACGTGGACGATCTTTCCTTCTGGGACGTCAACAAGGACGATTTCGAACTGTACAGTGGCAATTACACGCTGCAAGTCGGCGGTTCTTCAACAGAGATACGCAGAACCTGCGAGATACAGGTGAACGCAGCCTGCTGCGAGGGGCTTGAGGTATCTAAGGAGATCCCAGCAGTCACCGCTCTTGACTACACGGGTGTTACCTTTGACGCAGACAAGAACCTTGAAGAATACGCCCTCATTGATGACTGGCAGAGCAGTATTTCCTTTGAATACTGCCGCATGAGAGGTTATCATTCGGTTGAAGTCACGGTATCAAATCCCGGCGACACCGCAGCGCTCACTATTATCTGCGAGGAAACCGGCAATACCGTCACCGCGCTGAAGATCCCGCCCACCGCAAGTCTGACGGAATTTGTCACGATAAATGCTGACGCAGAGCCTGTTGACGGCATATTTACGCTGAAATTTACTTCCAGCGGCATGCTTTCGCTGAAATCCTTCAAGTTCAGCTAAATGCGCATTTTGGAGAAATTATGATCACTTTGGAAAACTGGTTTATTTCCTATACCGGGATAGGATATTGCGCAAACGGTATCGTTTACGGGCATTCCAGCCCACGCTGCCTTGACGGAACGGAGATCCACACCTCGCTGATAGAAAGCGCCGAAGTCCAAGATGACGAGATCATTCTGTTCACGCTGAATTCGGAATATCACGTCTTTATCGACGAAATGGACTGTGAATGTTTCGACCCTTGGCGCACGCTTCGGCTGTTTGAGAGGTTCGCGCGGCAGTTCGGTATTGAGGAATGCCTGCCGCAGGTACAGGAGCGGTTTATGAACCTTGAAAAAGATATCCTTCAGATGAAGCGGGACATTACGGCACGCTTGCCGGACAACTCGCTTTATCTGGAACTGTCGGATGACTGCGAGTTCTATTTCCGGCTGGGGCTGTTCAAAAGCGCCGGCGGGACGGAGGAGTTCTTCACAAGGATAACCGATTTTGACACCGAAAAGGGGAAACTAGTCGCGGTAATCAATTACGCGGTAGAGTACTACCCCTACAACGGCGGAAATATCGAGTTCATCTGTCACTCAGAAACTACGCTGCCGGACGGCGCGCGGCTGGGTATCATACGAAACAGCGGCAGCTCCGCGCTGAATATCAAGTTCAGTTGGGGAAAAACAGTTATCCTTGCCCCGGATAGTGAGCTGGAGATAATTTCGGGTATGGGCGGACCTTTGCCGCTGACCTGCACAACACAAAATTTTTGAGGTGAAACAATGACTGACGCTGAAATCCTTTCTCATATTGACCATACACTGCTTCGGGCGACTTCGACTGCGGAGGAGATAGATTCCCTGTGCGAGGAGGCGCTTCGGCTGAAGACCGCCAGCGTATGTATCCCGCCTAGCTATGTCGGATATGTTAAGGACAAGTTCCCCGGACTGAATATCTGTACCGTTATCGGCTTTCCTCTAGGTTACAATACCACTGCGGTGAAGTGCTTTGAAGCGCAGGACGCGATCCGCAGCGGCGCTTCTGAGATAGACATGGTGATCAATTTAGGAATGGTGAAGAACGTTGATCTTGCCGGGGTCGAGGAGGAGATAGCGGCGGTGAAAAAAGCTTGCGGCGACAAGATACTCAAGGTGATCGTGGAAACCTGCTACCTCACCGAGGAGGAGAAGATCCAGCTTTGCGGCTGTGTTACCCGCGCCGGTGCAGACTTCATCAAGACCTCTACCGGATTCGGCACAGCCGGGGCGAAAATCGAGGATATACGGCTGTTCAGCCAGCATATCGGCGAAAACGTCAGAATGAAAGCCGCCGGGGGTGTGAAGTCCCGCGAGGATTTGGAGATGTTCCTTGAAGCCGGGTGCGACAGAATAGGTACTAGTAGCGCAGTTAAATTGTTGACTGGCGGAGAAAATACAGGATATTGACCTTTGAATGTATTCGCGAAAAACGAGGTGGATTATGGCAAAACGAGTTTTTATAATAGTACTAGACAGTTTCGGCGTAGGCGCAATGCCGGACGCCGCGGCTTTCGGCGACGACGGCGCGAATACGCTGCGCTCCTGCTTCAACACGGGCAAGCTGTGCGTTCCGAACATGCAGAGTCTGGGGCTGTTCAACATTGAGGGAGTGTCCGTCGGTGAAAAGACCTCCGCTCCAAAGGGCGCGTATCTGCGTATTTCAGAGCGCTCAAAGGGCAAGGACACCACCACCGGTCATTGGGAGATCGCCGGGATCACCTCTAAGAAGCCGTTCCCGACGTTCCCGGAGGGCTTCCCAAAGGAAGTAATTGAGAAATTCAGTTCGGCGACCGGCAGGGGAGTGCTCTGCAACAAGCCGTACAGCGGAACAAAGGTCATTGCGGACTATGGCGAGGAACATATCCGCACCGGGGATTTGATCGTCTACACCTCAGCAGACAGCGTGTTCCAGATCGCGGCGCATGAGTCGGTCGTTCCGGTGGAAACATTGTATGAATACTGCCGCAAGGCGCGGGAGATCCTCACCGGCGACTATGCCGTCGGCAGAGTTATCGCGCGCCCGTTTGAGGGCGAGCACCCGTTCACAAGAACCCCGCGGCGGCACGACTTTTCCCTTGTCCCGCCAAAGAATACAATGCTGGACTATATTTCCCAGCAGGGGCTTGACGTTATCGGCATAGGCAAGATCTACGACATTTTCGCAGGAAAAGGGCTTACAAAGTATGTCCGTGATATCGGTAACTTCTGCGATATGAACGAAACCTCGCGTATGCAGAGCATACCGTTCAACGGGCTGTGCTTCACAAATCTGGTGGATTTCGACATGACCTACGGACACCGCCGCGATCCGGAGGGCTACGCACAGGCGCTCAACGAGTTCGACGTGTGGCTGGGCGGATTCCTTGATAAAATGCAGCGGGAGGACGTGCTGATAATCACCGCTGACCACGGCTGCGATCCCTGTCATTCCGGAACTGACCACACGAGGGAATATATTCCGGTGATGATCTGCGGTCAACAGATCAAACCGGGAGATCTTGGTACAAGAACCTGCTTCGGCGATATCGGAGCGACCGTTCTGGAACTGTTTGGAGTAAGCGGTGAACTTGACGGCACGGGTTTTGCAAATAATCTATTAACATAAGGAGCATAATATGAACGGAGAAGTATCACAGATATGCCGTATCACCGCCGCAGCGAGAGCCGCAATGCGTGACGGCACAGAGCTTAATTTTACGCCGCTGAAATACGAGGGCAGCACGGTCTTTAATTTCTGCGACAGGCACAAGACAGGAGCGCCGCTGTTCCGGGCGAAGGACCCGACGGACTGGTTCGAGCACCTCAAAAAAGAGGGTATCACCGCGCTTTTCATGATCCTTGGAATGAAAATTGACCGCAGGGTACTTGGCTTTGCGAACAACTCCGGTGCGTCGATTTTTGTTCGTTATGCGGATAATGTCGTAACACGGTTCGTTCCGAACTGGACTTTCAACGACCAGACCCGCCAGTGGAGCATTGAGTACACTGAAGCTATTGCCGAGGGCGCTCCCGAAAAGGATCCGGAGTTTCGCAACGAGTCCTCACTCATGGAAGCTGCGCTTAAGGATATCCGCGGGCTGGCGGAGAAACTGGGCGAGGAGAGATTCGCAAAGACTTTCAAGAAGTCTGAGGATATACTTAACGGCACTATCGTTCCCACTCTGAAAGAGGGCGCAGTTCCCCCGCAGATACCCGACGACAGAATGAAGCTGTATCTTGCCGCGGACGTTGCAGACGTGTTCGGCGCAATGGGTACTTGGAACGACAATCCAGCCGCGGCAGCTCACGAGCAGGGATTAGAGCGCGATTACGTCACCCTGTCCGACAGGCTGATGTGCGCAATGCGGCTCAACATCATGTACGCTGTAAATTTCCCTGCGTGAGCAGAGGAATATCATAATTAAACAGAAGAAAGGCAAAAAAATGAGTGAATGTACACACGATTGCGGAAGCTGTTCCGCAAACTGCTCCGACAGAGAGCAGGAAAGTCTGATAGCAAAGCCCCACGCCGACAGCCATATCAAGAAAGTTATCGGTATTGTCAGCGGCAAGGGCGGCGTTGGTAAGTCGCTGGTGACTTCTATGTCGGCGGTAATGATGAACCGCCGCGGATTCCGCACGGCTGTGCTGGACGCTGACATCACCGGGCCGTCTATCCCGCAGGCGTTTGGTCTGCACGATAAGGCGACCGGAAATGAGTCCGCGATTGACCCGGTACTCACCGAAACCGGCATAAAAGTGATGTCAGTGAACCTCCTGCTGCCGGACGAAACCGACCCGGTAATCTGGCGCGGACCGATAATCGCAGGTACGGCGAAGCAATTCTGGACTGACGTTGCATGGGGCGACGTTGACTATATGTTTGTGGATATGCCGCCGGGAACCGGAGATGTCCCGCTGACGGTGTTCCAGTCTATCCCGCTGGACGGAATTATCGTGGTAACATCTCCGCAGGAGCTGGTTTCCATGATCGTTGGCAAGGCTGTTAAAATGGCTGAGATGATGAACGTCCCGATAATCGGTCTGGTGGAGAACATGAGCTATGCTGTCTGCCCGGACTGCGGAAATCACATCAGCGTGTTCGGGTGCAGCCATATCGATGAAACCGCAGAGAAGTTCGGGCTGAAGGTTCTGGCGAAGCTCCCGATAAACCCGGAGCTTGCTGTAAGGGTAGACAATGGTTCTGTTGAGGGATTCAACTGCCCCGAAGCTGAAGCTATCGCTGACGCAGCGGAGGAATTCTGCAAATGAGCGAGAAAACAAGGGGCGACAAGGCATACGAACTGTTCATGAGCGGCTACAACTGCTCACAGGCGGTTGCAGGGGCTTTCGCTGACGTTTTAGGCATGGACATGGACACCGTGGCAAAGCTGGCGGGCGGCTTCGGCGGCGGTATGGGCAGGCTTCGTGAGGTCTGCGGTACTTTTTCGGGGATAGTTATGGTGGTCAGCGTGCTGTACGGCTACTCCGACCCCAATGATAACGCGACAAAAACGGAGCTTTACACCCGTATACAGGAGCTTGCGGAGCAGTTCCGCCGGGATAACGGAAGTATCATCTGCAAGGAGCTGCTGGGACTTTCCAAGCCGGAGGGATCTCCTGTCCCGGAGCAGCGCACCTCTGAATATTACAAGAAGCGCCCTTGCCCGGAGCTTTGCAGGTACGCGGCTGACATTCTGGAAAGATACATTCAGGATCACCCAGTGGACTGATATTGTAACCTTGAATAAAAAACAGCTTGGAGAGTATACGCTTTCCAAGCTGTTTTCTATACTCAGGCCATGAGCCAAGAAACCAAATTGAATCCCATTACAACAACTCCCAGCACCACCAGCACGATACCTGTCGCGCGGTTAAGCGTCTTTGGTGAAGCCTTGTTCGCGAACACCGCCGCGATCCTAGCCCATATCAGCGTGAATACGATACAGAGCATCATCACTAGGATATCCGGCGCTTCCTTTGCCATGGCAAAGTGCGAGATCGACCCGGTGAGCGCCGTGAATGTCATGATGAACACGCTGGTGCCGACAGCGGTTTTTAGCTCATAGCCAAGAACAGATGTAAGTATCAGTAACATCATCATTCCGCCGCCTGCGCCGACAAATCCGCAGATAAAGCCAACGACGATCCCGGCGACTATCGACTGGATAAGACGTTTCTTTGGTGAAACAGCTTTCATGTCGCTCTTAGTCGTCATTACCGGCTTCACAATGAATTTGATACCCAACAGGAACGTCATGAATACGGAGAATCCGCCCATTGTCGCAGCGGGGAGCAGGCTGGAAACATAGCTCCCGACAACGGTGAACACAAGCACGCTCACCATCATCACAAGCCCGTTTTTGATGTCGAGATTCTTGTTCCTGCCGTAAGTATAGGCTGATATCGCGCTTGCAAGAACATCAGATGAAAGGGCGATACCTACCGCCACATAGGGGTCTATCCCGAGGAACGTCGTCAGCATAGGCGTGATCACCGCCGCCGCACTCAAACCCGCAAAGCCCGTTCCAAGACCTGCGCCCATTCCCGCAAAGAATGTCACAAGTATTGTAATAAAGAACTCCAAAAGTATCCTTCTTTCTGAAAATACTGATTTGTATTATATCACAGCTGAACTGGCATGTCAACATTTTTTGGTGTTATTTTTGCAGTACTACATATGTTAGGACAAAAATGAGGTTAAACTCCGCAATAAGCTGACATTTGTTCATTGAATTGCTAGTTTATTCTCGTTGTACGACATTATTAATATCTCTGCAATGTCAACCATAAAATAATCATATTTTCCCTTGACAATTTACCGGTTTTGTTGTAAAATAAATACATCAAACGTTCGTGAAAGGAGTTCATCATGGGTTTAATTAAAGCAGCAATCAACGCGGTATCCGGCAACCTCGCCGACCAGTATAAGGAATACATATACTGCGAATCACTGTCCAATGATATTCTTGCAGCAAAGGGTCATAAGAGAGTTGGCTCACGCGGCACAAACAAGGGCGATGACAACGTTATTACCGACGGCTCCGCAATAGCTGTCAATGAGGGTCAGTGCGCACTTATCGTAGTTGACGGCAAGGTATCCGAAGTTGTTGCGGAGGCAGGCGTGTTTGAATTCAAATCAGCGCTTTCTCCCTCAGTTTTCTCCGGCAATCTCGGCGACAGCCTTATGAACACTATCAAGGATATTGGATCGCGTATCACCTACGGCGGTCAGGCGGGTCACGACCAGCGCGTGTACTATGTCAACATCAAAGAGATCATGGGCAACCGCTATGGTACGGTGAACCCGATCCCGTTCCGTGTTGTGGACAACAATATCGGGCTTGATGTAGATGTTTCACTCCGCTGCAACGGTGAGTATTCCTACCGTATAACCAACCCTGTTCTGTTCTATACTAATGTATGCGGCAACTTCGGTGAAACCTACAACCGTTCCAGCCTTGACAGTATGCTGAAAACAGAGATCATTACAGCGCTCCAGCCTGCGCTTGCCAAGATATCCGAGCAGGGCGTAAGACCCAGCTCCCTCCCGGCGCACACCACCGAGATCTCCGAGGCACTTAATGAAGTCCTCTCCAAGAAGTGGGGCGAAGCCCGCGGCATGGTTGTCGCTTCATTTGGCATGAATCCTCCTACGCTCCCGAAGGAAGATCAGGAGATGATCACCAACCTCCAGCGTACCGCCGTTTACCGCAACGCGAATATGGCTGCGGCAACTATGGTGGACGCTCAGGCGAAGGCTATGCAGACCGCAGCAGGCAACAGCGGCGGTGCTATGATGGGCTTCATGGGTATGAATATGGCTCAGCAGCAGGGCGGACTCAACGCGCAGCAGCTCTTCCAAATGGGCGCACAGCAGCAGGCGGCTCAGCAGTCACAGGCTGCGCCCGCAGCAGCTCCCGCACAGAGCAGCGCTCCCGGCTGGACCTGCGAATGCGGAGCAGCCAACACCGGCAAGTTCTGCGCTAACTGCGGCAAGCCTAAGCCCGCAGAAGCAGAGGGCTGGACATGTTCCTGCGGCGCACTGAACAAGGGTAAGTTCTGCCAGAACTGCGGCAAGCCAAGACCTGCCGGCGCACCGGTATATCAGTGCGACAAGTGCGGCTGGAAGCCGGAAGATCCCGCGCACCCGCCGAAATTCTGCCCGGAGTGCGGCGACCCGTTCGACGCTAACGATCTGGTTTGATCTGCTGAATCACAAAACCACAACCGCCCGCAGAACTCTCTGCGGGTGGTCTTTGTGCGTTATTTTGGAAATACACAAGATAATAATGTATGTAGAATAACCTCCCGAAAGGCGGCATAAATATGTCAATAGCTGATATCTTCAAGAAACTTGAATCCGAGCGCAAACCAGAGCCTCAGGGCGCAGTGGAATATATTATTTGCGGACTTGGGAATCCCGGCACGCAGTACGAGGGCACCCGCCACAACATAGGCTTTATGACGATAGACACCCTCTGCGGGAAGTACAAGCTGGACTGCAAAAAGCTGAAGTTCAAATCACTGACCTGCGACGCAACGATCTCCGGCAAGCGCTGCCTTATCATGAAGCCAACCACATTCATGAACAACAGCGGCGAAGCTGTCACCGAAGCTATGAATTTCTATAAAATACCACCGGAGCGCACCATAATCGTCTTCGACGATATTTCCCTTGAACCCGGAAAGCTCCGCATACGGCGCAAAGGCAGCGACGGCGGTCACAACGGCATAAAGAGCATTATCTACCTGTCCGGTTCGGACATGTTCCCGCGGATCAAAATGGGCGTCGGCGCGAAGCCGCACCCGGATTACAGCCTTGCCGACTGGGTGCTGGGGCATTTTAAAAAGGAGCAGGCAGAGGTGCTTGAAGCCTGCATGGATAATGCCGTCACAGCTATTGAGCTTATGGTTGACGGTAAGATCAACGAAGCTATGAACAAGTTCAATTCTTGAGGTCGAAGCAATGGATTTCTTTAAAAATGCGGCGGAGCTGATCCCGGAGTTCCAAAAGCTCACGAGTTATCTTGACGGAAATAACCCCCTCCCGGCGCTTGTCACCGGGGTTTCGCACATTCACAAGGCGCACCTTATCGGGGCATTGCTGACCCGGCAGGAAAGCCGTCCTGTTCTGATAGTCGCTGAGAGCGAGGCAGAAGCGCAGCGGCTTGTGAACGATATCAACTCCATGTACCAGCCCGGCACTGCGCTGCTATATCCGGCTAAGGAGCTGCTTCTTGCCGATTATGAAGCGGCTTCGCGGGAATACGAGCACAAGCGTATTTTTGCGCTGTCGGCAATGCTAAACGATAGCTGCCGCGGGGTGATCTGCTCACCAGAAGCGGCAGGGCAGCTCACTATTCCTCCGCAGGAGCTGGAAAACCGAACTATCACTCTGTCGCAGGATTCGGATATCCCGCTGGAGGAACTGACAGCCCGGCTCATTGCCGCAGGCTATTCCCGCTGCGATATGATCGAGGGCGCGGGGCAGTTCTCTGTCCGGGGCGGGATCGTGGATATATTCCCGCCAAGCAGCTCTGCGCCCTGCCGTATCGAGCTTTGGGGAGATACCATAGACAGCATTTCATATTTCGACCTTGAAAGCCAGCGCCGTACCGAGCCGCTGGAGGAAATTCGCATTTCCCCCGCCGGGGAAACGCTGTTCGATTCGGCGGAGGTACTCTGCCAGCGGATAGAAGCGCTTTCAAAGAAACTGCGTGGGCGCAATGCCGACGGAGTGCGGGAACGTCTTGTGAATGATGTAAACAAGCTGCGCGGAGGTGTTACCCTTGCCAGCGCCGACAGATATTTCCCGCTCTGCTACGATACCGAAGCCACGGTGTTTGATTACGCCGGGGCGGTTTTCGTATGCGAGAATACGTCTGTAAGGGAGGGCTTCCGCGGCGCGGCGCTCCAGCATTCGGAGGATCTGAAAATACTCACGGAGGAAAAGAAGCTCTGCAAAGGTCTTGACCGCTATATGCTGTCAAAGAACGAGATGTTCGCTGAAGTGGACAGCCGCACTAGGGTATATTTCGATACATTTATCCGCGGCGGTGGAATGCAGCTTGGGCTTATGCTGGACGTTCAGGCTGCAATACAGACCAGCCCGTGGAGCGGTGAACAAGCGGTGCTTAGATCCGAGCTGGACAACTATCTCAGCAACGGTTTTTCCTGCCTTATTTTTTCCGGTACTGAAAAAGGCGCACATACTCTGGCAGCAGACCTGCAGGAGGACGGCTATAAAGCGGAGTTTCTGTCAGAGCCGGAGAAACCCATGCCGGGCAGGATAGTGGTCGCTCCGGGAACGCTCACCGCCGGAATCGAATACACGGCAAGCAAGCTGGCGGTGTTTACTCATACGGCGGTACATGCGGATCGCAAGCGCCCTCCCAAGAAGAAAAAGGGCGAGGAAATACGGTCGCTGGCGGATATTTCTATCGGCGATCTGGTGGTGCATTATTCCCACGGCATAGGAATTTTTGAGGGAGTGCATAAATTAAAAAACGACGGCGTGGAAAAGGATTATATCAAGATCCGCTACGCCGGCGCGGACGTTCTGCATATCCCGGTAACGCAGCTTGACCTTGTTTCCCGCTATATAGGCAGCGGCGACGCTAGCACTGTAAAGCTGAATAAGCTGAATTCCGACCAGTGGCAGAAGTCAAAGGCAAAGGCAAAAGCCGCCGCGAAGGAAATGGCTTCGGAGCTTATCGAGCTTTATTCCCGGCGTATGCGCAGCAAAGGATATGCATTCCCGCCGGACGACCAGTTCCAAGAGGACTTTGAGGCGCATTTCAGCTATATCGAAACAAACTCACAGCTACGCTGCATTGACGAGATCAAATCGGACATGATGAAGCCTGTCCCTATGGAGCGTCTGCTGTGCGGCGACGTAGGCTTCGGCAAGACCGAGGTCGCGCTCCGTGCGGCATTCAAATGCGCCGAGGCAGGGAAGCAGTGCGCGATATTAGTTCCCACAACCGTGCTTGCATGGCAGCATTTCCAGACCTGTTGCAGCCGTATGGAGGGCTTCCCGATAAACGTAGCGCTTCTGTCCCGGCATAAATCCCCGGCGGAGCAACGGGAGACCCTGCGGCGGCTGAAAAACGGCAGCATTGACATTCTTATCGGCACGCACAGGATAATTCAGGAGGACGTTAAGTTCAAGGACTTGGGTCTGGTGATAATTGACGAGGAGCAGCGCTTCGGCGTTGCACACAAAGAGAAATTCAAGGACGCGTTCACCGGGGTGGATGTGCTGACCCTTTCTGCAACGCCGATACCACGGACGCTGAACATGGCAATGAGCGGTATCCGGGACATGAGCGTTATCGACGAGCCGCCGCAGGACAGGCAGCCTATCACCACCTACGTTATGGAGCACGACTGGGGCGTTATCATGCAGGCTATCCAGAAGGAGCTTCGCCGCAGCGGACAGGTTTACTATATCCACAATCGGATTGATTCAATTTATAGCTGCGCTGAGAAGATACGTTCACTTCTGCCGGAGGCGCAGGTCGGGGTGGCTCACGGAAGAATGACCGAGGAGCAGATACTTGAAGTATGGCGGCAGCTTCTGGACGGAACGCTGGACGTACTTGTCTGCACGACAATAATCGAGACCGGCGTGGACGTCCCCAACGTAAACACGCTGATCATTGAGAACGCCGACTACATGGGGCTGGCGCAGCTTCATCAGCTCCGCGGGCGCGTTGGCAGGACTAACAAGCGCGCCTACGCATACTTTACGTTCCAGCGGGGCAAGGTGCTGTCGGAGATATCCCAGAAGCGCCTTGACGCTATTCGGGAATTCACCCAGTTCGGCAGCGGATTCCGCATTGCACTGCGGGATCTGGAAATCCGGGGCGCGGGAAGTATCCTCGGAGCAAGCCAGTCCGGACATCTCGCCAATGTCGGGTATGATATGTACTTGCAGCTTCTTGACGAGGCTGTCCGGGAGGAGCGCGGCGAAAAGGACGTCCACAAGGAGGAGTGTCTGGTGGATATCCGTATCGACGCGTATATCCCGGAGGATTATATCTCAAATCAAGCGCAGCGCGTTGACTGCTACCGCAAGATCGCGCGGATACAGACCGAGGAGGACAGCATAGACGTCACCGACGAACTGATAGACCGTTACGGCGAGCCGCCAAAGTCGGTGCTGGGGCTTATCGAGGTCGCACGGCTGCGGAATACCGCGAGCAATTCCGGCATTGTGGAGATAAGCCAAGTGAAGAACGACCTTATATTCTACATTGCGAAATTCGACCCGAAAAAGATCGCGGCGCTTTCAGAGCAGTACGGCAGCCGTCTGCGGCTGGAAACCACCGACAGACCGCATATCAAGGTCACGCTGGACAAGGGCGAAAAGCCCCTTGACGCAATGCGGACAGTGATAACCACAATGGACAAGGCGTAATTTGCATAAATTTGCCCCGGAGCGTTCAAACTCCGGGGCATTAGTGTTATTTAAACTCAAAGCTGTGAAAGCTCTGCAAAGCACTGCTTCATAGCAGGGTAGAGCTTGCGGTACATAGTGTATACCTTTTCGTACTCGGCGGTGTTTTCAGCGACAGGCTCCTGTATCTTCTCCGGCTTGATGACCGCGCGGCACGCTTCCGGAACGCTGCTGTAAATTCCTGCGCCGACAGCCGCAAGGAGCGCTACGCCCAGCGCGGGACCTTCCTTGTTCTGGGTGGTCTTTACCGGGCAGCCGTACAGGTCTGCAAGCATCTGACGCCACAGCGGGGAAGTACCGCCGCCGCCGCAAGCCATCATGTCGCTTACGCTGATATCCATTTCGCGCATGACTTCAACGCAGTCCCGCAGCGAGTAGGAAACGCCCTCCATTACCGCGCGGAGCATGTCCTTTTTCTTGTGCATGGTTGACAGACCGAAGAACACGCCTCTTGCCGCAGGGTCAAGGTGAGGTGTTCTCTCGCCGTTGAGGTAGGGCATGTACAGCAGGCGGTTAGCGCCGATAGGAACGCTTCCGGCTTCCTTGTCCATCAGATAGTAGGGGTCAACGCCCATTGCAAGCGCAGTCTCCATTTCAGACCATGCAAAGTTATCTCTGAACCACTTGAGAGAAAGCCCCGCGGACTGCGTAACGCCCATAACATGCCAGCAGCCGGGAACAGCGCAGCAGAACGTGTGAACTCTGCCTTTCTTGTCGATAGAGATGTTGGAGGTGTGCGCAAATACCACGCCGGAAGAACCGATAGTTGTGAACGCCTTACCGTCCTCAACAACACCAGTTCCCACCGCAGCCGCAGCGTTATCCCCCGCGCCGCCGACAACGGGAATGCCAGCCTTTAACCCGGTGAGAGCGGCAGCCTTTGCGGTAACTGTTCCGGTGATGTCCGGCGACTCGTATACCTTACCGAGAAGCGCCTTGTCAATGCCGAGCTTTGTGAGTACCTCGTCAGACCAGCAGCGGTTCGGGATATCAAGAAGCTGCATGCCACTTGCGTCGGAAACCTCGGTGGCATATTCGCCGGTCAGCATAAATCTGATGTAGTCCTTCGGCAGCAGAATGTGGCGGCAGCGCTCGTAATTCTGCGGTTCGTTATTCTTGACCCACATGATCTTGGCTGCGGTAAATCCGGTGATAGCCGGGTTTGCGGTTATTTCGATCATTCTGTCAGCGCCCACCTTGTCGGTGATCTCATCGACTTCCTTTGCGGTACGCTGATCGCACCAGATGATCGACTTGCGGATAGGCTTGTTGTCTGCGTCCAGCATAACAAGACCGTGCATTTGCCCGGAAAGTCCAATGCCCTTGATGTCCTCTGGGCTGACCTTACTCTCCTCAAGGACGTCCTTTATTCCGTTCACCGAAGCGTTCCACCAGTCCTGCGGATCCTGCTCCGCATAGCCGTTCTGCGGGGTGTACAGCGGGTATTCGTAGGTAGCGGAAGCAACCGGTGTGCCGTCCTCTGAAAACAGAACAGTTTTTGTGCCGGAGGTGCCGATATCCACGCCAAGTATGTAAGCCATAGTATGATTCTCCTTTAATGTTTTAGTTCAAAACGTCAATGAAAACGTTTATACCATATACAATTTTAATACGATTTGACGAATTTGTCAAGAGGTATTAAGTAATGTGGGTAAATTTTGGTCTCTCATGGGAAGAATTCGTGATCCTACTTCACACATTGACATTATTCTCCATATATATCAAAAAAGTAGTAACTGTTATTCAATATTAGAATAGATAGTTTCTGCTCAAAATCAACTTATCTGTTGACAATCTATGTAAAATGTTTTATAATATACACATGTGAAAATTCTAACAGTATCGGAAGAAGGTAACAACATGACAGAACGGAGCACTGACAAACGAGTAATTCGCACAAAGAAAGCAATAAGGACAGCGCTTTTCAAGCTGATGGAATCAAAGGACATCTCATCAATAACGATAAGCGAGCTGACCGCCCTTGCAAACGTCAACCGGCGCACCTTTTACACTCATTACAGCAACATAACCGATATTCTTGATGAAACCGAGTCGGAAATCGTCGAAGAGATTCAGAAGATGATCGACCGATTCAACACCTCAAACCTTATGGACAGTACATACTCTCTTTTTATCGAGCTGAACCGGCTTATCACCGAGGAATACGGCTTTTACTTCCATCTTATGAAAAGCGATTTCCGCGGTGTGCTTATATCCCGTATGAAGCTGGTACTCAAAGCGTCGGAGGACAAAATAATCGGAAGATTCACTGTACCTGCCGAGGGCAAGTACGTTATGCCGCTGGCTTCATTTATTAATGGTGGATTCCTCAATCTGTTCCTTGAATGGAACAAAAATAGCAAGGACGTGTCCATTGAAACCGCTGCCCGTGTTGCAAGCGTAATGGTCGATTACTGCGTCAAGAACCTCCCAGAGATCTCCACGGCGCTTGATAAGGCGATATTACCGGACAGCAGGGCATAATTTTTGCAGATTGAAATGCTCCCGAATTCTGCGGGGGCATTTTTCATATAAATTCCTTGAAATTATCACAGCTTTGTGGTATACTGGATTTATCAAAATTCGGAGGTAAAATTATGTACACACCAGACCCTCACCGTTATGACAAAATGGTATACAACCGCTGCGGCAACAGCGGACTGAAGCTGCCGGCGGTTTCCCTCGGTATCTGGCAGAACTTCGGCTATGCCGACAATTTCGCAAACATGGAGGAAATGATCCATACCGCATTCGATCTGGGGATAACCCATATCGACGCCGCTAATAACTACGGAAATCCCTATAACGGCTCGGCAGAGGAGAATCTAGGCAAGATACTTGACCGCGGAATGCGTCAGTACCGCGACGAGTTGGTTATTTCCACCAAAGCCGGCTATGAAATGTGGGACGGTCCCTATGGCGACAGAAACGGTTCAAGAAAGTATCTGACCGCCTCCCTTGAGCAGTCGCTCAAACGCATGAAGCTGGATTATGTGGACATATTCTACCACCACGTTTTTGACCCCAACACTCCTCTGGAGGAGACCGCTCTTGCGCTTGACAATGCGGTGCGGCAGGGCAAAGCGCTGTATGTTGGTATCTCCAACTACAATAAGTCTCAAACCGAAGAAATAATGAAGATATTCAAGGAACTGCACACGCCGTTTATCGTCAATCAGCCCAGCTATTCCATGCTGAACCGCTGGATTGAATCCGATGGTCTGCGGGATTTCGCAAAGGAGCAGGGGATAGGTCTTTCTGTGTTCTCTCCGCTGTATCAGGGGCTTCTCACCGACCGCTATCTGAACGGCGTTCCCGCGGACTCCCGCATTGGCAAGGGCAGAACCTGGATAAGAAACGAACTTACAGAGGCAAGGATCAGCCAGTTGAAGAAGCTCAATGAGATTGCCCAGTCCCGCGGGCAGAAACTGTCCCAAATGGCGCTGTCATGGGTGCTTCGCGAGGGCAAAGTCACCACAGTGCTTATAGGAGCTTCCCGCCCGGAGCAGATAAAGGAAAATGTGGAAGCCGTTTACAAAATGGACTTTACGCAGGAGGAGCTTTCGGCGATTGAAGCGGTTCTGGCAGAATAAATTTTATCGCGCGGAAAAAACTACTTGAAAAACATTCCGCATTGTGATATAATAAATAAGATAATAGATTGGAGAGTCCTGTGCATTATCTGCGGCTTTTGTTTCCGATTCGGGCAGACCGTTACGCAGACAGCGCCGCCGCAGTTTCACGGATCCTCCTGTGCAGTATGATATGTCCGGACTAATGGCGGCGCATACCGCTCCCGCCGGGACTGTTTATTCTGCGCAGTAAAACGAAAGGAAGTTGATTATGGCTAAGATTGCGGTTCTGGGATACGGCGTCGTCGGCTCAGGTACGGTTGAGGTTTTCTATAAAAATAAAGAAAGCCTTGAAAGGAAGGCTGGACAGGAGCTTGACATCAAATATATTCTTGATGTCAGAGATTTCGACGACAGCCCCTACAAGGATAAGTTCACCAAGGATTTCAATGTGATATTGAACGACCCGGAGGTAACAGTGGTTGCCGAGGTAATTGGCGGACTCAAGCCCTCTTATGATTTCGTGAAGTCCTCTCTTCTGGCTGGAAAGAGCGTCGTTACCTCCAACAAGGAGCTGGTAGCGGCAAAGGGCGCAGAGCTTCTCGCTATCGCGAAGGAGAAGAACGTAAACTTCTTCTTTGAAGCCAGCGTAGGCGGCGGTATCCCTATCATCAAGCCGCTTCATGCCTGCCTTTCCGCTAACGAGATCGACGAGATCGCGGGTATTCTTAACGGTACGACGAACTTCATTCTTACCAAGATGATCCGTGACGGCATGGATTTTGACAAGGCCCTGAAGATCGCGCAGGAGCTAGGCTACGCCGAGAGAAATCCCTCCGCTGACGTGGACGGTCACGATGCATGCCGCAAGATCTGCATTCTGGCTTCGCTGGCGTTCGGCAAGCATGTTTACCCCGAAAGCGTTCACACCGAGGGTATCACCAAGATAACCCTTGAAGACGTTGAGTACTGCGACAGCTCCGACAGCAAGATCAAGCTCATTGGCTGTGCAAAGCGTGAGGAAGCCGGCAAGATCTCTATCGGCGTATTCCCGGCAGTCATCAGCGACGAGAGCCAGCTTGCGGGCGTAAACGACGTGTTCAACGCGATACTTGTACGCGGCGACGCTACCGGCGACGTTGTGTTCTACGGCAAGGGCGCAGGCAAGCTCCCGACCGCGAGCGCAGTGGTTTCGGATATAATTTCCGCCGTAAAGCACGCGAATACCAGTAAGTCACTTACATGGGCTGACAGCGCGCAGGACTTCATCAAGGATTTTGGCGACTTCAAGTGCGCAAGCTATATCAGACTTTCCGCCAAGAACGTCGAGGTCACAAAGGCAGTTATCAAGGCTCTGTTCGGAGAGGTTACATATCTTTCCAGAAAGAACCAGCCTGAGAACGAGCTTGCATTCATCACGGGTGTTATGTCCGAGAAGGACACTGCCGCGGCGGCTGAAAAGGTATCCGACGGGGCAGAGATCCTCGGAAGGATCCGTGTTCTGGATTATTGATATTCATACTCATTTATTGGAGGATAAAATATGGACGCATCTAACGCGGAAGCTCCAAAGTACAAACGTGTCCTGCTGAAACTCAGCGGCGAAGCGCTCGCCGGTGAAAAGGGCAGCGGGCTGGACATTCCGACCATTGAGGACATCTGCCAAAGCATTAAGAAATGCGCTGACGCCGGTGTTCAGATGGGCATAGTTGTCGGCGGCGGTAATTTCTGGCGCGGCAGGACCTCTGAGGGCATGGACAGAGCGAGAGCAGACCATATCGGTATGCTTGCAACTGCCATGAACGCCCTTGCAGTCGCTGACGTTCTGGAGAACCTCGGCTGCACCGTCAGAGTTCAGACTGCAATAACAATGCAGCAGGTAGCTGAGCCGTTCATTCTTGGCAAGGCGATAAGACACCTTGAAAAGGGCAGAGTCGTGATCTTTGGCTGCGGAACCGGCAACCCGTTCTTCTCAACGGACAGCGCTGCTTCGCTGCGTGCCGCAGAATTGAGCGCGGATATCCTGCTGAAAGCAACAATGGTAGACGGCATTTACGACAAGGATCCCAAGAAGTTCCCGGACGCTGTGAAATACGACGTGATCACACACCACGATATCCTCGTGAAAAAGTTACAGGTAATGGACAGCGCAGCTGCCGCTATCTGCACTGAAAACAACATACCAATCATAGTTTTTGACCTCAGCAGACCTGACAACATTTATGACGCTGTTATGGGCAAGACTGTCGGTACGCTGGTCACCAAGCATAAGCCCCAGTAATATCACGAAAGAGGTGCCATTATGAAAGAAATTCTCGACAAAACCAAGGAAAAAATGGGCAAGTGCGTGATCGCACTTGAAAGCGAGCTGGCTACTATCCGCGCCGGACGCGCAAACCCCAGCGTTCTTGACAGAATAACCGTTGATTACTACGGAGTTCCCACCCCGGTAAACCAGATGGCTTCTATATCCGTTTCCGAGGCTAGGATCCTTGTTGTTCAGCCGTTCGACGCTTCTACGCTGAAGTCTATTGAAAAGGCGATTCAGGCAAGCGACCTCGGCATTAATCCCACAAACGACGGTAGAGTACTTCGTATCGCGTTCCCGCAGCTCACAGAGGATCGCAGAAAAGAGCTTTGCAAGCAGGTAAGCAAGATCTGCGAGGAAAGCAAGGTGGCGGTCCGCAATGTACGCCGTGACGCACTTGACAAGCTCAAGGCAAAGAAAAAGACGAATGAGATCACCGAGGACGATCTGAAAGAAGCAGAAAAGAACGTTCAGAAGCTCACCGACAAGTATATCGAGGAGATCGATAAGGTCGGCGAGGCGAAGGACAAGGAGATCATGTCCATCTAATGGCTGAATTAGCTGAATTATCAGTTCCGCAGCATGTCGGCATAATCATGGACGGCAACGGCAGGTGGGCGAAAAAGCGCGGTCTGCCACGGAATTTTGGTCACAAGCAGGGCGCGGCGGTATTCAAAAAAACCATAAACTGGGCGCGGGAACTTGGGATAAAATGTGTGACATTCTATGCATTTTCCACCGAGAACTGGAAGCGCCCGGCGGACGAGGTAAACGGTATCATGAACCTGCTTCGGCAGTATATCAAGGATATCCGCGAAGCCGCCCGTGAAAATATCCGCTTCATCTTTCTAGGTGATATCACCGGGTTGCCTGAGGATATCACCGCCGATCTGCTCGATATTCAAAGCTCCACTGTGAATAACGACGGCTTCATTGCCGGAGTCGCGCTGAATTACGGCGGCAGGGACGAAATAACCCGCGCTGCTAGAATTCTGGCGCAGATGGTGGCTGTCGGGGAGATATCTCCGGAAAATATCGACGAACATTCAATTGAAAAGCTGCTCTACACGGCAGAAATGCCGCCGCTTGACTTGATTATCCGTCCCAGCGGGGAACAGCGTCTGTCTAATTTCCTGATCTGGCAGGCGGCTTATGCTGAGTTCGTGTTCATGGACGTGCTGTGGCCGGACTTCACAAAGAAACATCTTGAATACGCGATAGGAGTGTACTCTGACCGGGATCGGCGCTTTGGCGGCGTGTGATTTACGCGTGGTCATTCCTTAGGAAGGTTTTATTATGGCTGTAAGGCTGATTTCCGCTGCCGTCGGCATTGTTATCGGCGTTTCTATTTTGATCCTCGATAATATTTATGTGGACTGCGTAGCAATAGGCTTTCTGTCCGCAGTCGCGGTCTGGGAGCTTACCAGAGCGATAAAGTGCGACAAATTTCTGCTGCTTCGCTGGACGACTGTCATTTTCGCTGCGTTTTATCCATTTGTTGTCATCATCAAAGAGCTGAAATTCCTTTCAGTACCGGTTGCAATGCTGTACGTTATTGTGATCGCCCTCATCATGCTTAGGCTGCACAAGACTGTGAAGTTTGAGCAGGTGCTTGCCTGCGGCTCTGCGGGCGGGCTTCTCCCGGTAGCGCTCAGTTGTGTTGTACTGGTGAGATATATCCCAAGCTGCCAGCAGCTTGGCGTATTCATGATGATCTATGTGATGTTCTGCGCGTGGTTCGGCGATTCGGGCGCGTATTTTGTCGGAACATTTATGGGTAAGCATAAGCTGTGTCCCGGAATCAGCCCCAAGAAAACCGTTGAGGGTCTTATCGGCGGTGTTGTCACTGTGGGGATCATAATTATCCTTACACTGCTTGTATGCAACAATTTCTTTTTCGCCGATCACCCGCTCAATTATTTCGTGCTTGTTCCGCTTTCAATGGTGGCTTCACTGGTCGGAGTGGTCGGAGATCTGTCCGCCTCGGTCATAAAACGAGAGTACAATGTCAAAGACTTCGGCAACATCATGCCGGGTCACGGAGGAGTTCTCGACAGGTTTGACAGCGTGATATTCGTTGCGCCTTTCCTGTATATTTCAATGGTCTATCTGGGTAATTTAATTTATGGGAACCTCTAAAAACCGTTGTGAACAGCAAAAATGGGCAGGGTGAACCAGATTCAAGGAAAGCCGACGCCGCAAGGCTGTATCATGTTGCCCTTGATTGGGCGGCGTCCATGCCGCCCTTTTGGGGCAACAGACAAACATCGTGTTTGTGCCTTACGAGGAGGTGCAACACGATGTTGCGAAGCGAAAGCCCAAAGCGACGGCACGGACGCCGTTGCCGCTATGCTTTCGCTTATTGACAGAAGAAGATGGTTTGCACTGCACATCTTTGCCCACAAGAGGTTTTTAGAGGTGACCTTAGCCTAAAAGAAAGCTGCCCATTCACAAATGTGAATGGGTGGTTTAGTTTAGGAAATAATGAGATATAGTGGGGCGCAAAAGCGCTTGATTCGGAGATAAAATGAAAAAAATCGTTATCTTAGGCTCTACCGGTTCTATCGGTACGCAGACATTAGAAGTCTGCCGCATGCATAATATAGCTGTGAGAGCTTTGTCCGCAGACAAAAACACAGCGCTTCTTGAACAGCAGGCGCGTGAGTTCAAGCCGGAGTATGTCTGCGTTTACAGCGAAAGCAGCTGCCCGGACATCAAACAGCGGCTTGCCGACACAGACATAAAGGTTTTGTGTGGCATGGAGGGACTGTGCCAGCTTGCGGCGCTCCCGTGCGACACGGTGGTGAACTCTGTCGTGGGCATGGTGGGACTTCTCCCAACGCTTGAAGCCGCGAAAGCAGGTAACGATATCGCTCTTGCGAACAAGGAAACTCTCGTTGCGGGGGGAGATCTCGTCACCGACTGCGTAAATCGGCACGGCGTAAAGCTCCTGCCGATAGACAGCGAACATTCTGCGATATTCCAGTGCCTTATGGGAGCGGGGGATAACCGTCCGGAGAAAATACTTCTGACCGCTTCGGGTGGGCCTTTTTACGGCTGGACTTCTGACCAGTTACGCGGAGTCACTGTGGAACAGGCACTGAATCACCCCAACTGGAGCATGGGCGCGAAGATCACCATAGACAGCGCGACACTCATGAACAAAGGGCTGGAGCTTATCGAAGCGGTGCGGCTGTTCAATGTAAAGCCGGAGCAGGTGGAGATCGTTGTTCACCGCCAAAGCATAATACACTCTGCTGTGGAGTTCTGTGACGGCGCGGTTATAGCGCAGCTTGGCACGGCGGATATGCGTATCCCTATACAGCTTGCGCTGACCTACCCGGAGCGGCTGCCCTCGCCGGCTAAACGGCTTTCACTGGCGGATATAGGTTCACTTACCTTCGGCAGAGCTGACGAACAAACCTTCACTTGTCTTGCTGCGGCAAAGAGGGCTATCGCGCTGGACGGAAACGCTCCCTGCGCGGTGAATTCCGCAAATGAAGCGGCGGTAACACTGTTTTTGAACAAGAAGATAGGCTTCCTTGATATAGGCGAAGCCGTGAACGGTGCGCTGGACGCTGTGAAATTCATTTCAAAACCCACGTTGGAGGAAATACTGGAAACAAAGTCCGCCGCAGAGCAATATGTTGCGGCATATTTCGGCGGCTGATTCGGAGGTACTATGCAGATAGTTATTGCCATACTTGCATTCTGTGCGTTGATAATAATTCACGAATTCGGACATTTCACTGCGGCAAAGCTGTGCGGGATACAGGTCAATGAATTTGCTCTGGGCATGGGGCCGGTGATCCTGCGAAAAAAGGGCAAGGAAACTAATTATGTTATCCGTCTGTTACCAATCGGCGGCTCTGTATCAATGGAGGGTGAGGACAGCGAAAGCGTCAATCCCCGCGCGTTCAATCGCAAGCCCGTCTGGCAGCGAATGATAGTTATCCTCGCCGGTCCGGTAATGAATCTCCTGCTCGGTTTTTTCACACTTATGATCTACCTCTGCACTGCCACAGCAGTCGGAACTACCACTGTCAGCTCCTTTCCGGAAACCTCGCTGTGCAGCGACCAGCTCATGCTGGGGGACGAAATAGTATCAATAGAGAACACAAGCGTGTGGACGACCTACGACATACAGTACAAGCTGCAAAACAACAGCCACCGAACCAATGAAGCGGGCAATCTTCTGCTTGACTTCAGAGTAAAGCGCGACGGTCAGACTGTCGAACTGAAGGATCTTGAGTTCATTGTGGAACAGAATGAGGACGGCAGCAGCGACGTTATCTACGGCTTTTATGTACTGCCGCTGGAGCGGAATTTCGGCTCGGTTATCGAATATACGTTCCGTGAAACCGTTTCTGTCAGCCGAATGATACTGTTCACCCTCGCTGACCTGTTCAAAGGAAAATACGGGCTGAAAGACCTGTCCGGACCTGTCGGGACGGTGACGGTGGTTTCCAAGAGCGTCAGCATGGGACTTCCGACATTCATGTATCTGCTGTCGTTTATCACGGTCAATGTGGGAGTGTTCAACCTGCTGCCTATACCGGCGCTGGACGGCTGCCGCTTCCTGTTCCTTGTGATCGAAGCGATACGCAGAAAACCTCTTAAACCGGAGGTCGAAGGCATTATCCACCTTGTCGGTTTCGGACTGCTTATGGTGCTTATGCTGGTGGTTACTTTCGGCGATATTTCAAAGCTGGCTAGCGGAGGATTCTGAGTAAGAAATGAGCAAAAAGATAGTAAAGGTCGGGGGATTGACCCTCGGCGGTGAGAAAATATATATCCAGTCTATGCTGAACGTACCCGCAGAGAAGGTGCGCGAAAGCGTGGAACAGGCGGCGGCTCTCGAAAAAGCCGGCTGTGAGATAATTCGTGCGGCGATCCCCACTGTTGAGGACGTCCGGCTGATCCCCGCAATAAAAGAGGCGGTGAATATCCCGCTGGTGGCGGACATTCACTTCGACTACAAAATTGCGATAGCGGCAGTCGAAGCCGGTGTGGACAAGGTTCGCATAAACCCAGGTAATATCGGCGGGATAGATCGTGTAAAAGCAGTCGCGGACGCTTGCAGAGAGCGTTCTGTCCCCATTCGTATCGGGGTGAATTCCGGGTCGCTGGAGCGTACCCTGTTAGAGAAATACGGCAGTCCCACGCCGGAGGCTCTTGTGGAGTCCGCCATGAATCATGTGAAGCTGCTGAATGACTGTGACTTCGACGATATAGTTATTAGTATAAAATCCTCGGATGTAAAGCTGATGATTGCCGCGTACCGTCTGCTTGCGCAGCAGGTAGATTACCCGCTGCACCTCGGAGTGACCGAAGCGGGAACAGAGCGCATGGGGCTTGTGAAGTCCGCGGTGGGGATAGGCTCTCTGCTGTGCGACGGTATCGGCGACACGATCCGCGTGAGCCTTACCGCCGACCCGGTAAAGGAGATCTACGCAGCGAAGGACATTCTGCGCGCCTGCGGTATCGGGGGGGGAGTGCAGATAGTTTCCTGCCCCACCTGCGGCAGAACCAAGATCGCGCTTATCCCGCTGGCAGAAAAGGTGGAGCAGCTCTGCGCAGAGATAGACAAGCCCATAAAGGTGGCTGTAATGGGCTGCGTCGTGAACGGTCCGGGAGAGGCAAGAGAAGCCGATATAGGCATAGCCGGCGGAAACGGCGAGGGGATAATTTTCCGCAAGGGTAAGATCCTGCGCAAAGTCCCGGAGGACAGACTGCTTGACGAGCTGAAAAAGGAGCTAGACCTGCTGTGACGCAGGCAAGTAAAAAGGAAGGAAGTAATAAATGTCTGCAAATATCACAACATTGAGCCAGCTTTTTAACGGACTTGACCTGCCGCAGAGCACTGCCGCAGGCAAAGTACTGAAGATCGTATATACAGAGCAGAAGAATGAAATACTTATAAACCTCGGTCTGGACGAGCTTTGCTCCGCCGCTGAGATACTTACCACTGAAAAGCAGATCTCCTCCGCTGTCGGCGGCGCACAGGCGAGAATATTCCCCAGCTATCACGAGTCGCTTTACACTCCCGATTACATTATAGAGATAATGGCGATCCTCAAGGACAGATACGCTGCCTTGAACGGCTATCTTGATAATGCAGAGATAAGCAGTGACGGCGAAAACTGCGAGATCTCACTAAGCTCCGGCGGGCGCGATATACTTCTGCAAATGGAGATAGACAAGAAGATAGAGCGTTTTGTAAGCGGATTCTTTAAAAAGAAGATCCATGTTCAGTTCACCGGTGTATCAGAGGTGAACATGGAGGAGTACATCAAAGCCGGGCAGGGCGACCCGATAAAGATCGTACCCTATACCCCGGCGCCCACCCCCTCGGAGAACAGGTTTCAAGGTGGAAAAGGCGGCAAACGTGGCTCTGCGGTTCTGAAAGAGCCGAAGGAGATCAAACTTCCGTTTGAGTCAGATGTGATAGAAAGCACCGCGACCCTGTTCTATGGAAAGGGTATCAGCGAAGCGCCGCTCCCTATGAGCGACACTTTCGGCGAGGGCGACGAGGTCACACTTTGGGGCGAGGTTTTCAAGACTGAGGAAAAAATATCCCGCGACGGAAATACGTTGATCTACACCGCTTATTTTTCCGACAAGACCTCCTCTGAAATATTAAAGGTCATCACCCAGACGGAAAACAGCGACATCATCAAGGGCAACATAAAGCCGGGCAAGGCGGTGATCCTCACCGGCAAGTTTGAAACAGATACTTTCTCGCATGTACTTCAGATACGTCCGTATTCAATTGCGTCAATCAAGGTCAAGAAGCGTCAGGACAAGTCAGAGGAGAAGCGTGTTGAGCTCCACCTGCACACAAATATGTCCGATATGGACGCGGTAACTCCCCCGGCTGATCTGGTAAAACAAGCGTTCGCGTGGGGTCACAAAGCAATAGCCATTACAGACCATGGCAATGTGCAGGCGTACCCGGAGGCAATGAACACCGTCGAGAAGATCCGCAAGGACGGCGGAGAATTCAAGATACTCTATGGTGTTGAGGCGTATTTTGTCAACGACTCCGGCGCGCTTGTTTCCGGCTGTAACGACTGCCGCATAAACGACGACGTTATCGTGTTCGACATAGAAACCACCGGACTCAGCCGGGATACCGACCGTATCACCGAAATAGGCGCCGTTAAGCTGAGAAATCTGGAGGTGGTGGACAGATTCCAGACCTTCGTCAACCCCGGTATACCTATCCCGCCTAATATCACAGACCTCACTGGGATCACTGATGCAATGGTAGAGGACGCACCGGACGAAAAATCGGCTGTGGAGGAGTTCATCAGGTTTGCCGGGAAGGGCGTGCTTGTTGCGCACAACGCCGACTTTGATACTTCGTTCATCTCAAAGGTCTGCGAGCGTCATGACATCAAGTACGATATCCGCTACGCAGATACGCTGAAGCTCTGCCGTGCCGCTCTGCCGCATTTAAAAAACCACAAGCTGGACACTGTGGCTAAGGAATACAAGCTGGGTAATTTCAACCACCACCGCGCTATCGACGACGCAGAAATGCTTTCAAAGATATTCATTTCGCTGGTGACGGTTTCCTGCAAGGGACATTCCCCGGAGAAGTTCGGCGATTTCAACAGCATTTTGGGTACGGTAGACGTAAAGAAGCTGCCGACCTACCACATGATCATATTAGTAAAGAATCAGGTCGGACTTAAAAACCTGTACAAGCTGATCTCTTACTCTAACTTGAATTACTTCTACCGCAAGCCCAGAGTACCTCTGTCGGAGCTGCAAAAGCACCGCGAGGGGCTTATAGTCGGCAGCGCCTGCGAAGCCGGAGAGCTGTTCCGTGCGATACTTGACGGCAAGCCGCAGGAGGAGATCGAGAGGATAGCTTCACTGTATGATTATTTCGAGATCCAGCCGATAGCCAACAACGAGTTCCTTGTGCGCGAGGGCAGAGTCCCCGACGACGAGGGGCTGCGCCAGTTAAACATGCGTATCGTTAAGCTGGGCGAAAAGCTGAATAAGCCAGTAGTTGCCACCTGCGACGTTCATTTCATGAACAAGGAGGACGGTATCTTCCGCAAGATACTGCAAGCGGGTCAAGGCTTTAAGGACGCGGATAACCAAGCACCGCTGTATCTTCGAACCACCGACGAAATGCTGGAGGAATTCAGCTATCTCGGCGAAGAAAAGGCGCGCGAGGTCGTAATTACAAATACCAACGCCATTGCCGACATGGTGGAGGATATCCGCCCTATCCCCAAGGGAACTTTCACCCCTTCGATCGAGGGCGCGGAGGAGGAACTCCAAAACCTCTGCTGGACAAGGGCAATGAACTGGTACGGATATGAGGACAAGATCCCCGAAATAGTATCCGCCCGTCTGCAAAAAGAGCTGGACGCTATCATCAAGTACGGCTTCTCGGTACTGTACATGATCGCGCAGAAGCTGGTAAAATTCTCCGAGGACAACGGCTATCTGGTAGGCTCGCGTGGTTCTGTCGGCTCGTCGTTTGTTGCGATAATGTCCGGTATTTCCGAGGTAAACCCTCTGGCGCCGCATTATCGCTGCCCCAAGTGCCGCTGGAACGAGTTCGTTACCGACGGCTCGGTAGGCTCCGGCTTCGACCTGCCGCAGAAGAACTGCCCGAAATGCGGAACTGATATGATCCGCGACGGTCACGATATCCCGTTCGAAACGTTCCTCGGCTTCAAGGGCGACAAGGCGCCCGATATCGACCTTAACTTCTCCGGTGAGGTACAAGGCAAAGTACACCGCTACACTGAAGAACTGTTCGGTAAGGATCACGTATTCAAGGCGGGTACTATCTCGGCAGTACAAGAAAAAACCGCTTATGGTTTTGTTAAGAAATACTGCGAAGAACGCGGTATCGAATATAACAACGCTGAAATGGACAGATTGTCTATCGGCTGCACCGGTGTAAAAAGGACTACCTCACAGCACCCCGGCGGCATGGTCGTTGTTCCGAATGATCACGAGGTGTACGACTTCACACCGGTACAGCACCCGGCGGATAAGACCGACAGCGACATGATCACCACCCACTTCGACTTCCATGCGTTGCACGATACTATCTTAAAGCTGGACGAGCTTGGACACGATGTTCCGACATTGTACAAGCACCTTGAAGATATGACAGGCTTGAAGATCGCGGATATCCCTACCACTGACCGCGACATATATGACCTGTTCGTATCAACTGAACCGCTGGGCGTGACCCCGGAGGATATATGCGCTCCCTGCGGAACATTAGGTATCCCGGAATTCGGTACAGAATTCGCAATGCAAATGCTTATTGACGCACAGCCGAAGAACTTCTCTGACCTGCTCCAGATATCCGGTCTGTCACACGGTACAGACGTATGGTTAGGAAACGCACAGGATCTCATCAAGAACGGCACCTGCACGATTTCTGAGGTTATCGGAACCCGTGACAACATCATGGTCTACCTTATGCACAAGGGTGTTGAGCCGGGTCTTGCGTTCAAAATAATGGAGATCACCCGAAAGGGCAACGCGCTCAAGCTGTTTGACGACACGATCTATCAGGCGTTCAAGGACAACAACGTGCCGGAATGGTATGTTGAGAGCTGCAAGAAGATCAAGTACATGTTCCCGAAGGCGCACGCTGCTGCGTATGTTACCGCTGCGGTAAAGCTGTGCTGGTTCAAGATCAACAAGCCCTGCGAGTTCTACGCTGCGACGCTGACAAAGCACACTGAAAATATCGACATTGACGTGGTGCTGCGCGGTGCAGATACCGTTAGGGCTAAGGTCAAGGAGCTTCAAGCAAGGAGCAGGGAATTAAAGTCAACCCATAAGGAACTTGGGATTAAGGAAAAGGGTACTCTTGACGCAATGATGCTTGTTAACGAGATGATGAGCCGCGGTATCGGCGTACTTCCGGTAGACGCGAAAAAGTCCGGTGCGGCGACCTATACTATCGAAGACGGTAATCTTCGCCTGCCGTATCTTGCAATAGCGGGCTGCGGCTCTAACGCGGCGTTCAAGCTGAAAGATGTCATCAAAGCCGGGACATACATGTGTATCGACGATATCCAGCAGCAGAGCGGTCTGAACAGCACCGTTATCGACAAAATGCGCGAAATGGGCGTGTTTGGTGATATTCCGCAGTCGGCGCAGATGTCGCTGTTTGATATGTGAGATACTATTGTTAAATCTGCGGTCAATTTTGCTTTCATGTTGAAAGAAGATGTTGATTCTGCCAAAATCCCGCCCGGTTATTGACAATGAGGCTGGGTTGTGGTATTATAGTATTGTAATTTGGCAGCGCGGTAGCACATTATCGCGCTAAAGCGGAGGGAAAAGGAATTTGAAAAGGTACGATCTGCTCACCCCGGAGGGTACACGGGATCTGCTGTTCGACGAATGTCTTGCCAAGCGCAATATTCAAGAGCGGCTGAGAAAAATCTTCACGGCATACGGCTATTCGGAGGTACTCACCCCCGGACTGGAATTTTTTGATGTTTTCAATGGCAAGGTGCATTATTTCCCGCAGGAAACAATGTACAAGCTGGTGGACGGCAAGAACCGCCTTATGGTTCTTCGCCCGGACAACACTATGCCTATCGCGCGGCTTGCTGCAACGCGGCTTCGCGCGGAGGCGCTGCCGCTGAAGCTCTACTATAACCAGAGCATATTCATGGTGAACCCCAAAAACAGCGGAAGGGACGACGAGTTCACCCAGAGCGGCATTGAGATCATCGGCGGCGAAAAGACCGCTGCGGATTACGAGGCACTGTCGCTGGCGGCGCAGGCGCTGTTCGCATGCGACGAGGACTTCCGGCTTGAGATCGGCGAGAGCGGCATATTCCGTACCGTTGTTGACGATCTGAACCTCCCGGAGGAACAGGCTGAACTTATCCACTCACTGATAGAAAGCAAGAATTATCCTGCTCTGAACGAGGCTTTGTCCGGAGTAAAAGGCGACGCTGCCGAAGCGTGCAGAGCGCTGCCGTCGCTGTTCGGCGAGTCCGAGATATTCGACGTCGCGTGTAAATACATGTACAGCCCGGAGCTTAAAGAAAAGCTGAATTACCTGCACGGTATCTATGAAGCGCTTTGCTCTATGGGCTATTCCGGCAAGATCAGAGTTGATTTGGGTCTGGCGCATAAGAAGAACTACTACACCGGAATTCTGTTCCGCGGCTATGTAGAGGGCTACGGACAGCCGGTACTGTCCGGCGGACGATACGACACCCTGCTTGGAGATTTCGGCAGAAATGCCGCTGCGGTCGGCTTTGCGGTCAATGTCGAGGCAGCAGCAAAGGTTTATCTGAAACGGCTTGAAGCTCCGCTGATGAAGCCCTCGGACGTGCTGGTTTACAGCGAGCGCGGCTGTGAGATATCCGGGCTGAACCACTGCCGTGAGCTTATCGCCAGCGGACTGACGGTGTTCAATTCACTGTGCGGCACGTTTGACGAAGCGGCTGCCTACGCAAAGGATCACGGTATCCACCGGATAGATGTTGTCGGCATTAATTCCGAAGTCACCGTCAAGGAGGTCTGAGCATGATCAACAAGAAAATAAGGATCGCCCTCACCAAGGGCAGACTTGAAAACAAGACCGTAGATCTGCTTGACAAGATCGGATATGATGTATCGGAGCTTCGCGACAAGGGTCGCCGGCTTATACTTTCGATCCCCGGCGAAAATATCGAAGTCGTGCTTGCAAAGGCAGCGGACGTCATTACATACGTTGAACACGGCGTCTGCGATATCGGCGTTGTCGGCAAGGACACGATCATGGAGCACGGTGGGAAGTTCTTTGAGATAAGCGACCTTGGCTTCGGCAGGTGCAAATTCGCGCTTGCGGGAAAGAAAGGCAGCAACTTCTACGAGGGCTACGGCGTAAAGACCGTCGCGACAAAATATCCGACTGTGACCCGTAATTACTTTGAAAACAAGGGTATGGACGTGGATATCGTTAAGATAGAAGGCTCTGTGGAGCTTGCCCCGCTGGTGGGACTTGCAGACGGTATCGTGGATATCGTAGAAACAGGAACGACCCTTAAAGAAAATGGTCTGGAGGTCTGGGAGGACGTTGCGCCTATCTCAGCAAGACTTATTGTGAATACCGTCAGCATGAAGCTCAAACAGGAGCGCATTGCTGAAATAGTAAAACAGATAGAGGAGAATTTGTGATGATTAGAATAATCAAGGCTGACGGAGCCGAAAAAGAATTCCTCGCAGAAGTAGAAAAGCGTGCCGGACAGGTAAACGCAGACGTTGAAAAGACAGTCCGTGCGATCATTGAGGACGTAAAACAAAACGGCGACGCCGCTGTAAAGAGCTACACTGCGAAGTTCGACTGTCCCAACGCGCAGTATTATAGAGTTCCCGACGAGGCGATACAGGACGCTCTGACTGAAGCCAACGAAAAGAATCCCGACTTCGTGAACGCAATGCTGAACGCAGTTGAAAACATCACCGCTTTCCACGCAAGACAGAAGCGCGAGGGCTTCTGCGTGACAGAGGAAAACGGCGTTATCATGGGTCAGAGAGTAAGAGGTCTTGACCGCGTGGGACTGTACGTTCCCGGCGGCACGGCAGCATATCCGTCCTCTGTACTGATGAACGCGATCCCTGCAAAGATCGCTGGCGTCAAGGAGATCATCATGGTAACTCCGCCGCTCAAGGACGGCACTGCTAATAAGGATATCCTTGTTGCTGCGGCGCTCTGCGGTGTGGACAGGATATATCTTGCTGGCGGCGCGCAAGCAGTCGCGGCGCTGGCTTATGGTACAGAGGAGATCCCGCGGGTATCCAAGATAGTAGGTCCGGGAAATATCTTCGTTGCCACTGCAAAGAAGCTGCTTTACGGCACTGTTGACATTGATATGATTGCAGGACCGAGTGAGATTCTCGTGCTTTCCGACGAAACTGCAAATCCTAAGTACCTCGCCGCCGACCTCATGTCGCAGGCGGAGCACGACAAGCTGGCAAGCGCGGTCATGATAACCACCAGCATGGATATCGCAGTGAAAACTCAAGCGGAGATTGAGCGGCAGAGCGCGTACCTCTCCCGCAAGGAGATTATCGACTGCTCTCTGGACAATTACGGCGCGATAATCGTATGCGACGATATGGATTACGCCATTGAGCTTGCCAACAGGATAGCTCCGGAGCACCTTGAAGTCGTTGCGGAGAACCCTATGGAATATATCGGAAAGCTGGACAACGTAGGCTCGCTGTTCCTCGGTCAGTATTCACCGGAGCCTCTCGGCGACTACTACGCTGGTCCGAACCACGTCCTTCCCACCAGCGGAACGGCTAGATTCTTCTCGCCGCTGGGCGTTGACAGCTTCGTGAAGCGTTCCAGCTATATCTGCTACACAAAGGACGCTCTGCTTGACGCCGCAGACGATATTATCCTTATCGCCGAGCGGGAAAGACTGACGGCTCACGCTAATTCAATAAAGGTGCGCAAGGAAGATTAAGGAGTAGAGAGAATGAACAGAACCGCTGAAATCACCAGAAAAACCAAAGAAACCGACATCACCGCCAAGCTTGACCTCGACCAGAGCAGCACTGTTGAAATCTCAACCGGGATAGGCTTTCTCGACCACATGCTGACTGCGCTTGCGGTTCACGGCAGGTTCAGTCTTGTCCTGAATGCAAAGGGAGATCTCAACGTTGACGGTCATCACACCGCCGAGGACATTGGAATAGTGCTGGGAATGGCGTTTAAGGAGGCACTCGGCGACAAGTCCGGGATAATGCGCTATGGAAGTGCGTTTATTCCTATGGACGAGGCGCTCGGCTTCTGCGCGCTGGACATAAGCGCAAGACCGTTTCTGGTGTTCAACGCTCAGTTCACCAACGAAAGGGTAGGGGAATTCGACACCTGCCTTACCGAGGAGTTCATGCGTGCTTTTGCGTTCAATGCGGGGATAACCCTGCACCTGCGCTGTGAGTACGGCACGAATGACCACCACAAGATAGAAGCGCTTTTCAAGGCGCTCGCATACGCACTGAAAGCCGCTGTTAAGCCCAATTCTGACGGAAACGCGGTTTCCACAAAGGGCGTGCTTTAATGCAGGGCTATAACCTTATCGCCGTTTTTTCTCCGGACGGTGAAAAGGTACTTATGTGCCGGCGTATAAAAGACCCGTACAAGGGTCTGAGCAATTTCGTCGGCGGAAAGATAGAACCCGGTGAGGACGGAGAAACAGCGGCTTACCGGGAATTATTCGAGGAAACGGGAATCACACGCAGGGATATAAAACTGATACATCTTATAGATTTCAGCTATCCGCTTGACCCTTGCTATGTTGAGGTATACGCTGGGCAGCTCATCAATACCGCAGAACCTCGCGGTGAGGAAAATCCGCTGTTCTGGAGCAGTCTGGACTGCGACTTTTTCGACATGAAAGAGTATGCAGGGGAGGGCAACATAGGACATATCATGGAGCATGTCAAGCTGAATGCCGATAAGATCTTTCTGAACAGGAAAGGAACAACACTATGACAGCAATTATCGACTATGGTGCGGGGAATCTGTTCAGCGTAAAGAACGCGCTGGACTTTCTCGGTATCGAAAACAAGATCACGAAAGACCCCGACGACCTGCGCAGCGCCGACCGGCTCATTCTGCCCGGAGTAGGCGCATTCCCGGACGCAATGCGAATGTTGAACGAATCCGGGCTGGTAGAGGTCATCAGGCAGGAGGTCAAGAAAAAGCCGCTGCTTGGTATCTGCCTTGGTATGCAGATGCTTTTTGAGAAAGGCTATGAGTTCGGCGAAACCGACGGATTAGGACTTATTCCCGGCAGCGTGAAGCTCATGCACCCGGCTGGAGATCTCCCGGTGCCGCATATCGGCTGGAATTCGCTTGAATTCAACGAACCATGCAAGCTGCTGGACAAGTGCGAAAACGGCGATTATGTATATTTCGTACACAGCTTTGCGGCGGAGTGCGACAGCCGAAACGTCGCGGCTTACTGCGACTACGGTATGAAGATACCCGCGCTGGTGTTTGAGGAGAACGTGTACGGTGCTCAGTTCCACCCGGAAAAGAGCGGCGATACGGGGCTTAATATTCTGCGGTGCTTTGCCGCGCTCTGATTTTGCACTATTGTGTATCTACCGAAAGTGAGCAGCGTAAAAGTTTTGTTTTACGCAATATAAACAAGAAATAAGGAGAAAGCGGCATGGTTATACTACCCGCAATAGATATCAAGGACGGAAACTGCGTCCGCCTTTTCAAAGGGGATTACGGCACGGTGCAGAAGGTCGCCGACAGCTACATGGAAACCGCTAGGGGATTTGAAGTCTCCGGCGCAGAGTGGGTACACATGGTAGACCTAGACGGCGCGAAGGACGCGACTCAGCAGAACAAAGATATTTTTATCGACGTGGCGAAGAATACCAACCTCAAGGTTGAGGTTGGCGGGGGTATCCGTAGCCTTGACACGGTTGAAATGTACCTAAGCGCAGGAATCTCGCGCGTGATAATAGGCTCTGCTGCCGTCAAGGATCCGGAGTTCGTAAAACGTGCCGCAAAGGAGTTCAAAGGCAGGATAGCCGTAGGTATCGACGCCAAGAACGGCTTTGTGGCGACAGAGGGCTGGCTTGAAACCAGCGGCGTGAACTACATAGACCTCGGCGTTGAGATGTGCCGGGCAGGAGTTCAGTACTTCATCTTTACAGATATAGACAAGGACGGCACACTCAGCCGCCCGAACCATTACAAAACAAAGAAATTGCAGGAAACGCTTGCGCCGCTCGGCGGAAACGTTATTGCAAGCGGCGGGATAAAGACTATAAACAACATCAGAACATTGAAGAAAAACGGGATATACGGCGCGATATGCGGTAAATCCCTCTATTCCGGCAGTCTTGACCTTGCGCAGGCTGTACGGGTAGCCGATTAAATAAGGAGGCTTCTATGCTTGCAAAGAGAATTATCCCGTGCCTTGACGTCCGCAACGGCAAGGTAGTCAAAGGTGTGAATTTTGAGGGTGTCAAGGACGTTGGTGACCCGGTGGAGCTTGCTATCGAATACAATCGTCAGGGCGCTGATGAACTCGTGTTTTATGATATAACTGCTTCCTATGAGGGCAGGGGAGTAATGCTGGACGTGGTGAAGCGCACTGCACAGCAGGTTTTCGTCCCGCTGTGCGTGGGCGGCGGTATCTCCTCTGTTCAAGACTTCCGCGACACTCTGAGAGCCGGCGCGGACAAGGTTTCGGTGAACTCTCAAGCGGTGAAGAACCCTAAGCTCATCAGCGACGCCGCGGAGATATTCGGCAGCCAGTGCGTGGTAGTAGGTATCGACGCTAAACGCAACGACAAGGGCGGTTACAGCGTATTTATCAACGGCGGCAGAGTTGACATGAACCTTGACCTCGGCGACTGGGTAAAGGAGATCGAGGAACGCGGTGCAGGCGAAATATGCCTTAACTCCATTGACACCGACGGTGTTCGCGGCGGATTCGATATCGACATGCTGAATTTCGTGTGCAGCCGGGTGAAAATTCCTGTGATAGCAAGCGGCGGCTGCGGAAAGCTCAGCCACTTCTCCGAGGTTTTTGAGAAAACAGGCAGCTCTGCCGCGCTTGCAGCTTCGCTGTTTCACTTTAAGGAGATAACGGTGGAAGAGGTAAAGGCTCACTTAAAGGAACATGATATCCCTGTCAGAACATTCGGGCGGATTCTTTGACAAAATCTTCGGTTTGGAGCTTCTGGCGGGATTAAGACTTGCATTTTTCCATATCTTGTGATATAATATATCTATATTGCATTATTCTAACATGGATAAGAATTTCCGTGGAAATAAATGGGAGATAACATGGATATAAACTACATAGATGATTGCTCCGAGGAACAAGTAAGCAATGTTATCCTGGTTAAGCACATCACCGTGGCAGCTTTCCGTAATGGAAAATACCTGTTCGTCAAGCGCCGGAACAATACTACTCTGGAGCTTCCGGAAACAGAAAAAAAACAGAGTGAACAGCCCCGCGAGGCAGTACGCCGGCTTCTTTCCGACAAGCTGGGCGTCATCAGTGCGCGTCTAGAGTTCGTTACTGCGTATTCACTTACTGACGGCACAGAGATCGAGTACGGTTTGCTGTATTATGCAGACATTGATGACTTGGGACCTTTTCCTCACACAGATCTGGTATCGGTGTATTATCTGGACACTCCTCCGGAGGACAATGCCAAATGGAGCTTTCCGGAAACCCAGAAACCGCTGCTTGATAAGGCTGTGGAAGCCCACAAAAACTGACTCAGGAGAACAAAATGGACGTAAAGAAATATTTCAAGAAATCCGGACTTATTCCGGCGATTATCACCGACGCTGAAAACGGCGAGGTCCTCATGCTTGCCTACATGAACGAGGAAAGTCTCCAGAAAACACTGGAAACAGGGTATACATGGTTCTGGAGCCGTTCGCGGCAGGAGCTGTGGAACAAGGGCGCGACCTCCGGACATTTCCAGAAGGTAGTGGAGATATACAGCGACTGCGACGACGATACACTGCTGATAAAGGTCATTCAGACCGGCGCGGCGTGCCATACCGGAAACAGAAGCTGCTTTTTCAACAGAATAAAGTAATGGAACAGCTTACCTTGCTGTACAGAACAGGGAATCCTGCAAAGCTGGTATCAATGCGACGTACGGTGGAATCTCTAGGAATAAAGCTGCTGGGATTGTGCGACATGGAGCTGAAGCCGCCGAGCGTTAATGAGTGCGGGAATTCTCCTCTTGAAAACGCCCGTTTAAAGTCTATGGCATATTTTGAATTCTATGGTATCCCGGTTTTTTCCTGCGACAGCGGACTGTATTTTGACAATGTACCAGACGAACTCCAGCCGGGGGTGAATGTCCGGCGTGTTGGTGGTATAACTCTTTCAAATGATGAGATAACAGCATATTATGGCGGTCTTGCAAAGAAATACGGTGGACTCACTGCAAGGTACAGAAACGCTGTCTGTTTGGTGCTTGCGGACGGAAAAGTGATCGAAAGCACGGACGACATTCTGTCCGGCAATCCTTTTATTCTCACCGACAAACCTCACCCGGAAAAGGTCGAAGGCTATCCGCTGGACAGGATATCATTGCACATAGGAACAGGGAAGTACTACTATGACCTGTCCCCGGAGGACTACGAAATGGAGGAATGCTGGTCAGGCGGCTGGCAGGATTTTTTCAAAAAAGCATTAAATTTATAAGGAGATACAAACAATGATGGACGCATTCAAAGACATGTATGACGTTGTGGTAGACCGCCGCGCGAACCCGCAGGAGGGGTCATATACCTGCTACCTTTTTGATAAAGGGATCGACAAGATACTGAAAAAGTGCGGCGAGGAATGTACCGAAATGGTCATCGCGGCAAAGAACAACGACAAGGAGGAACTTGCCAACGAGATAAACGACCTGCTGTATCACATGATCGTTATGATGGCTGACCGCGGCGTTACCGTTGAGGACATCGAAAAGATAATGATCGAACGCAGCAAAAAGATTGGCAACCTCAAGCAGTTCCACGTCAGCGACCATAATACTTGAAATGGAAATTAGAAAACTGATAGATGACTTCGGCGACGATATCTACGCGCTGGCGCTAATATCCACTAAGGATTTCAATTCCGCAAAGGAAATATTCGTCCGCATGACCGCCGAATATGAGAAATATCCCGATAACATAGCGCTGTATGACCTTCTCCTGAAAGAATGCCCGCTCTGCCGCGAAGCCGACAGCAATGATTCGGCGGTGACGCTGACCGGGGTAGAGCTGGACGCCAAGAAACAGGCACTTCTGGAGGTGCTTCTCCAGAAACCGTTCATTGTGAGGTCGATAATCCACCTCCACTGGGAGAACGACCTTGAACCGGAGCAGATTGCAAAGGTAACAGGGGAGAGCGTTAAATATGTGAATTCCGTTCTGGGCGAGCTGTCAGACAGTCTGACCGAAGCCCTAGACAAGCGTTACAAGGATATCTGCGTTAAAATAACCGCCGATGATAAACTGAAATCCTACGTTATCCGCAGCGCTTTCTCCGGCAAGAAACGCCATTTTGAGGTCAAAGAGGACGCAGTTCCTACGCATAAATGGACAAAAAAGCAGAAGATTGTGGTGATCATTATTGCCGCAGTGATGACTGTTCTGGTGTGTATCGTAGTTCCGATACTGGAAAGCTATTATGAAATGCGCAAACGCGAGGAATTCAGTTCCTTTGAAAATGTCCCGACAGACGAGATTTTCAGCTACACGCTTGAAGTTGGATCAGAAACGGACAGTTCCGGCATATTATAAAAATTTTTCTGAAAAGTTATTGCTTTTTTCGGGAAAATGCGTTATAATAAATTGAATGGATTTTTAATCCTGTAATTAATTCAAAGGAGATTTTTAAAATGTTAGTTTCTGCAAAAGAAATGCTGAACAAGGCACGCGACGGCAAGTACGCTGTTGGTCAGTTCAACATCAACAACCTTGAATGGACAAAGGCGATCCTTCTCACCGCAGAGGAATGCAAGTCACCTGTTATCCTCGGCGTTTCCGAGGGCGCAGGCAAGTATATGTGCGGTTATTCCACCATTGTTGGCATGGTTAAGGGGATGATTGAGAACCTGCACATCACTGTACCGGTTGCTCTCCACCTCGACCACGGCACATTTGAGGGCGCAAAGGCTTGTATCAACGCAGGCTTCTCCTCCATCATGTTCGACGGTTCTCACTATCCGATCGAGGAGAACATCGCAAAGACCACCGCTCTGGTAAACACCTGCGATATTCTTGGCATTTCTCTTGAGGCTGAGGTAGGCTCTATCGGCGGCGAAGAGGACGGCGTAGTTGGCATGGGCGAGTGCGCTGATCCTAAGGAGTGCAAGATGGTTGCTGATCTCGGCGTTACAATGCTGGCTGCTGGTATCGGTAATATCCACGGAAAATATCCTGCAAACTGGCCCGGTCTGTCTTTCGACACTCTGGCTGCGATCAAGGCAGAAGTTGGCGATATGCCTCTCGTACTTCACGGCGGCACAGGTATCCCGGACGATATGATCAAGAAGGCAATTTCTCTCGGCGTTGCGAAGATCAACGTAAACACTGAGTGCCAGCTCGTATTCCAGGAAGCAACCAGAAAGTATATCGAAGAAGGCAAGGATCTTCAGGGCAAGGGCTTCGACCCC
Organism: uncultured Clostridia bacterium; assembly: GCA_945873955.1. GTDB lineage: Bacteria > Bacillota > Clostridia > Oscillospirales > Ruminococcaceae > CAG-115. The sequence goes on along the minus strand of CAMCFA010000001.1, from coordinate 210,837 downwards.
AGAAAGCTTCTCGCTCCCGGTACCGAGGCTATCAAGGCTAAGGTCAAGGAGAAGATGGAACTGTTCGGTTCTGTTGGCAAGGCTTGATTTCTTAAACATTATTACACCCGCTGATTTTGCTCGGCGGGTTTTTTCTATCTTGAAATTATTGGGGAAGTGCGGTATAATATATTTATAGAGTACAAAAAGATAACATAGGCAATTGCGTAAAATGGAAATTTTACGCAATAATGAGAAGGGGTATCTCACAAGAAGTAACCTATATCAAAGAATCTCGTAAAGGATTAATACAATGAACAACAAATATGATAATGCGCCGCAGCTTCTTAAAGACTACATAGTATATCTTCAATTGGTAAAGAATCGTTCGGAGCTGACGGTTCTGAATTATTACACGGATCTTCGCTCGTTCTTCCGGTATTTCAAAATACGAAATCATCGCGCATCTGACGATCCTGCGGATTTCCAAAAAATCGACATATCAGACATCACAGAGGCTGATATTAAATCAGTAGATCTGATGATGGCGCAGGACTTCCTAATTTTCACTAAAAATGAAAAAGACAATCACCCGAAAGCCCGCTATCGTAAAGGCGTTGCATTGCGGCAGTTCTTCAAGTACCTTACAAATAACAAGGGATTATTTGAAGTCAATCCGCTTGCGAATCTTGAACTGCCAACACCAAAACAAGCGCTGCCGAAATATCTAACACTAGACGAATCAGTAGAAATGCTCACTAATATAAATACTCCGGCGCAGAAACGCGATTACTGCATTATAACGTTCTTTCTGAACTGCGGGCTGCGATTGAGCGAATTGGTCGGGATCAACATATCAGATATTCGCAAAACGCGGGATTCTTCCGGTAATGAGGTCTATACGCTCAAAGTACTCGGCAAAGGCAACAAGGAGCGTATCGTATACCTCAACGAAGCCTGCGTGAATGCATACAACGACTACTTAAACCTTTCAGAAACAGATAATGAAAAGCGCGCTGCCGCCGGTAACCGCTGTAAGACTGCCAAGACAGATGCTTTGTTCCTCAGCCGGAGAAACACCAGAATTTCAAACCGCCGTGTGCAGCAAATCGTTGAGGATTGTCTGAAATCCTGCGGGCTTGATAACCGCGGACTATCAGTGCACAAGCTGCGTCATACCGCCGCAACGCTGATGTATCAGAATGGTGTGGACGTCAGAGTGCTGAAAGAGATATTGGGACATGAGAATCTCAATACCACTCAAATCTACACACATATTTCCAACGAACAAATGGAAAATGCAATGAGCAAAAATCCTCTGGCGGATCTCAGCACAAAGAAAGAAGATAAGAAAGACGAATAAATGTAATGCGCCCTCCCCCGTTTTCCCGGAGAGGGCGCAAATATTATATCATGTATCGCAGGATCATTCTCCACAAAGCTCCTTGTAAAGCCCGATATACAGCTTTGCAGACTGCTCCCAGCTAAAGTCAGCCTTCATTGCGCGGGTAACAAGCTTGCCCCATGCCATGCGGTTGTCATACGCAGCCTTTGCGCGACGAATAGCGCCCAGCATATCGTGAGCGTTATAGCTTTGGAACGTAAAGCCAATACCGTTGTCACCAGCGTCGATAATACTATCCTTCAGACCACCGGTAGAACGAACTATCGGAATAGTACCGTAACGCGCCGCGATCATCTGCGCAAGTCCGCAAGGCTCGCTCTTAGAGGGCATTAGGAACATATCCGCGCCGGCATACAGTCTTGTCGCCAGACCGCTGTTGAAGCCCCGGTAGAAGCCTACCTTATCCGGATAACGCCAGTGCATGTTCTGGAAGAATTCTTCGTACTGGCTCTCGCCAGAACCAAGAATAACCACCTGTATATCAGTTGCAATAATGTCATCAAACACTGCTCTTACAAGGTCAAAGCCCTTGTGGTCTGCGAATCTTGAGATCATTACAAGCAGCGGGATCTTGTACTCCGGCATGCCGAATTCCTGGAAGATAGCGCTCTTGCAGGCAGCCTTGCCCTTGTGATCCTTCGCGCTGAAATTAGCGGCGATAGTCTTATCGGTCTCCGGATTGTACAGCTTCGTGTCGATACCGTTCAAGAAGCCGCAGGTCTTGTACTGCTTGTTTACAAGGATCCTGTCAAGACCGTGAGAGAACCACGGATTCAGTATTTCCTTTGCGTAGGTCGGAGATACGGTCGTTACCTTATCAGCGACCTCAATAGCACCCTTCATAAAGTTGATATCGTGATCGTATTCGATAATATTAACCTTATGCGGAGGTATACCTACAATATCTCTTACCAGATCAAGACCGTATTGACCTTGATAGCCGATATTGTGGATTGTAAACACATGCTTAATGTTATCAAAGCAGCCGCCGAGATTGCGGTAGAACAAATCATAATAAACCGGAATAAGAGCGCACTGCCAGTCGTTGGAATTAATTATCTGCGGGCGGAAGTGGATATATCTGAGCATTTCCAGAACCGCGCGGCTGAAAAATACATATCTCTCAGCGTCGTCATAATAGCCGTACAGACCGTTATCGCGCTTGAAATAGTACTCATTATCAATAAAGAAATATGTAACACCGTCCACCTGCTGCGAGAAAAGACCGCAGTACTGGCTGCGCCAACCAACAGGAACGGTGAAGTTGGTTATGTAATTCATCTTCTCCCGCTGTTCGGGCTTGAACTGATTTACATAATACGGCATAACAACGCAAGCCTCTTGTCCAGCAGCGCAAAGTGCCTTAGGAAGAGAGCCTGCAACATCGGCAAGACCGCCGGAAGCGGCAAAAGGACGTGCTTCACTTGCAGCATAAAGAATTCTCATTATAATTAATCCTCCGATTTATAGCTTGATACAGCCGACAGCACAAACGAAGCCATTACAGCGAGCCTATGCAGCCGTACTTAGTATTGCTTATATATAATATAACATAAAACTTTTAAGAATTCAAGTAGGTTTTTGGATTTTTTGTAAAGATATTTTGTCAAATACTAAATAAAATCATCAAAATATTATCAATATTATCATCAGTTACGCGTGATAATATATTTCTTTCCCGCTTCTGTGAATCCACACCTGCGGTAAAAGCCAGTAATTTCGTCCTCGCAGATAACATGGATAACGCCCGAAACAGCACTGCATACTGCTCTTACAAGATCTCCGGCAAATCCCTGTCCTTCGTATTCACGTTTCACGCATACCTGCGACAGCAGGACTTCGCCGTTTATATCGTGCTGAAGCACCAGCGCAGCCTTTCCGTCGGAAAAACAGCGGGAAACTCCATGCCGCACACGGTGGGACATGTCAAGATACCACGGTTCAAATGGTATTTCAAACCTGCTGCCGATAATCTCCCATACTTTTGAGGGAGATCGTTCCTGTGGCAGTTCGCCGGAATTTCCGCCTGTACGCTCCATGAGTTCGACCTGATGATAAACGCCGGGTAGGAAATCTCTCAGCCGTTCCCCTGCTTCAACAGAACAAAACATGTCGGTAAATCCATGTGCGCTGAGGAACTGCGCCAGCTCCGGGAAATCCGCTTGCTCCGCGCCGGCAAGGACAACTGAACCGTCCAGCGCGCCGATAAACGTGCTTCCCTCGCCGGACTGCCGGAAAAACCGGCAGAAATCATACCCGCCGCCGTATGCCGCAAAAAGCGCCAGTATCTTGTCGGACTCAACCCCCGGCGGTATATCCACAAACTGCTCCGGCGCGTAGACCCGCTCTATCATAGCTCTGCAAAAGCGCTGAGGACAGCTCCGGCAAAAGCTGCTGTCGCGGTATAGTCACTCTCCTTGATAACGCAGGACGGCGAATGAAGATACCTGCACGGCACTGAAAGCGCACAGGTGCGGACGCCTCCCGCGCTTACATGGATCGCGCCGCTGTCATTGCCCCCTGCAATCAGCGTCTTGGTCTGGTTTGGTATACCAAGCGAATCGGCGGTTTTCCTTGCGAGCTGGTACAGTTCACGGTCATAAATCGTCGCTCTGTCCATAAACGATACAACGCAGCCCTTGCCCAGTTCGCACACCCGTTTATCGCCGGAGGTATCAGCGATGTCACACGCAGTAGTGGACTCCAGCACTACTGCGATATCCGGCTGAACTGTGAAAGCCGCAGCCTTTGCGCCCCGTGTGCCGACCTCTTCTTGAACAGTGAACACATACCATGCGTCATATTCCGGCGTGCCATTTATCATGTCCATCATGATAAGACAGCCTGCTCTGTCGTCGATAGCCTTGCTTTTTATGAAGCCGTCGCCGAAGCAGAATGCGTCGGCGTTAAAAACAGCGCAGTCGCCGGGCTGAACATACTTTTCCGCCTGCTCCCGCCCGGAAGCGCCGATATCTATCAGCATATCCCCGAAATCCGGCGCTTTTTTACGCTCGTCCGCGGACTGCTGATGTACCGCTTTAGTGCCGACAACTCCAAGAGTTCCGTTTTTGAAGCGCAGCGAGCGTCCCAACACAACTCTGGGGTCGATACCGCCGACAGCGCCGAACCGCAGAAATCCCTCAGAGGTGATATCTGTCACCATGAATCCTACTTCGTCCATGTGGGCTGCAAACATTATTTTGTTTTTCGGGGTCTTTCTCCCTTTTTTGAATACTATTAGATTACCAAGATTATCAACGAAAAACTCGTCGGCGGTAATTCTGGCTCTGATATACTCGCGAACAACTCCCTCGTCACCGGAAGTGCCGTCCAGAGCGCATATTTCGAGCAGTTTATCGGTAATATTACTCATTATTATCACCTCCGGCGGCGTATTCGCAGATCAGCCTTGCAGTCGCTTCTATATCGGATATAGAAACAGTTTCTATCGGAGTGTGCATGTAACGTATCGGTATCGACAAGGTACAGCACTTCACACCGCCGCGGCTCACGGCGATAGAGTCAGCGTTTGTGCCGGTCGAGGACGGCATGACCTCTGTTGTATATGGGATATCACAGCACTTCGCCGTATGTTTCAGCCGCTCCGTCATTCCGCGGTCAAGAACCGCAGACGCTCCGATCATCACGCCGCTGCCAAGCTCTGCCGTTTCGTGCGGTACGCTGTCCGGAGTCCTTCCAAAGGATACGTCCACCGCGATAGCCTCGTCCGGCGCAAGGCGATAGGTAGCGCCCTTTACGCCGCGTTCTCCGGTTTCCTCCTGCGCCGAAAAGCAAATTGCAAGATCGTATGCTGATTCACGGGTTTTAAGCATATCCAGCGCCGCAAGTATCGCACACACGCCGCTTCGGTCGTCCACCGACGGAGCGGAAATCACATCACCGCAAAGCTCGCGGAAATCAGAGTTTACCGTCACTCTATCGCCGGGTCTGATGATCCTCTCTGCCTGCTCTTTCGTCATGCCAACGTCTATTGAGATATCTCCGATCTCCGGCACCTTGCTGTGGTCGGAGGAAACATGCGGCGGCAGTGTCGAAACCACTCCGCGGACAGGCTCAGAACCATGTACAGTAACGCTCTGAGCAAGCATGATACGCATATCTGCACCGCCGCAGAAGCCTACTTTAATAAAGCCGTCCTTATCAACGGCGGTCACTATCATGCCTATCTGGTCTATATGCGCGTCAAGCATGAGTGTTTTCGCGCCGGGTCTGCCGGAAGCTATCACACCTGTAACATTGCCGCTGCGGTCGATCTCCGCGTCCGGAGCGTACTCTTTCAGCAGCGACAGCGCAAGCTCCGTAGCGCCGTTTTCGCAGCCAGAAACTCCTGTCGCCGCAGTCAAACGGGCAATGGTGTTCTTTATATCCAATTCTTGTCATTCCTTTCGACTCATTTAAGAAAATTGCTGGGGATATCCGATAAATTAAAGCTGTGACCCTTGTGGTTGAGCAGCTCCAGCTTATATCCTAATATTTCCGGGAGTGCGCCCAGCTCAAACGCAGCTTCGTCCAGCGTGTGCGAATATTCCAGCACAGATAGTGCCTCGCTGTCGGAGATAAGAATTTCTGCGGCAAACAGGTTCGCTTCGCGCTCGGTCTTGTCGTGGGACAGAAAAAGCGTGTTCTCCCGGATTCCCCCGGAGGACAGCTCCCGGTGGAGCATGTCGTGTCCAAGCTCATGCGCGCAGACGGTTCTTCGCAGAATTGTGTTCAGAGAGCGGTTCACGACGATATACCGTTTGCCGTTCTCAAACAGATAGAACCCCTTTAAAGTACCAAGCTCCCTCAGCCAGACGTTCGCGCCGGAATTCTCGGCGGTCTCAAAAATATCTCTGCCGCCGAATTCCCGCCGGATCTCCTCCGCAAGCTGTATGATCTGCTCCATGCTTATTCTTCGCTTTTCTTGGAATCTTCGTAGATCTCAAGCAGACATTTGAGGAGAGCCTCCTTGTCGTCCGGGCTGAGTGCGTTTCCTGCGAAAAGTCCGCGGGACTGCGCGAGGAACTGCGCCGCCTGCGCTTTATCTGCGTCGCTGGCGCATACTCTTTTAATAAAGCGCTCCTCAACAGTAAGCTCCAACTCCTGCGAATCGTCCAGCAGGAATTCGGTAGACACCTGAAGCTCCTCTGCAATCTTGCTCAGCGTAGAGGGACGAGGCTTTCTGCTGCCGTTCATATAATTTGCAAAAGCGCGGTAGGTTATCCCTACGTTGTGCGCAAGGTCACTTTTGCGGATACGCTTTCTGCCGAGGATTATCTCGATCTTTTCATTCATTTTCATGGAATATGATACCTCCGTTCCGATATGTTCATAATTATATTATAAACATGAACGCAATTTTTGTCAAGAGGTATTTCAGAAATATTCGTCACATTGAATAATATACAGAGCTTTTAATTGCCTCGCCGCCTACCAAGCGCATTGCAGGCAGTTTGGCTTGCTTCGGCAGAAGAAAATATTCAAAAAACTATAAATATTCCGTATAATATACACCGATTGGTATTTTCCCCCTTGACAAAATGAAGAAAATGAGTATAATTAGAAATGTAAAAATTAATCGGGCAGGTTTGTTAAAAATAACCAACCCCCAACATATTTAAAAGGAGAAATACATCATGGCAAAGGAAATCAAAAAGATCGTTCTGGCATATTCCGGCGGTCTGGATACTTCTATCATCATTCCGTGGCTGCACGAAACATATCCCGGCTGCGAGGTCATCTGCGTTGCCGGCAACGTAGGTCAGGACTCCGAGATCGTAGGTCTTGAGGAGAGAGCCAAAAAGACCGGCGCTTCCAAGCTGTATATTGAGGACATTCAGGACGAGTTCGTAAACGACTTCATCTTCCCGACCTTAAAGGCAGGCGCAAAGTACGAGGGTTATCTGCTGGGTACTTCCTTTGCACGTCCTCCTATCGCAAAGCGCCTTGTTGAGATCGCTAAGAAAGAGGGCGCTGACGCTATCTGCCACGGCTGCACCGGCAAGGGCAACGATCAGGTGCGTTTCGAGCTTACAATAAAGGCTCTCGCTCCGGAGCTGGAGATCATTGCTCCGTGGAGAATCTGGGATATCAAGTCCAGAGATCAGGAGATCGACTATGCAGAGGCTCACAATGTTCCGATAAAGATCACCCGTGAGACCAACTATTCTAAGGACATGAACCTGTGGCACCTCTCTCACGAGGGTCTGGATCTTGAGGATCCCGCAAACGAACCGCAGTACAACAAGCCCGGTTTCCTTGAGCTTGGCGTTTCCCCCGAGCAGGCTCCCGACAAGCCTACATACATTACCATTCACTTTGAAAAGGGTATCCCTACCGCCCTTAACGGTGAAACAATGGACGGAGTAAAGCTCATCAAGACTCTTAACAAGCTGGGCGGCGAGAACGGTATTGGTCTGTTCGATGTTGTAGAGAACCGTCTGGTCGGCATGAAGTCCCGCGGCGTGTACGAAACTCCCGGCGGAACTATCCTCTACCACGCACACGAGGTTCTGGAAACAATCTGCCTTGATAAGGAAACACAGCACTACAAGGCTGGTCTGGCTCAGAAGTACGCTGATATCGTATACAACGGACAGTGGTACACTCCCCTGCGTGAAGCAATGGACGCATTCGTTGACAAGACTCAGGAGACTGTTAACGGCGACGTTAAGCTGAAGCTCTACAAGGGCAACATCATCAACGCCGGCGTTACCTCTCCGTATACTCTGTACAGCGAGGACTTTGCTTCCTTCGGCGAGGACGACGTTTACAACCAGAAGGACTCCGCAGGCTTTATCAATCTGTTCGGTCTGCCAATCAAGGTTAAGGCGCTTCTGGACGCAGAAAGAGCAAAGAACAAGTAATATTAATCGGCATTTTCAGAGGGCGGGAAGAAAATCCTTTCCGCTCTCCTATCATTTATAATACGAGGTAGATTTATGGCAGAAATGATGTGGGCTGGACGTTCCTCGCAGGGCGTTGACAGCAGAGTAAATGCGTTCAACTCGTCCATTGCGTTTGACGGCAGAATGTTCCGACAGGATATCGAAGGCAGTATCGCGCACGCCACCATGCTCGGCGAACAGGGCATAATCAGCATGAGCGACAGCCTTGAGCTTATCGGCGGACTTAAAGAGATACTGGCAGACCTTGAAAGCGGGAAGCTGCAATTAGACATGACAGCAGAGGATATTCACATGTTTATCGAGGCGGAATTAACAAAGCGCCTTGGCGACGTGGGAAAACGGCTGCACACCTCCCGTTCAAGGAACGATCAGGTCGCGCTTGATATCCGTCTGTATCTGAGGGACGAGATAAAATCCCTGCGGGAGCTGGTGGTTTCGCTTGTTAAAGTCCTGTGCAATATCGCCGAGGAAAACACCGAAACGATAATGCCGGGCTATACGCACCTCCAGAGGGCGCAGCCGATAACCTTCGGTCACCACATGATGGCTTATGCGCAAATGCTCCTGCGGGATATCGAACGATTTGACGATACTCTGCGCCGAATGAACGTTTCGCCGCTGGGAAGCTGCGCGCTTGCCGGAACTACCTACAATATCAACCGCGACCGTACCGCAGAGCTTCTTGGAATGTCCGCGCCTATGGTGAATTCGCTGGACGGCGTTTCTGACCGAGATTTCTGCATTGAACTTGCAAGTGCTATCTCAATATGCATGATGCACCTGTCGCGTTTCTCTGAGGAGATAATCATGTGGTGCAGTTGGGAGTTCAAGTTCATTGAGCTGTCTGACCGCTTCTCCACTGGTTCAAGTATCATGCCGCAGAAAAAGAACCCCGACGTCACCGAGCTTATCCGCGGCAAGACTGCACGGGTCATCGGCGACAACGTAACGCTGCTGACTATGATGAAAGGTCTTCCCCTTGCCTACAACAAGGACATGCAGGAGGACAAGGAAGCAATCTTCGACGCGGTAGATAATCTGAAGCTCTGCCTGACGACGTTCATTCCCATGCTGGAAACAATGACTCTCTATAAGGACAACATGCGAAAGGCGGCGGCAAAGGGCTTCATCAACGCGACAGACTGCGCGGATTACCTTGTAAAGAAAGGAATGCCGTTCCGCACCGCGTATAAGATAACCGGAGGTCTGGTTGCGCACTGCATAGAGCTGAACACCACGCTGGAAGAACTGCCGCTGTCTGACTACAAGGCGCAAAGCGACCTGTTCGACAACGACGTTTACGAGGCGATAAGCCTTGACACCTGCGTGCGCGAGCGCCGCTCATTCGGCGGGCCTGCGCCGGAAAGCGTAAAGACCCAGATCGACCTTACACGAAAGAAACTGGAGGAGCTTTGCAATGGTTAAGGTATACATAGACGGTCAGGAGGGTACTACCGGGCTTAAAATACTGGAACGCTTCAAGAACCGAACCGACATAGAGCTTCTCCGTATCGATGAGGAAAAACGCAAGGACGCAGACGAACGGAAAAAGCTCATTCACAGCGCTGATTACACGTTCCTCTGTCTGCCGGACGCTGCGGCAAGAGAGGCTGTGGCTCTCGCGGAGGGAAGTTCCACGCGAATTATCGACGCTTCAACCGCGCACCGCACCAACCCCGACTGGGCTTACGGATTCCCGGAGCTGGGGGCGGATTTCCGGGAGAAGATAGAAAAGTCCGCGCGGGTCGCAGTCCCCGGCTGTTATGCCAGCGGTTTTGCTTCAATGGTTTACCCGCTGGTGAAGCTGGGTATCATGCCGAGCGACTACCCCGTGAGCGTGCATGCAGTTTCCGGTTACAGCGGCGCCGGCAAGAAAGCTATCGCCGTATACGAGAGCGCAGACCGCCCCGCGGATTTCGACAGCCCGCGGCAGTACGCGCTGACTCAGCAGCACAAGCACCTGCCCGAAATGCAGAAGATCTGCGGGCTGGACTACGCGCCGGCTTTCAATCCGCTGGTGTGCGATTATTTCAGCGGAATGGTGGTTTCCCTGCCGCTGCATACGCGGCTTCTCGCGAAGAAATACACCGCCGACGATGTGCGAAAGGCTCTCGCGGAATACTACGCAGGCGCGAACTTCGTCAAGGTAATGCCGGAGGGCGAGCCGCAGGACGGATTTATCGGCGCAAATAACCTCAGCGGAACGAACATGATGCAGCTTTTCGTCAATGGCAACGACGAGCGGCTTATCCTCTGCTCCAGACTGGACAATTTAGGAAAGGGCGCAAGCGGCGCGGCGGTTCAGTGCCTTAACATCATGATGGGCATTGACGAAACCACCGGCCTGCTTTAAGGTGAAATACAATGGTTAAATTTGAAGGATATGAATTTGTAGACGGCGGCGTGTGCGCTGCGGAGGGCTTCACCGCCGCGGGCGTTATCGCCGGAATAAAGGCGGGAAACACCACAAAGCGCGATCTTGCGCTTATCTACTGCGCTGAGCGCTGCAAGACCACCGCCCTCTACACCACAAATAAGGTAAAAGGCGCTCCGATTTACGTCACTCAGAAGCACCTGAAAGACGGCTATGCGCAGGCAGTTATCGTAAACTCCGGAAATGCAAATACCTGCAATGAAAACGGCATTGAAATTGCCGAGCAGATGTGCAGTCTGGCGGCGGAAGCGCTTGACATTGACGAAAACGACGTTCTTGTCGGCTCGACGGGAGTTATCGGTCAGCCGCTGAACATCAAGCCAATAAAAACAAGGATCCCAACGTTGGTAAAGGAGCTTTCCGCGAAAAAGAGCGGCGACGCCTGCGAAGCGATAATGACCACCGACACCCGAAAGAAAGAGCTTGCAGTCGAGTTCGAGATCGACGGCAGGAAGTGCCACGTCGGCGGTATCTCTAAGGGCAGCGGCATGATCGCGCCTAACATGGCTACAATGCTGGGCTTCATCACCACTGATGTCGCTATTTGCGGTGAACTGCTGGAAAAGGCTCTGCGCAAGGTAAACACGCTCACCTACAATATGGTAAGCGTTGACGGCGACACCTCCACCAACGACACACTGATACTGATGAGCAGCGGGCTTGCCAAGAATCCGGAGATAACCTGCGAGGACAAGAATTACGAGAAGTTTGAGAACGCGCTTTATGCGGTCATGATGAATCTTGCCCGCGAAACCGCCCGTGACGGCGAGGGCGCAACAAAGCTGCTTGAATGTATCGTAAAGGGCGCGCCTAACGAGGAAACAGCAAAGATAGTCGCGAAGTCTGTTATTTCATCAAGTCTTGTCAAGGCGGCTATGTTCGCTTCCGACGCTAACTGGGGAAGAATCCTCTGCGCTATCGGTTATTCCAACGCGGACTTTAATATCAGCAAGGTTTCCGTGGAGCTTGCCAGTGAAAAGGGCAAGATCACGGTCTGCACTGACGGCGCAGGTATCAGCTTCTCAGAGGAAGCCGCAAAGGAAGTGCTCTCCGAGGAGGAGATAAAGATCCTTGTGGATCTGCACTCCGGCGAGGGCGAAGCTATCGCATGGGGCTGCGACCTCACGTTTGAGTACGTTAAAATCAATGCGGAATACCGCACATAATTGGGGGTAATTACAATGCAGATAGATTACGACATCAGAGCCAATGTCATGGTGGAGGCTCTCCCCTATCTTCAGGAATACAACGACAAGGTAGTTGTGGTGAAATACGGCGGCAACGCAATGACTAACGATGCGCTGAAACAGGCGGTCATGCAGGATATCGTGCTGCTTTCGCTGGTAGGGATAAAGGTCGTGCTTGTCCACGGCGGCGGTCCTGAGATCAACGCAATGCTGAAAAAGATCAACAAGCCCAGCGAGTTCGTCAACGGACTTCGATACACCGACGAGGAAACTATTGATATCGTTCAAATGGTGCTTGCGGGCAAGGTCAACAAGGATCTTGTAATGTTGCTTCAGCGGGCTGGCGGCAAGGCAATGGGTATGTGCGGTCTGGACGGTAAGATGATACAGGCAGAGCAGCTCAACCCCGACCTCGGATTTGTCGGTGAGATAACCGACATCAATCCGGAGGTGATAAACACCGCGCTTAACAACGGATATATCCCGGTGATCTCCACGGTTGCCGCCGGTAAGAACGGCGAAGTTTACAACATCAACGCCGATACCGCCGCTGCCCGAATCGCCGCGGAAATGAAAGCTAAGAACCTTATCCTGCTGACGGATATAAAGGGGCTTCTTGAGGACAAGGACGACGAAAACACCCTTATCCGCGCGGTCGGCGTGAGCGAAGTACCCTACCTAAAGAAACAGGGCATAATCTCCGGCGGCATGATACCCAAGATAGACTGCTGCGTAGAGGCTGTCCGCCGAGGCGTAAAGCAGACCTCCATAATTGACGGTCGTATCCCCCACTCTATTCTGCTGGAGCTGCTGACTGACGTCGGCGCCGGCACAATGATCACAGCATAAGAGGTAACAATGAGTACGATAGAACAGTTCAACAAATATGTCATGCCCAGCTACGGCAGGTACGATCTGGTACTTGACAGCGGCTCCGGCAGACAGGCGGTGGACGAGAACGGCAAGCAGTACATAGATTTCGGCAGCGGTATCGGTACTAATTCTCTCGGCTACTGCAACGAGGACTGGGTAAATGCAGTCTGCGAGCAGGCGCACAAGATCCAGCACACCTCAAATTACTATTACACAAAAGTACAAGCGGACTTCGCTAAGGCACTGTGCGATACTGCGGGTTACACCGATATGTTTTTCGGCAACTCCGGCGCTGAAGCCAACGAATGTGCGATAAAGATCGCCCGTAAATACAGCTTTGACAAATACGGCAAGGGTCGCCACAACATAATCACCCTTGTGAACAGCTTCCACGGCAGGACTCTCTGCACCCTGTCCGCGACCGGGCAGGACGTATTCCACAACTACTTCTTCCCGTTTGTAGAGGGCTTTATCAACGTCGAAGCCAACAACATTGATGACCTTCGCGCAAAGCTGGACGACACCGTATGCGCGGTAATGTTTGAGTACATTCAGGGCGAGGGCGGCGTTATGGCGCTGGATCAGGAATTCGTGGACGAGATATTCAAGCTCTGCGCCGAAAAGGACGTGCTGACTATCGCCGACGAAGTTCAGACCGGCGTCGGCAGAACAGGAAAGTTCCTTGCCGGGGACAATTTCGGCAAGAAAGCCGACCTCACTACCCTTGCCAAAGGGCTTGCGGGCGGTGTTCCAATAGGCGTGTGCCTTTCCGGCGAAAAGTGCGCAAAGGTTCTGACACCGGGTACTCACGGTTCTACTTTCGGCGGGAATCCTATTTCCTGCGCAGGAGGTCTTGCAGTCCTCAAAACCGTGAACAGCGAGGGATTTCTTGATGAAGTCGCTAAGAAAGGCGATTATATCCGCCAGAAGGTGCTGACATCTCCGGAGGTCGCTTCCGTTTCCGGTATAGGGCTGATGATAGGCATTGAGCTCAAGAACAAGAAAGCCGGAGATATCGTTAAAGCGGCTCTGGATAAGGGGCTTCTGCTCCTCACCGCGAAAACCAAGATCCGTCTGCTGCCGCCGCTTACGATCACCTACGAGGAGATCGACAGAGGTCTGGATATACTTCTCGAACTCCTCAATGCATAATTTCAATTAATGAAAGGAGAAAATACACCAATGAAGCATTTACTTAAACTCCTCGACCTTTCCACCGAGGAGATCATCGACATTCTTAACCTTGCAGACCAGCTCAAATACGAACAGAAGCACGGCATTCCCCACAACATCTTAAAAGGCATGACTCTGGGCATGATCTTCCAGAAGTCCTCTACAAGAACCCGCGTTTCCTTTGAAACCGGTATGTACCAGCTTGGCGGTCAGGCGCTGTTCCTGTCCTCTAAGGAGCTTCAGATCGGCCGCGGCGAGCCTGTGCAGGACACCGCAAGAGTTCTGTCACGGTATCTCAATGGTATCATGATCAGAACCTTTGCACAGAAAGAGGTAGAGGATCTTGCCGCATTCGGCACTATCCCGATAATCAACGGACTTACCGACTACTGCCACCCCTGCCAAGTTCTTGCTGACCTCCAGACCGTTCGCGAATACAAGAACAAGCTGGACGGACTGAAGTTCTGCTATATCGGCGACGGCAACAACATGGCGAACTCCCTCACCGTAGGCGCACTGAAGGTAGGCATGAGCGTTTCCCTCGGCTGCCCGGAGGGCTACTACCCCGACCAGACCGTCATTGATTTCGCGAAGCAGTACCCCGGAAAGTTCCGCATTGTGAATGATCCTGTCGAGGCTGCCGCTGACGCTGATGTTCTTTACACCGATGTGTGGGCTTCCATGGGTCAAGAGGGTGAAGCTGAAAAGAGAAAGATCGCGTTCAAGGGCTATCAGATCAACGACACTGTTATGGCTTCTGCTAAGTCCGACGCAATGGTAATGCACTGCCTGCCCGCTCACCGGGAGGAGGAAATTACCGCAAAGGTATTCGAGCAGCACGCTAACGAGATCTTCGACGAGGCTGAGAACAGACTGCACGCGCAGAAAGCGGTCATGGTTCGTTTAATGGCGCCCGACGCGTAATCTCTGAAATAACGCACACTCCCCCGGAGTCTCGCAGACGCCGGGGGAGATTTTGTATGTATAATTGCAGACCAGCCCTCATATTATGTACAGAAAAAATTATTCTGGAGGTAAAAAATGACAGAGTATCTGCCTGAGGGCTTCTTGATCGGGACTGCGGATAACCGCTGCTCCCTGCAATCTTATTTTACGCTGAACGAGTGCATGTCCGCGGGAAAAATCCTCGAAGCGCCGTGCATTATATGCGACAGTCGGCACAATTTAATTATCGACCTCGGCTGTATGCGCGGTATCATTCCCCGTGAGGAGGGGGCTATCGGCATTGCAGAGGGAACAACAAAGGATATCGCGCTGATATCCCGGGTGAACAAGCCTGTGTCTTTCATTGTGACCGACTTCCGCCGAAAGGAGAACGGAGAACTATACGCGGTGCTGTCACGGCGTGCTGCGCAGGAGAAATGCATGCGGGAGTACCTTTCGTCGCTGACTCCCGGAGATATCATACCGGCGCGGGTAACTCATCTTGAGTCCTTCGGCTGCTTTGTGGATATCGGCTGCGGTATCCCCTCGCTTATCCCGATAGACATGATATCCGTGTCAAGGATAAGCCACCCAAGCGACCGTTTCCGTGTCGGGCAGGATATCTACGCAGTGGTGAAGTCCCTAGAAAACGGCAGGATATGCCTGACCCACAAGGAGCTTCTCGGTACATGGGAGCAGAACGCCGCCATGTTTGAGGTAGGAGAAACAGTGACCGGGATAGTCCGCTCGATAGAGGACTACGGCATTTTCGTGGAGCTGACGCCGAACCTTGCCGGGCTTGCTGAGCTGCGGAGCGACGTATCGGTGAATAGCTGCGCCAGCGTGTACATAAAGGCAATAATCCCCGAAAAGATGAAAATAAAGCTCATCATCGTGAGCGCCTCTGAAAGCGCCTACTGCGACAATGAGCTGAAATATTTCCAGACCTCCGGTCATATTGACCGCTGGCTGTATTCCGGCAGCTATTCAAGCAAGGTGATACAGACTATTTTTTGATCTTGCTCCAGTACTCTTTTGCAGCGTTTTCGTGCTTGTTGTCGCCATACTGGTAGTACACCTTGTCCTTTATCGCGTCCGGCAGATACTGCTGTTTCACCCAGTGATTCGGATAATCGTGCGGGTAGAGGTAATGCTGACCCTTTACCGCTGCGCCTTCGCCGTCGCAGTGTACATTCTGAAGCTGGCGCGGGAAATCGTATGCCTCCCCGTGCTGGACGTCCTCCAGAGCAGCATTTATCGCGTTGTAGGCGCTGTTGGACTTGGGAGATGTTGCCAGCAGTATCACCGCTTCGCCGATAGGGATCCTTGCCTCCGGCAGACCAAGCTGCATGGCGTTGTCTACGCACGCCTTGACTATCGGTACTGCCTGCGGGTACGCAAGCCCTATGTCCTCGCTGGCTATAACAAGAAGCCTGCGGCATATTGAGATAAGATCCCCTGCCGCAAGAAGTCTGGCAGCATAATGCAGTGCAGCGTTCTCGTCAGAGCCGCGTATAGACTTCTGGAGCGCCGACAGCAGGTCGTAATGCTGGTCGCCGTCGCGGTCGTAGCGCATGTTGCTCCGCTGGGTTAGCTGCTTTGCAAGGTCAAGAGTTATCTTTCCGTCATTACAGGTGAGCGCACACAGTTCGACAGTGTTCAGGGATTTGCGCACATCTCCCCCGCAGCCGTTGCAGATGTACTTTATCGCCTCATCATCAAGGTCGTATTCCACCCCGGTCTCCTCTGTCATGCTGGAGAATCCGCGGCGCACTGCCCTTTCCAGCTCCGCCGGCTGCACTGATTTGAACTCAAACACCGTGCTGCGGGACAGTATCGCGTTGTAGACATAGAAATACGGGTTCTCAGTGGTGGAAGCAATCAGCGTCACGCTACCGTCCTCGATATATTCAAGCAGGCTCTGCTGCTGTTTCTTGTTGAGATACTGTATCTCATCAAGGTACAGCAGGATCCCGTTAGAGCCTAAGAACGTATCCACCTCGGACACAACACTTTTTATATCCCCGGTGGAGGCAGTCGTCCCGTTGAGCTTGTGCAGCCGCATGTTCGCAGAATTTGCAATGATACGCGCAACCGTAGTCTTTCCGACGCCGGACGGACCGTAAAATATCATATTTGGGATATGTCCGCTTTCGATTATCTTTGAAAGCGGACGGTTTTTTCCGATCAGATGTGACTGTCCTACAACATCATCTATCGTAGCAGGACGGATCCTGTCTGCCAGCGGCATATTATAGCCCTCTGTGCTCTCTCAGCAGCGCCTTGATCTTCTCGTGAGGGTCAATAACATTGCTGATAGAAGTGTCGTGGTTAATCGAAGCAATGAAGTATGCGAGGTACTTTGAAACATCAACTTCCTTGAACCACGGGCGGGAAAGGAGCTCCGGTGTGCGGTAGGTGAGGTTCGTGCCGAATACGCCGTGGATAAGCCCCTGTTCGTATGCATCGTCAAACTGCTTGAGTCCCTTTGTGAAGATAGAGTAGGTAGCATACGCGAACATTCTCTTTGCCTTGCGCGCTTTCAGCTCCTTAGCGATATCCAGCATGGATTCGCCGGAGGAAATGATATCGTCCGCCACGAAAACGTCCTTGCCCTCTACCGAAGCGCCAAGATATTCATGCGCCACGATAGGATTGCGCCCATCAACGATAGTGGAATAATCACGGCGCTTGTAGAACATGCCCATGTCTACCTCCATAACAGAAGCATAGAACATGTTGCGCTGGAGAGCGCCCTCGTCCGGGCTTACCACCATAAAGTGATCCTTGTCGATGATAAGGTCGGGGAAATCCTTCAGCATTGCTTTCAGCACCTGATAGCTGGGCATTACATTGTCAAAGCCCATGAGCGGAACGGCATTGCACACTCTCGGATCGTGAGCGTCAACGGTAACAAGGTTGGATACGCCCATTCTCTGAAGCTCCTGCAAAGCAACTGCACAGTCCAGCGACTCGCGGTAGCTTCTTCTGTGCTGACGTCCGCCGTAGAGGAGCGGCATGATAACATTGATACGGTGCGGCTTTCCGCTCGCCGCTTGAATTATCCTCATCAGATCCATGTAGTGATCGTCCGGGGACATGCTGTTTTCGCAGTCGAAAAGCTGGTACTTGCAGTTGTAGTTTCCAACGTCCACCAGAATGAACAGATCCTTACCTCTAACGGTGCTCTTGATAAGTCCCTTAGCGTCGCCGGACTGGAATCTCGGACACTGGCACTCGATCATAAAATCGTCGTGGGGCATTCCGTTCCTGTCTGCCCAGCGCTCAAGGTAGCTGTTTATCTTCGCGCCAAGCTCCTGCGTACCGTTCATGCAGATAAGACCAAGCGGGGCAACGGACTGGTAGTTCTGGTATAAAACCTCGGTATTCTTTACAGTTGTCATGTTTCTTCTTCCCTCGTGTTTTTTTGATTTATTTTTCTGCAGAATGTGCCGAAACAGCACTTGATCTCCCCTGCCCTGCCGGACAGAGGAGATATTTTGTTATTCATAGAGCGGGTATTTCTTGCAGATCTCATTCACCATGCCGCGAACCTTTTCCTTGTTGCTCTCAAAGTCCTTCGCGGTGAGGTAGATACACTCGCCGACAACGCGCATGTCGTCCTCTTTCAGACCTCTTGTGGTAACGGCAGGTGTGCCTATTCTTACGCCGGAGGTGTAAGCGGGCTTCTGCGGATCGTTGGGGATAGCGTTCTTGTTTACTGTGATATAGCACTCGTCCAGCTTGGTTTCCATTTCCTTGCCGGTGATGTTGAACGGGCGGAGATCCACAAGCATGAGGTGGTTGTCCGTGCCGCCGGAAACAAGCTGGAATCCCTTTTCCAGCAGAGTATCAGCAAGCACCTTAGCGTTCTTCACGATCTGAGCGCCGTACTCCTTGAATTCGGGCTTGAGCGCCTCACCGAAGCATACAGCCTTAGCCGCGATAACGTGCATGAGCGGACCGCCCTGTGTGCCGGGGAAAATAGCGGAGTTTATCTTCTTTGCAAGATATTCGTTGTTGGTAAGGATAAGACCGCCGCGGGGACCGCGAAGCGTCTTGTGAGTGGTTGTTGTTACGATATCCGCATACGGAACAGGACTCATGTGCTGACCTGCCGCAACAAGACCTGCGATATGCGCCATATCTACCATGAGATATGCTCCGACAGCGCGTGCGATCTCGGAGAGCTTCGCGAAGTCTATCGTTCTGGGATATGCAGACGCACCGGCAACGATGAGCTTAGGCTTGCACTTGTTTGCCTGCTTGTAAAGCTCCTCGTAGTCGATAAAGCCGTCGTCGTTTGTGCCGTAAGGAACGAAGTTGAAATACTTACCGGAGATGTTTACGGGAGAACCGTGTGTGAGGTGTCCGCCGTGAGCCAGCGACATACCCATAACAGTATCGCCGGGCTGAAGCAAAGCAACGTACACAGCGGTGTTAGCCTGTGCGCCGGAGTGAGCCTGCACATTGGCAAATTTAGCGCCGAACAGCTCCTTTGCGCGCTCGATAGCGATATTTTCAACGATATCAACGTCCTCGCAGCCGCCATAGTAGCGCTTTCCGGGATAGCCCTCAGCGTACTTGTTGGTGAGTACGCTGCCCATTGCAGCCATTACCGCCGGGGAAACGATATTCTCGCTGGCGATAAGCTCAAGATTGCGCTTCTGGCGAGCAAGCTCAAGCCCCATTGCGTCGGCAACGTCTTTGTCGTACTGACCAAGAAAGCCGATAGAATCCATTAAATCATTGTACATAGGTGGGAACTCCTTTCAATAATATGTAACTGCCTCTATTAATGAATTATGAATTTCGGAACCGAAATTTATACATCAGATGTACTCTGCGATCTTGCTGCCCATTTCGGAGCAGGAAAGCAGCGTCATTCCCTCGGACATGATATCTCCTGTTCTGAAACCGTCCTTGATCGTCTGGCGTACTGCGTTTTCAACGGCGTCTGCCTCGTCATTCATATCGAAAGAGTAGCGCAGCATCATAGCCGCGGAGAGTATCGTCGCGATAGGGTTAGCCTTGTTCTGACCTGCGATATCCGGGGCTGAACCGCCGGACGGCTCGTACAGTCCAAACTTGGTCTCGTTCATGCTTGCGGAGGGCAGCATTCCGATAGAACCGGTTATCATTGAAGCCTCGTCCGACAGGATATCACCGAACATATTCTCGGTGACCATTACGTCAAACTGCGCAGGGTCTTTCACAAGCTGCATTGCGGAGTTGTCCACCAGCATGTGCTCCAGAGTTACCTCCGGATAGTCCTTTGCAACTTCCTCAATTACCTTTCTCCACAGGCGGGAGCTGTCAAGGACGTTAGCCTTATCAACGCTGGTGACTTTCTTGCGGCGCTTCATTGCTACGTCGAAAGCCTTGATAGCAATGCGGCGGATCTCCTTTTCGTCGTATTTCAGAGTATCGACCGCGGTCATAACGCCGTCTACCTCCTCGGTGTGGCGCTCACCGAAGTACAGACCTCCGGTAAGCTCTCTCATGATGAGCATATCAAAGCCCTTGTCGCTGATCTCCTTTTTCAGCGGGCAGGCGCTGGAAAGCTCACTGAACAGCAGGCAGGGACGAAGATTCGCAAACAGTCCCAGCGACTTGCGGATCTTGAGCAGACCCGCCTCCGGGCGAAGGTTCGCCGGGAGCTTGTACCACGGAGATTTCGTGGTGTCGCCGCCGATAGACCCCATAAGCACCGCGTCGGAAGCCTTGCAGCGCTCGATAGTTTCGTCCGTCAGCGGTACGCCGTTAGCGTCAATGGAGCAGCCGCCCATTAAGAGCTGCTCATAATTGAATTTGTGACCGTACTTTGCAGCGACCTTGTCCAGCACCTTCATTGCCTCGGTGACAATTTCCGGTCCTATGCCGTCGCCCTTGATTACTGCGATATTCTTTTCCATGTGGAAATACCTCTCTAATAAATGTCTATCTTGAAGCGAAGCTCCTCGCCGTGAATGCTTGTCCGGGAGGGTCTGCGCTTTCCGTCCGGGGTAAAGCCGAAGCCTGTGAAAAAACTGATCGCTGCGGAATTGGTCTCATTCACCCATAAAAATGCCGCCCGTATTCTCAGAGTGCGCATGTTTCTCAAGGCGTGTGAAAGCAGCTTCCTGCCAAGACCTTTCCTGCGGAATGCTTGCTCAATACAAAGCAATTCTATCTCACAACTGTCCGGAATAAGCGACCTGCTGCACACGCAGACCCCCTTTACCGCCTTGTCAACAGTGACAGCGGCGGTGCAGAGCGACTGTTCCATGCAGTGAAGATAGTCGTAAAAGTCAAGCTGTGCGATATGATCCCACCCGCAGGTAGCCGAAGCCAGCGCCGTATAATTAAGGTGCGTGGTTCGCAGAACATTCTGAATGTTGATTACCACAGAACCGCCCCCAGTGAAATAATCAGCCCTTGATAGATTTCAGCAGTCCGCCCTTGTTGATGATCTCTTTGATGAAGTCCGGGAACGGCTGCGCCTGATATGTTCTGCCCTTTGTTACATTAGTGATAATGCCGGTGTCGAAATCAATGTCTACCTCGTTGCCCGCGTCGATGTCCTTTGCAGCGGCGTCACATTCAAGGATAGGCAGACCAATATTTATCGCGTTGCGATAAAAAATTCTTGCAAAGGTGGAAGCAATAACGCATGCGATACCGCTCTCCTTGATAGCAATAGGTGCGTGCTCGCGGGAGCTGCCACAGCCGAAGTTCATATTAGCGACCATGATATCTCCGGGCTTAACCTTGTTCACGAAGTCCTTGTCGATATCCTCCATGCAGTGGGAGGCAAGCTCCTTGTGGTCGGCAGTGTTGAGGTATCTTGCAGGAATTATAACGTCCGTATCGACGTTATCTCCGTATTTATGTACAATACCGTGTGCTTTCATTGTGTGTCCTCCTTATTCCTGAACGTCCGAGATATAGCCGGTGAGGGCGCTTGCCGCAGCGATAGCCGGGCTTGCAAGGTAAACCTCGGAAGTGGTGTCGCCCATTCTGCCGACAAAGTTTCTGTTGGTGGTGGAAACAGCCCGCTCACCCGGTGCCAGAATACCCATGTGTCCGCCGAGGCAGGGTCCGCAGGTCGGCGCGGAAACTACCATTCCGGCTTCGATAAAGGTTTCCAGCAGTCCGTTTTTCAGCGCGTCAAGGTAGATCTGCTGAGTAGCAGGGATCACGATCGCGCGAACGCCCTTTGCGACCTTCTTGCCCTTAACTACCTTTGCGGCGGTTTCAAGGTCGGAGTAACGTCCGTTGGTGCAGGAGCCTATAACTACCTGATCTATCTTTATCTTGTCCATCTTTGCTATCTCGTCGATAGTCTTTGTGTTCTCCGGCAGGTGCGGGAAAGAAACAGTGGGACGGATCTCGGACAGGTCAATGTCTATCACGCGGCTGTACTCTGCGTCGGGGTCAGCCTTCATGACCTCGAACTGACGGTCAGTTCTTCCCTTAACATAGGCGAGAGTTACCTCGTCAACCTCGAAGATACCGTTCTTCGCACCAGCTTCAATAGCCATATTTGCCATGCAGAGGCGGTCGTCCATAGAAAGGCTCTTAAGCCCCTCTCCTGTGAACTCCATAGACTGATAAAGAGCGCCGTCAACGCCGATCATGCCGATAATATGCAGGATCACGTCCTTGCCGCTTACCCACTTGCCGAGCTTTCCGGTGAGATTGAACTTGATAGCGGTAGGAACCTTGAACCATGCCTCTCCGGTAGCCATGCCCGCCGCCATATCGGTAGAGCCTACGCCGGTGGAGAAAGCGCCTAACGCGCCGTAGGTACAGGTGTGGCTGTCCGCGCCGATTACACAGTCGGACGGCACGACCAGACCTTTTTCGGGCAAAAGTGCGTGCTCAATGCCGACGTTGCCAACGTCGTAGTAGTTCAGAATATCGTATTTATCTGCGAAATTGCGGCACTGCTGGCACTGCTTTGCCGCCTTGATGTCCTTGTTCGGGGTGAAGTGATCCATTACAAGAGATATCTTTGTGCGGTCAAAAACGCTGTCAAAGCCGCTTTTCTCAAATTCGTTGATAGCTACCGGACTGGTGATGTCATTGCCCAGCACCATGTCCAGCTTCGCTCTGATCAGCTGTCCCGGAACGACAGTTTCAAGACCCGCGTGCTTCGCAAGAATCTTCTGTGTCATTGTCATACCCATGTTGTTTAGTCCTCCTTATTGTTTGCGTATGCTGATTATCGCATACAATACCAAAATATATTATAGCACTTTTTTTGATTTGTGTAAAGAGCTTTTACACTTTTTTTCAGTGGAGTGAGAGTATGATAACGGTTACATTACCTTTGTCCCCGACACATCAGGCAAGTTTTACCTCACCCGGTTGACTTTTTCCCGAAATTGCGCTATAATAAAGAGGTATATACCAAAGGAAAGGACAGACCCCTATGAATAAAGTGCATGTAAACGCCAGCCGCAGCTACGACATATTTGTCGGCGGCGGGCTTCTGGATAACGCGGGAGAGTACATAGCAGCGGCGATAAAGTCCCGGCATGTGTGCGTTGTCACCGACGACAACGTGGACGGGCTGTATTCCGCGCGGCTGCTGGATTCCCTCGGAAAGAACGGCTTCACCGCCGAAAAATTCGTGTTCCCCCACGGCGAAGCACAGAAGTGCCACAAGACCTTGCTTTCCCTCTACGACTTCCTTGCGGAGCACAGCTTCACCCGCTCAGACGCGCTGATTGCCCTCGGCGGAGGCGTATGCGGCGACCTCACCGGCTTCGCGGCGGCAAGCTATATGCGAGGAATCGGCTTCGTGCAGATACCCACCACCGTGCTTGCCCAGACCGACAGCTCCGTCGGCGGTAAAACCGCTGTGGATATCGCAGGGGGCAAGAACCTTGTCGGAGCATTCTATCAGCCGCAGCTTGTGCTGTGCGACACTGAAACGCTGTCCAGCCTTACGCCGGAGTTCTTTGCGGACGGCATGGCGGAGGTCGTGAAGTACGGCATGATAAAGTCGCGGGAGCTGTTTGACCTGCTCTCTGAAAAGGACGTTCATGAGAATCTGGAGGATATAATCACCCGCTGCGTGTCAATAAAGGCGCAGGTCGTGGAGCACGACGAACGCGATACCGGAGAGCGCATGGTGCTTAATTTCGGTCACACACTCGGTCACGCCATTGAGAAGTACTACAACTACACCGGCATTTCCCACGGCTGTGCAGTCGCGATAGGCATGAGCACTTTCACCCACATTGCCGAGAAAAAAGGAATGTGCGAGGCGGGAATGTCCGAAAAGCTGGATACTCTGCTGACAAAGTGCAAACTTCCCCTCATCACTGACGCCCCGATTGACGTGCTGTTTAAGTACTCTCTCGGCGACAAAAAACGTGATTCCGCAGGGATCAGCATAGTACTCTGCCCGGAGATAGGCAAGAGCGGCGGCTATCCTATGTCAATTGAGGAATATAAAGCATTTCTGGGTGTATGACCCATGATATACAACAAACGCGATCGCCGAAGATAATACGGACATAACATATTTCAAGGAGCGAACTAATGAATATAGTGATCACACCAAAACCTCTTGCGGGAAAAGTAGTTATCCCGCCGTCAAAGAGCATTTCCCACCGGGCGCTCATCTGCGCCGCTCTTTGCAAGGGAAAAAGCGAGATAACCGGAGTTCTTCAGTGTGAGGACACCGACGCCACGACGGAAGCACTCATCGCCCTCGGCGCTGAGATACATACCGAAAACAACATCACCTACGTCAAGGGTATCGAAAACCCGCCGGAATACGCAGAGATAAACTGCCGCGAATCCGGTTCTACGCTGCGCTTTATGATACCCGTTGCGGCGGCGCTGGGCGTTGAGGCAGTGTTCACCGGCTGCGGGAAGCTCCCTACCCGCCCGATAACTCCCTATCTCGAGGAATTCCCCAAGCATGGTGTGACGTTCGTTTCGGACATTTTTCCATACCATATTAAGGGAAAACTCACCGCCGGAGTATACCCCGTGACCGGAGATATCTCCTCGCAGTTTATAACCGGGCTGATGTTCGCAATGCCGCTTATGGAGGGAAACAGCACGATAATGCTCACTTCCCCGCTTCAATCTAAGCCTTACGCTGATATCACTGTTCACTGCATGCGCGCATTCGGTATCGAAACGCTGGAATTCAACGGGAACTATAATATTAAGGGCGTGCAGAAATACGTTCCAACAAAGTTCACCGTTGAGGGCGACTGCTCACAAGCTGCATTCTTCGCAGTAGCGAACGAACTTGGCAGCAATATCGAGCTTGCGGGAATCAACCGAAACAGCGTACAGGGCGACCGCGCTGTGTTCGATATAATCGACCGGGCTATAAAAATAAACGGTAACTACTCCGGATTTGATATCGACGCTTCAGATATCCCGGATCTTGTGCCGATTCTGACAGTTCTTGCCGCGTTTGCGGAGGGTGACTCCCACATACGCGGGTGCAGGCGTCTGCGGCTTAAAGAAAGCGACAGGCTGGTTTCTATCTCGACCGTGCTGAATTCCCTCGGCGCAGATGTCCGGGTAGCGAACGACGAGCTTGAGATAACCGGCGTCAAGGAGCTTTCCGGCGGCGTTTGCTCCAGCTTCAACGACCACAGGATCGCTATGTCGCTGGCGATAGCTTCACAGCGCTGCACCGATACTCTGACTATCACCGGTGCGGAGTGCGTGGCAAAGAGCTATCCCACATTCTTTGAGGATTTCAGATCATTGGGAGGTGAGTACGATGTCGTCATTGTTTAACGGCGGGATCTCCGTTTCCCTGTTCGGCGAAAGCCACGGCAAGGGTATCGGCGTTGTACTGGACAACCTCCCCGCAGGCGAACCCCTCGACCTTGATGAAATAGGCGTATTCATGGCGCGCAGAGCCCCCAAAAAGGACGGCACCAGCACCATGCGCAGCGAAAA
Source organism: uncultured Clostridia bacterium (assembly GCA_945873955.1). Taxonomy (GTDB): domain Bacteria; phylum Bacillota; class Clostridia; order Oscillospirales; family Ruminococcaceae; genus CAG-115. Next base: position 185,007 of record CAMCFA010000001.1, on the reverse strand, counting down.
AGATATCCCGGATATCCTGTCAGGCTTCTACGAGGGGAAAACCACCGGCACTCCGCTTGCCGCAGTTATCTTCAACACCGACCAGCATTCGCAGGATTACGGGAACATCTCCCACGTTGCAAGACCGGCGCACGCTGATTACACCGGGTATCTCCGTTATAACGGCGCTAACGATCCCCGCGGCGGCGGTCATTTCTCCGGCAGGATCACCGCGCCCCTTGTGTTTGCGGGAGCGGTCTGCGCACAGATATTAAAGCAACGCGGTATCACCACCGGAGCGCACATTCGCTCAATAAAGGGTATCTCAGACGAGAGCTTTGACCCTATGAATATCACAGCCGAGCAGCTTGAAACCGTGAAATCACGCAGCTTCCCGGTTATCTCCGACGACGCTGAACAGAAAATGCGCGGGGAGATATTAGCCGCAAGAGAGGCGCAGGACAGCGTAGGCGGAATCGTGGAGTGCGCGGCAGTAGGATTCCCGGCGGGAGTCGGTTCTCCCATGCTGGACGGGCTGGAAAATGTGATATCCCGGCTGGTGTTCGCTATTCCGGCGGTCAAGGGAATCGAGTTCGGAGTAGGGTTCGGCTGCGCCGATTTATTCGGTAGCGAAAACAACGACGAGTTCGCACTCCGGAACGGGAAAGTAGTCACCCTCACGAACAATCACGGCGGAATACTTGGTGGAATAAGCTCTGGTATGCCGATAATCTTCCGCGCAGCGTTCAAGCCAACGCCGTCGATCTCCCGCACGCAGAACAGCGTGGACTTCAAGGAAATGACCGAACAGCAGCTTCTTATCAAGGGCAGGCACGACCCCTGCGTTGTACCGCGGGCAGTCCCCTGCGTGGAGTCGGCGCTGAATATCGCGCTGGTTTCTGCGCTTGCCGCCGAGGGAAAGCTGTAATTTCAAACCATAAGCAGACCTGCACGGGGAATACACGCAAAAAATGCGGTATGTGCGGCGTTCTGTCCTAAAAAAAACAGGTGAAAATATGAAAGAACTACCTAGAATAAAAATAGACGACGTAAATCAGATACGGATACTTGTCTGTCATTTGATATACAGTCTGGGCTGCCCGCTCACAAAAGAGCAGCTTGTTGAAATCACCTCGCTGGAACAGGCGGTGAATTACTTCGACCTTATGGAAGCGCTTGACGGTATCACCGGACGGCTTTGCACCTCGCAGGAGATAAACGGCACGACGGTATATTCCAACACTCCTTTAGGGGACGCCGCCGCCCGTGAATTCGGCGGAGAGCTTCCACAGTCGATACGCGAAAAGATGTTTGAAGAAGCCGTGAAGGTCTACACCCGTGACGAGATCAAGAAGGATTCGCTTGTTTCGGTACGCTATGCCGAGCACGAAAACGGCACCTGCACGATCGGCGTCACCATTAAATCGGAAAAGACCGGCAGGCAGAAATACTATCTTTCCATATCCGCTGAGGATAAGGCGGAGGCAGACGCGGTAAAGAAAAAGATCCAGCGAAGCCCGGAGGGATTCCGGCAGTATCTGGAGCATTACTTTGATTGCGGTACGGAGGACTGAACATGGACGATTATTTAGCGCTTTCACTGATGATAATGGGGATCGCCATAGGCGCTCTGCTCATAATATGGGGGGCAATGTCGCTGTACTTCTTCCTGCGGAAACGAAAGAAACAGCGCGCTGCTGAAGAGAGGATCAAGGCAAGTGAAGCCGCAGTCAAAGCGGAGCTTGAAGCTACGAAAAAAAACGATAAAACTGAACAATAAAGCGAGATGCTGTCCACTTGTTTGGGCAGCATTATTTTTCACTCGATCTGGCTCTGATAGTAATTAAGCAGCTTGCCTTAATCAGCAATTCGGGCAAACAAGCTCAAAGCCTTTGGCGGCGTGGTTTTATCAGTGTTTTCAAAGTGCTAAAAGTAAAGGCAGATCGGCAATTCTTCAGCAATAGAAATGGAAATAGCTGTAAAACAAAATGCGCCGTTGAATAGGACAGCTAATAATTTACATTATGTGCTTGAAATTTATCTCATGATATGCTATAATGAAAATATAATAATTTTTCTTATAAAAAATGGGTCGTCCCGGCCAGGGGAGAGTGAAGCATTTGAGAAAACAACACAGCATTCTTCATAAAATTCTGATGATGATAGCTTTAACTGGTCTTATCCTCGGAAGCGTGATAATCACCGCCGGTGCCTCGACGATATACAAGTCCACAGAAAAAGGTATAGAAACCGAAATAAGCATGGCGGCGCGGACTATGAGCAATCTTTACAGAACGCTCTATAATGGCGAGCTGACCTATGACGGCGAGGTCTGCCGGATAGGCGGAAGTGAGTTCGGGTATTCTGACTTTTCGCTGATGACCAACTGTATCAGTTGCAAGGACGATGTGGACTTTACTTTGTTCTACGGAGATACCCGCATTTTCACCAGTGTGCGTAATTCTGATGAAACCTTTGCAGTAGGAACTAAAGCCGCGCCGGACGTAGTGGAGAATGTGCTGAACGGCGGCAAAGACTACATAAGCTCAAAGGTGCTTGTAAACGAAAAGTACTACAAGGGCTATTATATCCCCATTGAGTCGGAAAGCAACGGAGTGGTCGGAATGCTGTTCGCAGGAAAGCCATTGGACAGCGCGGAAAGAAACGCAGTGCAGGCGGTTGTGAAATTCCTTGTGCTGGCGATCCTGACGCTGGTGGCTTCTTCACTTCTGTGTATGCTGTTCATACGCAGAGTGGTGGCGGACATCGACAATATCAAGTGCTATCTCGGCAGGCTTGCACAGGGTGACTTTTCAATTCATCTGGACAGAAGGACGCTGAACCGAACTGACGAGATTGGCGAACTGGCGCAGTATTCTCATCGGGTCATGGAAAATCTCCGGGATATGGTAGAGCGCGATCCTCTCACCACTCTGCTAAACAGGCGCACCTGCCACAAAAGGCTGGACGAGCTGTGCAGAAATCATACCTGCTACACCGTGGTAATGGGGGATATCGACTTCTTCAAGAAGATAAACGACACCTACGGACATTCTGCCGGGGATCATGTGCTGAAAAAAGTATCCGCTATACTGAAACAGCACACCGATTCTAACGGTGGATTTGCTGTGCGCTGGGGCGGCGAGGAGTTCCTGATGATATTCCCCGGACTTACTGCGAAGGGAACGTATCCACTGGCTGCCGAGGTGCTTTCTGAGGTAAGGGCAGCAAAGCTGGAGTATGAGGGCAGGAATATTGAGGTGACAATTACCCTCGGAATAGCCGATTCCACGGACGGCAGCGAACCGGAAAAGACCATAAATGCAGCGGACGAACTGCTCTATTATGGCAAGAACAACGGCAGGAACCAGATCGTGACTGCAAAGACATTGGAGAAGACCTCCGAATAATTGCAAAGAATAATCCCACCACTCTCAGCCTATTGATCGGCTGGGAGTGGTTTTCTTTTGGAGCTTTAGCGGCGGGTAGAAAAAATTCCTCCAACTGGTATAATGGAAGTGCGGTCCGGCAACTGCACAGCAAAACCAGAGGAGGAATGCTTTATGAATGACAAAGGGAATAGCAGGGTACATACATAACCAACTGGAAGAAGACCAAATCAGTAAAAAAGCGTTTCACGCGTTATCCATAAATCCACTTACAACGCCGGTGGGAATTTACTAGCACTTGATCTGGCTCTGGTAGTGGTTCAGCAGCTCGCCGAACCTCTGGAAATGCACAACCTCGCGCTCCCGTAGGAATCTTATGACCTCATTCACGTCGGGATCGTCCGACAGGCGAAGTATATTGTCGTAGGTAGCCCGGGCTTTCTGCTCCGCCGCCATATCCTCTACGATATCAGCTATGGGGTCTGCCTTGACTTGGAAATACGATGCGGTGAACGGAATTCCAGCCGCACTGGCAGCATATACGCCGTTCGCGTGATCTACGTAATAATCAGCCCTGCCGTATTTGTCAAAGCTGCGTGCGCCCTCGCCGTCGGTAAGCTGACCGACTATGCTGCCAATTATCTCTAGATGAGCAAGTTCGTGTGTTCCAAGAGGTTATCAATGAACTTATGCTCCCTGCTCCTTTTTCGGCGAAAAATCTCTTATAACTTCAACAACTATGCTCCAGTATCTCTCGGAAATCCCGTCGCAGTTGTCGCGCCTGCGGATAACCTCTTTCGCCATTCGCCTTAAATCCTCCGGGGAGTAGTTCACGCTTTCTTCGAAGTCTACAATTTTGCCCGTGAGGTCTGACTCTGCGTTTCGCTCTTCGATTTCGGTTATAAGGTCGTGTACTTTTGACGACGGAATAAGAACGCTCTCGCCACAATTGGTACATCCCCTTATATCAAGGCAATAGCCAAGCGTAAGACTTACCGAGAGTTCCTGCTTCTGGGCTTCCTTGTCAACTATGTACACGCTGCCTCCAAAGCACAAGCTAAACATCTCCTCCGCACCGGTTGTGAGGTGGTCGGTTTCGGCTGAAAAAATTGCGCAACCCGTTCCTCCGTACTTCGATACAATAACCATTTCATTATCGAAAAGGAACAGTTTCTGAACACCGTACCACTCCGTCAACTCCTCCTCTTTTTGCGGTTCTCCGGTGCTTTCGTAATCGGCGGCAAATCTGAAATATTCTCCCACGTCCAGAGCTTTAGCCCTTTTCACGAAGTCTGCCGCCGTTAGTTCTATTATTCTTCCCATTGCTTATCCTCCTTTAATGATAATAGTCAAATTGTAGATATATGCTCCACACCTTACGCAGATGTCATTCTTCCCCCAATATCCAAGTTTCTTCATACCGCTTACGCTTCCAGTGTAATGAATTGAGGGGTGACGGTTGCGCTCTTTCGCCGTCAGCTTCATATACTTCATTTGGTTGCCTCCTTAGCTGTCGGGATGTCGCTTAGGGAAACATCTGATGTTGGAATATCACAAAAGATAATGCCTTTGGGGTATTTCTCCAAAATCTCCGTGAAGTAGCGCGGGTCGTGCATTCCATATCTGCTGATTTTCGCATTTCCGCACGTCAGAAACACAATGCTGTCTGCGTCTATGTCCACATATCCCCTGTACACAATCAGCGGCGTAATGTAATCTACCGTCATTTTGCAGTGGGTACGCCTCCCTTTCGGCTTGAATGTGAGCGTAACGCCACGCATATCCTGCGGACAATTATAATAGTGGTCGGAGGGGGAACTGCTGATGTACACCATTTCGGAGACCGTTACACCTCCGAGAGAACCTTGCGTGACAACTGTAATCTTGTCGCCCTCCTTGACGTTTTCCTGGAACATCTCGTATTTCTTCATTCCTGCGCCTCCTTGTAGAAACAGTTGTAATCATCAAGCAAAAACTTCCACTTTTTCCCGTTGACGGTATCTACAACTTTCGGCTTCCTTGTTAGCGGCTTTTCATCACTGCTTTCGCGTTTGAGTTGGATAGTGGAACTTGTCGCTTTCACAATCTCATAAACAGCCTCCGCTCTTTTGCCGTTCTCAAAAATACGCGCCGTGAATCTCTCACCGACCTTAAATGGTTGAGCCGCTTTTTCCTGCTCCCTTGCTTCTACTACCTCCACAATTTCGGCGTATGCGGCTTTTAGAGCGAAACCTCCTCTACTGCCCATTACCTTGTAGGTTACATTCTGCGGACCCGTGCTGATAATCTCACAAAGCCCCCACCGCTGAATTTTGACGATATATCCGGGCTTAATGTTGTCGCGGTTGAACTTCACGCCTCCCAGCTCTTCAAGGCAATTTTCGAGGTACGCCTGCTTGTCTATGGCAACCTCGATAAGCTCCAGCTCTTTTTCGTACCAGCCGCGAGCCTCGTCAGCCGTGATAATCTCCCCGCTAAAACGCTTCCGTATCTCCCCGCGCTCAATAGCTTGTATCATTTCCTCGTAGTACAGGGCGTTCTTGTTCCGCTTCTCAATTTCTTTCTTGCATTCTTTTATACGGCGGTCGAGATATGCAGGGTCGCGGTATTGAGCCTGCTCTGCCGTATTTCGCGCCGTAGCCGCCTTTTCTTTGAAATAGCTGCTCTTGCGATATTCTTCAAATCCGTTCGTGTACTGCTCCCACATTTTTTCGCGCCTGCGTGTGAACGCTCTGCCAGCGGAAGTATTTATGTTTGGTTGAGTAAAAAAAGCAATATCCCCGTGCATATCGGTTATGGGCTTTTGCAGGCTTTCGGCTCGCTTCTCTGCGTTTTCGGAATAGCTCTCATAGCGTTCAGCCCTTGCTTCTGCCCGTTCGGACTGCCGCTCCACCTGCTCCGCGAATGTTAGGCGTTCGCCCTCTCGCTGCTCCTCCGTAAATCCTAACGACTTAGCGGCGCGGATTGCTCTCCAGAGGTTCGGCTCTTTCGCGCGGCTTACCCAGCACTTCCCGCGATTGCTCCACAGAAAATTGCTTTTCAGCTCCTGCTTCTGCTCCGCGCTTAACGCGTCGTACTCTGCTTTCTCGAAGTGCAACTCGATTTTCGTTGTTTCGAGATTGAATATGTATGCTCTGCTTTCGGTCATAGGTTTGTACCTCCTTATTGGTCGAAACTGTTTTCGCTGAAAAACCAAAGGTAAAGGCTTTTCATTTCGTTAGCTGTAATAACTCCCATATCAGCCAGACACTCCAAATAGCCTCTCAGCTTTCCGCATTCGTTGTCTACGCTAATTCCTTTACTCTTTCCTCTGCTGATTAAGCAGGAAAGCACCTTGCAATAGTGCAGTTGCTTTTCGTTCAGCTTGCCTAAAGCCTCTTTCGTCATTTCATTTCACCTCATTCTGTATTCGCTCAAAGAGAGTCTTGTACTGCTGCTGCATAGTGTCATTCGCATAATCGAATAGACCGTCCTGCTGGATTCTTGCTACCCACATTGTCCGCGACTCATAACCCAAAGCCCTGGCTAGAATAGCCTCGCAAATTCTGACGTCGAAGTCGGGGCGGTCGCTGTGGCTCAGTCTGTATGCTTCCATAGTCGCGAGCGCCAGCAAGAACACGTTGTTTTCCTGCCTATCCATATCTCAAACCTCCTTTACTTTGATTTATTTGCTTGTATTGGTCGCCCTTTGCGGCTCATGCGCCGCTCTGGACTGTGTATGCGGGATATTGTGTAGCCTCCCGCAAGCTATAAAGGTTCACTACTTTACGGTATAGATGTGAGTTACTTTGCGCGTGGTTTCTGTTATCCCTAGCAGGACTCCGGTTTTGGCGAAGTAGCTATCTGCGTAAGCCATTGCCTCTGCTTTGGTTTCAAACACTTTACGGTTTACCAAATAATGCATAATTTGTTTTATCTCCCTTTTAGTTCTGTGCCTGACCTTAAATCTTCTGATTCGCCGCTGTCGTAAATGGCATAGAGCTCTTTGCCGTTCTCGTCCTCGATATAACCGCCTGCCCAGTTTATGCTCTTTATGAGATTTGCTCTTCCTTCCAGAAAACGGATAGCCTTTTCAATATCGTCAAATTCTCTCCAGTGGCAATCCATTTCTTCGCCCTCAATACCGTGCGGGTATCTGTGCCAAGTGACTGTGTACATCATAATCCTCCTTGCTTTTGAGCCATTTGGGCGGCGCGGTTTCAACCGCGCCGCCGTTGCTTTACTTGCTCATTAAGTCGTACAGCCTTGCTTTGAGCTTGATTATCTCTGCGTCCTTTGCTTCGAGTTCCGCTTTAAGATTCTCGTTGAGTTCAAACTGCTCATTGAGGGCTTCTTTGTACTCTGTGACAGCGCCGTTGAGAACTGATATGCTGTCGTCTTTGCGAGCAATCTCTGCTTTCTGCGCGTCACACGTTTTAACTGCCTCGCGCCCCTCAATGTAAAATGGATTGCTATGCTCGTTGTAATACTTTGTTGCTTCCTCCCAGCTCCATATAGTGAAGATAATCTGGTAGAAGATTTTCTGCGTACCCTCCTTACCGCTACTCCAGCTTCCAAACTGGTCGGGATTGCCGTCAGTATCGCGGCGACCGTTGTCCGTTGCGAGTGCTTCAAGTTCTTCTACCGTGCTGTTTCCGAAGATGTCCTGCGCTCTGCACATATCCTCAAGATTGGTGCTTAACCCGTGCGCCTTAACCTCCAAAACAAGGTCTTTCGCCGTTGTAATCTTGTCGTAAATGCTCATATCGTTTGCTCCTTTCGGTTGTTGCGACCTGTAAATATCAGACCGTTTGTTTCGTTTTGGGGAATTTCGCTTCTGTAATTATATTATAGCCCCTTTGAGCGGCTTTGTCAATAGTTTAATTTATATTTGCCCCGTTTTGAGGATTATTTGTTTGAATTGACTGGTTTTTGAGTGTGGTTTTTGGCGGTTATGCCGGTGGTTTGCCGCATTCCGGGGTAAAAAAATCCCCCTGCGGAGTCTGTTCCGCAGGGGGATTGAGAGTGTTTTCCTTATGCGAGCGTAAGGTCGCTTGTCTTGACTGCCGCTATTACGACTGCTCCGTAACTTATTACAGCGCGGTCGCGAATAATCTCCGTGACGGTGTGCGGTCGGTTGTACACAAACGGAGCAAGATATCCGCCGGTGTAGGTCTTTGCTCCCTTTTTAAGCATAACCTTACTGCCTACCTTGATAGGCTCGTTTGAACCTTTCTCCAACTCCGCGACTTTCTTGTTTACTGCGTCCTGTACGGTGTAATAGTCGTAACCTGCTGCGGTAAGGTCGTCAAACCTCTGCTGACCGTTTCCCCAGTTTCCGGCGAGGACTTCCTGCACAAGTTCGTCGATAGTCTTTTTCACGGGTGTGGCTACGGTCTTTCCATGTGCCTTGTACCACGCTGCCGTTTCCGCAGGATAGTCAACGTAGCACCAATCGGAATCGATTTTCATACCCGCCGAGTAGCGCGTTCCGCTCTGCCAAATCTTCTGACCGTACTGGCTGGGAGATTTGACCCAATGCGCAAGCCACAAATCCTTTTTGCCGAGTATGCGCTCCTTGTCAAGGAAGCTCTCAATCCAAGCCGGATTTGCATAAATTCCAGACGGATAGCCCAGCCGTTCCACCTCATCAATGAACGCCAGGGCAATATCGGTAGCAACCTTTTTGCCCATATCGGCGATTTGCCCCTCCTCTGCGTCGAAGAACACGGGATATGTAGGGAGCGGGTATTTCTTTATCTGCTCCACGCAAAAACGCGCTTCGGCTTTCGCCTCCTCTATGGAACGGGCGCAGGAGTAGTGATAGAATCCGTAGTCTATTCCCTGCGAGACACAGCCGTTGACGTGTCGGTGGAGCAGACTGTCCACATACTGCTTGTGCGTTCCTATTCCCGTTGCACTCGAACGGATAATCGCAAATTTAATGCCGTCTTTCTTAAGCTTTTCGTAGTTCAGCCCATGCTGGCAATAGCTGATGTCTACTCCCTGTATGTTCAGTGCCATATTTCTACCTCCTTATCGGTATCGCGGCGGTTTGTTTTGGGCTTTGGTAGCCGCCGCGTCTGCCAAATCCTTTCAAACTTATTACGAGATAATAATACCCTCGCTGTTAAGCTGTTTCACCGCCGCTTCGATAGCCGCGTCTACAGCCACCTCGTCAACGGAAAATCCGTTTTTTTCGAGGAAGTTAAGCACATACTGCTTTTTCTTCGCGCCGCGTTGGTTGCCTTTGTATATCTGCTCCGCCGCAGATACCGCGATTTTTGTCCAAGCAATAAGCTCCTCGCGCTGCTGTGCCGTTGTTTTCGACTTTATCCACGGGATAACAAAAGCCGTAATAACCGCCGCTATAAGCGCAACAGCCGCGTTTATGATAGCTGTAATATCAATCATAATACCCCTCCTAATGCAGAGATTATCGCCGCCAGGTCGGCGGCTTGTTCGGGAGTTTCGCGTACACAGCCAATCGCTATTTTCATAACGTTCTCTTTCTTTGCCTTATTGTAGTAAAAACCGTTACTGACACCGACCTCTGCGTATGCCGCGCTGGTGATGATACTCAGTGCGGAAACGTCGTAGCCGAATATCATTCCGACAACCACAAGCACTGTAAGAATGCCCGCTATGATATAGGACGCGATAAGTATCTTTTTGCTGGTTGTTGTTCCAGCGTCTTTCTTTTCTTTGATACACATATTGGTTATGCCTCCCTACTCCTCATCTTCGTTCTCCTCGTTTGGCGGCTGTTCCGGCAATTCCATACAAGCATCATATAACGCCGTTGCTATGTCGTTTCCGCCCAAGTTGTGGTATGCTGTGTATGCTCTGTTTAGGTTCTCTTTCGCGTAAACAGGGCAATACTTCCGAGCCGTGTATTTATCGTGGCAGCGTATAATCTCCGCCCTCAAAAGGCACTGTACGCCGTCCCCGATATTACGGTGTTCCTCGTTGAACTTGCTTTCTTCAGCGAACTTCTCCGTCTGCTTTTTTGCAGAACGCGCGGAGAGTGTAGTGAAAATCACGTTGAAAACCGTAAACGCTCCCGAAATCAGTGCAACTACAATCGCGCTATCCATATAATCACCTCCTTTCGTTTTCCGCCGCGTATTTTGCCTCTTGGATTTCCCGCAGAGCATTGTCGTAAGCCTCCGCCGCGTCGTGCTGGGATAAGGTTTTATACATATCGAGAATTATCTGTGTCTGCTTCTCGATAATAGCGCTTAAATCTTCTATGATTTTTGTGCTGCTCAACATTCCTGCTCTCGCTTTCATTTTCCACTTGCTGACGGCGACGGAGGGTGAACCAACCATTGTACCATTCGCCTCCGTTTTCTTCGTAAATTCCGAATACCTCTCGGCTCAACAAATAGCCGTCGCAATGGGATAATGCGCCGTTATACGACGCTAACGTTCTCTTAACATCATCTAAGGAGGCAGCTCCGACCGCGTAGTCTTTCTCCAGCTTCTTCAATCGTCGCTTCATCTTTAGTGCTGTCTGCTTCCGTAGCTTAATATGTGTTGACCACACCTTATAGCCACAGAAATCAATGCCGAGCGATAACGGACGTACGGTAGTCTTTTCGTTCAAGTTCAGTTTCAGCTCTCTGTTCAAAAACCGTTCAATTTTTCGGCGGTACTCGTGCAGTTCGCTTTTCTCTTTCGCAACGATTATCATATCGTCCATATACCGCACATAGCAGTGTGCTTTCAGTTCGCGCTTTATATATTGGTCTACCTCGTTCAAATAAAAGTTCGCGAACATCTGGCTGGTGAGGTTGCCAATCGGCATACCTACGCCATATATCCGTTTCGCTTCACCAGGGCTTGCTCCTAACGGCAATCCAAACGGTACATCAGAACATACAATCCGTTCGAGAACGGAGATAAGCTCCCTGTCACCGAAACGTTTCCGCAACAGTTTCAACAAAACCTCGTGATTTATACGGTAGAAATACTTGCTTATATCGAGCTTCAAATAATAGCCCTTTCCGCCGTTTTCTCTCTCAATCAATCCCGCAAAATATTTCAGTCTAGCCGACGCTGCGTGTATGCCCCTGCCGTCAATGCAGGCGTAACTGTCTTTGATATAACCCTTTGCCAAATAGGGGTTAAGAACTCTATATATCGCCCATTGCGCTACTCTGTCGTAAAAAGGCAGTGCCATAACGAGGCGCTTTTTCGGCTCGTAAACATAGAACTCGTGATAGCGTCCCGTCTTGTATGTGCCATTCATCAAATCGCTTTGCAGGCGGGAGAGATTGTGTTCAAGGTCGTCTGTGTAGATAAGTACCTCTGGACGAAATCTCTTGCCTTTCGCTGCTGATTTATACGCTTCGAGCAGATTTTCATACGATACAATCTGTTCCCATAGTCCTTTTATCGGTTTCACAAATTGCTCCTCAAATTGCCGCACTTCGTATGATTCGGATTACACCTATTACAGACTTCGCGGCTGTTGTATTTTTCGCCTCCGGCTCTCCGAGAGTACGCTCTCTGTTTAACGACGTGTCGCTCGTCAATACTTCACTTCTGCTTTTGGCGCGGAAACAAGCTCCTTTTTCTTCTCTGTACTGGAAACAAGTCCGTAAACTTGCAACATCTGACTACGAGAAAAAGCGGCGCGGAAGCCAATGTTGTCGTTGACATTCGACCGCACATTGTTGAGGTTCAGCGCGAACACACCTGCGTTCGCACCATTGTTGAAGTAGCCGCCGCGAAGCGGAAACAGCTTGTCCCCAAAACAAAAGGCTTTCGCCTATTGTTTGTATTTGTCGCTTTCCTGCTCTTGCTTTATCCAGCCTCCGAGCATTTTCCCGATTTCCGTTACCATTCCAGCCCAGATTTCATACTTTTTCGTCGGTAGAAATCCAAGCTCTGCCGAAAGCCGTATGTAATGTCGGAGTTTAAGCAGTCCAACGTCCATATCGCGGAGAGTTGTCTTTTTATAGTAGCCCTTTGTTCCCTCTATGGCTTTTTCCAAAACAAAATCTATACACCGCTTTATGTCAGCCGCCAGCGCGAATTTCTCGCTTTTGGGGAACTGCATTAAGGCTGGGTAGGCATATTTTGCCATATCGTGAATTTTGGTGAGGATTGACAATTCCTTTATTTCCTGCATTTGGAGTTTTCCCTTTCTCTCACTGCCTGCGGAGTTTACTCCGCTATCGCGGAGCAAACAAAACGCAAGCCGCAAAGAACTAAGATACAAAAGCGGCGCGGAAGCCAAGGGGGTCGGAGACACGCGACCGCACAGAGTCGAGGGACAGCGCGAACACACCCGCGCCCGCACCAACGCCGAAGGAGCCGCCGCGAAGCGGCATTCTCTCGCCGCTCAAATTAGCCCAAACGTTGTCCGTATTGTAGCCGCTTTCGTCGTTCTTGTATAAGCAGAGCGACTTTATAATCTGCGGAACTGCTGCAAGTCCTGTGTCCAAAGCAAGCGCCTCAAATCCGGTGCTTCTCGAAGCGCCGGAAGTGTCTGTGATTGCGTTAGAAGTCATAGTAATCTTGTTCGACAGCCAGTCGAAGCCCAGCGTTCCCGCTGTTCCGGGGTCAACAAGACTTCCGTCTGCGGCAAGAATTTCTTTCCACTGCGTACTCGCTGCTCCCATATCCGCCGTATCGAGCGCCGCGTCGTTGTTGGGAATTACCTGTATCTTTCCGTTCATTAACCTAAGTCCCGCGCACCAATCCCACACGTTTCCCGCAAGGTCGGAAATTCCGCTTAAATCTCCGTTGTGATACCAACCGGGGTATGCGGGACCGGTCTTTGTCGCCCCAGAATTTGTCGCAACCGGAATACCTATCTCCGTGGGGCTGTCGGAGCTTGAGCCGTGGTTTGTATTACCTCTCGGCATAGTGTTATTCATCTTGCACCACAGCGCGAGCATAGCCCTCTCTGCATTTGTAATCAAGTGATGTCCTTTGCCCTTGTTCCTGCAATAAGAGAGCGCCTGGTCGAAGTTTACATATACACTTGGGTCTACACCGGGCAGGCTGTAAGCGCGGTTGTTTTTAACAAAAGCCGGATATTTCGCAATCAATATCTCGCTCTTTTCCTCCCCGCCAACGATAAAAGCAGGGTGTACAGCGCTATCACCGCCTGTCATAAGCTGCGCATTTGTCATTTTGGGAACAGCGACGTAAAATCCGCCCATACCTGTGTCGTCCACAATTACGCGGTTTGACGCTCCAAACTGCGCCGCCGCATACTGCATATCAGAAATTCTCGACATTCTTTCATACCTCCAGTTTCCAAAGTGTAAGTGTGCATTTGTCCATATCGAAAGGAACGGGGATTTTCTGCGTCTTGGACGTTCCGCTTTCGTCCTGCTCTCCGCTTTCGTCTGTCACATACTTGTATTCCCGCGCGGGAATATCAATCTCATAGGCGTAATACAAGCCGTTGCTATTGCCTACGAGGTTTCCGTTTGCGTCCACGCTGTCCGTGATATGCACCGCGTCGTCTTTCTCGTACTTTGCCAAATTCAGCATTTTTTCGTCGTCGCCGAATGTAATCTTGCTTCCCTTAATTGAATAAGCAATGTGATTGTTTTCGGCTTCGGGGGTTTTGTACACAATATTCATCTGCGATACCTTTCCTCTCTGTCGTTAAGCTCCTTTACCTGTTCGCGGCTGTGTCTGGCTATAGCCTCCGCAGCCTCCTGATGAATGGAGCTGTTAGGGTTTCCGTGGAAGTCGTGTATAATTTTCGCTTCTTCCCGTTTCTGTTCGTCGCTCTTGCTTTTAATCAGCATTTCCACAATCCTCCTTTTACATAGAGTTTCAGCGCCACTTCCGACGCTGTTCCTGTATAGCTGACCGTGAATCCGTTAAGCTGCTTGGCAGAAACAACAATTTCTCCTGCGTCGCCGCCCGTGGCTTTCACGATTTCGCTCTGGACTGTGTAATCGAGGTTGTTTCGGTTTTGACCGCTCGGAAAAGCTACGGTAGCCGCCGAATTGTTGAACCACAGCGGCTCGGTTTCCGTGTTTCTCAACTCAACGTTCATAACAAGCTCTCGATTGTTCTCTGCCACCTTGAACAGATAGCCAATATCGGTGGAGTGCTGGTTTACTGCTCCGTGGAGGTCGTCGCTTCCGACTTCATCTTTGTAGGCTTCCCACGCTTGAATTAAAGCGTCCATTTCGGCTTCGGTGACGTATACCTTGCTCCCGTCGTAAGAGAAAGAAATGCTCTGCGCCCTCGATATTACCGTATCAATGCTTACCGTCCAGATGTAGTGACTGGTGCTTCCTGCCGGTATACTGTCATAGCCCTGTGTAGCGTATGTATATCCGTACAGTACGGGAGCTTCTCCGCCGATTGAAGCGAAAAGTCCGATTTCCGTCATAAGGACGGGCTGATTGAAAGTAACATTGTCAATCCGTATTCCGACATAGTGTGTCACGCCGTCTGACTCAGACCTCACAACAGGTACTTGCTCCGCTGCCGAAACAATATCCGTCATTAACGGAATGTTCGCGGGGTTGCTGGGTACTCCCTGTCCGATTTTGGCGTAGTTGAATGTTATGGTTGCTCCCGTAGCGATTGACCGCTGGCGCAGTTCAAGTCCCTTGTTCGTAATAATAAAAGGGTTCCATTGCGTTACAACATTTGCCATTTTTTCATCTCCTTACTGAATTTGTGTTTCAATTGTGCTTCGTATTGAATTTGCTACTAAAGCGCCTCCCGCAAAAAATTTCTCATTTCCTACCATTACCCCGCTTGACGGAGGCTTTGCTTGCAAGGTGACTGTAACGCTGCTGTCGGCTTTCGCCCCTCCAAGGAACAGCGCTTCTTCCTCAAAGGTGATTTTATCGGGCGGCGGTTTTCCCTGCGTCTGCATTGTTACGGAATTTGCAGCGTTTACACCCATTGCGTAAACTATTCCGGGCGGCTTACTGTTATCCGCCGGAGGTGCAGGAGTTGGCAAGGTCTTTTCTAAGTGCCTGTTATATACCATATTCCCGATAAACAGCCTGGTATCTAGCTTGATTGAGAACACAACGGAGTAATCAATCAGTACGCCCATAGGCTTTGGCGTAATATATCCGTGCTGAACAAGCTCGTTTTCGAACAGCGTTTCAAGCCCTATAATGCGGGCTTCCATTGTCATATCTTGGTTATCGACAATTTGGATTTCGTATTCGGGGAACACATCTCCCCAAATCTTTTTTATGCCCTCAATGCTCCCGTCCCAATTGTTCAAACTGATACGCGCTTTCAGCAGCATTCGGTAATATGGGTCTGGGAGTAGTGGTTCTGCGTTATTCGGCTGGAAATCTAATAGCCTGCTAACGCCGACGTATTGCCCTATTATGTCAAGCTGGTTTCCCTCCGCTGTATCTAGGTCGAATGCTTTGTCGATTTCCTCCAAAAGCTCGAAAAGCTCAACGAATGGCTTTAATCTTGCTTCCACGAGTGCCATAAACTTTGGTCTGACCTTATGCTCGCTCGTAATGCGGTTTAGGTAAGTGGAAATGTCAATCACTCAAAAACCACCTCCACATTTTCGAGAATACATCTAGCTGCTTCTCGGAAACCGATTTCAACGTCCGCTTCTTGCAAGCTCTTTGTGCTTGTGCCTATAACCAACGGGACGGCAGGAGATAACGTGAAAGACGGGGAACGCAAATCGGGAGTGACCGACTGCGCTATGGCTTCCAACAGCGATATACTTACGCTCTCTCCTATATTGAGAGAATTTATAAACGCCGTCACGCTTTCCTTTATCTGGTCTGTCAGCGTATCTACAAATCCCGCCCTTTTCCTTACCGTTACGCGGACGAAAATGTCAACATAAGACGGTCTGTAAAAGGAGATTGGCGGCGGGTTGTCTAGTTCTGGGTTCGGTGGTACGACAATGACCTTTACATCTCCGTAAGTGCCACAGCCGGGAGTTTTCCGCAGATATATCTCATTTCCTATATCCTCCGTATCTCCTCCCTCTATAACGCAACACACAGAATGCCCCGGTATTCCGTGTTCGTCTGTTTCGCCCGTATCGTTCTCGTATACCTTGTATCTTAATACGCCGTTCGTTTCAGCTATACCGCCCTCCAAGCCCTGCAACACTGTCTTGCTCGGTCTGGCGGTAGATATTGCTTGACGAGCTTTCGCCGCCGCGTCGCTCTCAACGTCTTTCCCGACAATAGCGTTTGCCTTGTTGGTTACGCTTTCCCAACCGCGAGTCTGGGTAACAATCTTATTGAGTGTGCCTGCGTCTGCATAAATCTTCCCAGTGGTTTTGCAAGTCGCGAATACGTCTACGCTTCCGCTTTCTGGTATAACAGTATCTTCGAGTTCCCACAAAACATCTCCAGCTGCGTCGGTTACAATTCCTCCGTTGATAACTGTTCCCGGCTCTCCGGTGCAAGTCACTACAACAACGCTCTGCGAGGCTTTAAGCCTTTTCAATCCGTTGATTTTCAAGAGTCCGTCAACCGATACTCCTTTCGCGAACTGAATACTTCGGTTGTTGTAAACAAGCTGTGCCAAATTTGCAACGTCAGCCCATAAATCAGCGACTTCTGCGTTCACTTGGTAATCTTGTGAGTCCGGCTCTAAATATACATCAGCGCCAAAAATACGGCGGCAATCGTCGTTGATTTTGTCCAGTACGTCCTGATACAGCGGAAGATGTATTCCCGTTTCGTCAATATACGGCTTAAAATATGACATTCCCGCGCCTCCTACATTTTGATTTCAAGCGGGTTTGCTCCGCTTGATATAGAAACAGAAAATTCCGTATCATATACAGTCTTTATAGTGATTTCTGCCGTGTACGCTCTGCTTTCTGCGTCAATCTTGCTTTCAAACCTTGTTATCTCGGAAACTCCCTGCGTACCGCTTATCCTCTCCGAAAACACAAGGTCAATTTCGTCCGGCGTTTCGTCTACCCGCAGCCTTTGCCCCAAAACTTTCTCGAACAGCGGCGTACCGTCTTGCCGGTTCTCCCACCATTCGCCCAAAAGGAGTAACAGGCGCGTTTTAACTGCCTGCGCAACTGCCTCTGTTCCCTCGTACATTTCGTCACGGCGACCGATTGTGTAATCTTCGTTTTCATCTAGCCTCCTGTATTTCATATCAACCTCCGATATTCACACCGTTTGCTCCCTTGATTTTAATGTCACCCCCTGCATTTACCTTGAAATCCCCCTTGCATTGCACATTTACATTTCCGCTGCTCTTTTCAAGCTCAATAACGATATTGCCGTCGTCCGTCCTTATCTGCATATTTTCCGTAGAATAGGCAGCAACCTTTCGCGGCTGGCTCGTTGTTCCTATAATAGCGAATGCGTCGGACAAGTCGTGCCGCCGCGTTTCCATTTGGTCTTGTACGCCTCCGCTCTGCCACCAACCGTCAATGCACATATCCGCAAAAACAAGCAGGCATTCGTCGCCTTTTTTTATTGGGAGCGTTATCGAATATCCTCCTGCTCGCGGAAAACATATCGGTATGTCCGTGAGTATAGGCAATTTCGTGGCTTTTGTGGCTTCTTCTCCCACTTGTATATTCTCGGTTATCGCCGGTTGTACGCTTACAGTCTGCTTTCCTGCATCAAAGCTCTCAATAATAGCGGGGATTGCTACGCGAAGTTGAGCGGAGTTGTTAAATGCGGCTGCTCTCTGTTGTTCTTCCTCACTATGAAGTCTTTCGGTTATTCCTTGCGACATATTACCCTCCGTATATTTCAAGTTGCCGCAAAATTTACAGCAAGTTATGTTTTATAGGAATCACCCGTAAGGGGGATTGTTCCGGGCTGCGCCACTGCGTCAAACTCCGTGTACCAGTCGTTGCCTAGCGTATCGCCTGTGTGCTTCAGTTTGATTATTTTGTAAACTCCCGAACTCAAAGTCGCTTTTCCTATTTCGTTAGTTTCATGCACAAATTCGTTGCTTATGTGTATCAGCTTGTTCACGTTCAGCAACGGATTTAACAAACACTTTCCGCTGACGGTGCTGTCATTCTGCTCTGGTGTGCCTATCAATCCACTGCTCGGAGATAAGTCTACGATTTGTCCATCTGGTAAATCTCCGGGCTTTACAAGGTTGATTTTGCGGTCGTTCACATAGAATAGCGCTCCCTCGCTTTTGGCAAGCATTGTCGCGTAGTCTTTCGGCTGCCCAAACATTGCTTTGCCCCTTGCGAGCTTCGTTCCTTTGAGGTCACTTGAAACACTTCCCAAAGTCATTTCGTCGTCCGCTATGCCTTGCATTTGCGACAATACGCTTTGAGTAGTCTGTCCTGCGCTGTAAGAAACAGAAATAAAGCCCGAATTAAGAAACATATCGCCGTCTTGGGCGATAACCTCCGTAACCTTGTCAATGCTCTGCGCTGCTCTGCGAATTGCTTTAACAATATCCCCGTCGAAAATCAGCCCATATTGCTCCGAATTTTCATACCCTGCCTCAATGATAATTCTCTTTGCCTCTGACAGTATGAAATTCTGCGTCGCAGGCGAAAGGTTATAAATTTGGATTGTACTCCTGTTCGGTTCGGCTGACATTGATTTCTCAATAGTGAAAACCGCCCTAAGCCCCGTAATATCAATGCCGCTTGTTCCTTTGGTGGAAACAATAATCTTATATTTCCGCCCAAATAATTTACTCAATCGTATCACCCCATACGAGATAGTATTCCGTGCCGAGATTGGTGTCGTCTGGGTTCTCTGCTCCTTGCAAATCTCCCTCTTTCACTACAACCGCGCTTCCCAAATTCATATATCCGAATTGCTCTAAAAGATTAGCCGCAGGGTATTCTCCAACCATAATAGGCAGCGCGTCTATCAGCGTTTCCTTTGTCAGCGCGTCTATGACTGTCAAATTCCAGTATTTAGCTATACTGTTGTATCTCAACTGAAAAGACAGCGGACGGTTTTTCCCGTCTATCGGTACTGTGCAATTAAAAGTCTGGTTTGGAGCTGTCGTCAATGGTATAACATACATCTCTTACGCTCCTTTCAGCGTTGCCGTGGCTTGCTTCAATACAGACTGTTTCGGTGCGGTCGCCTGTACTGTACCGCTGTTAGTGCTTCCTGTCTTTTGCGACTGGTCGCTGCTGGTTACGCTTACCCTGCTGGTGCTTACTATCGGGATTTCTCTCAACATGATATTTGCCTTAAACGCAAACATTGTTGTGTAGTCGTCGGGAACGGAAACGCTCGTAATCAGCATATTGCGATACGTCTTAAATCTCGTTACGACGGTTATAAGCTGCCTTGAAGCCTGCAATTTAAGCAATTCAGAAAAGGCTTTTTGGGAGCGATTTCCGCTCCCAAATGTACCGTTTCTCGTTTCGCAGTCGGACACCCCGACCTCTAACGAAATCTCTGCCGGTTCAACAAAAGCATGGTCGGAAATATTCGCTCCCGACTCTACGGGGTGAGAAGTGGCTGTTACCTTGCTCGTGTGGTCTGTTTTCAATACAGCGTCAAATACAAGACCGCCGATACTCGTTTTAGCCATTACGCAAACACCCCTTTCAGATTTCTGCTGTGAAGCTCCTGTGTCCTGCCTACCATATCTGCCGTCGTTCTGGGATTGCCCGACGTGTCGTTAATGGTGTAGTTCTGCTTGTTGTCTATGTTCGTGGTGTTGTAACTTACGCTGGAATTAGACACCGAATTGTACGCGACTGTGCTTTGTGACACTTGCACCATTTGTGCCATAACTTGCTCCGCATTATCAAGAAACGTTAAAATTCTATTTGCTATTTCCGAATAATCGGTCTTGCTTTCCTCGTTCGCGCTCCCTGCTTTTAGAAGATTTCCTACAACAGGAAGATTTTCCGCAGTAGACTTGATTTTCTCAACAATGTTAGGCTTTTGCTCGCCTCTGTCTTGCTTATCCTTTGGCGCTTTGAGCAAAACGGCGCTGATTTTCTGCAATACGCTTAAAATGGTCTGCAAAATGCTTTCCAGCTTGCTTACGCTTTTACCCGCGTTGGGTTTCTTATCGGCTTCTACCGTTGCCTGCTCGGTATTGCTTTCGGAAGAGGGCGTAGTTGCGCTAGCGCGCGTCTGATTGCTTCCATTGGACATTGCAGGAATATCTCCCGTCATATAGTCCGCCGCTTGTTTTAGAACGTCCGCCGCCCTTTTAGGTTTTGTTAGAGGGATAACAGCCTCCGGCTTATCGTCCTCCGCAAATTCAGCGTAATGCTCTTTGGTAAATACGCCGCCCTCTGCGTGACCCTCGGGAGATTCGCCGGAGGTGTCGTTTCCTCCAAACAACCCACCGAAAAAGTCTCCGATACCGCCGAAGATATTCGAAAAGAACCCGCCGACTTTCTCCGTTATCCAGTTTCCCATTCCGCAAATGCCGTCCCACAAGCCCTCGACAATGCTTTTGCCTATATCAAGTGCGCCTGACAAGGCAGAGCCTAACCCGTTAATAATCGCTCCTACTATTTGCGGTATGGCTTCTATCAGCTTTGGTATAGCCTGTATCAAGCCGCCAATAAGGGAAATAACTACCTGTATTCCCGCTTCAATAATCTTGGGGAGATTATCGATTACTGTTTGTACGATAACTGGGATAAGGTCTACAACCGCTTGGACGAGCTGGGGTATCGACTCTACAATTCCGTTTATCAAAGAAAGCAAAATGTTAATTCCTGCTTCTATGATTTTCGGGAGATTGTCAACAATCGCCTGCACGATAACCGGAATGAGTGCTACAATTTGTTCCACAAGCTTCGGAATTGCGTCCACAATGCCTTGAATTAACGATACAAGGATTTTAATTCCTGCCTGTATAATTTTCGGCAAATTCTCAACAATAGCTGTAAGAATTTTTGTTACTAGGATAATTGCCGCCTCAATAAGTTTCGGAAGCATATTCAAAATACCGTCAATCAACGACAGGAGAATTTCAATTCCCATATCTATGATTTCGGGGAGCATATCTGCTATTGCTTCCAAAAGCTGTGTAACAAGCTCTATCGCCGCTTCTATAATCTCCGGCAGCATTTGAACTATGCCGTTAATTAGCGACTGAATTATCTGTATTCCTGCTTTTATCAGTTGCGGTAACTGCTTGGTAAGCTGTGCTACAAGCTGTTTTATCAAAGTCAAAACCGCGTCGAGTATTTTGGGCAGGGCTTGTAAAATCCCCTCAACCAGCTTTTCAACGATTTTAACACCCGATTCAACAATCTTCGGGAGCGCGTTGATTATTGCGGTTAAAAGTTTGTCGAGCAATTCTACAATTGCTGCCAAAATGTCTGGAAGCGCGTCTGTTATGCCGTCCACAACCGCCATAACAAGCTCTATGGCAGCGTCTAAAATGTCCGGTAGCGATTCGGTGATAATATCTATCAGACGAGAAACAATGTCCCCTATGACCGCCAAAAGCGCCGGTATCATCTCTCTTACGGCTTCTATGAGCGACCGTATTACTTCTGTAACACCGTCAAGCAATGTAGGGAGTTTTGATAACAGCCCGTCCAGAATAGCCAGCGCAATATTTCCCGCGAGTTTAATCAGTTCGGGTATCGCTGCCGCTATTGCGTCAATAATTCCGCTAAGAACTTCAACCGCCCATTCGACAAAGGGGTCTACATACGATAAAACTTTCTCAACCAGTTTCGGGAAAATTCCCGATATGTAGTCAACGAGTTTCGGGAGAAAATCTTCCGTAAAGAAAGATAGCGCGGTTTTCCCGCTTTCCTCAAATCCGCCGAAAAAGTCCGTGAGCGTTTTCCATACTGGACCGAGTAAGCTATCGCCTCCGTCCAAAAATGTGAAAAAGTCGTCCAGGAGCAAAAGAGCAAGCGATATAATCGTTATCAATTTGCCTATCGGACCCATTTTAATAAACGCCGCAAGTCCACCTAAAGCAGCCATAGCGACCTTAACTCCGCTCGGTATAGCGTCGAATACTTTCTTGAGCGCTCCCAGCATTTGCGCTCCGGCTCGGATAATTGTTCCTCCAAGCTGAACCACCCAAGACAAGGCTTTTCCTATCTTGTCTGCCCAGTCGGGGATATTCTTTTTCAGCTTGTCGTTAAAGCCTTTTAGGAGGTTCTGAACGTCCTCCATAGGCTTTTGCACATATTTCAAAAAACTGTGACCGACCCACTGTAACGCGTTTGTGGCAGTCTGCTTTAGCGCGAGTACGCTTGTCGTAATTGCTCTTACGGTTTTCAGTCCCTCCGTGTTATCGGGAACTTTGAGGTCGGCTGCGTTTTCTTTCAGCTCGTTAAACTGCGCGAGGAGTTTGGGGTCAAGCTGGACTTCTTCTAGGCTTTTCCCCATAACGTCCAACGCGGATTTTGTTTTATAGGCTTCGTCGCGGCTCAAACCGAATTTTCTCTGAAATGCGGTCAGCTCATCATCAGACTTTACAAGCGACGTAGCGAACTTTGCTAGACCGGTCGCGGCTGTTGCGGCAAACGTAACAACCGCTGTTCCGGCGAGGGCAAACTTCTTTGCAAAACCGTTCGTGAAGTGCGATACCGTGCTGTCAGCGTTATCCATTGACGATTTCAGTTTTTCGCTCATATCGTCTTTAAGCCCTAACGCTACTAGAAATTCTTTCAGTATCAATTGGTTTGCCCCCTTTCTATGATGTTAATTGTTGGTGTAGCCGTATGGCTTCCTGCGCCCGTTTTTCGTTTTCCGCTGCCACCTGCGCCATCTCGTGGTAGTCTGCCAAGTCGTCCAGCGTATACGTCCCGTCCCACAATTCGTGCTGCTTCCAGTGCTTTGACTGAACGGGCGCAAATAAATAATTGTCAAGGTTTGTTGGCTCTGCTGTTATCCATTGAACAGGGGACTCATAACGGAAGTCAAGCGGCTTCCGTCGAAAAAATCCCCGCAGCTCCACATAACAGCTTCGCAAGTCAGCCTTAATACGAGAATAGGGTCGTATTCAATGCCCTCTACGCCGTATGTGCCGTTGCTGTACATAACAGGCGCTTCTCCTGCGGGAAGCACCTCTGAAATGTTCTGGAGGGACTTTGTTACGATATAATCAAAATCCTCTTCGCTGATTTTTTCAAGCGCCAAACCTATCGTATCGAGAGAAATGTTGTCAACAAGTTCCGAAGCCGAAATGTTGCCATTTGCGGGAGCGTCCGTGCCGTCCTTGTTTAATGCAAGAGGCTGCTTCCTGCTATCGGTCATTTTCGTTAAAAGCGGAATGAAGTCTTGGAAAATCGGTATTACCTTTGCCAAAATAAGCTTCGCAACTTTCAAGCCGTCCATTGCGGTATACTTCTTTACGACAAATTTTCTTCCCTCAACCTCGATATTTTTTGTGACTACTCTTGCTTCCATGCTCTATTCCTTTCTCACATTCCGGTTATTCTTTGCGCTAAATACGCGAACGAAATCTGCTGTCCCGCCTGCTGGAAACCTGTATCGGGAGATTTCTGCGGAGATACACCTGTGCAGGTGATGTCTATGCCCTGCTCCTTTGATACAACGGATATAATCGTTCGCGTAAATTCTCCCGACCCTGCCGTATCGCAATACGCATTGAGTTTGCGCAAAAACGCCGCGCCGGGGCTTGTCTGCTGGACTGCGATTGTAACAGTGCCATTGCCGGCTCTGATTTTACTTGTCATTACAGAGCCGTCCGCCGCTAAGTCGTGCGACGACATATCGTTCGCCTTTGCTATGGTAATGCTTCCTGTTCCTGCTCCGTTGAAGCTGTAACTGCCTACGGAGGGGTGAGATACGATACAATTAACGTCCTCAAAGGCGTATGTGCTATAGCTTACGTTATTTGCCATTGTGTACTTCCTCCTTATCTGTTCACGTTAAGCTGAATAACGACGCTGTGGATAGCCCCTGCGAGCTTCAAAGCGACGTAAATAGGCGGACAGATACGAGCGTCCCTGTCTGCCGCCGTCTGGTTGTCAATCGGTTCAGACATAACCTGGTAGCCCTTTTCGATAGCGTCACCCTGCTCAATATCCATAAATCCGGGCGCACTCCAAATGCCGGGAGCAAGAAATCCGATTTTTACCGCGTTGTCGAGGTCGGGTAAAAATGCGTTGATAATCGTCGCAACGCCTGCTTCTGTCTGCGGGATTTTGGGTGTCTTGCAGAGAATATCCATTACGGAAAGCTGGATATAATTTGACAGCATATCGAGATTTATCATCTCATCAAACCAAGTGCCGTCCGCCATTGTACCCTGCTCAAACAGGTCGTATGTCGCTCCTCTGTTGACATATACGTTTGCATTGACCGCTTCTGCGTCTGATACCTGTGCCTCTGTCAACGGGTCTGCTACTACGCCGACGAGTTTCTTAAACTTCAGCGTAAATGCGCTGTTTGCAAGCCCTGTATTTGCTCCCATAGCATAGCCGGTTACAGCGACCGCCTTGTTTACATCTTCGGAGAAGATTCCGAGTGTTCGCCGGTAGCTTTTCGCTTTAAGCTCTCCCAAGAAAGTAAGGTCTGCAAGCGCGCATACCATAACAGTGTCGGGAGTAGCGCTTTCAACTGTGAGTGCAGCACTCATAAGGTCTTCTGCTGTTGCCGGTACGATTTTTCCTGTTTCACCCTTTTTCCCAAGAGGAACGCAGCCCCACCATTCAAGGTTAAACGCTCTGCAAGCCGCAATAGCCTCCGCTAAAGACTCGCTGGAGCTGTTCCAAAAGCCAATAGCCACCTTGCTGGGGTTTGAACTCTGCGAGAAATAAATCTGTGCCGCCTGGTATTCGGGCATATCGGCTGTGAAGCCGTCGTCTTTCATAGCCTCCATACTCGAATATACGGCTACTCTTTTTTCTGCTGTCAGAACTGCGCTATCGCCTATCAGCAGCGAAAGATTAAATCCCGACCGCACCGCAGAACGCGGAGAGAGATTAACAATGACGTCTACAACGTCCTTTAAGGGTAATACTGCCATTTAATAACTCCTTTCTATTCTGTAGGCGTAAATTTGATGTTGACTTCATCAATGCGACCTACTGTGTTTGCTCTTTCGACACGGACGGTTGAATAAAACGTTGCCGTAAGGTCACAGCGCTCTACCCAGCGAGTGTCAATGAGTTCTCTTGCGGGGATAAGCTGTGGAGAACCGACCACTAGATAAATCTTGTAGCCGCGCAGGAGCTTCTTGCTCTTTTCTCCATACAGCCCGTCGCGTATTTTCCGTGCCTTGTCGTAGGAATCTGTTCCGTAACAAGAAAATATCACGGAATATTCCTCGGTGTACTCGTCAACCTCCGTTAGCAGTTCGCTTTCCTCCGCGCTATCGTAGCGTATGTGGTGCTGGTTTCCGTATCCGTCGTTTGTAGGATTTACAGTAACATAACACACGCTACTTTTCGTATCGTGCATTGGTGCGCTTCCTGTTTTCGAGCCTGCTCCATACGCGAGCCTCACTGTCGAATTATCATCAGGTATCTCCAGTATTTCCCGCGTCGCTTCCAGAAACAAGTCCTCCGCCTGTCGGAGCGTCAGTATTCTCTCTGCCATTCGTGTCCTCCTTTAGCGACGCAAACGCTCTGCACCAGCCTCCGTGGTGCCAGGGCATAACTTGTAACACCTTGTAAATTCTCCCGTCAAACTCGATTTCATCTGAGATTTGAATTTCCTCGCTTTCCGAAAATTCCTTTGTGATATAAAGGTCATTCGGCTTTCGCGTGAAGAATTTCATTACCCCGTGTTCAGTATCTCCTATGTGCAATTGCTGAATTTCTCGGACGGATGCAGGCTGAACCGCTCCATAGAAATTCAAGACTTCGGGTTCGCTAACCTCAAACCGTCCTTTTACCCATTTTCCAGTTCTCCTATAAACCTTATAGGGTGCGGCAAAATCGGGGTCAGTTATCAGCTCGCTTACATCAATCATAATTGCACCGCCTTTTATTTCACAACGTATGTGATTGATTTCCGCATTTCGCCCGTGTCAATAAGAGGTCTGGAGGATTTCTTCCGTGCTATGGTTTCCTCGCTGTTAGGCTTCCAACCGTTGCTAGGATTCGTAAACCACGCCTTGCATTTGCCGGACGCGTACATTCCTGCTCTTTCCAGAGCAGGAACAATCTCCTCTTTCTTTCCGCTTGTCGCAGCGTCAACAGCTTTGCCGAGCATTTCTCCGATACGCTCCTTATCGTCCGCAATCGCAGGCTTTAAGACGGGTCGTGCGGGAATGCCTTTTGCCGGGCTTCCGTTTGTGTGAATAAACAGTAACTCTGCATTGGTTGCTTTGCCGCCTTGTCTGCTGCTTTTTTCCTGCGTAACTCCGACGAGGACTTCGTGCTTTTTCAGCTCTTTGATTGACGCTTCAATCGCTTTCAGTGTTTCGTCAGTGGAAATTACATCAGCGAAAAATCCCATAAAATCACCTCACCATACATACATTCCGCCGCGCATATAGTTTTTCGCGAGCGTGACAAATTGTATTCCGTACTCGGTTGTTTTCCAATCTGCCCAGCCGTCAAGGTCTGCGAGCGCTGTTGAAAAGTCGTAGCTTACGCTTACGCCGTCAACAGATTTGCTCGCTACAAGCCCTTTTGTTTCCGCCGCCTTTATAACTCCGACTGCTCCGCTATCGGGGTCTGCACTCATAGTTCTCAAATAGAGGACCAGAAAATGCGCGATAGCGAGGCTCATACAGACTCGCCAAGCGTCGTGGTATCTTGCTTCCTTGACAAAACTGTCTGCGAACGCTATGTACATATCCATTACAGCCTGGGGAACAAGCGGTTTATCGTCTGCTCCCCAAAACTGCGGATATATTTCCTTGAAATCGTCGGCAGTAAAAGGCGGATTTACGCCGCCTTTTATATTAGCTGCTCCTGCAATTATTGCCGGCGCGGGTACGCCGCCTGTCACTTTTTACCACCAGTGTCTTTCTTAGTGCCAGACTGCTTGGGAGGCTCGTTTTCTTCCTCCGCACCCTGCCCATTGTCATTAGGAACGGTGGGTTCGCCCTCCTCGCCCTGCTGCTTATTGTCGGTAGCGTTCTGAATATCGCGGTCGCTCTTGCTCTTTATCGTGGTAATAATACCGTCCTTACAGCAGGCGGTGAAATACCACTCCTTTTCAACCCAGCTAGGAACGTCGCCGATATAACCAGCGGGCATTTCCCAAGTCACTTTACTGTTTTCGGGGTGTGTAAATCGTACCCTTTTTGAGCATTTTACAAACATCTTGCTTCCTCCTTAAATTCCGTCCCAATAGGTGATAGGCTGCGTGTAGAAGAACTCAACCTCCGAAAGATTAGCCATATATACGCTGTCGTAGGACAGCTTATCGGTGTTCGGCGCTGTCATAGTCCTTGCAAGAGGAACGAGCTCCTCAACAGCGACAAATCTGTCGTTGTTTACATACGCTACCATTCTGTCTGTGTCGCCTGCTCCCGCGCCCTTGCAGAAAGAAGTCGCTCCGATAACAAGCTCTCCGCCGTTCAGAGTAGCAACGTTGTTTTCCATAAGGAACTGCATAAGGGTCTTTTCGGCAAGCTCGGATACTCTCTTGGTCTGCAACAGCGTGTACTGCTGATAGGGGATAAGAATGTGGTTCGGAATAGCGGAGAGGTCGTATTCTGCCGCCGCCCAGCCTGCCATAATCGCCGCGTTTATATCAGTAAGGATTTCATCAGCGGTCTTATCTTCCCACTTGGTCTTGCCAGCAGCGTTTGCCTTTACGCCCTGCGTTACTACGTCGGGATTGTTAATCAAGCCGGTTGTTCCGTAGGTCTTAAAGCCCGTGTAGACGTTTATCTCCTGGTGCTTATCGTAGTTAAGGCGTATAGCGTCTGTAAGGAGCGATTCAAGACTTCTACCCACTATCTGCCCTCTCTGCATATCTACAAAGGGAATACGGAGGGTTGTGGTATAGATGTGAGTACCAAACGTTTCCTTACCGAACTGTGCCTGTACGATATTGCCCGTGTTTGCTCCAGCCGCCGCTACTGCTCCGTCGCCGCTGCCGTTGCTTACGCCGTAATCAACGTCCATTTTCGCAATGGTATCAATCCAGCCGCCGCCGACTCTCACGCGAATATCACGAGGGTATGTAACGCTCGTAAGCGGTTCGGAAATTTTCGGGTCGAGTTTTTCAAGCTCGGAAGCAAGAAAGGCGTTCCCGTTCGCGATTGCCGCGTCGTTCATCTTCACGGCTCTCTCTTTCATAAAGCCGGTCGCCGAAGCGGAGGGAGAGAACACGCCTCCGTCAAATGCTTTCATTTCCTTGTACTTCATTGATTATCCTCCTTACGCTCTGTTTCTCGTGAGCAGAACAAGCTCGGTGACTCCGTTCACGTCAGCAGAACCGCCCCACTGGGCATTAGTCAGCTTGACGCTGTTTTCGCCGTCAGCAACAGCCTCAAAATCTCCGATATTCTTTCCTGCGTCCTTGTTCTCAACTTTTCTTACATAGACATCACCGCCGATTACGGGTTCTCCCTGCGAACAGATTACGGAAACACTGCCGCGCTGAATAACCGTAACCGCCTCTTTAGGCTCATATTCGCCGCCCTTGTTCTGGTTGAGGTAGTCAAACGCGGACTTATGTTCGCTTCCTGCTACGCCGACGAACTTATCAGCGGTAAATTCTCCGTTGATAGGGATAACGCCTCCGGCGCTGTCTGCCATAAGCGCAGAGCCAAAGATAATATTTGTTTCTGCGTTGTTCGGTCTTGTCACGGCGATAAGGTCGGGGTTTCTTGCAAAGTTACCCGCAAAGCCGTGGTTTAACGATTTGCCTATTACTTTTCCTGCCATTGTGTTTGTCCTCCTTACTTCTTCTTGATGTGCGGATTTCTCGCGTCATACGCGTTCTGGCGAGCCTGCAGGTCAATTGACTTGCCACTGTCTGCCGCCTTTGCTTTCTTGCTCTTGACGGCGTTAATAGCGGCGTAGCTGTTCTTCGGAGTGCTAGGCTTTATGCCGTAGCTCTGCCGAATGATTTTCGCCATACTATCAGCGACGCGCTTCTTCTGCTTCGGGTCTTTAATGCCCGCAACAGCCTTTTTCGCGTCACTTATAGCCGACTTAATAGCGGCTCTGTCGCCTGCGGAGGTCGTTTTCGGTGCTTCCTCGTCGGTGGCTTCTTCACACGCTGCTTCTTCGTCACAGCTTCCCGCCTCGTCAAGAGCCGCGCCCTCCTCGTCAGCAGTTTCTTCGCAAGCCGCTTCCTCTTCGTCCATTTCCTCGACGGGCTTTTCGGCGGCTTCCGCCCCGGCTGCTGCCTCGACTTCTTTCTCCAGTTCCGCGAGAGGGTCTTCATCAGCACCCTTTGAGCCCGCTTCGAGCTTGTCAAGACGTTCAATAATGCCTTTCAGCAAGGTTGGAACATCTTCGTCTTTCGGCTGCTCTTTCTTTTCGGTGGCTGGAGCGGGTGCTGCTTCCTCTTTCTTCTCGGGAGCGGGGGTAGGTGCAGGAGTCTGTTCTTCGTCGCATTCCTCCTGCTTGCTTGCAAGCTCCTCCATAAGCTCGCCAACGATTTCCGGGTCTGCGTCCTGCGTAACTATTCCCATAAGCTTCGAGAATATGTTCTGACGCCTTGTGTTCTTCTTCGCCATAAAAAATTTCTCCTTTCGGTCTTTTTTGACTGCGCTGTCTTTTATCGCAACGTCTTTTCCGGCTCTGCCTGAATCGACGAGTGCAACGTGGTTTCCGCGAATATTCTTTTGGTAGATTTTGCCGTCTTGCTCTACATATTCGCACTTGTAGCCGCAAGATACTTCCCGCTTTCCGTCGTTCACAATCTTCCCGATAGTGACGGAGTCTGTGACGATAATATCCGCGAGGATTTTGTCTGCGTCTGCTCCACTACCGCGGCGAACATCTTTCACAAATCCCCTTTGCAGATACTGTACATTCTGCGTAGTGACTTCTTCGGAGGGGTGTTCGTCGGTGAATATCGTTCCCTCAAACGACGCTAACGTTTCGGGAGAAAACACCTCACTTTCCTCACGAGTAACAATAACGACCTCATCTCTGCGCCCGTCTTGCAAGCCTAACTCGCTTCCGAGATATTCCTGCTCACCAGTTCGCGCTATTGGTACGTTCTTGCAGATAAGAAATCCGTTCGGCATTTCGGAAATGTTCGGGGACAACTTTGTTGCGAAATACGCTCTCATTTTCCGCACCACTCCTTTCGTTATGCCGCTATCTTCTCAAACTGCTTACGGCTCATTGTGCGGATTGCTCCGTTAAAATAAACCTTTGCAGGAAAATCCACATAATCAATGTTGACTATGGGTTCTGGGTAACAGCGGCAGTTATATATATCGCCTGCGTGATACTTTCCGACACTTTTCAATCCCGCTAATGCTTCTGGGCTTGGCGGGTCTTTCCAGTTCACAAGAACTCCGTTCATTTTGGTGTGTGAGCCTCTGACACGCTCATCTTCCGACGTTCTCCAGATGTACCAATCCACTCCCAACGACGCGGCTCTTGCTTGTATGAGCGCGGTCTGCGTCTTGCTTACCTCTGTTCTGGCGATAAGTTTAAGGCGAGATTTTGCGGTATCGGGAAACTTTTTCATCAAGTCGTCGAGAATATCGGTTGAACGTCGTCCTTTCAGCCCCTCGCTTGCTATGTACGGAGTAAGCGTCTGCGAAATAGTAATCGGGAACGTCTTTATAAGGCTTGCGTTTTCTTTGACTTTAAGCCAAAAAACGCCGCCGCGAGGCTTGTTCAATTCCTCCTGTATCTGCTTGTAAATCTCACTTCCGCGCCCGGCTTTTGCCGCCGCCTCTCTCCAGGTTTGACTGCTGCTTTTATCGATTTTAGCCGTAAGACTATAAGCGAGTTTGTCGCACCAATCGCTAAATTCCAGCGTTTGAGCATATCGTTTCAGCAATCTCATAGCTTCCTGCGGGGTTTCGGCTTTGCTTACAGCCCTCTGCATTGCCGTGACAAGCCCGTTCATAGCGTGAATAAATCGGCTTTCCGTGGTTTTGTTAGGGTTGGTTTTCACTCCGTATCACCACCATTGTTTTCAACTGCTTCTTCAACCGGCTGCCCTAACACTTCCATAATGTCAGGCGGCTCTCCTCCTATGCCGAAGTCGGAGTCCGCCTTTTCTATATCTTCGTCGGAGATGTTGTTCCACATACCCGTTGCCCGCGACGACTCTCTCAACTCCTTTAGGGCTATCTGCTGTGAGATAATGCCCGCTTGGTATGTTGATACAATCGCCGTTGTCGTCTGCGTGAGTATGTTTTTCTTCTCCTCCTCGCTCGGTCTGCGGACGGGTTCGAACTCGAACTCCAAATCGTCCGGTATCGCTCCAAACTCGGAAATGCACATAACCGGCAGTAGCCTATCCAGCATTGGTCGGAGCGTCGCTTCCTGCTGTTCCTCTATGCTGTCATAGTAGTTAGCCATATCACTCTCGCCGGTGGCGTTCATTCCGGCAGGAGAGCGCCCGAAAAGTTTTGTCACGGGGATAGCCGCCGCGCCCGAAATATCGAGCATAAACATCTCGTATATATCAGACAAGCCGCTAAATGAATACTGGTGTGTGCTGAACACGTCTTTCGGACCGATAATCTGCATACCCTGGCTGCTTCTCATCCAGTTCATCAGCGTAAGCATTTGGTATAGGTCTTGGAGCGCATTAGGGTTAAGTGTTCCCAACTGGTCGAAGCCGTCCATTTGGTAAACTTTCAGATTTGCCGAGAAAACAAGTGCGGCTATGTTGTAGCTGGTGTTGTCGTACTTTTTCAACTCGGCATAAACGTGTTCAAGCTCGCTCGTACCCCAATACTGCTCGGACTGCTCCTCAATATTCGGTAATGGTCTGCCTATAAAGCGAATAATGCGTGAGTGGTGTACTCTCACGCCAAATCCGAACGCCTCATCTGCAACTGTATAATACTTCGGAAGTCCGAAATCAGGGTCGCTTATGTTTTCGACAAGCTCCGCACTTGGCGAAATGCCGCTCCACCTGTCTACAACGATTAAGCCCTTGAAACTCCCCGGCATTATGAGGTCGTAATTGAGTGGCTGGTCGAGCATATCTTCCTGTCCCTCAATGACAATGACTGCCGCCGCGCCTCCGTACAATCTGCCCCATTTTAAGCCCTCCAGCACTTTGGTTCTTACCGCTGTTCGTGCTTCGAGCCGTGCTATCTGCTTCTTGCTTTCGGGGGAAATCTGTGACTTTATGCTGTACCAGTTCTTCGTCATATCCTCCGCCACAACGTCCACAATACGCTTTACTATCCAATTTTCTCTGTATAGTGCCGTGAGCGTGTTGTATTCGGCGGTGAAATTGGTCTTGTTGTACTCGGTGTATTCCATAAGGTTAGGCGTTCCATACCCCAGACGCGCCAGGGGGTTGCTGAACGCGTCTGTGGCAAAAATAGGAGGAACACCCTTAGAATGGGTTTCGGGGGTTGTAGTAGTCGTAGTGGGCTTATCACGCGCCCGTGCCGCGTTATTGCGCTTTCTCTTGCTCATATACACTCAAATCCTTTCTATTCAAATCTTCTCTTGCGATATACAACGCTTGCTACGGCTTCTCTCAATGCCTCACAAGCTGCTGAATTTGTCTTGACGGGCTTCTCTTGCCCGCGCTCCGCTGCCTTTTCGTCCCATATATAGCCTTTTATCTCGGATATGAGCTTTTCGCAATCTTGGTTGATAAGTAGCTTGTTCAGCGCAAACATTGTATCGACCTTTGATATGCTCTTTCTCAAATCCTCGTCAACTACTCTCACGCGGTAGCCTTTGTTCCGCAGGAGGTTCTTGAACGCCTCCGCTTCCTCGTTTATCGTGACGTACACGACTTCCTCCGCGCGACCGGCAAAATCCTCGAAGTCTGCCAAGTATTCGCTGTCGGAGAGCCTGCCTGCACTGAAATACTCGCTCTCTACCCTGGCGATATCTCCGTCGTCGAGGATTTCAAGATATACCGTAGGTATAGCAGAGCCATACCCGACAGCAATATATCGCCTGTACCTATTGGCGTTCCTGCTGTCGGCGGTTGCTCCTGTATATGTGTTTTCGCTCTCGCTAAAGGCTGGATAAACAAGTTTATCCCTTTCTGTGATTTGCACAAGCTCGGAAAATGCGTCGCTCGTAGCGTCCACCATATCCTTGAACTTACTGCTTGGGAAGCTCTCTAATTGCGCGAAATATTCCTCGTTCCAGCCTGCAACAACTATATCGAAATTGCCCGCCTGCCACTGCGCCGCTACTGGCTCTGCTCGCGTTTCCTTGCTTCCGCTTACAGGCAATATTCGGAAATTAAGTCCTGCAAGCAGTAGCGCGAAACTTTGCGCTTGGTCTTTTCCTGCCTGCCCTGGGTCTTGGGGCAATCTGACTTTGACGTTCCCGTATATCGCGTTATCCGTCATTGCGGTGCGCTTAATGGTCGCTCGGACCTCTCCGGCTGACTGCCTCACGTTGATAACGTCTATAACAATAAATCTGCCGTCTGCTCTGCGTCCCATAAGAACGCCTGCGGTATAAGCGGGTTCTCCTCCCTCCGTTTCGGAAGTAGCCGCCAAATCCCACGCGCGTACAAATGTTGTAACATCTCTCGGTACGACGGGAAGCATATTCCCGACTTGGTTTCTGTTGAAGAAAAGCCCCGCCGCGCTCTTAATTTTCCAGTTGCCATATAACAAGCGCTCCCTCTCGACGAGTGGAAGTGCTTCGAGGTTTGCCAAATACGACGGGTCTAACTGCATAAGCAATTGGTTATCCTGCAAAGTGCTTGCTATGAAAGTGAAAGATTTAATTGACGAGGGCTTTACGCCTTGCTTGATTAACTCTTCTCTTGTATCGCCCCAAATTATTGCTTCATTTTGCCGCGCCATATATCGGATTTTCCCGCTCCGCTCTTTAATCGGGTAGCCCGTTTCGGGGTCTATCCACCACTCGATAAGTTTTGCAACCCAGCTATCCGCGTCCGGGTTGCACGTCGCTCTCACATACGGCTCTACACCGCAGGTCGAACGGTTTCTTGACAGCATATAAAAGAACTGGCGCTCGGTGAAGTGCGTCAATTCGTCAAAGCCTATAAATGTTATCTGCGAACCTTGCCAGTCCTGCACATCTTCGTCACGCCCCAAATAATCGAAATACAGTGTGGCTTTCTTTGAAAACGTCCAGTGATACTTTGGGCTTTTGGCGCTAACCGCGCCCTTTATCCCGCTGTATATGCTCACGCTTTCGTCCCAAAGCCCTCCCGATACGGATATCTGCGTGTAATTGCGTCGGAAAATCACTGCGCGATAATCTCGCGTATTTATATACCGCAACGGTTCCATAAGGAGAGCGAATGTCTTTCCGCCTCCAGCCGCTCCGCCGTATACGGCTATATTCGCACTTGTTGACAAGAACTGTTCCTGCGGACCTCTTTGCGGTTTGATTATCCTACTCACCGTTATCTCCGTCCTTTTTAGGTAGATAAATATCGACCGTCGTTTCGTCGCTTTCCTCGTGGCTCTGCTCCAGTGCCGCTAAGCCCATATTGGCTCGCTCCATTTCCGCACCGAGTTTCATAAATTCCTTTATGTCTTTTGGTGTCATTTCCTCTATCGGTAGGCTTTGCAACGCTTCATACGCCTTTTTCTGAAACTGCACAGCCATTCCGATTTGCCGTTTTCGCATTGCTTGAAATGCTTTCTTTTCGGCTTGTATCTCTTTCCGCTTTATCTCGTTGTCGTAATCGCGGGCGCGGTTCACCCAATTCCATTGGCTGCTCCACCTACCCAAAAGCTGCGTACTTTTGTTCAACTTTTGTGCAACTTTTCTTATACTCCGTTCTTCTCCGAGTTTGCAGTAGAGGTCAAAGGCTTCAAACGCTTTTGTGGACTCGCCTGGTTGACGTTCCCAAGTGTATTCACTTTTCGCATTTCTCGCCATTATCCTCCTCTCCTTTGACGGCGTATTTGTATACTACGTCGCCGTTTTCGTCGCGTCGAACAGGGTGCAATATGCCGCCATACCCCTTTGCGGGACTTGTCGCTTTGCCGGGGCTGTTCCAGTTATCTCTCAAAAACTGCGCCATAGTTGTGTCGTATTTCAGCGCTCGCGCCCTGTTGCTTCCCGTGTTGTATCCTGCTGCTTCGCACCACGGAAATCCGAAATACTTGTTTATTTCGTCCGCTATATCGGAGAAATGTACCTCTCCTTTCTCCCTCGCGGTGATGATTGCCTGCCCTATGTTCCCTTGCTGGCTAACTCCCCATTCGGGAGGTACGCCGCAACAGTTGCAAGCGTCATTGCATTCGCGGCAGAATGCGTCGCTGACGTGAAATCTCATACCCAGACTGTGTACGAAATCTCTCATTTCGTGAATTATCGGGGCTTTGATTGCTCGATTCAGCCGCTTGTAGCCGCTCTGCTTGCTGTTGTCCATATAGAACTTGTGAATATCAAATCCGCATATCTCACTCATTTTCGCGTAACGCTGTTTGAGGTCGTCGTTCGCGCGTGACTCCATACAGAAAAATTCGGTCGTCACACTATCTGCTCCGGCTTCATGTGCAAGCTTAATTAACTGCTTAAAGTCGGTTGATACGCCTATGATAAAGGGGCGAAGTCGGAGCGTAACGTGTATTCCTATATCCGTAAGCCGTTTTATTGCCGCGAGCCGTTCCTGCGGGGAGGGTACGCCTTTCTCCATTCTCCGAGCCTTGTCTGCGTCGGCGGTGATAATTGAAATTTTGACGTGCCAATTATGCGTGTGCTTTCGGAAAAGCAACATATAGCGTTCGTCCTCTGTCCACCACGCCGCTTTGGTGCTGAACGACAGCGGATAATCTATCTTGTCGAAATACTTCAACAATTCCAGCGTCGTCCCAAATCTCCGCTCCCACTCGTCGAACTCATCAGCAAGTCCACCCCATTGCATTATGCGGCGGTTCTGTATGTAGGGGAAAAATTGTGCCTCACACTT
The DNA here is from genome assembly GCA_945873955.1 of uncultured Clostridia bacterium. Lineage (GTDB taxonomy): Bacteria > Bacillota > Clostridia > Oscillospirales > Ruminococcaceae > CAG-115. The sequence continues at coordinate 148,802 of CAMCFA010000001.1, read as the reverse complement.
AGAAACAGCGGCTCGGTCATTTCGTGCTGCTGCCTCGAATAAGTTTATTACTTTCTTAGGATTTACGCTTCTCGGCAGTCCGCCGCCGATATACCCGTCGAGCGTATGGCTCTTTTGGAAATATGAAAAGCAGTAAAGGCAGTTGTACGCGCATTTACTGTATGTGTCAAAGCTCATGGGCATAGAGCAGTCTGGTGTTTCCATACTCCAGCGCGGCGAGCCGTAATCTTGCTTTACTTTTTCCATATCAATCCTCAATCCTAATTACTGTTGTGTTTGTTCCGTCTTTTACCTGGTTCTCAAAGCCGTTTTCCTCCGCCCAGGTTTTCGCTGCCGCATTGTTTTCAAATACGAGCGTTACGACCCAACTTCCTCCGAGTACCTGTTCTTCTGAATCGTCGTCCCAATCGCCGTAATCGTCGGTGTCGTATTCAAGGTCGTCATTGTCTGCGAGCAATACGGCGATTTCCTCCGGCGTAAATCCTGTTACGCTTGCAACCTCGTAATCAAAATCGCGAAGCATTTTCTCCAGCTTGTCGAAATCCCACCTACCCTTGATTTTATTCAAGGCGACATTCAACAGCTTTTCTTCGTGTTCGTCCATATCTACTACGGAGCAAGGCGCGGTTTCATACCCCAGGCTTTTCAGAACAGCAAGTCTTTGGTGTCCTCCTACGACGTTCCCTGTCCTTTTATTCCATACAATCGGCTCTACATTTCCTAACTCCTCTATGCTTCGTTTCAGCTTCTCCCATTCGGGCATTCCCGGTTCAAGCTCTACTCTCGGATTGTAGGGTGCGGGGTTCAGTTCCTCGATTTTAATCTCCTGTACCAAATTCAATGCCCTCCATTTTTATTGTAATGTTGTGGGAAGTCCCGTCAAACTCGCGTTCCTGCCCTTTGTCTTTCAGCCATTTTTCAGCCGCCTCCTTTGACGGGAACTAAAAGAATATTTTGAAATCCTTTTCCGGCTTTTCGGACTTCTCCTCTTTCGGCTCGCTTTCTTCTGCGTCGTCCGAATCGTCCTCATAGCTAAAAGACGGCGAAGCCGTTTCCTTTCCGAAAAGCCCGTCCAGCTCCTCTGTCGTAAAGCCTGTAAACTGAATATCCTCGTCCGAAAATTCCGCGAACAGTTCTTCCAACTTCCCGTAGTCCCATTCGCCGTCAATCTTATTGAGCGCAACATTCAGCAATTTCTCTTTGTCTGCGTCTACGTCAATCAGCACGACCTCTGTTTCGGTCTCGCCCATAGCTTTGAGGACGTTCAGCCGCTGGTGTCCGCTAACGAGGTTTCCAGTCGCCTTGTTGACAATAAGCGGCAGCACCATTCCCGACCTCTCCAATGAGTTCTTCAAGGATTCGTATTCTGCGTCGCCCGGCTTTAGCATTATGCGCGGGTTGTATTTCGCGGGCTGTATTTCGTCAAGTTTCATTACCGCCGTTTCCATTTGTTTATCGTCCTTTCTTCCGTTTTAAGGTTATGCAATTCTCCTTTGCTGGGTCAATATTGAATATATCGCCGTGCTTTGCTTTCATCAAACGTAGCATATCGTTACGCAAATCGCTCTGTCCGTTCCATAGTTCATGACAGCCCCCGTCTAGGGTGAAATTTGCTTTAAGCGAAGTGTTGATTGCTGTGTACCCGTCAAGCACTGGGTGCGCTCCGTATTTTTTGATAACTCTTGCTTCAAATTCCGGGTCGTCGTACAGCGTGAACGTCCTATCAAAGCGGAGAGCCGTATTGACTATCCCGTATAAGCCAAAGCCGCACAATTTTATTCGGTGACAGCCTGTCTGCATATAGAATGGGTTTGACACAAGGTTTAACCCGAATGCGACTGTTCCGTATAAACTCGCTGCGGCAAAGCCTTTTTCTATCACCTGGCGAAGCTCCGCCCAGGTTTTGATTGTCCGAAGCTTCTTTTTGCCCGTCCCGCGTTCAATCGTGAGAGCCTGCACCTTGTCAACATCATCTTCCATAAGCACGAGTTTCTTTCCTGCTGGAAAATGGTCGAGTAGTGTATTCCTGTTATCTGCCACGCACTCTCCCTCGCGGTATATGATTTCATTAACGCGCTCCGCCACTCCTGCCTCTCTGTACTTGTTCAAGTCGTCAATCGTCTGTACAGACAGGGTTATGTGTTCCTTTGGCGCTCCGATTTGTTCAAGATAGTCCAGCGTCCGCTGCGTCTTTGCTCGCCTATAACTTGGTATACAGATTTCGTATGCCTCGCTCATTTTGCCGTGCCGCCTTTCTTGTCTAAATGTATCTTGCTATCTTTGATTAGCGTTCTTATTTCCCACGGCTTGTTTTTCTGAGGCTTATAGATTTTCGGGTAATTTGATACCAGTTTTTTGACGCATCTCACATTTTCTTCTTGGTGCCAATCGTCAATGTACCCGTGCTTTGTTTTCCTGTGGTCTGCGTCTACGGTTATAAAATTAAAGCGCAATATTTTCTTACCAAAAGATAATATTTTTGCGCATAACTCTGCGTCCTCTTTCGTGTCGTAGCTTTCGTCGTATCTCAACTTAAAGCCTTTTGTAAATCCGAATACTGTATTTATCGGTGATAACGTGCTAATTGACCTTTCCATAAAAAAGGCATTAAAAACTGGGTATATGCCAAAAATGCTTATACCTGTTTTCCCGCACATCTCGAAGCATTTTGAGAACAGTTCGTCCATTGCCTGCGCGTTATCAATCATTTTAATGTTCTCGCCTTTCAGCTCGCCTATTGCTCTGACGTCGTCGTCAAGCATAAGTACGTTGTACTGTTCGCTAAGTTCGTTAAGTATGTTATTTCTGGCTTTCGCTATCCCGCTTGCTGGGGCGTATATGATGTTGCTCCTGTCTGCGTGTATTTGGTAGTCTGCTAAATCTTGCTCGGTTTGGACGAATATGAAAATCCTTTCTTTTTTTATACCTATTCTTGATAGGTAATCAAGTGTTCTTTGCGCTCCCGCTCTTTTGTATGACGGTATCGCAATTACGAACTCCTGCATTTTCAATCCTCCTCCTTAATTCGGTTGAGCTTAATCCGTGAGCGCGGTTATTGTAAAATATTTTTATTCCGCGCTCCTCACAGGTCGTTTTTCCCGTGAAGTCCTTTCCTATGTAGTCCTCGCCAACAAATCTTATATCAATCGGGAGAGAGCGTAGCGCCAAATCCAAATCGGCTTCCCCCCCCAGCGGTATAACCTCGTCAACGGCTCTGTGTGCTACAAGTTGCGCATATCTCTCGAATAACGACTGTACCGGCTTGTTTTTTTGCGGTCGGTCAATGGTGGGGTCTGCAATAATGCCAACATACAAATAGTCGCAATGCTGCTTGCATTCGTCAAGCATTAGCGCGTGTCCTGCGTGGAGCAAATCTCCAACAACAGAAGTAAAACCGATTACCATTTCTCCGCCTCCGTTTTACAAATGTTCTCCAACTCATCCGCGCTCTTTTCGAGAAATTCGCTAGGTCTAACGGCTCTATCATCAATATAGAAGCCTTTTCGCCCTGCCCACGGTTTTCCGTAATGAATTTCGTCGTAAGGAATTTCCCACTTTTCGAGCCAATCCAAGAGGGTTTTCGCAGTGTTTTTGTTTATAAGCCCTATATTTCCTCCGTATGTCCTCATATTTCGGGAGGTGTACAGAACAATTCGCGCTCCGTTTTCCTTATAATAGCGCATTTTCTCCACCATTGGCTGATACGGTATTAAATCCTCATATCTTTCCTCCGGCTTCTTTATCGGGCAAATCGTCCCGTCTATGTCAAAAACGAGCGTGTATTCGCTGAACATTGTCATTCTTCTTTCACGGTAATGTCAATAATTCTGTTCAATATCTCTATTCCTGTTCCCAGCATAACCATTTGGCGCTTTATGCTGTCGCTGTGGAGCGGTATCATGCTCAAAAACAATAAAGCCTCAATAAGCTCTATGTTTTCCTGCTCACTGCCTATCGCGTATTTGAGAGTATTTTTAAGAGCGCTGAATACATCTCCGCTCTTTCCGTCGTCGTGTATCTCAAAAGTTATCGCCGCGTCGTCCGGCTTGTAATTAACCGAAAATCGGTCGCCGATTATATAGTCATACTTGCCGTCAACGCTGTGGAACAGCTTGGCTATGTCGTATCGGCTGTCGCCGTATATGTCAAAATCTCCGAAACTTCCTCTGGGGTCTATCAGCTTGGCGGCGGTAAAATCGTCGCTTATCAGAATATTGGAAAAGCAAAAATCCCCGTGTATAATCGGGAATTTATCTACCTTGTTCAATTTTCCAAGAACAGCTTCTTCCAGCTTTTCCTCGATTTCGGTTAGAGATAAATACATCTCTCCGTTTACGGTTATCGTGCAGTCAAAGAATTTTCTGAAATCTGGGCTTTCTCTTAACTGCTCTAACCTGCTCAACGTCTTTGCGAGATACATTCTCTGCATTGAGTGGTAGCCCTTTCTGCTTACGGAAAAGTAAGTAGAAAATCTTTCGAGGATTCCACCTAAACATTTGAAAACTTTCTGCCAGCTTTTCCTGTCAAGGCTGCCGCTTAAAAGAAGCTCGTGTAACGTGTGCCACTTAATGTATTCCATAACAACAAACGGCTTTTTTGCGTCAGGCGAACAGCTTTCTATGTTCGGTATAAGGTCGTGAAACTCGTTCGGGAGTTTGATGTACCACTCAATTTCCTGTATCAACTTTTGACTGTTGCTGCTGGTCTTGGTGACTGTTCCTCGGTTTTCGTCCAAAACAGTGTGATTAAACTCTCTTGCTTTCACTTCAAGCTCCGCCAACGGTTTCATCTCCTTTTTGGAAAAACAAGCAAGCCGCCCACAGATTTACTCGTGGGCGGCTTTTTGCCTCTTATTATATTTTTTCACTTTACATTATAGCACAGGAGGTTTCGCCCTGTCAATGCCCAATTTTTGCCCTCGACAAACGTTACAGGTTTTCAAGCGCTCCTATTCCGAAGAACAGGGTAGATAAGTCGTTCACGCAGGCATCAATATCCTTGTAAACAGTTCTTTCTCCGATATTTTCCGCAATCGCAATCTCACCGACTGTCTTTGAGTCTGGGGCTAAATAAAGGTCGTGTAAAACTCTCCACCGGCGCTGGCTTTCAAACTTTCCTGACTTGTTGCAAGCCGCCTCGTAAATATTCAGCATACTGTTGACGTGCGTCATTATGATTTTCGTGCGGACACAGCTCTGCTTAATGCTCTCTATGTACATATCGTCGTCATAGATACCGCTGTTCATTCGGGCGAGGATTTCCGCAAAATCCGTGTCGGTTTCCTCCGCGCTGTCAACGTCGTAAACCGCGTGTTTATAATGCGCTTGCAACGTGCGGTAATTTTTCAACAGCAGCTTGGTGTTGTGGAGTTTGCGGTCTAACCTCCTTTTACGGTATTTATCCTGTTCCCGCTCTATGGCTTTGATTGCGGCGGCTGCTCCTACCTCCGCGCCAGCCTGCGCTCCGACCGTTGCCCCCAGATTTAGCGCCGCTTGAATCTTCTCCTCCAAGTCGCCCAGCTTGCTCTCAATAGCCGTGTTTACAGCAGCCTGCACAAGTTTTTCTATATCCGCATTGTTGTTCATCTTTTACCCTCCTTGATGAAACGCCTCCTCAAAACGCCAGCTTGCGATTTAAGGACAGTTAAATGTTTATGGTATTGTTTTCCTTGCCTTATGTCAAGTCGTGAAATTAGCCCCGATTGCGCTCCTCCTCGCGTATTTCCCCGTTTGATGTGCTTCTTGTTTACTAGTTCCCCCATTCTTCCACCATAGCCGCAATCTGCTCCGGCGGAAGTGGGATAATTCCTACTGACTCTGCGTCCGCTTTCACTCGGTCGATAAGCCGCGACATCTGCTTGGTATCGTAAGCACTCGAACCGTGATATGCGAATATGAGTTTGTAGCCCGGTATCTTGCTGTCGTCTATCACGTCGCAGAACCAGCCAACGCCGTGCGACTCCCATATCCGTGAGAACTCCTCTACGGCTATCGCTTTTATAGGGAGAGGAGTGTACTCTCCCCCCTCGCGTATGTTCCTGCGATATACTTCCTCTTTGGTACAGCCCACTACGTTAGCAATCTCGGTACATAATGCCCACATATAGGCGTTTGCCTCTAGGCTGCGTTTCTTCCGCTGCCGCACGATTTCAAACTCGCCGGGCTTGAACGGGTCATTTTTCATTGCGAACCTCAGGGCTTCGGCGTGTGTGGTTTTCAAGATAAGCTCGTCACCGCTTATCCTAAAGCCTTTAATGTTCAAGTTATCACCGCTTTCTGAATACCTGGTCTTGCTCGTTCCAGTCGGAATAATGAGCCTTTAAGTAGCCTACAAGGAAATCCCGCATATTGTTTCTTCCTGCTCCGTCAAATTTCCTATGGCAATCAACGCAAAGGCTTATGAGGTTTCTTGGTACTCCCTCTCCGCCTTGCGCCCTGCTTATAAAATGAGCCAGTTCAATTGGCTTGTCTGTTCTTCCACAGTACACACATCTCCGTCCGTCGCGTTCGTGGACTTCGTTCCTGCTTCGGTTGTCTATGTCGGTGTTCTTTTTTCGTTCACTCATATCTCACCAATCCGTAAAAAACCTACACCCGGTATGCGTAAAGACGTAACGCATTTCTTCGTGTACCGCGCTCTGGCAGTAACTCGGATTGTAGTAATAGCGTATCTTTTCGTCTGTCGGTAATATTCCTTTGTTGAACACGTCCGATACGGCTCTCTTTGTGATTTCGGTAGGCTCTACGTCATTTGTAAGCCAGAAGTCGCCACGGTTGAACAGTTCTAAAGGGCGCATACCCTCCGCTTCACAGCCGTTAAGTATACATTCTGCAACAAGCGCTTGGAACTCGTAATCGCAGTAGCCGCCCTCACTCGCCACTATACGCTCAATCTCCTCCCGTTCTTCTTCCGTAATCGCGTATCGAGAGTCGGACGTATATTCTTCATAGTCTAATTCTGTTTGGTATGTTTCCGATACGCACACATAATGGCTCTTATTTTCGCTTTTAAGGAGGGTTTCGCCGCAAGTGTTATAAGTTGTTGGCTCACTCTCAAAAGCTGCTTGTGGAGCGTCCTGCGAGCTATAAGGAGATACAATGAGCATTGCAGTTCCAACAATCCCCAAACACGCCGCCGCTTTTACGATTATCGGTTTGACTTTTTCAAATCTTCCCATTATGCTATATCACCCCCTCTTCATTTTCCGCTTCCTTTTCGTCTCCGAATAGCGTAAGCTGATTCTCGTCAATCTCCTGCGCTGCTGCCTCTGCGTCGGCTTTCCGTTTGCAGACGTGACCCATTCCATTTTTCAGCCCAAACTCTGAAAGAAGTATTCCGCCGCAACGCTGACACCTGGTAGCTTTGACCTCGAATACCTCCGGCTTCTCGTATTTCACCACGGAAACTCCCTCCTCATATTCGCTTCACCAACAATCGGGAGGAGGCTGTCTTTCATAAAGACCGCCGCGTGGGTAATGTCTGCCGCTTCGCAGATTTTGTCTATCCACTCTTTCTCTGGCGTGACCTTACCCTTTCGATTTCCTGTTTCTGCTCCAATTATTACCCACTCAGCGCTGCCAAAACTCCCCAATCCAACGTCCATATACTCGGTAAGAGGTTCAATGCTTACGAAAGTGTTATCCGAAAGTCTGCCGGGGTATCTTTTGGCTCTCATACTGTCAAGCGTCGAGCCGTACCACATATTATCCTTTTTCGGGAGTTTCCCGGCTCGTGCCAGCTCTCCGTACCTCTGCGGATTTTTCGTGAGGAACAGATAACGGTGCTGTGGAGCTTTCTCGCAAGCCGCGAAAACCTCCTCAATCCAGCTATCCGGCACCCATTCTCCGAAAAGGTCTGCCATACTGCATACAAACACGGTGCGCGGCTTCTTCCAGCTCTGCGGTTTATCAAGCAGGTACTTGTGAAACGTTGGCTTGAAGTCAAACGGGTACGGGGCGACTCCCCCGTTTTTCACTGCGGGTACTTCCAAAACGTTTAGCCCTTTGCTTATGCTTAAATCGGGGAGTGTGATTTTGTCATATCCCTTAAATCTATTTGCTATCCGCCTTGCATAGCAGTATTCGCACTCGTGCAGACAGCCTGTAACAGGATTCCAAGTGCTGTCGCACCATTCGATTTTTGATTTATTCATATATGTAACCCTTTCAGTTCGTTATTCAGCGCTAAACCAGTCGCTACCAAGGTATTTTTCAGCGTATGCCTTATCAACAAAAGCCGGTTCTTTATCTGCGTCGAATTTAACGCCGCGCTTCTTCAACGCGTCGGCAAACGCTTCCTGCTTTTCCCTTGTTGGCAGGATAAAGCTCGCGAAGTATTTTACGGGATTCTTTCCGTTCAGCACAAGTGCTGCTCCGTGGCTCTCCGTAAATCTCGCAAACCCCCTGTCCATTATGGTTTGCACACTGTTTTCCTGGCTGATATGAATGCTGTAAACCTTTACTTTCATTCTGTCACCTCTTTTCTCCATAAATCTTTATTCCCAGCTCGTTGCCAAGCCATTCAAGCCCCTTGTTCGTAAGCCGGAAAATCGTACCGTGTTCATTCGGTTCGTCGTGTTCCGCATAGCCTTTGGCGGCAAGCTCTGTCCATATTTTGTCCGTAGTGAACGTTGCAAAATGATTTCGATACGGTTTGTAGAACAGCTTTCCATGCCGTGTATATGGCTTTTTATAATCAAGCCCTATCGCGTGCTTTGCTAACTCGATATGTCTTTCACTCACTATTTTCACCCCAATCAAAAAGCTGACCGCATTGGGAACAAAATAACGGAGTATCTGAAAGGCAGTCGCTATATGCTGCTCCACAAACCGAACAATTGCCGTCGTTGTAACCATCTCTAAATTTTGTGCTATGCCTTTCCTCTGGCTTTATCGGAATCTGCTTTTCTAGGGCTTGTTTTGCTTTCTTTAGCCATTCAAAATCATCTGATGTGAGATGATAATCTAACGTTTCGTCATAATGTAAATCAGAGGATAAGACCTCATCTATTTTTTGGACTGCTTCTTCTGCTGTCATTCCTACACCTCCTCACTCAATCCACGCCCGTGGCGGTAGCTCCGCGACAAGTCGCTCAAACTCCCGCGTTTCTTTTCCGTACAAGGAGAAATCCTGCGCCGCCGCCTTTTCGTAAGCGTTCTCAATGCCCTTTATGGTTTCCAGGTACGAGGTGTTCTCCTCCCGAATAATGTCAAAGGTCGCTTTAAGGTAGTCGAATTTATACCGGACATTGAGGAATGCCGAAGCGATACCAAAGCACTGCTCCGCTGCTTTCAAAAGCTCCTGCTTAGTCAGCCGAATGAGCCGCTTCTCGCTTTCTTCCTGTGCTAATCCACCCTCAAATCTGGTAAGCTCGAAATAATCTTCCTCAACTGTATCATATCCGAGAATATCCATACACCCGCCAGCGACTCGGCAGAAGAAATCGTCAAAGTATTCCGTGACGTGTTCCTCGTTCAGTAAAGTGCTGATTTGTTCGCACTCGTAGTCAAGGTCAGAGAACATCATGCGGAACTCGTAAGCGTCCTCCTCGTTGCCGTCCAGCGCCGCTATGAGTGTATCCTCGTCGCCCTCGGCTATCCAGCGTATATCTGCACACTGGTTGCTGATTTCGTACAATTCGTCCTGTATTTCTGATAGGTTGAACCCCTGCGCTATGCCCTTTTTAAAACGGAGATTTCGAGCTTGCTCTGCTTTGGTTTTCATGTATCACACCTCCACATAACACCACGACTGCGGCGGTCTTGACATACAGTCTAAACATTCAGCAAGATTTATCGAACCGTCCGGGTTAAAATCCAACTTAACACAGCCGCACTCGACTTTTTCGTACTGACACGAACCGTCATTATTCCTGTATCTGCACACGCTTCTGAAATGCTCTATTTCTTTGGGCTGGTCGTAGATTTTCGGTTCGGATATGTGCCAAGCATAAAGATTGTCGTTGTCGCCTGCGTATCTTCCAAGTTCGATTGCTGTAACACGGCTATTTGCCACAAGCCAACCTGTCGAGCATTCGTCCGGAAACGTTGTTATTTCATCACACACAAACTCTCCTATAACTTTGCCGTTCCCGCACCTGTCAAATGCGTTGTGGCTGCGGTCGTCAGCATAGGAATATCGCTTGCCTGTCCAGAAGTGCTGCTGTCGGTCTTTGGTGCAATAAATATAACACTTGAACGGAGTTTCAATCTTCGGTCTAGTCTTACGGACTTCAACCGTCTTTTTCCCGCTTGCTATAAGTCCGCACCATTTAGGGTGTATGCTTAGCATAACTGCTTTCATTCCTACTCACCGACCTTTCTCATAGTTCCTTGATTGTGCGTTCGATTATGTCCACGAGTTCATGCAGTCTTGCATTATCCGCCTGCAGTGCCTTGATTTCCTCTGGGGAAAGCCCACTATCCTCATAGGCGGCGAGTCGGTCAAACGCTTGCTGTATGCCGCATTGTTCGCATTGCTTGTTCCCCTCATCTCCCCAAAGTTCGCAGTATTCGTAACAAGCGTCCTCGTCGTCCGGCACTCCGTCCCTGCCAAAACTGCACATACATTTCAGCGTGTAATGCCCGTCGATAATTTCGGATTTGACTGTCAGTCTTTCCGCTGCCGCCTCTTTGCCTTTGTATTCATCACTTGCCATTCTCCAGTTCCTCCTTTGTTAATTCGAGCGACCTTTCAAGCATTCGGAACTCCTTGTCGCTCATAGATTTGATAAGCCTATCCAGCTCAAAAAACAGGTCGAAAACCTTATTGACCTTGATAACGGCTTCTACTTCCTCCTCTGAAATGGAGACAGCGCTTCCTATGATTTGGGGCATTTCTCAATTCCCCCTCTCATAGTCTGCTATGTACCCGATAACACGCAACGCGCAGGGGATAGCAAGCGAATTTCCAAGCATACGGTATCTCGCTCCGTCGTTGTCAAGACCGTTGTACCAGCGGATAAGCTTCTTCTTGTCCGGCTCTTTGGTGGTAGCCTTACCTCTGATAGATTTGTCAAGCAGAAAAACCGCTTTGTAGAACTCGTAATCTTCGTCGTTCATCTCCGAGATTTTCGGCAATACTGTCCAATCGTCTGGATAGCCCTGCAAGCGTTCGCATTCCCGTGGTGTCAGCCTGCGGACTATCCATTTCAGCGTCAGATACAGCTTGTACATTACCGCTCCGCAAAAGTTAAGGGAAATACCTCCGTTTTCCTTTGCCTGTAATGTAGGGAACAATTCTTCGTTTTCCTTGAAATTTCGGCAATCTATGCTATACGCAACCGCTCCCGGTCCTTTTGCGACGAGCGTAGAGTTTGTGCCGTCGTCGCTTATTCTCGGCTCGTAGAGCGCGTTTTCGCCCTGGTTAAAGGCGGCACGGTCAATCGTATATATCACCGCCTGCTGGTCGTGCATACAATCAAGCGCGTAGGTTAATTTGTGGAGGTCGGTCTGGGCTGATTGCCCGTTTCCTATGGCATACACAACATCTGCGTTCTTGGTAGTCGTCAATGTGGGAGATTGCTCCTCCCGCAGTTCAACCCCCGCCGCCGTTATACTGTTCTGACCGTGAAAGCCTGCTGATTGAACAATAAGCTCATTACAACGGCTTTCTCCCACGTCAAAGCAATTAAGCGTGTTTGCTACTACTGCTTCTTTGTATGAGGGGGCTTCGTCTGCTGAATGAGGGCGTGTACCTTTTTGGAAAGGGTAATTTTGAACTACCAGTGCCGTATAATCCGTGACCCGGTTGTTGTGGTCGCCTGTTATCGTCGGACTTATTATCCCGTCGCCGTTCCCACGCGCGTCATAAAGCAAAACATTTTCTTTTACTACGGACGGTAGCATTCCTGCTCTTAATGTCGGTGAGCATTCTTCTTGATAACCTATTCCCCTGGCTTTTGCTGAATTTCTATCCAAAAATCCGCTTGCTCTTGTAACGCCTTTTCCAACAACGTCGGGAGAGGTTTGTGCCTGTTCCTTGCGCGGCGCAAGATACCGTTGCACGCTGTCGCACTCAAAAAGTATTTCAGCGGAACTATCGCTTCCAAAACTTCCGATAAGGTAGATACGCTTTCGACGCTGGGGGACTCCCCAATATTGAGCGTCGAGGAGTCGCCAGGCTGCGCAAACTCCCCCCCCTCGAACCACTCCTGCTTTTGCCCATTTTCCAGATTGAGGTACTGGAATATCGGTCTTTGTGATTTTTTCCAACACCGTTTGAAAATCTCTGCCACCGCGGGAGTTGAAAGCTCCCTCGACGTTCTCCCAAACAATGTAAGTTGGATAGCGTCCATTTGTTGCCTCCCTCATCTCGTAAACAATTCTTATCGCGTCAATAAACAGCCCGCTCCGCGTGGTTTCGTCGCTGCCGTTATCAACGTGCTTCAAGCCTTTTCTTTCGCCTGCGACCGACAGGTCTTGGCAGGGGCTTCCGAACGTTATAATATCCACCGGCGGTATCTCCGCACCGTTGATTTTGGAAACGTCGCCGAGATGTTTCATATTCGGAAATCTCTGCTTCGTAACTGCCACGCAAGCGGGGTCAACCTCTGCCGCCCATATCGGGGTAATTCCCGAAAGAGCCGCGCAAAACGGAAAACCGCCTATGCCGTCGAAAAGGCTTCCGAGCGTGAGTCGCTTGTCGCTTTCGGTTTTCATTTGACCGCTCCTTTCCTATACGTTCTCCGCAAGGCTGATTTTGCTTGCGAGAACGCGGACCGTGGTATGTCCGTTCTGGTCGAGCAACACTACCGAGCGCTGCTTGTTCCTGTTGCTGTCAAACCACAAGATATATTCCAGAATTTCCTTGTAAACAGTGCCGTCATAAACAACGGGCAGCCGCTTCTTTGCGGCTTCTATAATTTCCTGCGATTCCATAGTAACCTCCTGTTAGAATGGGTAATCATCATCTGCTGGTGGCTCTGTTGCTGTGTTTGCGGGATTTTCAACAGGAGCAGTTGTGCCAGCCTGCGGTGCTTTCGGTGCTTCCGCGCTTGTATTACCTGTTTTCTCTCCGGTGAAATGGACATTCTGCGCAACAACTTCGTACCACGTCTGCGGATTGCCGTTTTTGTCAGTGTACTGCCGCGTCTGCATTTCGCCCTCAACAATAATGAGATTTCCTTTGTTGAACCATCTCGTAACAAACTCCGCTGTTGCCCTCCAGCAAACAACATTGAAAAAGTCGGTCGCTTTTTCCACGTCCTTTTTCTGATGATTGCGGTCAACAGCAAGTCTAAACGAACATACCGTTGTTCCGGTCGGAGTGGTTTTAAGCTCCAGGTCATTGGCAATTCGTCCCATAAGTATAATTCTATTCATTCGGCTTCCTCCTGTTTTTCATCTTTTCGTAGTAAAATATGACCTTTCTCGGTTTCGGAACAACAAGCCCAAATCTAACCGCATTGCGATATGTAACGCTGTCCCGCTTCAATGTGTCCGGCATTTTCTCAACAAACTTTCGAAATGTTTCGAGGCTGCTTCCACCCTTGTAGTGATTACAGCTTTTGCAAGCAGGGAGCATATTGTATTCGTTATCTTCTCCGCCTGCGTGTATCGGGACAATGTGGTCTATCTGCATTTCGTTGTATTTGAGTTTGCAACCGCAGTAGGCGCAATGCCCATCAGTCTTTCTGAGTATATTTCGCCGTTCGTCTTTCGACAGCCTGCGTCGCTTATGTTCGCTCATAGTGTACCTCCGTCCGTAAGTATTACCGCGACTCTCGGAGTGTCCGAATACCATTTTTCGGCTTCCACCTCAACCACCGCCGCGTCGTCCTTGTACGCATATCCGTTCAGCGCGTCGAGAATAGCCTTGATGATGTTATCCATATCCGGCTTAACCGTGGGTCTTAATTCCCCTGCCAGCATTTTCTCGCGTTCTGCTTTCGTTGCGCTCTTGGGGATAGGGAAGTATGCGATTATATTTGCTTTGACTGCTCCGCGCAGCGGAGACTCGTTTCGGCATTGTGTTAGATAACTGGTGCGCACAAGCGATTCGTAACTTTTGGTCTTTTTTGGTGTATAGGTGATTTTCCTGCGGCTGTCAAATCTCGGTCGCGCTTTGCCCTGCGGCTTTCCCGCAACTACAAAACTAATCACGTCTGCTCTCCCTCCTCAATAGCTGCCTTTGCCCAGTTGAAGAACTCACAGCGGAGGCTCTTGCAAACTTCCACTTTTCTCGTTCCCTCGTAGTTAATGCTTTGCGCATTTTTGCAGAACATCTTTTCGCTACCGTATTCCGTTTCCCTCCTGCAAAATTCGCAGTTGGAGCAGTTCTCTCCCTTTTCGACGAGCCTATCATATTCCCACATTGCTTCTTGGTGTTCAAGCATACGCTTCATCAACTCCGCCTCTTTCTGCTCCGCGACGATTTGCTCAATCTCTCCGACAATCTGTCCTGGAGAGGGGAAAAAGCCTTTTCGGTCGTTGATGATAAACCGCTTAATAGCCTCCCTCATTAGCTGTTCCGGCACGTTTTTGAATATGTCGTACCATAATTGCTGTAAGGCTTGGACTTCGTATTCGTCGTAATTTCTTACGATTGTCGGAAACGCCGTTTGTAATACAAGAAGCTGTGAGTTTATGATTTCAATCGGGAGCGCATTCTCAGTTTGGATTGATAGCCAGGTCTTGTCTGTCGGGATAATTTTGTATTCGTCACCCATTGTCGCCGCCTCCGTTCAGAACCGCGTTTATAAACGGGTTTCGGCTCTTGGCTTGCTGTTGTTCCAGCTTTAAGCCTCTTGGCGGTATAGTTTGCGCCGGCTGATTGTGCTTCGCCTGTTCTTCGTTGTAACTTGCAATTACCCACGAGAGAATAGTTCTGTAATCGCTGGCGTATTTCTTTCCTGTCGAGCCTTTGTAGTTATCCAGCTTTTGTATGCACCATTTTACAGCTTCTGTTCCGTATTGCTCTACGAGTTTGTTGTATTCCTCCTCCGTCAAAGTGACGAAATCAGCATAGCGCTTCTTTTCGGGAGCAGATTTTTTAGGCTTTTTGGGTTTGCTTTCGTCAGAATTAGCGGGCGCAGGTGTGGCTTCCGTATTCGTTCCCGTTTCCGTCGTGGTTATCGTATTCGTATTCGTCTTGGTTATGGTATTCGTATTCGTTATAGTGCATTGGTTTGTATTATGCAAATCTGTGCAAATATCTCCGCTTGTATCGTTTTGCAGATTGTTTGTATCGTTTTGCATTGCCGTTGTATCGCCTTGTTCTTCCTGTTCGCCGTTACTGTCGTCGGTTGCTTGGTTTTGCCAACGCGATTTAGCGCTTTGCTTACGTTTGTTCGACAATTCGGCTGCTCTTTTAACCTGTGCATTAACGAGAGTGAATATAGCGTTGTCCGACGCGTCCATTTCGGGAAGTTCTTTTCCTGTTGTATCGCAGAGTATCGCTGTGAGTATGCGTCCGCGCTGTTCCTCTGACAAGGACAAAAGCACTCCAATCTCGGTTTCGTAGAGTGTTACCGCTACTGCCACTTTGCATACCTCCTCTCTAATGGATATAAACTTGTACGCCCGTCGCTCTTTGGACTTCCTGCTTAAACCTCCGCTCATTGCTGTTATTGTCGGAAAGGTGAACGAGGTGTATCTCTCTCACTTTTGACAAGTCATTCGCTTTGAGAAAATTCAAAAGCCTTTCTAAGCTGAAATGGTTCTTGGCAATTCTGGCGGCAAGCTCCGGCGATATTATGCCGCTGCTTACGCTATCGCGTAGCTCCTGTTCTCCGTGGTTACATTCAACCACGAAATAATCAACGTTGGAGAAAGAGTATCGTACATAGGCGGTGTCTACGAAATAAAGTAGTTTTTCGCTCGTTTGTCTGCTGTAAAGCAGATACCCTAACGGTTCGGCTGCGTCGTGCTTAACGTCGTACCCCATAATGTCGAAAGTACCGACAGAAAAGGTAGTGAGAGGCAAAACCGCCTTGTATCTATGTCCGTCTGCGTTGATTGTTCGGAGTGTTCCCGCGCTTGCGTAAATGTCAATGCCGCGCTTTGCGAGGTCTTTACAAGCTTTGCTGTGGTCTTGGTGTTCGTGCGTAACAAAACAAGCAGAAACGCGAGAGAGCGTAAAGCCGCTCCCGCGCTCCAAGTCTTTGATTGATATTCCTGCGTCCAGCAGGAGCGCGGTTTTGCCGTCGCTTATTATCGTGGCATTGCCGCTGCTCCCAGACGCTATAACCTTTATATCCATATCAAAAGTCAGGTACTTCGTATGCTTCGCTCGGTGCTGTGGTGAAGTCCGTCTGTTCCTGCGCTACCGGCTGGGGTTCAGCAGGTGCGGACATAGGCTGCTCAATGGGTGCTGGAGGAAGTTCATGCGGAGCAGACTGATGTATGTCTATCGGTGTTGTGTTGCCGTTTTCGGCTGCCTCCTCGTCAATTTCCGCCTGCGCATATACAACTTCGCGCTCCTTGAAGTACTGGAAATCGTCGTCGAGTTTCGCAGGGTCAATCGGAATATGCTTCTTGCTGTAAACCTCGCGAACTATAGTTTTCCGCACCATTTCGTCGAGCCAGCCCTCCGCATTGCTCCAGGTCTTGTTTCCGTTTTCCCAGATTTGTACCTTTTTGCCGGTCATTTCCGTTCCCCAAAATTCAGCGCTGCCCTTTTGCGCCCGCTTTTTAATGTCGTTCAGCGTTAATATGACAAGCTCGTTCTGATAGGGGTCGTTGTACTCAATATACCCAAAGCCTCCGACGATTTCTCCCCTGTCGAACGGCTGCGTTATTTCAAACTCGTATGTATCGTAGGGGTTCGTCCTGCTCTTTTTTATAGCCTTGAATCTGTCCGAACTATAAACGACCTCAATAGTGACCGCTTTCGGGGGAACAAGCGCGTATTTTACTGCTTTGTACTGCTTTCCCGCGTACCCCTCCATAAACGCTATATCATAACAGCCTTTCTTCTTATTTGCGAACGGAATAGGGTACAGATGTGCTTCTTCCTGCATATCCAGTCCCATTCTGGCTGCGTGAACGGCGTCGAGCGCAAGGTCTGACATATTAACGTGCTGCCAGTCGTAAGGAATAGTATTGTCGTACTGGTGGTTGGTGTTGCTCTCATTTTTCGCCAATCTCTTAGACTCTGCGTCTTTCAGAAGTCTATCAATGATGATGAAATAGCCCTGTATGAGTCGCTTCTGCTTGTCGCTGAGCTGAATAGGGTTTGCCGTTGCTGCCCCAAACTCGCTGATTACAAGGTTCGTAAACCGCTGTGAGGGTGTCGCTACGGGCGTTTGTTTCTGTTCCGTGGGTGTCTGTTCAACATTGGTGAGTTCCTGCTTGCTTTCGGTTTGTGCCATAATAAATTCTCCTTTCAAAATCAAAGCGTTTCGAGCCTAAGCTCGCTGTCGCTTTCGCTTACCACAAGCCTTATGAGTTGTCCCTTTGTGGGGATAATATGAGTAACGCTCTCCGCGTTATCAACAAAAATCGGAAGTTCAACTCCGTAATACTCTCCGAGAACGCCGATAATCTCTATTCCTGCGTTCAGCCGCGCCGCTTTGTTTGCGTCGGAGAATGGTACGAACGCTCCTGCGGAGGTCGGAACAAGAACGTCGCAAATATCGTCTATCCCGTCGTTCGTGATATTCTGTTTGAACAACTGGAATTTAACGGTCTTGAAATGCTCGTTGATTTTGTCGTTGAGCAGAGC
Organism: uncultured Clostridia bacterium; assembly: GCA_945873955.1. GTDB lineage: Bacteria > Bacillota > Clostridia > Oscillospirales > Ruminococcaceae > CAG-115. The sequence goes on along the minus strand of CAMCFA010000001.1, from coordinate 131,138 downwards.
AGATTTAACACGCGTGAACTTATCGCAAAGGTAAAGCGCGTGTTCAGCTTCTTCGTACTGCGCTCCGAGCGACTTTTCTTCCTGCTCCAGTTCTGCTATTCTCGCTTTCTGCACCGCCTCTGTTTCAAGTGCTGCGATAGAAGCCGATATAGTCGCCTCCGCAGTTCTCAAATCTGATATAAGCGCGTCTACGCTGTCCGTCCTGGGCGTTTCGTATTCGCGGCTTTTTAACTCCTCAATTGCCGCTGAAATCTGCTTGTATTCGTCGGTGGTTTCAAAAGGCGGGAGTTTGCTTGCTTCAACTTCTCTTTGATACTCGTCAAGGCTGCTGTTGAGCTTGGCAATCATTTCCTTATTTTTCGCAACAACAGCTTCCAGATTGGCGGCTCTCTGCTGCTCTTCAGCAAGCAATGTCTTTGAGGCTTTCGCTTTGCCCTCTTCAATTAAAGCGTTCATAGCCTCTGTAAGTGCTGTGAGTCGGTTACTCTTACGCTCGTTGAAGAGAGATTTGAGGTCAAGTACTTTGCTTTCCGGCAGGGCTTGTCCGCACTTGTCGCATACTGCGGAGGTTTCGTCGAATTGCTCTTGCTCCACTTCTGCGTATTCCGCCTGCTTTTCTCTGTGGGACGCCATTATCTGTTCGCGCTTCTTCTCAATATCGGCTATCCTCTGCCTTGATTGCTCTAATGTCCGTGTATTCTGCAACAGTTCGTTTTCTTCAACTGCCAGCTTTTTCCGAATTTCCTGGACTTTTTCAAGCGCCGCGTCGGTCGCTTCTCGCTGTCTTTCCGAATATCTGGCTCTTGCTTCCGATAGAGCCGCGCTTTGCTCCGCTATCTCCGTTCTTGTATGCGCTGCCTTATCGTTTCCTGCAATAATGGAGGCACGCTCTTCCTCCGCTTCGGAGATGGCTTTTCGGAGGTCTGCCGCCCGCTGCTCCATTATCTCCTTGCTATCGGTCGGGAGCTTGTCCGGTATGGCTTTGGTGGCTTCGTCAATTCTCGCGGGTATCAGCTCCAGCCTTTTGTTGACGGTAGCTTTCTGTGCCTTGACTATCTTCTTGTATTCGTCAACGGAGTTATTTCCCACCAGCAAGGACAATTCTCTAAGCTCCGTATCAGTTTCCATTATCGCCAAATCAGATATATTCCCGCAGATTTCAAGAAGAATTGCACGGCGTTTCTCCCAGTGAAGCTGTTCCGCGAAGTAAGCGGGCATTGTCAGCAATTTGACTTCTTCGTCGCTGTCGAAAATCTCCTGCCAGAATTTCTGGTATTCCTTTTCCTTTTTCGGTACGCCATTTATCCAGTAGTCGGTCGTGTGTCCCGAAAGAACCGCCTCCGCGTTTCCTCTTGTCTTTTTGTAGACTTCGTGGAACGAGCGCTTAAAGGTCGTCACATTGCCGTCAATTTCGATATCGCACTCCACACTGTGGTCGAGGTTGTGCGCCGCTCCCTCCGCCGTAATGGTTTTCGGTGAGAAGTTCGCCCGCTCCTCCGACGCTTTGCCGAACAGCAACCAAGTAAACGCGTCAAAAACTGTGGTTTTGCCTGTGCCATTCGCTCCGTAGATGTTCGCGTCATAGCCTCCGAAGTTAAATTCGGCTTTCTTAATTCCCTTGAAGTTTTCAAGCTTCATTCTGATAAGCTTCATTTCTGTTCCTCCTCGTTATCCTTATCCTCGTGATAGTAAAAACACTCCGGGTCGGGGATTGTGTAGTAGCAGCTCATAGCGCCTTTGCGTTCTTTTGCCCATTCTTTGAGTGCCTGCTTAATTCTGCTGTCAAGGTCTTTTATATCCTCTCTGCTTACACCGGAAAAAAGCTCTTCGCAGTCGTAACAGTCGATTGCTTTGTTTTCAAGCATTTCGATAATCTCATTACCTAAACAGCCGCCCAAGTCCTCGATTGTGATAAGCTCACCTTTGCCAATGCTCACATAATCAAATTCGCTGGTGTAGCCATAATCGCGAAGAAGCTCCTGCGCGATTGCATTCAGTTCCTCATAACTTGGATTTTCCTTAATTTCGCATTCCAATTCTGAGAAACAGTCGCCACAATCAGAGTTAAAGCAGTAAAACCACTTGCTATTGTTCATCTTTGCCCTCCTTACTTGTATTTTATAAAGCCCTCGCCATATACCTTGTTAAGTACATCAAAAACGTGTCCCATACCTAAGCCGGTTTTGTTAGGCTTCCAAAGTCCGTCCGCACCGTACTCCCCCCCCCCCCGATACAATATTCATACTGCCTGGGGTGTGTCTGTTTTAACCGCACAAACCGCGATTCTTTCTCCAAGTGACACCCAAAGCCGCAGAATATACAGCCTGTCCGCTCACACCCTGTCGTTCGGAGCTTGTCCTGTCCGCAGCCCTCCAAGCACAGTTGTTGGGACTCGCTTTCAATCTCCCCGTAAACGCTCGCCAGCGGTAAATCATTTTGGACTATGTATTGCAGAATGTCCTGTTCCGTCCAAAAGCTCATAGGGTTGCTTACGGGGGACTTCATATCAAAGCCGTTGCAACCGTTGAATAGCCATTGCTGCGTCCTCAAAGTGCTTTCGCAAGCCAATTGTGCGGTTATACGCTTCCTGCCTGTTTCCTTTTCGTAGCTGTGCGCTGGAGCTTTCTTCGTAATGTCGCAACAAGCGCTCGACACTTTGAAATCCAAATCCAGTATGGGCTTGTACTTTGATATGTTGTATCTGCTCTTCTCCCCGCGTTCGTCAAGCGCTTCTCCGTTTACAAACTTTAACGCCCAGTCCGCTCCCTTTCTTGCGTACTCCAGTTTGTGGCAAATCTCTTTGCCGAGAACGGGGTATCCAAAACGACTTATCACTTTATCGAACGACATTTCCGGGTAAACTACTGCGACGTTTTCAAAACTCTTCGCAAACTCCCGAATTTCAGGATATTCAAGCCCTGTGTTCACGAAAACCGCAGGAATATCCGGGAACAGCTCCCTTGCAATGTGTAGCAAGACCGTGCTGTCTTTCCCGCCGCTAAAGCTGACGTAAACTTCGCCTCCCCAGTAATTGTACCAATCCATGATTCGGCGCTGTGTCATTTTGACCTTTATATCAAGCGGGAGCGACTGCATTTGCCGCAGTTCCCAAATCTCGTGCTTTACTTCCTGCTTTTTTCTTCCATTAGCCACTTGACATATCCTCGCTTTTCTGCTATAATGAACTTAGCGTCAAAGCGAATTGCTCTCGCTTTGCTCGCTTTCGGTTTGAGAAGCGGTAGCCGTTCGGTTGCCGCTTTTCTTTTTGCTCTGCGAAAAGCCTCCGGCGAGTATATATATCGCGAGGAAAATTCCGAACGCGAGCAGTATTTCTTCGCCGCCTATCGCAGAGTAGCCTCTTTCGGCGGTTGCAGTCTGCTCCATAAAAGGGTAAACAGCCGCGCTTACCGCCGCGACTATCGCCGCCGCAAAAATACGTTTCTTCATCTTTTCACTTCCTTTCACTAGGTTTATGAAGCCTCCGCTTCCTCTCCCTGCTTCGCTGCCTGCTGTGCTGCGAAAGCTCTTTGCGCGTCCCTTGCTATCCTCCGCAGGATTTCGGGTACTTCTTCTCTCGGTCTGCAATAGTCGGTCGCTATCCTAACATGGGTGTTCCCAATATAAAAGTCCCTTACGACCTCTTTCGGCTCCAGCTCTGCCAATACATTCATATACTCCGCCTCCTTTCCTTATAAAATATGAGGTTGCTGGAATGTCCTATTACTTACCGTCGCAGTCTGTTACCTCTCTGCTTTCAAGGTAGGTTGCCGCGCTCAAAATCTTGTTCGCGATTTCGCGGAGCGTTTTCGCCTTGATTGTCAGCGTTTCCGCTTCCTCCGGAGTGATTATACCGTCACGGAGTATCGCCTTAACTGCTGCTCTTGTTTCGGTAATATCGTCGTCCGCCAGCTCCATTTGGAAACTAACATCTCCGTCCGTAATCGGCTCTGTCAGCTCCGGCAGATACCCTGCAAGCTGGGGATTGGTGTAACGTACATACCAGTTCGCGAGAAGCGGTGTCCTATATACCTTAACCATAGCCGCCGCCAACTCCGGGCTTACGGGTAAATGCCCGTTCTCGTACTTCGAGAGCGTACTCACGTCTGCGATATTCAGCAGGACGATTGCCTGTTCCTGCGTCAATCCTGCTTGCTCCCGACAAGTTTTGTAGTATAACTTGGTGCCATCAGCCATTCTCAATTCCTCCTTTCGGGGCTATAATGTATATAGCAGGCAAGATTAGCCCCTTTTGCGTTTCATCACATAGTAGCTACTCTTACTCGGCTTCTCCATACAAGCCGCCAAGATTGCCTGCTCCGTCGTTCCGTAGAGCCTTGCAAGTATCGGGATTTTTGCAAGCTTTGGCTTCCCGTCGCCGCGCTCCCAAACGGAAATTGCGGCTTGGGTTACATCAAGTGCTTTTGCTACATCAGCCTGTGTCAGACCCGCTCTTGCTCTCAGTCCTGCAAGTGTTGACATTGTTTTGCCTCCTTTTCTATTATTTTAATAGTTTGTTTATGAGTTATGCTACTATTATAGCAAAAGTTTTTCTATTTGTCAATAGTTATCCTGTTATTTTACAAAAATATTTTTCTATTATTGCAATAGCGGAAATTGTATTGTATAATAAAAGACACAAGGGAGTGTGGAACTATGAGCAATATTAAGTTACTCCGCGTTGAGAAAGGGCTTTCGCAAGAGCAGCTTGCGAAAGAAGCGCACGTCACTCAAACGGCTGTGAGCCAATGGGAATTAGGGAGAACTGCCCCTGATAAAGATGTAGCCAATACGCTTGCTGATTTTTTCGGTGTGTCTTTGGACTTCCTGCTTGGTAGAACTAACGACAGAAACAATTCATACATTGCCCAAAACATAAGCGGAAGCAACGTAGTTCAAGGTAGCGGCTCGGTCACGATTGGAGAAAAAATTTCCAAAGAGGAGTCCGAACTGCTCCGCATATATCGGGCGCTTGATGTTCGCGGTCGGGCAAAGTTGCTGAATGCGGCTTTTGCCTTAGAGGACGAGGCGAAATGACTATGGCTCCGAAAGGAGTTGAGTTATCTTGATGATTATATCGGAAACTCCGTCCAATGGTACGGGAGCTGCGGAGTTTTTTACAGCAATTAAGCTCATCTGCCGCTGTGAAGAAATCCCGCCTGCCGAGGTCATTGTTGAAAAAGCCGAAGAATACGAGCAGTTCGGTGTTCGCAAAATGTTGATTGAGTCTAAAGGTCTTGAGCCGTCTGCTCGCAAAGCCAAACAGCGAAAAAATAGCCCCCGTTGCTGACAACGAGGGCGGTTCATAGCACTATTTTTTGAATTTTTTGGGCGCTCCGCGCTTGGAAAAGCAAGCCGAATCATTATCGAAAATGTCGTCGCTTGAGTAAGCAAGTACGCTCTTGATTTTCCTAGCGAGTGGCAGGCTGGGTGTCTTTTCGCCTGCCTCAATCTGCGAGTAGTGGCTGCGGGATACTCCCAGCGCGTCCGCAAATGTGTACTGCGAAAATCCGTGGGCGGTACGCAGGGCTTTTAATCTGATTCGCATTATTTCGCCTCCTTTCGTGTGGCGTTTGAGAGGGTGGTTTTATGTCTGTCGCTTTCTCCGCGCGTTTTGCGGAACAGCGCAACAAAAAAAGATTAACGCAGGCGCAGTTGGCTGAAACGCTTAACAAAAAGCGCTCGACTATCTCCGGATATGAGACCGGCGGCAAAGAGCCGGATTTCGATACGCTCTGCGAGTTCGCGGAGTTTTTTGGCGTATCTGCCGACTACCTTGTCGGTCTTTCAAATAGCGCGGGGAATCGTGACGACGCTCTTTTTCAAGCTAATTCCCGTATAAAGGGGGCGTATCTTGCTCTGCCTGCTCCCCAGCGTGATACGGTGGTAAAAGCGTACAACGCGTTTTATGATATTCTCCGCGACGGCATTCTTTCCGACAGTTCCGAAAAGCTCAATATCCTGCTTGACCTGTTCAGTCTGATAGCCGAGTCCAGAGAATACATTAAGGGAATAGCCGCTCGGTACGAGAAGCCCGATAGCGCTTTCTCAATTTCCGACGTCTTAGCCGCACAGAATAAGTTCAAATACGACGTTGAGTCTTTGCTCGACCGTTTGCTTGAAGAAGATTTGCGCGTAGCCCTGGGAGATAAGGGGGAGTAATTATGGAAGATACTGTTCTTTTTGCCGCTGCTGAGGCGCTGATTTCTCGTGAGTTGGGTGTAGATACCGTTTACCGCTCCTGCTGTGGCTCATGTTTTCTTTACGACGGCTCGTATGTAGAGGTGTTACCCTCCGAGTACATAGACGAACAAGAGCCGCCGCTTTTTAACATTCGGTGGGCTGCGTCCGAGCGCCCGTCCGACATTTGCGTTTTCTCCGTGAAAAAATGCAAAAATTGGGACTTCTACATTATGCGGTCGTCCGTTCTTGCTTCCTGTTCCGGCGGGCAGTCCTGCGTGAGTCTGCCTTTGGTAGAGCCTGTTTCTCTTCACGCTAAAATCGGCGGCATAAAACAAGCTGTTCATCTGGCTTGTAATATATAATACGCTCTTTCTATACTCTGCTCCCTGCTCGGTGCAGGGAGTTGTTTGTGTTGGAGGTCTTTATGCAACAATACTGTTTGTATCTGCGAAAATCCCGTGCTGACGCGGAAGCAGAAGCGCGGGGAGAGGGAGAAACTCTTGCCCGCCATGAGAGGACCTTGCTGGAGCTCGCCAAGCGTCAGCAGTTAAATGTAACCGAGATTTACAAAGAGATTGTTTCGGGCGAGTCCCTTGCTGCCCGTCCTGTTATGCAACATCTTCTGTCGGAAGTGGAACAAGGGATATGGGCTGGCGTTCTCGTTATGGAGGTTGAGCGTCTGGCTCGCGGTGATACAACAGACCAGGGTATCGTCGCCCAAACATTCAAATTCAGCGGTACTTTGATTATCACTCCCTCCAAGACGTACAACCCCGGAAATGAATTTGACGAGGAATACTTTGAGTTCGGGCTTTTTATGTCCCGCCGCGAGTATATGACGATAAACCGCCGCTTACAGCGCGGGCGTATTGCCTCCGTCAAAGAGGGGAAGTTTGTTGGCAATATTCCTCCTTTCGGTTACAGCCGCGTAAAAATAAAAGGCGATAAGGGCTTCACTCTTGAGCCTGTTCCGAGCGAGGCAGAGGTCGTTCGTTTGATTTTTGAGTGGTATGCGAACGGCGTACCGCAGGAGGACGGCACTACACGCAGACTCGGCTGCGGGCTTATCGCACAAAAGCTCAATGAAATGAAATCCGCTCCTCGAAAAGGCGACGAGTGGTCGCTTCCGAGCGTCCGCGACATTTTAAAAAATCCTGTCTATATTGGTATGGTTCGCTGGAACTGGCGGCAACAGGTCAAGAAAATGGTGGACGGCAAAGTCAAGAAGTCCCGTCCACGCAGTCAAGAATGTATCGTTTGCAAAGGCTTACACCCTGCCATAATCGATAAAGATGTTTTCGACCGAGTGCAGGAACTTCTTTCAAAAAATCCTACGCGCCCTGTTCCGGGCGAAAAAAGCATTTGCAACCCTTTGGCGGGGCTTGTATATTGCGGCGTGTGCGGCAAGAGCATGGTTCGTCGCCCGTATCAATCGGGTTATCCCGATACATTGCTCTGCCCGCGTCCAAATTGCACAAATGTAAGCTCCGACCTCCGGCTCGTCGAGGAACGTGTGCTTTCTGCTCTGCGCGACTGGCTGGACGGCTATAAATTGGAATGGGAGAGTAAGGGCTTCTCCCCAACCATAAAGCAATCGGAAGTGCTGAAAAAAGCCCTTTCCAAGCAGGAGGCGGAACTTGATACGCTATACAAGCAGCTTTCCAAGACTCACGACCTGCTGGAACAAGGAATTTACAATACCGATACTTTCCTTGAACGTTCCCGCTCCGTGTCCGAAAGGATAAATCAGACAAGAGAGAGCATAGAGCGTCTGCATACTCAAATCGGAGTGGAAATCGCGAAAGAGGAAAATGTGATTAACGTTATCCCGAAAGTGGAACATCTTCTTGAAACGTACTCAAAACTCCCGGACGCGGCGGCGAAAAACAAAATGCTGAAAGAAGTTCTCGAAAAAGTCGTTTATCTGAAAACGAAACGCGCTCGCAAGAAAACGGATTCGCTTGACAACTTCGAGATAACTATTTTGCCTAAAATTCTTCCGCTTCCGTAAAAAAATTACACCGCCTGCTGCTTGCAGGCGGTGTATTCTATTGATAACATCTATGTGCGTATTCCTCAGTGCCTATGTCGGTGAGCAAAGCCTTGCCCATATTGTCCGGCATGGAGAACCGCTGGGAAAGGTAACGCAGCGAAGCGGTAAGTTCCCCGTCTGGACCGCCGTACTGGGAAAGTATTATCCCCGCCAGTCTGGGATTGCGGTTTCTTATGCAGACCGGGATCTGCGTCCTCTTTTCGTAGATAAACATACCAATTCACCCCTTTCAGTTGCAGCTAAACGGCGCCCATGAGCCGTCAAGCCAATCCCAACAGCCGTCCTGACCGGCGCTGCATGCGGTAAGAGGATAGCAGCACTCCTCAAAAGCAGCCTTGCACGCCTTGTACTGACGGCATGCCTCCACGAACATCTCGATAGCCCGCGTGTCGTCCGGGTGAGTGTCTAGGTACAGCTTCAGATCCGTAGCAAAGAAGTCCGCTTCCGCTACGGCGCGGAGAAGCTCCTCGCAGCTCATTCCGTTGTTCCCCGGCTGGGAGGGCATAGCCTGCCGTTCGGGTCGCTGCGGCGGCATTGGACGGCGGTACATCATATTATTATTTGCCATTGTAAAGCCCCCTCTCGTACTCGTCGATAGTGATGTTCAGCTCCGGGAAGATAGTCCCAGCCTTTAGCGCCTTGTTCGGCGAATAGACCTTTTCCATGCGCTGTACCGGAACATATGCATATCCCGGCTTTTTAAGCATATCCATAGCGTTTCCGCTGTTCATATAAAGTCCCCCTTTCTGGTTATTGCTGCGCCGCACGGCACAGCAGGCGAAGCTTTCGCTGTTTAATTCTATGTATCCCGCCGGATTTTGGTTACAAATCCGGTCATGCTGTAATAATCCCGCCGCCGCGCAAATAGAATTTACCAAGACCTGTCCGTATCAGCGCAAAGAAAGGGATAAACATGAACAGCAATAAATATCTTAAAAACACCGCGATCCTGTTCGCTTCCATGACTATAACCAAAATCGTGGGAGCATTGTTCAAAATACCGCTTGCAAACGTCCTCGGCGGCACGGGAATGGGCTATTTTTCCACCGCCTACGGGCTGTATTCACCGGTATTTGCAGTGACCGCCGCCGGTATCCCCACAGTAATGATGAGAATCACGGCGCAGAATATAGCCGCGAGCCGTCCGGAAAACGCCTTAAAGACCCGACGAACCGCAATGCTTCTGTTCTCCTTATTCGGTCTTGCCGGGACGCTGATCGTGGCGCTGTTTTCGTCGTTTTTTGCGGAACATGTAGCCTGCTCGCCGGAAAGCACCCTTGCAGTTATTGCTATCTCCCCGGCGGTCATGCTGTGCTGCATTGCCTCTGTGATTCGCGGTTACCATGAGGGCATGTCCGACGTAATGCCCTCGGCAGCGGCTTCGGTGGCGGAGGCAGTGTCGCGGGCGATTTTCGGGCTTGCGTTCGCATACGGCGTTATATTCTGGGTAAAATACCGCTTTGAAAACGGGCTTGACGTGTTCGGCAAAGATTATGCCAGCTACGAAGAGGCTTACTCCGCCGCACTTCCCTACGCCGCGGCGGGGGCGATACTTGCAGTGTCAATAAGCGAACTGTGCGGGCTTATCTCTCTGCTGATATCCGACAGGAGATCCCGCACATCAGCCGTGCATGACAGCGTTCCCCCGGAGCGTATGCGGAAAATTGCAGTTCGCCTATTGAAAGAGATCGTCCCGGTGGCGGCTTCCGCGCTGGTAATGAACTGCGTTTCCTTTGTGGACCTGCTCACCGTAACAAGAACGCTGAAAAGCTCCGCGCTTGCGAACAGCGACTACTTCCTGCGGGAATTCGGCGGAATACTCTCGTCCTGCGGCGGGCTGGACGGTCTTGCGAACTTTATGTACGGAAGCTACACCGGAATAGCCATGACAATGTTCATGCTGATACCCTCCTTTGCGGGAATGACCGAAAAAACTGCGATCCCGGAGATCGCCGCAGCGTGGGAGCGTAAGGATATCCACGCCGCCGCGGTGGGCTGCTGTACCCTGTTCAGAGCGGCGGCGACAATAGGCTTCCCTGCCTGCGTGGGGGCAGCAGTCCTCGGACAGCCGCTTCTTTCAATGCTTTACAGCAGCCGCGCGGCGGAGGTCAGCGTATGCGCACGATCCTTTGTTATCCTCTGTATCGGGGGAATGTTCATGATAATCGCTTCGGCGCTATTCGGGGTGTTTCAGGCTGTTGGAAAGGCGTATATCCCGCTGCTGCTCATGTGCGGGTCTGTCGCTGTTAAAACGGGGCTTAATCCGCTCCTTATGTCTATCCCGCAGCTCAACATTTCCGGCGCCGCGATTTCCACCGCGCTGGGATATATGCTCATGGCTGTTGCAGGAGTGGCTCTGCTAAAAAAGCACCTCTCACCGGAAATACGGATTTTCCACTGCGTGAAAACCCCGCTTGTGGGTTCTTTAGCCTGCGGGGCGACTGCGTTGTGCGTTCACAGGGTGCTGCTGAAAGGCTCTGGATCGCCGTTTTGTGTTATAATTTCAGTGATTTGCGGCGCAATTGTTTATGGATTATTACTAATTATCGGGTTTGATTTTCGTAAAAAGCGACAATTAATAGATTATGCCAAAAAAAATTCACAAAAACACTTGAAAAATCCGTAAAAATAGGGTAATATATAAAAGGTATCGCCCCTGAAAGGCGCTCGGGCTGACAGCGGTTTTCCGACCTGCCGTCCGAAAATCTTTTATTCAAAACTGGTGAGTTTATGGTAGATTTTGATTTCAAGGACAAGTATTCAATTGACGATCTAAAGAGAATTATTGAAATTCTCCGGTCAGAAAACGGCTGTCCGTGGGACAAAGTCCAGACCCATGAGTCTATCCGCACCGATCTTATTGAGGAGACTTACGAGGTATGCGAGGGTATCGACAGCAACAGCCCGGAAATGCTTCGTGAAGAGCTTGGCGACCTTCTGCTCCAGATAGTATTCCATGCGCAGATCGAACGCGAAAACGGGACGTTCGATTTCGACGATGTGTGCAATGATATCTGCCAGAAGCTGATATACCGCCACCCTCATGTTTTCGGCGAGATCAAAGTATCCGACAGCGACGAGGTGCTGAAAAACTGGGACGCCCTCAAGCGTGAGTCCAAGCACCAGGATAACTTCACCGACACACTGGAAAGCGTGCCAAAGACCTTCCCCGCCCTGCTCAGAGGCGAAAAGGTCTGCAAGCGTGCTGCCAGAGCCGGGCTTCCTGTGAACGACGCTGCAGAATACGTCGGAAAAATACGCGCCAAACTTGATGAATTGGAGCGTTCGGGCTATTCCGTCAATTCGCAAAATCAACAGACATTAGGCGATTTGCTGTTGGATTTTTGTAATTTGGACAGAATTTTGAAGGTTGACGGCGAAAAAGCCTTGACATATTCCACAAATCAGTTTATAATGAATTTCAGCCGCCTTGAAAAATTGGCGCAGGAGCGGTCAAAAAAACTGGACGAGCTTTCCGAAGACGAGCTTCGTGAGTTTATGAAACAGGTATTCAGCGGTCAGTGACCGTTAGATTATATAATAATTTTGGAGGTTTTATCAACATGACAAAGGCAGAATTAGTAACAGCTATTGCTGAAAAGTCCGGTCTTACCAAGAAGGATTCTGAGAAGGCTCTCGCAGCATTTATCGACACCGTAACCGACACCCTTTCCAAGGGCGAGTCCATTCAGCTTGTAGGCTTCGGTACATTCGAGGTTCGTGAGCGCGCTGCAAGAACTGGTATCAACCCCAGATCCAAGGAAAAGATCGAGATCGCTGCTACAAAGGTTCCTGCATTCAAGGCAGGCAGAGCTCTCAAGGACGCTGTAAGCAAGTAATTTCTGCTTTCGGCTGATTCTGGTCAGCGTTTTGTTTAATCAAGACAGACAGCGGCGGGCGTTGATTGCCTGCCGCTATTGCTTTTTAGAAAGAGGATATTATGAGATTAGATAAATATCTGAAAGTATCGCGGCTTATCAAGCGCAGAACTGTTGCAAACGAAGCCTGCGACGCTGAAAAGGTCACAGTGAATGGTAAGGTCGCCCGCGCCTCCTACGACGTGAAAACCGGGGACATTATCGAGATCAGCATTGGCGCAAAACCGCTGAAGGTGCGCGTGCTTGACGTTAAGGAGTTCACCAAGAAGGAAGAAGCCGCGGCGCTGTATGAGGTAGTACAATAATCGCGTTTCGGTTGGCATATCCACTTCCCTGTCCGAATAGAATGTACAAACTGATTCGGGAGGGGTATTTATGCAGAAACCGGCAGCACAGCTGCACAATATCATAATGGAAAACCGCAGAGAGCTGCGTATCTCCGGCGTTAAGGACATTGACAGCTTCACAGAGACAAAAATCGTGCTTAGCACCGTTATGGGTGAGTTGGTCGTCAAGGGCGAGGATCTTCACGTCAGCGTTCTTGAAGCGGAAACCGGGGATTTCTCCATGTCTGGAAAGATAAAATCTCTGGTTTACAACAGCTTCAACAGCTCTGACAACCTTTTCAGCAAGATGTTCAGATAGCGGGTGGCGGCATGGCATATTCAATTCCGGATTGCTTCATGGCGGCGTTCGCAGTGGGTCTGTTGTTTGCACTGGTTTATGAGGCTCTGCGTATCGTTAGGATCCTGCTGCCTTTTAAGGCAGTCACCTTTGTGTGTGATATTGTTTTCTTCCTGCTGGCGGCAGGCGCTGTTACCCGGCTTTCACTTGTGCTGGGCAACTACATCAGAGGGTACACTGTTATTGGATTCGGCGCCGGAGTGTTCACCTATATCACAACGCTGGGCAGGGTGATAAATCGGCTGGAAAACGCAGTTGCCGATGCGGTGAGGTCGGTTCTGGCGGCATTCTTCCGTGCGATAGGCAAGGTTCTTCGCAAATGGATTGGAGCAATTGCACATAAGTTGTCCCTGCTATTTGGGCGAATTCACAAAATTTCGGAAAACACCCTCAAAAAGCTCCGCAAGCCCTTGCAAAATAAGCCACAATTGGTGTATAATAAAAGAAATCGTAATATAGATAATGGAAGAAGTGAATCAAGGAATGTCATCTATGCTAAGGTCAAGAGAGGCAACAATGCCTAAAAAGCGCAGCGCTATAATCACTATCGCAGCATTTGCAGCAGGTGTTCTGCTTGCTGGGTACGCTGTGTTCTCTATCGTATCCTCAAATATAAAAATCAACGAGTACGAGCAGCAGTACAACGAGCTTTTAGCCCAGACCGAGGCTGTGAATGACTCCAACGACGAGATCAGCCGCTATCTTGAAGAGGGCGCTGATATGGACAAATATATTGAGGACATGGCGCGGGATAAGCTGGATTACGCCCGCCCGGACGAGCGAGTATACTATGTTGTCCCGGATTCCGGCGGGAACTGATAATAATAATTCATACGGCGGCTTAAAAGCTGCCGTATTTTTATGTTTATGTTACTAATAATAGAAATTAGGGGTTGACAAAATCTGCAATTTTTTATACAATATATGAGTACCCTTTTTTTGGCTTTTTATGGAGTATCCTATGCATTTACTGACAAAAATACTTAAAAAGATATTTAACCGCACCGTTGTATGCATAATCGGTATACTTATCCAGATAACCTATCTGGTCATGGTATTCCTGACTTTCGGGACGCTGTATACCTATTCTTATTTCGTGTTTGTGGGGGTCGGCATTGTATTGTCGCTTTACATCTACAACACCGACATCAACCCCAGCTACAAGATCGCGTGGATTTTTGCGATACTGGCATTCCCGATATTCGGCGTGATGTTCTACATCTTCTTTGGAAACAGCCACTCCGGCGACCGACTTAGAAAGCGCATGATGCAATACGACGACGAGGCGCGGCTGCTTCTGCCGCAGAACGAGGATATTCTTCAAGCCCTGCACCGGGATAATCCCCCGGCTGAAAAACAGGCGAAATACCTTTACTCCTACGGCGGCTACCCTGTGTACGCGAACACCAAGACCACCTACTTCCCTATCGGCGAGGCGAAATTCGCCGCAATGATAGAGAAGCTGGAGAAAGCGGAACGTTTCATTTTCCTTGAATACTTCATCATTGCCGAGGGTAAAATGTGGGGAACTATCCTTGATATCCTTGAAAGAAAAGCAAAGCAGGGCGTTGACGTAAGGCTGATCTACGACGATATCGGCTGTCTTATGACCCTCCCCTACAAATATAACGAGGAAATGGAGAAAAGGGGCATAAAATGCAAGGTGTTCAACCCCTTCCGCCCGATATGGTCGGCTAAGATGAACAACCGCGACCACCGTAAGATCCTTGTTATTGACGGTCACACGGCGTTCACCGGGGGTATCAACCTTGCTGACGAATACATCAACGAGTACGAAAAGTACGGTCACTGGAAAGACAGCGCTGTAATGCTAAAGGGCGAGGGCGTGTGGAGTTTCACCATGATGTTCCTGTCCATGTGGAACTTCCTCAACCAGCACAAGCCGGACGAATACAGCCGCTACATGCCCCGCAAAGAGGATATCGAGGACTGCAAAGGCGAGGGCGTTGTCGTACCGTTTACCGACAGCCCGCTTGACGACGAGCCGGTCGGCGAGAACGTGTATCTCAACATCATCAACGGCGCAGAGGACTATGTTTATATCACAACGCCCTATCTTGTAATAGACAACGAAATGCAGACGGCGCTTGTTCTTGCCGCAAAAAGCGGCGTTGATGTACGCATAATCACCCCGCATATCCCGGACAAGTGGTTCGTACACGCGGTCACAAGGGCGCATTACCGCAAGCTGGTAAAGTACGGCGTGAAGATCTACGAGTACACACCCGGATTCATACACGCCAAGAACTTCGTTTCCGACGATAAAGCGGCGGTGGTTGGTACTATAAACCTAGACTTCCGCAGCTTGTATCTGCACTTTGAGTGCGCCGCGTGGATGTACAAGTGCGAATGTATCCCGGACATCAAGCGGGACTACCTCGAAACACTAAAAGTCTGCCAAGAGATCACCTATTCCGACTGTATGCATATCAATATCTTCCGTCGGCTGGGGCGCGCGATTCTGCGCCTGTTTGCGCCAATGATGTAAAACTATCCCGGAGCATTTGCCCCGGGATAATTTTATATGATATCATGGATTTGGTTCAGATTTGTTATGATGTGGTCTATCCACAGCTCCGACGGCGAAGGTTTACGCTCCGGGTCGTACCAACAGCAGGATATCCCGGCGTTATTCGCACCTTTTATGTCGCTGGTGAGGGAGTCACCTACGATAATTACTTCTTTCCTGCTTTCGGGTATCTGCGCGAATACGCGGTCAAAAAACAGCGGAGAGGGCTTTTCAGCACCCAGCGTTTCCGAGATAAACACGCCGTCAAGAAGCTCGTCCAGTCCGGACTTCCGCAGTTTTGCGTTAAGCTCCGCCGCCGGAGTATTGCTGACCGCATACTGCTTTATTCTTCCGCGAAGCGAACGCACAAGCTCACCTGCATTGTCATTAAAGAACACATGCTCCCGCAGAGCCAGCTTGTACAAACGGTCAAATTCATGTGTATCGTATGAAAGCCCGAACTCACCGAAAAAGTCCTCGAACCGCTTTACAAACAGCTCTTGTCGGGTGGTTTCGCCGCGTTCCAGCCGCTGCCACCAGCCCTCGTTTATAAGGTGGTAACGCTCCACCATGCTGTCGGTGCATTCCCCCAGACCACAGCTCAGAAAACAATGCTTCAATGCAGCGGTCATGGTTTTGTTGAAGTCCAGCAGTGTGCCGTCGATATCCCACAAAATCGCTTTGTACATATTTCACCTCTTATACTAATAACCATTTAAATTCAGGAAATCTTTGCAGAAATCCAGCACCGCTATCTTCGTCAAAGAAACTTGACGTACATACAGTACGCCTGCGTTTCTTTTCCTAGATATCGGTACTGTCTTTCCGCAAATCTTTTCCTTCGTTCAAACGGTTATTAGTATTAATAATCAAGCCGCACGGAAGTTCTGTGCGGCTTTGCTGTTATTTCTTCTGCTTTGCTTCTGCCTTTAAGCGCAGGTCGCGTTCAAGAATGACCTTTCTCATGCGTATGCTCTTGGGGGTTACCTCAACAAGCTCGTCGTCCTGTATGAAGTCCAGACACTCCTCAAGGCTCATCTGCTTCGGCGGGATAAGGTGCAGTGCGTCGTCAGAGCCGGAAGCACGGGTGTTCGTGAGGTGCTTCTTCTTGCAGACGTTGATTACGATATCCCCAGCCTTCGGAGAAACGCCGACGATCATGCCCTCGTAAACCGGAACACCTGCCCCGATGAACAGCGTACCTCTCTCCTGCGCATTGAACAGACCGTAGGTAATGGATGGACCGGTTTCCCATGCGACCAGAGAACCTACGGTTCTCCGCGGGATATCGCCGAAATAGGGCTTATAGCTGTCGAACGTGGAGTTCATTACGCCCTCGCCCTTGGTGTCGGTCATGAACTCGCCGCGGTAGCCGAACAGACCTCTTGACGGAACAAGGAACTCAAGACGGGTACGGTTTCCTATCGGGTGCATGGAGACCATTTCGCCCTTGCGCACGCCCATGCTCTGCATTACAGAGCCTACGGAGTCGGCAGGTACGTCAACCACAAGGCGCTCCACCGGCTCGCAGAGAACGCCGTCGATCTCCTTTGTCAGTACTCGCGGTGTGCTGACGGAAAGCTCGTAGCCCTCGCGCCGCATGGTTTCAATCAGTATAGACAGGTGCATTTCACCGCGTCCTGCGACATTGAAAGCGTCCAGCGTATCGCTGTCGGTCACACGCAGGGAAACGTCCTTCAGAGTTTCACGCATTAATCTCTCGCGGATCTGACGGGAGGTGACATACTTGCCCTCCTTGCCGGCAAAGGGGCTTGTGTTTACAGAGAACGTCATCTCGACTGTCGGCTCGGATATCTTAACGAAAGGAAGCGGTTCGGGGTTGTTTACGGCGCAGATAGTCTGACCGATAGTAACGCCCTCGATACCGGAGAACGCCACGATATCGCCTACCATAGCTTCCTCAACGGGTACCTTGTTCAGACCCTCATACTGGTACAGGGAAACTATCTTAGACTTGAACGGAGCGGTGCGGTTGTGGTGGTCGCAAACAACGACCTCTTGATTCTGCCGCATAAAGCCGCGCTCGATACGTCCGATAGCTATTCTGCCGACATATTCATTGTAGTCGATAGAGGAAACCAGCACCTGAAGATCTCCGTCCGGGTCGCCCTCCGGCGCGGGGATATGCTCGATTATCTTGTCAAACAACGGCTTGAAATCAGTTCCCATCTGGTCGGGGTCGTAGGAAGAAAGTCCCAGTCTGCCGGAGCAGAAAATAACCGGGCTGTCGATCTGTTCCTCGGTGGCGTCAAGATCAAGAAGAAGCTCCAGCACCTCGTCTACAACTTCCTTGTTGCGGGCGTCGGGACGGTCGGTCTTGTTTACAACGACAATGATCTTGTGACCCAGCTCCAGCGCCTTCTGGAGTACGAAACGAGTCTGCGGCATAGTTCCCTCAAAGGAATCGACCAGCAGAAGAACGCCGTTTACCATTTTAAGGATTCGCTCTACCTCGCCGGAAAAGTCCGCATGACCGGGGGTATCTACGATATTGATCTTCACGCCGTTGTACATGCAGCTTGTGTTCTTTGCAAGGATCGTAATGCCGCGTTCGCGTTCAAGGGCGTTGCTGTCCATAACTCGGTCGTTCACGACCTGATTCTCACGGAAAGCGCCGCCCTGCTTCAGCATTTCGTCAACCAGCGTAGTCTTGCCGTGATCGACGTGGGCGATTATTGCAATGTTTCTTAAATCATTTCTTACCAATGTTTTCACATTCCTTTTATTAAATTCAGATTTTTTGACTTTTTCTATTATACTACTTTTTTTGGGAATCTACAAGATATCTTGAAAAAAACTGTTGTTTTAATTATAATAGACTATTTTTGCAGAAAGTATTTGTGTAAAATCACAACAAAAAGAGCCGTACCGTAATGATACAGCCCTTATAGTACTATTTTTGTCCGAAAATACGCTTAGTGCGCTCGGACAAACGCCTGCGGCGCTCCTGCTCGGCGGGTAGGTCAAGCTGGTAGCCGGAGTCCGTTTCTTTCAGAACGCTCCCCTCGTGGACTCCCTCCGGCAGCTCTGAGAGCGGGATATCCCGCCGCAGCTCCCCGATACACACCACCGCAAAGCCCTCCTCTATCCTGTCAACAATGATCATGCAGCTTCTTCCTCCTCGAAATTACCGCTGTCGCTGTCGGTGTATATCGTGAAATTCTCGCCGTCGCTCACAAACACTATCGTGCCGCTGTGCATGGTGGTGTATATCTCGCAGTTGCGCTTTGAGAGCCTGTCAAGGATCTCCGTTTTCGGGTGTCCGTAGGAGTTTCCCTTGCCCACTGATATCACCGCATACTGAGGGCTTACTGCTTCGATAAATGCCGGTGTGCTTGATGTAGTACTCCCGTGGTGCGGGATCTTGATCACGTCGCTGCGAATATACTCGCCGCTGTTTACAAGATCGCTTTCAGCTGCACGCTCGATATCTCCGGTGAACAGAAAGGATCTCTCACCATGAACCAAACGGCAGACGATAGAATAATTATTCAGCGTGGAATAATCATCGTGCACCGGGGCAAGAAATTCCAGCTTTGCGCCGTTTCCTAGCTGGAGAACTCTGCCCACCGCTGAATACTCGGCGGTGATCCCACGCTTTTCTATTACGTCCAGCATACTCTCGAATTCAGTGCCCATCGGCAGAAGCTCGTCCGGCACCTGCGGCATGTAGATCTTTCCTACTGTGAATTGATCAAGTATCTTCGACATACCGCCGATGTGATCGTCATGCTGATGTGTCGCTATAACATAATCCAGCCTGCGGAATCCCATCTGGCTGATGTAGTTTATCACGCGGTCGGCGTATATCGCCTCGCCGGAGTCGATAAGCACCCGGGTATCACCCGCTACGATAAGCTGGCAGTCGCCCTGCCCTACGTCGATATAATGCACTGCGATCTCACCATCTGCGGTGCTTACCACGTTGTTTTTGCCGTTCAGAGCCGCGGTTATTTCCGCAGAGGTCGGCAGGAACTCAAGGTGAAACACCTTTTCGTTGACATAAAGCAGCAAAGAAAGGACGAAGAACACCGTAAACGCGCATAAAAGTATCTTATATGCGGTGCTTTCCCGAAAATTTTTGTTCTTTTTTCGGCTTCGCCGTCCTTTTTCCATTCGCGCCCCTCCTTTCAGCTCCGCGTGAGTAACTTTGTCCTGCGCCGCGTGACGCCCCCCTGCCCTGCTCTGACGCCGGAGGGATCAGGCACTCCTTGCCATGACCGATCAGATCACGGCGTTTCGCCATGATAAGGGCTTTCTCAACGATACTGCGGTTCTCCGGCTTGAAGTATTGCAGCAGCGCCCTCTGCATTTTCTTTTCCTCCGGAGTTCTGGGAACATACACCGGCTCCATGGTGTATGGGTCAAGTCCGGTATAGAACATTGCCGTGGAAATCGTCCCCGGAGTGGGGTAGAAATCCTGCACCTGCTCCGGTCGGATATTATGCTTTTTGAGGAACAGCGCAAGTTCAACTGCCTCGTTCAGCGTGCTTCCCGGGTGGGAGGACATCAGATACGGAACAAGGTACTGTTCCTTTCCGCATTTCTTGGTAGCCGCGTAGAATCGCTTTTCAAACTCCTCGTAAACCTCGATATGGGGCTTACCCATTTTGTCCAGCACTTTATTGCTGGCATGCTCCGGGGCGACCTTCAACTGACCGCTGACATGGTACTGCACCAGCTCGTCAAGAAAGTCGTTGTTCTTGTCCTGAAGCATATAATCAAAACGTATTCCGGAACGGATAAACACCTTCTTCACACCCTTGATAGAACGAAGTCTGCGCAGAAGATGAATATAATCGCTGTGGTCTGCCTTTAGGTTCTTACAGGGAACGGGAGCAAGGCACTTTCTGCCCTTGCACATGCCGTGCTCCTCCTGCTTGTCGCAGGACGGGTGACGGAAATTCGCGGTAGGACCTCCCACGTCGTGGATATAACCCTTGAACCTTGGATTCTCCGACAGCTTGACAGCCTCGTTATAGACCGAATCCTCGCTGCGGGTCTGTATCCTGCGCCCTTGATGAAGCGCTATCGAACAGAAGTTACAGAAGCCAAAGCAGCCGCGGTTGTGGGTTATAGAGAACTCGACCTCCTGTATTGCGGGAACGCCGCCCTCTTTCTCGTACATCGGGTGATACATGCGCATATACGGCAGCTCGTAGGTGTAGTCGAACTCCGACTGGGTGACGCTGCGCTGGGGCGGGTTCTGCACCAGCATTTTATTGCCGTGCCTCTGGACTATCGTCCTGCCGTAAACCTCGTCCTGCTCGTCGTACTGCTTTCGGCAGGACTTTGCGTAGGCTTTCTTGTTGGTGCTGACTATCTCAAAGCTATCGCACTGTACAGCGCCTATCGGGGTATTTTCCGGCTCGGTGAGGTAACATGTCCCGCGCAGGTCGTGCATGTCCTTTAGGTGCAGTCCTGCCTTGAAGTTGTTCAGCATTTGTGTGAGAGTGACCTCACCCATACCGTACATCAGATAATCCGCGCCGCTGTCCACCAGTATCGACGGCATAACGCTGTCGCTCCAGTAGTCGTAATGCGCAAAACGCCGCAGCGAAGCCTCCAGCCCGCCTATGGATATCTCAACGTCAGGGAACAGCCGTTTCAAGTTACGGCAGTAGGTTATCACAGCTCTGTCGGGACGTCTGCCGCCCTTTCCGCCGGGTGAATAGGCGTCATCATTGCGCTTTTTCAGCGCCACAGTGTAGTTGGACACCATGCTGTCGATATTTCCGCCTGTCACCATGAAGCAGTATTTCGGTTTTCCGAGCTTCATGTAATCGGCGTCGCTCAGCGGCTGGGCGATTATTCCTACGGTGAACCCCGCCGCCTCTATCATTCGTGAGATTATTGCTATCCCGAAGGTGGGGTGGTCTATATATGCGTCCCCGGTGAAGCAGATGAAATCCAACTGCTCTATCCCCCGTTCCTGCATATCCTGTCTGCTGACCGGTAAAAATGGCATTTGCTGTTTCCTTTCCTATCTATTGCTACTATCTCTGCTGGAGCTTCCTTTCAGCCCACTCTTGCTTTGTCA
The DNA here is from genome assembly GCA_945873955.1 of uncultured Clostridia bacterium. GTDB lineage: Bacteria > Bacillota > Clostridia > Oscillospirales > Ruminococcaceae > CAG-115. The sequence goes on along the minus strand of CAMCFA010000001.1, from coordinate 109,752 downwards.
TGAGGACCTGCCGGGGCTTGCTGCCCTCCAGCGGGCCTACTATCCCCATTTCTTCCATGATGTCCACAAGCCGGGCGGCACGTCCATAGCCCAGCTTTAACCGCCGCTGGAGCGACGAAGTGCTGCACGAACCAGCCTCCACGACGAAATCAATCGCTTCTTCAAGACGCTCGTCGCTGGAGTCTATGTCGCCGCTGGCTTCTCCAAAGCTCTGCTTGCCGTTATCCTGCGCAGCCGCGACCATTTCGGTCTGGCGCTCGATCTCCTCCATGATAAGCTCGTCGTACTCTGCCTGGAATGTCTGCTTGATGAAGTCAACGGTGCGCTCAACTTCCTTGTCGGAAACGAAGCAGCCTTGAACTCTCACCGGCTTGGGAAGTCCCACCGGCATATACAGCATGTCACCGTTTCCAAGCAGCTTCTCCGCTCCGCCGGAATCAAGTATAACACGGCTGTCCATCTGAGAGGCTACCATCAGCGCGATACGGCTGGGGATATTCGCCTTGATAAGTCCCGTCACGACATTCACGGTAGGACGCTGCGTTGCAATAACAAGGTGCATTCCGGCGGCTCTCGCCATTTGCGCAAGCCGGACGATACTGTCCTCAACGTCCTTCGGCGAAGCCATCATCAGATCCGCTAACTCGTCTATGAAAATGACGATATGCGTCATTTTGGTAAGTCCGCTGTCCGGGTCGGCGGCAAGCTCATTGTACCCGGTGAAGTCACGGACATTGTTCTCGGAGAACATTCTGTAACGGTTGAGCATTTCGTTTACCGCCCACGCCAGCGCGCCGGCTGCCTTTTTCGGGTCGGTCACTACCGGGATAAGCAGGTGCGGGATCCCGTTGTACATCATGAACTCGACCTTTTTCGGGTCGATCATGATAAGCCGCACGTCCTGCGGGGTGGACTTCATTAGTATGCTCATGATGATAGAATTCACGCATACCGACTTACCGGAGCCGGTAGTTCCGGCAATGAGCAGGTGCGGCATTTTGGCGATATTACATGTTACCATTGCGCCGCTGATGTCCTTGCCGAGAACGGTTTCCAGCTTTTTATCGAAGCTCTTTTTGAACTCTGTCGTATCCACCAGCTCGCGGAAGAAGACGGTATCTCTCACCTTATTAGGAACTTCTATACCTACCGCCGACTTATTCGGGATAGGCGCTTCGATACGCACTCCCGCCGAAGCAAGATTCAGCGCGATATCGTCTGTAAGCCCGGTTATCTTGGATATTTTCACACCGGGAGCGGGCTGTAATTCATACCGGGTAACTGACGGACCTCTGCTGACCCCCACCAGCTTTGTCTGCACGCCGAAGCTCTGGAGCGCCTCCACCAGCTTCTTGGAGTTGCGGTCGATCTCGCTGTCTATATCCGCTTGACTCACCTTACGCTCTATCGGATTAAGAAGCGTCACCGGCGGCAGAGTGTACACGTCGCTGAAGTGCAGTTCCTCTGGCGCGGGCTTCCTGAACGGCACAGCGGGCGTTGGCGAAACCGGCTTTGGTTCCTGCACGTTGCCGGGGCGCGGTACTTCAATAATGACCTTTTCCTCCGGAGCACGAACGGCAGTATTCTGCGGCTTGTCGTCTGCGGCGGGTGTTTCCGGTTCGTCCAGAACATCGTCGATATCGAACGGCAGTTCTCCCTCGTCGGAGCTGGTCACCGAATCCTCCGGAAGATCCTCTATGCGCTTGACCGGAGTAACCCTCGGTTCGTCCTCCTTGAAACGGTGGATTGCGTCAAGGATAGGTACCAGCTCGGCGTTTTCGTCTTCCAGCGGGTCTTTTTCGTTTCTTTCGGCTTCTTCAAGGACGGCACGGTTCTTCTGCATGATGTAGTCCTTGATCTCGGAGATGTAATCCTTGTCGTCCTCCTGCTGCTCCTCCATGAGCTTTTTCTCCGGAGCGGGCTGTTCCGGCTCGGCTGCGGGTGTGACCTCGGCTGGCGGCTCCGGTGAAACGGGAGCTTCCGGCTCTGCTGCGTCAGGTTCAGCCGGCTTTTCCGACTCGGAAACGCTGAACACAGCCTTTTTCAGCTCCGCAACGGTACGTTTGTCCGACTGCTCGGAGTCTATCTCCGCCTGGATACGTTCAAACTCGTCCTGATCCAGTTCAAAGCGCTCCGCGGCAAGGCGGTTTTCCTCCTTTACGCGGCGGTGGTGCTCAACGGTTTTGTCCTTTGCCGTGCGTATCGGCTTGGAAACGCGCTTGGTGAAGTCCGAAACAGTAATGCCCGTGACAAGAAGCACACAGACAAGTATCAGCAGCACTATGATTATAGAAGCGCCCAGCCTGCCCATAAGCAGAAGCAAACCGCCGATAAACAGCGCGAACACGCCGCCTCCCCGGAACTCCTTGCCGTCGTTGAACAGGTTCACAATGACCTCGCCGAAATCCTCCCCGGGTGTAGCTCCTATTGAAAAGATCTGAACCGCCGCGCAGAGCAGCAATATCCCTGCCACGCAGCCAGCAACAGTCTTGCCCAGCTTTGCGCCTTCCTTGTATGCCGACAGGCGCACTGCAACAAAGATGATCAGCGGTCCTACCGCAAACGCGGAATAACCGAACAGCCCGTGCATGATGTCGAAGAATGTGCGCCAGCCCTCCCCCTCGGAGGCAGGTATCACCGCGGCAAGGGTGAGCAGGATACCCACTGCGAACATTATCACAGTAGCAACATGACGACGCTGGTTGCTGCGGCGTATTGCCTCCTCCTGCTGGCGCTGGCGTTCAGCGTCCAGTTTCTTTTGCGAGGGCTTTGAGCGCCCTGTCCCACCGGTTTTTGTGCCGGAGGAACGGGTCGCGGTTGTTGTCTTTTTTTCAGCCATTTTATGTAACTTCCTTTATCTGTATGTGATCAAGCTGTCGTTCAGTCAAGCCGTGAAAAGCGCCGCAAGGGTGTTTCCGGAGATGTGCTCCCACAGACCCGCGCCTACGCAGAGTACGCCGATAATGGCGGTGTATATGCCGAAGATCTTGTATCTGTCCTTCTTTACCAGCCAGCTTACCAGCTTTATTGAAAGTATACCGACCACCGCGGCGACCACGAAGCCTATCCCCAGCGCCAGCCAGTCAAGCTCCATGTCGGATTTCAGCGCGTCACCAAGCTCAAGAACGCTGCCGCCCAGTATCGCTGGTATCCCCAGAATGAACGCGAAAGTCACCGCAGTCTGCTTTTCAAGCCCGCAGAATAGTCCACCCGCGGTGGTAGAGCCGCTTCGGGAAACCCCCGGAAACAGCGCAACGACCTGAAACAGCCCGACAGTCACGGCGTCCTTTACCGTCATGTCCTCCGGCTGCTTTGTGCCGTGTCCCAGCTTATCCGACAGGAACAGCAGCAACGCGGTGAACAGGAACGCTACGCCCTCAAAGACGATATCCCCGTCCCCCTGCCGCCCGGTGAAGAAGCCCTCCGCCAGATAAAACGGCACCAGCACCACCGTGGCAATTATCACCATAAACATCATACGGCGGTTGCCGTTCATGTTCTTCCATGAGAATTTCCCGGTGAATATATCCCGAATCGTAAGGAAGAATTCCTTTATCATTCCCCAGATAGTCCCCCAGAACGCGATAAACACCGCCGCCAGAGTTCCCAGATGAAGCACTATCGACAGTATCAGCCCCGCCTCGCCGTCGATACCCGTGACATGCTGAAGCACCGACAGATGTCCGGAGCTTGAAACCGGCAGGAACTCCGTCAGCCCCTGCACTACTGCCTGTACTATGACTGTAAGTAAATCCATGTTATTTTCCCCTTATGTAGCCGCCCGTGGGCGGTATTATTCATCTTTCGCCGTTCCAGTCGCCGGAGTTCAGTTCATCACGGCGGCTAGCCCCGCTGGTTGCTTCTGTCGATTTTAGCTGCACCACTGTTGACTTTTTGCGCGCTCTGCGGGTGGGAACTGTTGCTGCGGGTTCTTTGTCTGAGCTTTTCTTGTCGGCGGTTTTCTTTGAGGAACGGCTGTCCGCGCCTGTTGACTTGCGCCCCTTTGCCGCCGATTTCTTACTTTTCCCGTTTTTCTTCTCGATAAGCGAATACAGGCACTCCACCGCGTCAGAAAGCCCGCCAAGGCGGTCGATAAGCCCCTCCTTGACGGCGGCTTCGCCCTCCAGCACCGTGCCGATATCCATTACAAGCTCGTCTTTTTCCATCATCAGTTCGTGGAAACGCTCCGCGCTCATGCGGCTGTTTTTGGTGACGAACCGCGTGATACGCTCCTGCATTTTCTCAAAGTAGTTCATGGTCTGGGGAACTCCCAGCACCATGCCGTTCATGCGGACAGGGTGTATCGTCATTGTGGCGGAGGGAACGATAAAGCTCACATCAGCGCTCACCGCCAACGGCACGCCAATGGAATGTCCGCCGCCAAGCACGATAGATACGGTAGGCTTCGACATTCCGGCTATAAGCTCGGATATGGCAAGTCCCGCCTCAACGTCGCCGCCCACGGTGTTCAGCACCACCATAAGCCCCTCCACGGTGCTGTCCTGCTCTATCGCGGCAAGCGCCGGGATAATATGCTCGTACTTAGTGGTTTTGTTCTGCGGCGGCAGGATATAGTGACCCTCTATCTGCCCGATTATCGACAGGCAGTGGATATTGTGCGGGGCGTTCCCGGTGGCAATGATACCGGTGTCTATCATCTGCTGGTTCTGTTCCTCGGTAAACGGCGCTTGATTCTGATTTTCGTCGCTCATGTATATTTCCCTCCTGAGATAATGTTTGTATATATTATTTCATCACAGGGGGGAATTATGCAGGTTTTTTCCAGCATATAAAAATACACTTTATATTATATCACAAAGTTCTCAATAAATCAAATACTTTTTGGGAGCTTTTTGCGCCAGGACGCGATAATTTTTGTACAACTCATCATATAAGCCTCTGAACAAGCATATAATGCTCATGAAAAAACAATATCACACCCGCGAAGGAGGATACAATGGAAGAATTAAACAAACAGACGGACGCAGTGTTCATGACCGAAACACTGTTCGACGGTCAGGCAGAACAGGGCGTTGAGCTTGATTACGTCCTGCCGGACTACTACCCGGAGATCTTTAGGATACTGAAATGCTGCCTTTCACCGAGGGTCATCTCCACTGCGGTATCCGGAAACAAGCTGACGCTGGACGGCGTGGTGCTCATCAAGGTGCTGTATCTTGAAGAAAACAGCACAGCCCTGCACTGCGTGGAGCAGAGGTACACATATTCCAAGACGGTGGACATTTCCGGCAGGACCGGAAATCTCACAGGCGACCCGACAATAACCGTCATTCCCCGGACAGACTACTGCAACTGCCGGGCGGTCAGCAGCCGCCGTATCGACGTCCGCGGCGCGGTAAGCTGCAAGATAACCGTCACCTGCCCAACGAAGTTCCAGCTCCCCGCTATCCCTGCGGGAATGCAGGTGCTGAGCCGTAACATCTCCTGCTGCACCGAGCCGATCTACTCCGACAAGCAGCTCTCTATCCGGGAGGAGATCGAAACAGGCGCGTCCGGCATTGAGTACGTAGTTAGCTGCGACGCAGTGCCGCACATTACTGATGTGCGGATCATTGCCAACAAAGCGGTGGTAAAGGGAGCGGTAACTGTCTGCGCGCTCTACGGGATACACAGCCCCGACCACAGCGGCTGCGATGAGCTTGAAAAAATGACAGCGGATATCCCGGTAAGCCAGATAATCGACATGCCGGGACTCACCGACCAGCATAGCTGCCGTCCGGAGCTTATCGTTCGTAACTGCGAGCTTATCCCCAAGACCGACAGCGGGATCATATCCTGCGAGATCCTTGCGGAGTGCCGCTGCACCGCTTCTCAGGAAACGACAGCCGCTATCCCCTGCGACGTTTATTCCACCGAGTATGAAAGCGAATACACCACCGCCGCACTGAAAGTCCCCTGCAACAGCCGCGACGTGACCGGGCAGCTTTCGCTGAAGTCATCACTTTCCTGCGACAGCGGGGAGATCGACTCTGTATGGGACTGCCGCAGCGAGCTGTACAACGTCATGTGCCGTCCGGACGGCGAAAACGGGCTTCTGGTGACCGGTCAGCTTTACGTTCAGGCAGTGGGCAAATGCTCCGGCGGAGTGCCGTTCTTCGCGGAAAAGCAGGAGGCATTCGAGCAGAGCGTCCCCGCAGCAGGGGTAACTCCCGAAACCACTATCTCTCACCGGGAGCTGGTCACCGATACCGGATTTTCGATACGCTCTGACGGTACGCTGGACGTCACTGCCCAAGCGGAATTCACCGGGAATCTGGTGGATAATCAGCAGATAACCGCGATAAGCAGCGCCGCTCTCCACGAGGATAAGCCGAAGGAAAGATCGGACGAATTCGCGCTGCGGATATGCTATACCAGCGGCGGCGAGAGCTGCTGGGATATCGCAAAGCGCTGCAATACCACCGTGGAAGCGATCATGAGCGAAAACGACATACAGGACAGGGACGCCGAGCTTAGCGGAATGGTCATAATTCCTATTGTTTAAGGAGCGTGGACATGAACAATTCAATCTATTCAGATATAGCGAGAAGGACTGACGGAAACATCTACCTGGGTATCGTAGGGCCTGTGCGCTCCGGTAAGTCCACCTTCATCACACGGCTGATGAACACTCTTGTTATCCCCAACATAACAGACGACTTCCAGCGCGGACGCGCAAACGACGAGCTTCCGCAGTCCTCCGCCGGAAAGACGATCATGACCACCGAGCCGAAATTCGTGCCGGAAAAGGCGGTAAGTATCGTGCTTGACGACGGCGTGAAAATGAACGTCCGTCTTATCGACTGCGTTGGCTACATAGTCCCCAGCGCGATAGGCTACATTGAGAACGAGGCTCCGCGAATGGTCATGACGCCGTGGTTTGACGAGGAAGTTCCCTTCAACATGGCGGCGGAGGTCGGCACACGCAAGGTCATCACCGAACATTCAACCATAGGCATTGTGGTGACTACCGACGGCAGTATCACTGATATCCCGCGGGAGGAGTATCAGGCGGCAGAGGAACGCATAGTAAACGAGCTGAAAGAGATCAACAAGCCGTTTGTGGTACTGCTGAACTGCCAGAACCCCGAATCCCCGGAAAGCCGCAGCCTTGCCGCTGAAATGGAACAGAAATACTCCGCACCGGTCATGGCAGTGAACTGCCTTGACATCAACGAGGAGCAGATAAAGGAGCTGCTTGGCAAGGTGCTGCTTCAGTTCCCGGTAAGCGAGATCAAGGTGAGAATGCCCAAATGGGTCACTGCCTTAGACAGATATCACTGGCTGAAAAAAGAGGTTTTCGGCTGCATAAAGGAGGCTGCTTCTAAGGTCAGCGGCATAAGCGATATCAAGTCCTGCGCCGAGGAGATTTCCGGCTGCGAATATGTGACAAGGGTAACTCCCGAAGACGTTGACCTCGGCACGGGTTCTGGAATAATCGACATCACGCTGAAAAACGAGCTGTTCTACCAGATACTCGGTGAGACCACCGGGCTTGAGCTTCACGACGAGAGCGACCTCATGCCCTGTATGATAGAGCTTGCGCAGATAAAGAACAAGTACGAGAGGGTGCGCGGCGCCCTTGAAGAGGTGGAGGCGACAGGCTATGGTATCGTACTTCCCACAATGGACGAACTCACGCTTGAAGAACCTAAGATAATAAAGCAGGGCGGAAAGTACGGCGTCCGGCTGAAAGCCAGCGCTCCGTCCATTCACATGATGTCGGCGGATATCACCACCGAAATTAACCCGATAGTCGGCAGCGAGAAGCAGTCGGAGGAGCTTATCGCGTATCTTCTCACCGATTTCGAGGAGAATCCCAAAAAGATCTGGGAAAGCAACATCTTCGGCAAGTCGCTGCACGAGCTGGTGAATGAGGGTCTTCACAACAAGCTGAACAGAATGCCCGCCGACGCGCGCATGAAATTGCAGGAAACTATCCAGCGCATAATCAACGAGGGCTGCGGCGGTCTGATATGTATCATTCTGTGAGCGCACTCCCCTGCCGAAGCAAAATGAAGACCACTTACTTCTGCGAGAGTCCAGTCTGTCAAAAAAATAGCCCGCGGAGCGGGTTTTTGAGATCCGTTTTTTGCCCCAGATCTACCGAGGCAAAAAACACTTCTATCCGCACAAGTGTGCGAACTGACGGCTTTGCCGTCAGTGAGTGCGCGCAGTGCAGATGTTCTCTGTCGGAAAAGGCTTTAGGCTTTTTCGACAGACTAATCCCCCCGCTATTGCGAGGGGACTTCTTTTATTTCAGTCAATTACTGAGCGTTCTTCTGGGTGTAGCTTGCGATCATGTCCTTTACCATCTGACCGCCGATAGAACCAGCCTGTCTTGCGGTAAGGTCACCGTTGTAGCCGTTGTTCAGTGCAACGCCAACCTCGCTGGCAGCCTGCATCTTAATGCTGTTGAGTGCGCTCTTGGTCTGCTTAGAAGCCATAGTGATAATCTCCTTTAAATCAAATGATCTGTGAAAGTCCGCAGCTTCCGCTCCGGTTCTTTCTTTACAGGAGCGGAAGTTCTTTCGACTTCGCCCTTGCAGTAATATTATTTTCACCGCCGCCGGTTTTATTAAAGGAAATTGTTTCACAAAATTTCTGAAATTATTGCTCGGATCTTTCAGCAGAAAGACACTCGCGGCATATACCTTTTAGATTAAGAGTTACCTTTGTTATCTGATGTCCGGTGCTTTTCATTACAGTCTGCGGGATATCGTCAAGGCAGCCTAGCTCCACGTCGAACACCCGCAAGCATTTCTCGCAGATCATGTGGTAGTGGCAGTCCGTCCTGCCGTCGAAACGGTCGCTGCCGTCAGCTATCGGAATTTTGAGCAGCATTCCCGCTTCGCTGAGCTGGTTCAGATTGCGGTAGACCGTTCCCAGACTTAGATTCGGGTTTTCATTTTTCAGCGAACGGTACACTTCCTCCGCCGTCGGGTGGGTGGGATATTTCATCACTCGATTATATATTAACTCTCTCTGCTTTGAAAAATTCATATTCTACCCTGCCTTTCATTAGATGACTTTTCCCTTGTTTTTACAAAACAATAATTGTTACTATTATTTTTGATTATATCACAAAAAAGCACAAATGTCAATGACAAAAAACGGAAAAAGAAAACAGCCCGTGTGAATCGGGCTGTAAAATCGAAATATATACAGATCAACCGCAGATCTCCCGCGCCAGTTTCTCCGCTCTGGAATAGATCTCCTGCCGGTCTACCGTGGTGAAGCTGCCGTTTTCGTACAGTACCTTTCCGCCAACGACTGTCATGACAACGTTCTGCTTTGTTCCTGCGTAAACTAGATTCTTCGGGATATTGTGTATCGGCTGCATATTCGGCTGCATGAGGTCTATCACCGCAAGATCTGCTTTTTTGCCCGGCGCAAGCACGTCGCAGTCAGTAAGACCCATTGCCAGCGCTCCGCCGGAGCACGCCATTTTCAGTACGTCAAACGCCGGGAATGCCGCCGCGTCCTCCTCGCGGTACTTCTGGAGCGCCGTTACAAGGAACATCTCGCGGAACATGTCAAGGCAGTTGTTGCTTGCCGCTCCGTCAGTGCCTATCGCAAGGCGATCTATCCCCCGCCGCTTCATCTCGCAGAGGGGCGCGATCCCGCTTGCCAGCTTCAGATTTGAGGACGGGTTGGTTACGACCCACAGCCCCTTGTCCTTTGCGATCTGCATATCCTGCTCGTCGAACCACACACAGTGGAATCCGCCGCCGCCGTATTCCAGCATACCCAGCTTGTTGAAAAGCTGCGTAGGCGTCATGCCGTATCGCTCACGGCAGCCCGCGACCTCGGACTTTGTTTCACTATTGTGGGTGTACATGGGCGCTTCATATTTCCGGGACAGCTTCGCCAACCCCTCCAGAGTTTCCCGCTTGGTGGTGTATTCCGCATGGAAACCAAGCTGATAGCTTATCAGCGGGTCAAGGCTGTTGAACTTGTTGTATTCTTCCTCAATTCCCTCGACAGTGCCGCCGAAATCATTGATAGAGCCGCACAACACCGTTCGGAAGCCCATGTCGATATTCGCCTTTGCGTAGCTGTCCAGCTTGAAGTACATGTCAAAGCAGGAGGTTATACCGCTGGTGAGATACTCCATATTCGCAAGCTGGGTGAATACATATACCGCCTCCTCGGTGAGCTTTGCCTCATGCGGAAAAACGGCATTGTAGAGCCAGTCGTTCAGCGGAAGGTCGTCTGCGAAGCTGCGCAGGAAGGTCATTGCGGAGTGGGTGTGCGCGTTCTTGAAGCCGGGAATTATCAGCTTTCCGGAAAGGTCAATTTCCCGGTCAAATGCGCCGTTTTCCGGCTTTTTCTCTCCGATATAGGATATCTTGTCCCCGTCGGTGTGAAGCTCGCCGGAAATGACCTTATCGTCCTGCATTGTGAGGATCTTTGCATTGTAGAAGCGTATTTTCATGTAAACCTCCGTTATCCGAACAGTTTTTTCAGCGAATCAGTGTACGGGTAACGCACTATCCCCCGCTCGGTTATTATGGCTGTGATAAGCTCCGCGTCAGTAACGTCGAACGCGGGATTCCAGCACTTGACCTCCGGCTCGGCAGTTGGCTGCGCGAAAAACTTCGACTTGATCTCGTCGCCGCTGCGTTCCTCTATGACGATATCACCGCCGGACTTGCAGTTAAAATCTATCGTTGAGCTGGGGCAGAACACATAAAACGGGATACCGTGGTATTTCGCGTTCACCGCGACAGACCGCGTGCCTATCTTGTTCGCTGTGTCGCCGTTCGCCGCGACCCTGTCGCAGCCGACAAAGCATGCCTGTATTCTCCCCTGTTTCATCAGCATTGAAGCCGCGCTGTCGCATATCAGCGTCACGTCTATCCCGGCGTGATTCAGCTCAAACGAAGTCAGCCGCGCGCCCTGAAGCAGCGGTCGTGTTTCGTCGCTGAACACATGGAACTCGTACCCGCGCTCCCTGCCCAGAAGCAGCGTCCCAAGCCCGGTGCCGTACTCCACCGCCGCTAATGCTCCCGCATTGCAGTGGGTGAGTATCCCGTCGCCGTCTTTGACAAGGGTCAGCCCGTATTCCGAAATAGCGCGGCACATTGCCTTGTCCTCGTCGCAGATAGCGGTACACTCTGCTTTCAGAGCGGTCAGAAGCTGCTCCCTGTCGCAGGAAATGTGCCTTTCCGCGCAGGATAACATACGATCCACCGCGTGACTGAGATTCACCGCGGTGGGTCTTGAAGAAACAAGATACTCCCCCAGCCGCCGGAATTCCGGCAGGAAATCCCCGGTGATCTGTTGTGCTAGGACATACATTCCGAATCCTGCGCACACGCCTATCGCGGGCGCGCCCCGCACCCGAAGCTCGTAGATCGCTTCGTATAGCTGTTCAGCGGTTTCCAGCCGGAGATATTGAATTCGGTTCGGCAGCAGTGTCTGATCGAGTATCTCTACCGCACGACCGTCCTGTGCAAGCCGAACCGTGAAGATCTTCTCCTCCATGCGTCAACTGAAATAAACCAGCTCGCTTGGAGCTGCCGCCGTAGGCTGTATCGCAGAAGCCGCGAGTACAGGACCCTCGCCCTTGTACGCCGACTGCCTCTCAATGATTATCTTACCTGTAACCTCTACCCAGTCGCCGTCCTTGAACTTGCCCTCCTCCGGGGACTTGACAAGAATTCCCACTACTTGGATATCGTCGGCACAGCAGGTCATTGCGCGGCGGGAGATAACAAAGTACCCCTTTGGCACATTGGACGCGCGGAACACCATTCCGCGAACACGAATATTTTTACCGATATAACGCTCGGTGCTGCTCATCACGTCGACATACCACAGACCGAAATCGTCGTGGACAACCTCGATAGGATCGGCGTTGAGGTCGTATGGCATTTCGTCGTCGCCCTGAAATCCCTGCTCGATAGTTCCGTCGGTGTACTCAAACATCATGTCGATACGGGGATTAAGCGCCTTTATGCTGCGGCGGAGCATCTTTTTGTCAACGGCGTTCTTCTCGCAGCGATTGAACACAACGATATCCGCCACAGAGAAATTGTCTGATAAAAGCTGCCGCATATTGTTCATATATATCTGGTACTTGGAATGGTCAACGAACATGAATATCTGGTAGAATATCCAGTCCTTGGGGGCTTTCTGCGCCATAGTGCGCAGGCTCCACATGCCGTTGTATTCCAGCATTATCTGCGTGGGACGGTACTTCTTCACGAGAGCGTTCAGATGTTCCTCGTTGAAATCCTCCTCGTCCTCGATGAACTCAACGTCCGCCTTTGCCGCCTTGAGGACGTCCGGCGCGTACTCCACCTCGCCCTCCTCGCAGGCGATTATCAGCGTGCGCTGTCCCCTTGTGAACTGCTTGTCGCTGATAGTATCGAGGATAAAGGAGGTCTTGCCGCTCTCCAGAAATCCCGTTATCATATAAACAGGAAGCTCCATTTTCGGGACTCCTTTCTATAAAAGTGAATATTTGACCGCACCCGGAGCGCCTTGCCGCACGAAACAGTCAATTCTGCCCCGGATCTTCGCGGTAATGATCTAAATCAAACGCCGAACAGCTCTTTGATCTTGGCTTCTTCCAGCTTAGAGCCGATCACGCACATTCTGCCGGTGACATCAGCCGCGCCGGTGCGTACCTCATACTCCTCCGGCACGAAATCGAAATGATACCACACGCCGTCTGCGCCGGCAACGATACCCTTTGCACGGAGAACTGCGCCGTATTCCTCGCCGGACAGCTTGGAGAGCGCGTTTTCAAGCTCTTCCTTGGTGAACTTTTTAGCCGTTTCAACGCCGAAGTTGGTGAATACTTCGTCGGCGTCGTGACCGTGATGGTGGTGATGATGTCCGCAGCCGCACTCCTCACCGTCGTGATGATGGTGGTGCTCGTGCTCGTCATCGTCATGGTCGTGGTGGCAGCACTCGCCGTCATGGTGGTGGTGATGTTCGTGCTCGTCATCGTCGTGGTCGTGGTGGTGATGATGTTCATGTTCATCATCTTCATCATGGTCGTGATCATGGTGATGTCCGCATACCGGGCAGATGTCCTCGTCCTTGAGAAGCTCCTCCGCAAAGGTGTTCTTGGTCTCCATAGCTTCAAGTATCTGCTTGCCGTTAATGTCGTCCCACGGGGTGGTGACTATCGTTGCGTGCTCGTTGAGCTGTCTGAGCAGTGCGACAGCCTCTGCCAGCTTGTCCTCGGACAACTTCTGGGAACGGCTGAGGATTATGGTCTTGGCGGTCTCAACTTGGTTCTTGTAGAACTCGCCGAAGTTCTTCATATACATCTTGATCTTGGAAGCGTCCACAACGGTGGTATATGTGTTGAGAACGATCTGGTCGCTGTCGATACCCATAACAGCTTTCAGAACGTCGGACAGCTTGCCGACGCCGGACGGCTCAATGAGGATCCTGTCCGGTGCGAACTGATTCAGCACCTGCTGGAGCGCCTTGCCGAAATCACCCACCAGTGAGCAGCAGATACAGCCCTGATTCATTTCGGTCACTTGTATCCCGGCGTCCTTCATGAAGCCGCCGTCAATGCCTATCTCGCCGAACTCGTTCTCAATGAGTACCAGCTTCTCGCCGGAGTACGCTTCCTTTAACAGCTTCTTGATAAGGGTAGTCTTACCTGCTCCGAGGAATCCGGAGAATACATCTATCTTTGTCATTTTATTAGTCCCTCTTTCTGAAAAAATCGCTCCAGCATTGCAGGAGCTTTCAAAATATTATTTTACCACACTTTATAAAATAAGTCAAGTGCTAGGGATCAAAAAGAAGATCCCCTCCCGAACATGTCGAAAGGAGATCAGTGATTTATTCGCCGCAGTGTTCGCAGTCGTGCTTATCCTTGAACAATTCCGGATCGTATGCAATGCCGTTCTTGTCGTAGTAATCCTTGACCGCCGCCTTGACTGCTTCTTCCGCCAGAACAGAGCAGTGTATCTTGTGGGCGGGAAGTCCGTCAAGAGCCTCAACCACTGCCTTGTTGGTAAGCTCCAGCGCCTCGGATACCGGCTTGCCCTTTATCATTTCGGTAGCCATAGAGCTGCTGGCGATCGCAGAGCCGCAGCCAAAGGTGCTGAATTTCACGTCGTCAATGATACCGTCCTTGATCTTAAGGAAAATCTTCATGATATCGCCGCACTTGGCGTTTCCTACCTCGCCTACGCCGTCGGCGTCCTCTATCGTGCCGACGTTACGCGGGTGGGTGAAGTGATCCATAACCTTTTCACTGTATAACATAAGTCCTCTTGCCCTCCTGTAAGTCCTGCCATACCGGTGATATCCTGCGGAGATAATCCACGACCTCCGGCACAGCCTTTATAATTGTTTCGATCTCTTCTTCAGTGTTAGACTCGCACAGCGAAAGCCGCAGCGAACCATGGGCCACGTCATGTATCCTGCCGATAGCCAGCAGCACATGGCTTGGGTCAAGCGAGCCCGAGGTGCATGCCGAGCCTGAGGAAGCGCAGATCCCTTTCTGATCCAGCAGAAGCAGCAGCGATTCGCCCTCAATGCCCTCAAAGCACATATTGACGTTGCCCGGAAGCCGCTTGTCCCGCGGTCCGTTCAGAATCGAGTGAGGTATTACCGAAAGCCCCTCAATAAGCCTGTCGCGAAGCTTTGTGATCTTCGCCATGTTTGCTTCAAGATTGTCAGTAGCCTCTTTCAGCGCCGCCGCCATGCCGACGATACCAGGGATATTCTCTGTTCCGGCGCGCTTGCCGCGCTCCTGCGCACCGCCCTCGATAAGGGTAGAAACCAGCAGCCCCTTGCGCGCATACAGAGCGCCTACGCCCTTCGGTCCGTGGAACTTGTGACCGGCAAGGGACAGCATATCGCAGCCGATCTCCTTGACATTCACCGGGATATGACCTACCGCCTGCACTGCGTCGGTGTGGAACAGCACGCCTTTTTCATGGCATATCTCCGCGATCTCCTTGATAGGTTCAATAGTGCCGATCTCGTTGTTCGCCATCATTATGGTAACAAGAGCCGTGTCCGGGCGAATCGCCTTGCGGACGTCCTCCGGGTCAACGAAGCCCTCGCCGTTCACCGGGAGCAGTGTGACCTCGTAGCCCAGCTTTTCAAGGCGTTTCAGTGAATGGAGCACTGCATGATGTTCTATCGCGTCGGAGATAATGTGTTTCTTTCCCTTTCGTGCGCCCAGCTCCGCGCCGGTCAGCAGCGCTTGATTGTCAGCCTCGCTGCCGCCGCCGGTAAAGATGATCTCCTTAGGGTCGCAGCCGAGGCACTCCGCAACAGTACGCCGGGCGTTGAACAGCGCCTCAGCGGCATTCTGACCTACGGTGTGCAGGGAGGAAGGGTTGCCGTAATTCTCCTCAAAACAGGGTAACATTGCCGCAAGCGCTGTTTTGCTGATTTTAGTTGTCGCAGCGTTGTCGGCATATATTGTATTCATAAATTCACCGTCTTTCTATATGATGTATACAAAATAATTTATATTGCCTATCGGACAAGTAGGATTATATCATATTCTGTCTGATTTGTCAAGGGCATTACAGAATTAATTCCTATTATTTGCTTGGACTCACAACGCACTGTGTAATATTATGCCGTGATTTCGCCGGAAAATAACATATCTCAGCAGAAAAGCAGATTTTTTTCTGAAAAAATTTCAAAAAACCTGTTGCAATTTCCGCTGCAACGTGATATAATATTATAGTCGATATGCGCCTGTAGCTCAGCTGGATAGAGCAATAGCCTCCGACGCTATGTGTCGTGCGTTCGAATCGCATCAGGCGTACCACAATATTAAACCCGCGGAATGCTTTTATTATGCGTTCCGCGGGCTTTTTTTGTTTTAATTTGTTGACCTTTATTTAACGTTTATATGCCCAAAAATCGGTATAAATTTTGATTTATGCGGGTCAAGTTAATTGCTCAAAAACGAAGAGCGCCCCGACCTACGAAAATGCGTGTCGAGGCAAGTATGCGAAAAAGATTTTTACGCGGGCGAAAACCGAAAATAAAAGCGCCTCAACGCGCGAAAATGCGTGTCGAGGCACTCGACCTGGTCGGAGTGACAGGATTCGAACCTGCGGCCTCAACATCCCAAATGTCGCGCGCTACCAACTGCGCTACACCCCGAAAACATTACAATTATATCACAAACTTACCGGTTTGTCAAGCATTAAAATTCCAGAATTTAAATTATGGCGAACAGTTTGCTATACAACTACACAATAAAACGCCAAAAAGGCAAAGCACGTCAGATGATATTGCTGTCCTTACATACAGAACAACTGTACGGCTGGACGGCTTATGCAATTGTGCTTTGCCTTTTTTATAGCAGTGCAGAATAAAAAAAAGAACCGCAGCTTCTGTATCAATCTTGTGCGGGCTGAGAGCGGCAGGTATTACTCACGACAGGATAACATCATAGTGCTTCAGCCACTTGTCGATTTGAAGCATATATGCATATATCTGCGGGACAGTCATCAACTGCCCGTACCAGTTCTTGGTGAAGCTCCTGCCGTCGGAGTCCAGCATTTCCCGCAGCTTGTCAGCGCTTACTATCTCCGTCACGCGGCAGTCGTCGGAGTCAAGCAGCGCACGCAGCCGTTGGCTCATCAGTTCCATGTAATTCGGGTTGTGGGTCTTGGGATAGGGGCTTTTCTTACGCCAGAGTACGTCCTCCGGCAGGATACCCTCCATTGCATGGCGCACAAGTCCCTTTTCCCGCCCAGTGTAGGACTTCATCTCCCACGGGATATTGTATGCGTACTCCACGATACGGTAATCGCAGAACGGCACTCTTACCTCCAGACCGTGAGCCATTGACATGCGATCCTTGCGGTCTAGCAACGTTGCCATAAAATAATCCAGATTCAGCAGAAACATTTCGCGCATGCGCCGAGCGGTCGGGTTGTCGGAATCTAGATAGTCCGTCTGCGCAAGGCATTTATCGTAGCTCCTGCGGACGTACTCCTCCGCGTCGCAGGCTGACATGGGGCGCTTCATGAGCGCCGCGCGCTCCGGAACAGCGGTAGACCACGGGAAACCGTCATAGAACAGCACCTCTTTGCGGTGATACCACGGGTAGCCGCCTAGTATTTCATCAGCGCCTTCTCCGGATAAGGCAACCGGGAAGCGCTTCTTTATCTCCCGGCAGAACAGATACAGGGAACTGTCAACATCAGCCATTCCCGGAAGATCCCGCGCCAGCGTGGAGTCCTCCAGAGCGTCGGCAAGCTCCAGCGTGTCAAGCTCAACATTACTGTGGTCGGAGTTTAGGAACTCAGACATTTTGACTATCCACGGAGCGTCCTCGTCCGGCTGGAAGCTGCTTGCCTTGAAGTTCCGGTGATTGAATTTGTAATCGATAGACCATGTTGAAAGCTGTTTCCCCTGCTCCGCGAATTCCTTAGCGGCAATTGCTGATATCACACTGCTGTCAAGCCCGCCGGAAAGAAAACAGCACAGCGGAACGTCGCTCACAAGCTGTCGCTTTACGGCGTCGGTGATAAGCTCACGCACATGCGCGGAGGTTTCAGTGAAATTCTCAGTGTGCGGCTGGGCTTTAAGCTCCCAGTACCTGCGCAGCGTGAATCCGTCCTCGGTGAGCAGCCCGCAATGTGCCGCCGGAATCTCCCTGATATCCCGGAATACGCCGCTGCCGGTGCGCTTCGCAGGTCCTATCAGCAGTATCTCTGCAATTCCGTCCTCGGTAACTATCGGTTTGACCGCCGGGTGTTTCAGCAGAGCCTTTATCTCGCTTGCGAATATGATACCGTCCTTGGTAAGGCTGTAAAAAAGCGGCTTTACACCGATTCTGTCCCGCGCCAGAAACAGCGTCCGCTTACGGCTGTCCCACACGGCGAACGCGAATATCCCGTTGAACATCTTCACGCTGTCCTCGCCGAAAACGGCGTACGCTTTCAGCACCACCTCGGTGTCGGAATGCCCGGTGAACTCCACGCCGCGGCGCAGCAGCTCCCGCCGTATCTCCTCTGTGTTATACAGCTCCCCATTGTACACCAGAGTGAAGTTATCGTGGCTCATAGGCTGGGCGCCATTCTCCGGGTCGATAACTATCAGCCGACGGTGTACCAGAAACGCGTTGTCGTCGCAGTATAGCCCGGACGCGTCCGGTCCTCTGGGCGCTAAAACCGCGCTCATCTGCTGCATTACTCCGCTCATGCGGCGCATATTCTCCTCATATCCTATCTGTCCTGCGATACCACACATGTTGATTCTCCTTTCAGCTATTTCTCCTACATTGTATGCCGATAAAGAGATTCTGTGATTCACAGGAGCTTATACATAAAAAAGCCCGGAAGAATCTTCCGGGCTTGGTTTTTTATTCGGTGGTGACTGATTTAGCCAGATTTCTCGGCTTATCCGGGTCTATGCCGCGCAGCACCGACGTGTAGTACGCTATAAGCTGCAACGCGCACACCGTCGGCAGGGGTACAAGAATGTCGTCAAGGTCTGTGTCTATCTCCAGCTTCATGTCAACAGAGTCGGCGGCGAAAACAGTACCCTTTCGGCACACGGCGATAATAACGCCGCCCCGCGCCTTGACCTCCTCCATGTTGCTGATAGTCTTGGCAAGCACCGCGGACTGGGTCGCCACGGTAATTACCGGGATACCCGGCTCAATCAGCGAAATAGTGCCGTGTTTCAGCTCCCCAGCCGCATACGCCTCGGAGTGAATGTAGCTTATCTCTTTCAGCTTAAGCGAACCCTCCAGCGACAACGCGTAATCGAAGCTCCTGCCAATAAAGAACAGCGTGTCTGTGTTGATCAGCTTGCTCGCGATATACTGGCAGTCCTGCTTGTGGTCGATAACGTCCTGTATTGCTTTCGGCGCGGTGAGAAGCTGCGCCGTGAGCTGATTCATGCGCTCCCGGTCGATAGTCCCACGCGCGAACGCGAAACGAAACGCCAACAGGTACAGCACCGATATCTGCGCAGTATACGCTTTTGTGGAGGCAACGGCTATCTCCGGGCCGGCAAGGGTGTGGATAAACATATCCGCCTGCCGCGCTATCGCAGAGTACTTGACGTTCACCACCGCAAGAGTTTTCGCGCCCTTTTGCTTTGCAAGCTCCAGACCCGCTTTTGTGTCGGCGGTCTCGCCGCTCTGGGAAACAACTATGACAAGATCTCCCTCGCCGACGATAGGGTCCATATAGCGGAATTCCGAAGCGACCTCGACAGTCACCGGCACCCGCGCAAGCTGCTCGATAGCATAGCGTGCAATTATCCCCGCGTGCATTGCCGTGCCACATGCTACAACGAACACACGTTTCACGTCCCGCAGCATGTCGTCGGTAAGCCCGATATCCTCAAAGCTGGGTTCGCCGTTCTTACAGCAGGATTCAAGGGTTTTTTGCACTATTTCGGGCTGCTCGTGAATTTCTTTCAGCATGAAATGCGGGTAGCCGCACTTCTGCGCCTGCTCAACGTCCCATTCGGCAACGCTTATCTCTTTCTGCTCCGGCAGTCCGTGGACGTCGTAGAATTCGATATCGTCATTAGTCATGCAGACGATATCGTCGTCCTCCAGCAGAGCGTATTTCTTGGTGTATTTTAGGAATGCCGGGATATCGCTGGCGATAAAGTACTCGTTTTCGCCTATCCCGACGATAAGCGGCGACTCCTTGCGGGTAGCATAGACCCTGTCCGGGAAATCCTTGAACATGATACCCAGAGCGTAGCTTCCCTGAAGCTCCTTGACAGTTTCCATTATAGCGCGGAGCGGATTCCGCTCTGAATAATAGTAGTCCAGCAGGCAGGCAACTACCTCGCTGTCCGTCTGGGAGTGGAACACATATCCCTTTTCGGTAAGAAACTCTTTAAGCTCTATGTAATTCTCGATTATACCATTATGGACGATAGTCACTCTGCCGTTGGAATGCGGGTGGGAGTTCTGGTCGCTAGGCTCGCCGTGGGTCGCCCAGCGGGTATGCCCTATCCCGCAGTGACCGACGGGACTTCCCTCGGTTTCCAGCTTCTGACGCATATCCTTCAGCTTGCCCTTGGTCTTGACGGTCTTGATACCGGTCTTTTCAAACACTGCGATTCCCGCGCTGTCATAGCCGCGGTATTCCAGCTTTTCCAGCCCGTCCATGAGTACGTCGGTGCAGTCGCGCTGACCGATATAGCCTACTATTCCGCACATATATTTTCCTCCAGTGTATGTATTTATCTAATTTATATTCAGTTCCCCGCTGAAAATTCCCTAATGTAAGTATATCACACTCAACAACAAATTGCAAGTACGCATACCGGAAAAATGCACCACTGCCGTTTAATCTACCCGTATTCCCCCGCCGCCGGGATATTCGGTTTCTTCTGTATTGACCGGGATATCCGGCTGGGACTCCTCGCTTTCCGGCGGCTCCGGCTCGCTCGTTGACGGGGTGGTCGGCTCCTCCGTGGCGTCCGGCTGAGGGGCTTCGGCAGAGCCGGGGGTTTCCTCTGTTTCGGGTGCGGCGGGTATCTCCGGCGTGTCGGGTACTTCCGGAGTTACCGGTGTTTCTGGTGTTTCAGGCTCGTCCGGGACAGTCGTATTTCCGCCGGGCTCGTCCGGAGCTTCGCTGCTGCCGCTGCCGGAGTAGCTGAGGGTGCTTCTCGCGAAATAAGCCTTTACGCCGTCCGCAATTGACTGAGCTATCCCGGACTGGTATGTCGGGTCAGCCATTATCATGCACTCGCGCTCGTTGGAGATGAATCCCATTTCCACAAGCACCGACGGGAAATCCTGCTGCAAGGTCACCCAGTAGTAGCTGTACTTGTCACCGCGGCTGCTGCTTGTTCCGTCGGCGTACACGGTGTTGTCATAGTAAGAAGAAAGCTTGTCGTTGATATTCTTCGCAAGCGGCTGTGAGAACGGTGTGAAATAGTAAACCTCAACGCCGTGCGCCTGTTCGTTCAGCGCAGAATTGCAGTGCAGTGAGATAAACATATCCGCGCCGTAGGCTCTCGCCACTGTCGGGCGGGTCGCGGTGAGTATGAACTCGCTTTCGGTCTTTAGACGGACTACGGTCGCGCCCATTGCGGTGAGCTTCTGTTCAAGCTGCTTTGCGACTGCAAGGTTCACCGACTGCTCCGTGACGTTTCCGATAGCGCCGGGGTCAAGCTTGGTCGCGGTCTTGCCGTAGCCGTGTCCGGGGTCTATAACTATAACCTTGCCGGAAAGCGAAGCCGTCAGCACATCAAAGGTCAGCATGAGGTCGCCGTTTTCGTCATAATACGCGCCGCAGCCGCTGTAAATACCCGCCTGACGCAGCGTAAGGGTCAGCCGGAACTTCGGTACGCCGTTCTGCTCGACAGTGTCCCAGCTTCCCGCGCTGAACAGGGAGCAGCTATCAAAGTCCGGCAGCTTGGTGACGCTGGTGACGTTATCGAATACTATCTCCACCCTGTCCGGCGCGTAGGAAGTCACGCCGTAGGGTCCGTCGTCCTGTTCGACATAGGTGACGGGCGTAGTCACATTGAACGTGGACTTGTAATCAAGCTGAATTTTAAGATAGCTCTTTCCGCCGGAATTCCCGACAGCCTTGACGTACAGCTTGTTCTCGCCAAGACCGGTATCGTAGAAGGTCGTGACGTCGTTAGAGAGATATCGTCTGCCGCTTGTGCTTATAAGATAATCACCCGACGTGCTCTTGTAGTAGTCAAGGCTTCCCGCCGGGAGTTGCGACAGCTTCGGAGTAGGAGCCGAGCCGGTGGTCTGGCTGTCGTAAACGGTCGTATAATTATTCAGAGTCTTAATGTAGGTTATGTACTCGCCGGAGGTCACTACCGGAGCGATAGTGCCGACGATCTCGCCCGTACCCACGCTGGACTCGTCAACAAAGCTCTCTACCTCGATATCCTTCGGCGGCTCCGGCTCGGCTTCAATTGTTATGCTGCCGCCGGTCATGTATTCCTCAATGCCCTTGTATGCAGCGTAGTAGCTGACGCTGCCGAGGTACTGTTCCTGCCCTATCAGCCCCTCCGGGACGCGGTAGTAGCCCACAAATTTCGCGTAATCTGAGTTAGCGTCAAGATCCTCGCTTGCGCCGGATTTCTCTTTCAGAGTCACGGTCTGACCGCCTATCACTGCGCTGACCTTGCTCCCGCTGTAAGCGACAGCCTCAAGCGTTACCCTTGAGCCGCCCTCCACAACGATATCCTTAGTCTGCTCGATAGAACGCAGCACGTCCACCTGACGTTCGATAACGTAGGTTATCTTTTTGCCCTTATGCTCGATAACAAAGGTGTTCCTGCCGACTTTCAGATCCTTCTGGAAGTAGAAGTTGCCCGCCTCGTTCAGCTTGACCTTGCTGCCGTCGAACAGCACGTCAAAATTTTCGTCGAAGGTACCCATGAACTTAACGGTGGAGTCGTAGGTGACGAAATTCGTCTGGGTAGGTGAGGTCATTTGCAGCGTGTCGAACAGAGTTTCGGTGTTTATCTGCTCGTCAAAGTATTTCAGCAGCGTGTCCGTCGTACCCAGCGGATTGCTGCGCAGCCCCGACAGGGAGTTGAAGCAGCTTCCGCCGTTGTCCGGGTAATCCTCCAGAATGGAGAGCTGCCGCAGGAGCTGATCCTCGTACCAGCCGGAATACTGTCCTATACGCTCGTTCAAATGCAGGGTGTACAGCTTAACGCCGGTTTCCTCCGCCAGAGCGTACCACCATGAGATCACGCTGTCGAAATTCAGCGCTTGGTCTGAGTCAGTGCCGTATGCCTTGACCATGATGAAATCCGCATATCTGCTGCGGAGATACTGCCGCGTATCGCAGAAGCCGTCGTACAGCGCCTCGACCGTGTCCGCTGTGACAGAGCCCTCCTCGTTGGAGGTGTAGTTCGCCCACATGTCCGTGATGAGAAGTCCCACGGCGGTGGTGTTGCTGGTGCGGCGTATCACCTCGGAAAGGGTGCGTATCACATATTCGTTGGTTTCGTAAAGCCAGTTTTCGTAGCCTATGCCGGAGCCGCTGCGCATGTACTCAGCAAACATCTCCGGGGTGTCCTCGGTGTAATAGTTCGTCAGAATTATGCCCTCGCAGGCGTACTTCATCACGAATTTATGCGCCGCCGCAGAGAAGCCGGATTTCAGCCCGCCGCCCTCGGAAATGACGTCGTTTATCAGTGAATTCACGTCCAACTGGACGTAAGCGCAGAATCCGTTCTCGTGCGCGGAATCTATCGCCGCGCCCAGCGCTCCCCTGCCGGAATCCATGCTGAGGTCGTAGCATTTCTCGTTTTCGCAGTCCGTGTTGATGACTACGGCGTTCATGTCGTAGCCGGAAAGCTCCTCAAACAGCGCCGGAAGCTCCTCCGCAAGGGACGCGTCCGTCTGCTCGCCGGTGTAAAAATCCACCGTCGGAGTTATCGTCACGGCTCTCATTCCGCTCTGGAGATACACCATGCTCTCCCCCGAAACAAGGTCGGCGGCGGAAAGCTCCTCAACCGGTGCAGCCTCCTCCGCGGCGGGAAGCTGTTCCTCGGTCTGTGCGGACGGCACAGCAAACGCGCTTGCCGCCAGAATGCTCATGGACAGCGCCGCGCCTATAAAGCCTTTAAATAGTCTGTTCATTTTATTTTCCCCGTTTTATATGTCATAATATATCTTTTAATGCCGATATTTCCTCAGATACCGCGCTGCTGACCGACGGATCGGGTGAAAAAATGCTGCGGTAGCTGTACAGCGCGATACCGCCGTAGGAGCTGCACTTCTTAGCGGCGGCGGTCTGCCTGCTGATTATGTCGTGATCGTTTATCCACTCGTTTTTGCCGCTGCCAGCCCACTTGTCCTCTTCGCCGACCTTTGACACTGAAAGTCCCGCGATAAGCGGTATCCCCCCGGCGGAGGCAAGACTCTCCCACTCGTCAAGGGTAACCTGATAGGGCGCTGCGGAGTTCTCAAAGCCGTAATATATCTGCGGAATGATAACGTCCAGATAACCGGGAGAGGTACACCACTTACGCACGTCGGCGTAAAGCTGGTTGTAATTGTTGTCTATCCTGCCTTGAACGCTCACGCTGAACAGCGCGCTGGGATTCGCGGACTTCACTGCGCTGTAAAGCTCTGACACCATGCGGTCGCAGTTGGCAAAGCGGAAGTCCGACAGGCTGGAGTAACCGCTGTAGGAATAGGCGCTGCTGTCAAAGCTGGCGTCGGTGGTGGGATAGAAATAGTCGTCGATATGAAGCCCGTCTACATCATAATTTGCCACGATCTCCGCAGCTCCCGCCGCGATAAGCTCCGTGACCTCCTCGTAGGCGGGATTGAGATAATATGTCCCATTTACGTCTACGGCATATTTCCCGGAAGTTCCCGCCGCAGTCGCAAAGGAATACACCGGGTAGCTCCCGTAAGAGGAGATCTGCGACGTGGTGCATGTCCTAAGCGGGTTTATCCACGCGTGAAAGGACAAATTGCGGCTGTGAGCCTCTTTCAGCATTATCTCCAGCGGGTCGAAGCCGGGGTCACTGCCAAGTGTTCCGGTGACATATTTCGACCACGGGAACAATTCCGACCTGTAATACGCGTCGCCGTGAGAGCGCACATGAATGTACACCGTGTTGATACCCAAATCAACGCAGTTATCGAAAACCTTTCCGATATTGCTGCGAAAGCTCTCCCTTGACTGCCCGGTAAGTATCTCCGCAAGCTCGATGTAGCTAATCCAGACACCCTTTACCTCGGAGTAATTCAGCGCCGTGTAGGCGCTGCTGCCGAAATCGTGCTCCGGTATTTCAACAGGCGCTTCGGTCGTGGTCTGCGCAGGCGTGGTTTTGACTGTGGTTTCCGCAGTGGTGACAGAGGTAACAGAACTGCCGGAAGTCGCCGTGGTGGTCTGCGGCTTTGTTGTCTGCGCAGAGGTTTCGGTCGCCTGCGCCGGAGCGGTGGTTTGTTCGGGTTCCTCTGCGGAAGTTTCGCTGGTTTCCTGCGCAGGAAGGGTATGGGTCGGTTCGGCAGTTGGTTCTTCCTGCGAAGCCATATCCGGCAGATCCTGCTGCACGCTGTCGGAATAGTCAACTCCCCCGGAGCCGCCGAAGTCCGCAATGCTGACCTGCTGTCCGCCGCCGGAGCTGCACCCCGCGAGCATTACCGCCGCAAGAAGCGCACAGAATCCCCTTGCTTTATTGTATTTCATATTTTCCCTCAATAACGCAGGTTTCCCCGTCCGAGCGCCTGCGCTTTTATATATATTTATAGTTATATTTATTATATCATTTGTGGGCATAATTGTCAATAGCGCAGTGCTGAAAATTTGCATTTACAATTCGATGAACAATATGTACATAATTTTTAATATTATTTCATCGGAATAGGCATTGAATTATATTATTCGTTATGATATAATTAATTGATGGTTCGCTGACAGCGAGTCATAATCATTCACACTTGAGGTAGTTCAGCATGAAAAAGAACAACATGAAAGGAACAACTATGAAGGTAATTTTAGCGGGGATATTATCCCTTATCATCGCGGCAAGCTCTGGCTGTAAAAACGATGTGCAGATACCGGAGAGCATTCCCGAAGCTATTGAGCAGGTAATTTCAGCCGAAAGCGGTACTTCGGAGGGCACCGGCGAAGTCAGCAAGCCGGAACAGTCGCAGGGCGCCGGATTCACCGTAAATGGCACGCAGCTCATCGACGCTAACGGAAACAACTTCATCATGCGCGGTATCAACCACCCGCACGCATGGTTCACCTCGCAGGACGACACTGCGCTTGACGCTATCGCGGCGACCGGCGCGAACACCGTTCGTATCGTCTGCGGAAGCGGTCAGCAGTACACAAAGGACACAGTGGAATCCTTGAACAAGGTCACAGACAAGTGCAAGGAACTGGAAATGATCGCGATTCTTGAAGTCCACGACATCACCGGCAAGGACGAGATCAGCATGCTGAAAACCACCGCCGATTACTGGATAGAGGTCAAGGACGCGCTTATCGGCAAGGAGGATCATGTAATTCTGAACATTGCCAACGAGTGGGTAGGAAACTGGGACGGTCAGACATGGTGCGACGGCTACACCTCGGTTATCCCGAAGCTCCGCCAAGCCGGCATAAAGAACACGATCATGGTTGACGCCGCAGGCTGGGGACAGTACGGTCAGAGCATTTCCGACTTCGGCGAAAAGGTGCTTGCCTCCGACCCGGACGGAAACACAATGTTCTCTGTACACATGTACGGCGCTGCCGGAAAGAACAAGTCTACTATCGCAGGGAATATCAAGCGCGCTACCGACAAGGGGCTGTGCATTATCGTGGGTGAATTCGGCTGGAATCACACCGACGGTGACGTTGACGAGGAGTACATTCTTGAATACTGCGCTGAAAACGGCATAGGCTGGCTGGCGTGGAGCTGGAAAGGCAACGGCGGCGGTGTTGAGTACCTCGACCTGTCCAACACATGGGACGGTACATCGCTTTCCGATTGGGGCAAAACCGTAGTTGAAAGCAAAAACGGTATCAGAAAAACCTCAAAGAAGTGCAGCATTTTCGGCTGATAAAATCAGCATAAACATAGCCCGGAAAGATGATTTCCGGGCTTTTGTTATTTCTTTGTAAGAATAGAAATCGCGACGAAGTGCCGAAGTGGTGAATGTCGAATTCCGGCGGGGCGATCTCGGACAGCAGCTTCACAGATTAGTTCTCCCCTATCATATCCCGGAACTCCTGCTCGGAAATAATGGTGATCCCCAGCTCCTGCGCCTTTGTCAGCTTGCTGCCGGCTTCCTCGCCGGCAAGGACGTAGGTGGTCTTTTTGCTGACCGACCCGGAGCATTTGCCACCGCGCTGCTCGATCATCTGTTTTGCTTGTTCCCGCGTGAGAGTGGGCAGAGTTCCCGTCAGCACAAAGGTCTTGCCCGCAAGCTCGTCCGACAGTCTGCCGCTGTTGTAGCGCATGTTCACGCCGTAGCTGCGAAGCCGCTCTATCAGCTTGATCCTGTGGGGTTCGCGCATTGCGTTGTAAACAGAATCCGCCATGATCTGACCATAGCCGTCGATCATGCAAATTTCCAGCGGAAGCGCCGCCATAATGCTGTCCATGTCGCCGAATCTCTCGCAGAGGAGCGTTGCCGCCCGCTGACCGATACCCCGTATTCCCAGCGCGAAAACCAGCCGGTCAAGCCCGTTCTGCTTTGACTTTTCGATAGAATTTATCAGATTCTCGGCGGATTTTACGCCCCCGGTTATCTGCATGACCGTCTGCACGTCCAGCTCGTAGAGGTCGGCAACATTATGAACAAACCCGTTGTCAAGTAGCTGCTGGACTATCGCCTCGCCAAGTCCCTCAATGTTCATTGCGTTACGGGAGGCAAAATGCTCGATAGACCGGGCAATCTGCGCCGGACAGTCAAGGTTCTGGCAGCGAATGACCGCCTCGTCCTCGTCACGGAGAGCCTCCGCGCCGCAGATAGGACAGACCTTCGGGATAAAGTAAGGCTCCGAGCCAGCCCGGTGGGAAACACTGCGCACCACCTCCGGGATTATATCCCCCGCCTTGCGCACGACTATCCTGTCCCCGACCCGGATATTCTTGTCGGAGATAATGTCCTGATTATGCAGGATCGCGCGGGAAACAGTTGTTCCTGCAAGCTGCACCGGATCAAATATAGCCACCGGAGTAAGAGCGCCTGTTCTGCCGACGTTTATCTCGATCTCGTTGAGAGTGGTCTCCTTTTCCTCCGGCGGGTACTTGAACGCGCTCGCCCACTTCGGGACTTTCGTGGTTGCGCCTATATCGGCGCGCAGCGCGAAGCTGTTCACCTTTATCACCGCGCCGTCAATGTCAAAGGGCAGTTCCCGGCGCATTTCGCCGATCTCCCTTATTCGCTGTACCACCTCGTCCGGAGTATGGCACACTCTGAAATCCGGAATTACACGGAAGCCAAGCTGCTGCATGTATTCCAGCGACTGTGAATGCATCGTGAGTTCCCTACCCTCTATCTGCTGCACATTGAAACAGAATATATCCAGCCGGCGCTTTGCGGTCACAGAGCTGTCCTTCTGGCGGAGTGAGCCTGCGGCGGCGTTGCGGGGATTCTTCGGCAGCGGATCGCCGTTGCGCTCCTGCTCCTCGCAGAGGGCGGCAAAGCTCTTTTTCGGCATGTATACCTCGCCCCGCACCTCAATGAACGGCAGCGGCTCGGACAGCTTCAGCGGAATGGAACGTATCGTTTTTAGGTTCGCGGTGATATCCTCGCCGACGAAGCCGTCGCCGCGGGTGGAACCTCTCACAAACACGCCGTCACGGTATTCCAGCGACACGGAAAGTCCGTCGATCTTCGGTTCGACCACGAATTCGTCAGCGCCCTGCTCCATAACTCCGGCAAGGAAGCCGCGTACCTCCTCCTCGCTGAAAATATCCTGCAAGGAGCCCATCTGCACCGTATGCTGAACCTTCTCAAAGCTGCTGTTCACAGTTCCGCCGACCCGCTGTGTGGGGGAATCCGGGAACGCAAGCTGTGGGAACTGCTGCTCTATCCCCCTCAGCTCCCGCATGAGCGCGTCGTACTCGTCGTCCTCGATAGTCGGGGAATCAAGGTCATAGTAGTTATGGTTGTGCTTCTCAATAACGCTGCGAAGCTCCGCAGCCCGCTTTTCTGCTTCCTGAAATTCCAAAACGAACCTCCCAATTATTACTCGCTTACCACCGCACCATAGTCCTGCAAGAGTCCCACAAGGTCGGAGTCCGACGAAACCACATGTGTGTAAGCGTCCGGTATCTTGCCGACTATCACAGTTTCCGCCGCGACGATTGACGTTTTCACCGGAACTCTTGTCGAAAAACCGGGTATCACCGCGTCGGTAACTACATCTATCTCAATTATCATGCGGTGGAGTGTCTGGTTTATCCCGGATTCCTTGAACTCGCTGATTATAGAGGTGCAAGCGTACCCGACAGGGCTTACCGTCATGCCGATCCTGAAGCCCCTGCCGTGAAGAAGCTGTATGCCTGTCAGCGTGCCTATCGGTATCATGATGTCAATATCGCTTATTCGGCTAAGCTCTCGCTCTATCCGGTCTGCGATATTGTTTTTCAGACGGTTGATGTTCAGCACGTTGCTTTCTACCGAACATACGTTTCCAGCCTCGTCGGTGGAAAGGGTCACAAGGCTGGAATAGTCAATATCCTCGCGCTCCAGCTCGGCGGCAATGCAGCGGTTTATCATATCGGACACCGCCGCGTGACATTCGTAGTAGTTCACCGACTCCACGATAGGCCGCAGACTCAGGTCTGCTATAAACGTCAACCCGACCAGTATCATAGCCGCCGCTATCAGCTTTACGCCCAGCTTTCTGAGCCGCGTGCGGGTCTTGTCTGTTATCATCGCACCTCACCCCTGTTCTGTATTCTATGTTTATGCAGAACAGGTGGTGAATTTGTACAAACTGTTAGTTATTCACAAACGCTTCGAACGCCTTATACGCCGCATAGATATCGGTCTTTGCGGTGATCTCGTAGGGCGCGTGCATGGACATTACCGGAACGCCGACGTCGATAGTGTCAACGTCAAGATTTGCGATATATGCCGCGACAGTTCCGCCGCCGCCGATATCTATCTTGCCAAGCTCTCCGGTCTGCCAGATAACGCCGTTCTTGTCAAGCAGAGCGCGTACCTCGCCGACGAACTCAGCCGACGCGTCGGAGGTGCCGCTCTTGCCGCGGGAGCCGGTGTACTTTGTAACGCACACACCGCCGTTCAGCAGAGCGCTGTTGTTCTTCTCGAATACGTCCGGGAAGGTGGGGTCGTAGGCTGCGTTCACGTCCGCGGAAAGGCAGCGGGAGTTACTAAGCACTGTTCTTCCTTTTACGCCGAAGCTCGCCGCCAGATCCGCGATAAAGTATCTGAGGTATGCGGAGCGAAGTCCGGTGTTGCCGTCGCTTCCGGTTTCCTCCTTGTCGGTGAGAATAGCCACCGCCGTTCTGTCGGGATTTTTCAGTTCCAGAACAGCCATAAGCTCGGTGTAGGCGCACACTCTGTCGTCCTGTCCGTAAGCCCCGACAAGGCTTCTGTCGAAGCCGACGTCCTTAGCCTTGAATGCGGGAACTGCCTCCAGCTCGGCGGAGATAAAATCAGACTCTGTGATACCGTACTTCTCGTTCAGAATCATCATGATGTTGAGCTTTACAAGCTCGCTGCCCTCGTCGTCCTTGAACGGGCGGCTGCCGATAATGAGGTTAAGCTCCTCGCCCTTGACAAGCTCGGTTGAGGGGCGCTTGTACTGCTGGCTCGCGAGGTGCGGCAGGAGGTCGGAAACGCAGAACACCGGGTCGCCGTCGTCCTCGCCGATATTTACGGAAACCTTGCTGCCGTCGGACTTTACGATAACTCCGTGCAGCGAAAGCGGAACGGTAGGCCACTGGTACTTCTTGATCCCGCCGTAGTAGTGGGTCTTGAAGTAAGCTACCTCGTCCTTTTCATAGAGCGGGTTCTGCTTCATGTCAAGTCTGGGTGAGTCTATGTGAGCCGCTACCAGATTTACGCCCTTTTCGATAGGCTGCCTGCCTATCACCGCAAGGATAACGGATTTCTCGCGGTTTGCGTAATATACCTTGTCGCCGGGCTTGTACTTTGCCTTGCTGTCGAACTCAGAGAAGCCGCGGGACTTCGCCTGCTTTACGATCTCGGCGCATGCCTCGCGCTCGGTCTTTGCGATATCAAGGAACTGCTTGTAGCCCTCGCAGAACTTGTCGCACTTTTTCAGCTCCTCGCCGCTCATTCTTGCGGCAGCGTTCTTCTTGTTCATGAAGAGCTTTTCCTTAAGCTCCTTTACAGTTGATTCAGCCATTGTTTTATAGTCCTTTCTGTGTATTGATTGCGCGGTTGAGCGCTTATTTGTCATAAAGCTGTTTGTAGATGTCCATAGCGCGGACGATCTTCGCAACGTAATGCTCCGTGTCGGAGATCGGGATAACGTCAAGATGAACACCGTCGGAGGAGATACTCTTGTCCGCAAGCCACTCGTTCACCTGACCTCTGCCGGCATGGTAAGCCGCCATAGTAGTTTCCACATTGCCAAATTCGTCGTAGAGATACCCAAGAAGCCAGCAGCCGTAGCGGATATTGGTTTCCGGGTCGTACATGTCAAGGTAGCGGGTATCCTCGTCCTCCATGCGGTAGCTCAGCCAGTCGAAGGTTTCTTCCATTATCTGCATAAGCCCACGGGCGCCCACATTTGAAACAGCGGTCGGGTCGAAGCCGCTCTCGGTCTTTATCACCGCGTAGACCAGGTACTTGTCCAGTCCGTTGGCGCGGGAGTACTTCTCAACATAATTTTCGTATTTCAGCGGGTGGGTGTACTTAAGGACATATCTGTACCCGAAAAATCCACCCACCGCCAGCGCAGCGACCACAATAAGCGATATTATCACCGCCGGCAGCGCGCTTCGCCGTCGTTTTTTGTATTTAGTCATTTTGCCCCTTTCAGAAGCCGGACTGCCTTTTCCGCTGCGGAATATAGCTGCTCCCGCGTACCGTTGTTTTCAAGGCAGACGTCCGAACGTTCGCGGTAGAAGTCCGCGCTGTGCTGACTGCGAAGCCTTGCCTCGGCAAGCTCCCGCGGGATATTGTCACGGGCGGTGATACGCTCCGCGCACACCCCGATATCTGCGGTAACGCTGACGATACTGCCGCAGAGAAGCTCCAGCCGCGCCTCGAACAGCGTGGGCGCGTCCAGCAGCACATACTTCCCGCTTTTCCGCAGCTTATCCGCTATATTATATGTGATATACGGGTAGATTATTTTGTTGAACTGCCCGCGTTTTTCCAGGTCATTGAAGATAAGCTCCGCAGTTTTGCGCCTGTCCAGAGTGCCGTCCGGACGTATAAGCTCCGGCGACAGCCGCTCCGCAAGCTCCGGCAGCGAGGGCATACACGGTTCAGTTACCTCTCTGGCGCACTTGTCGCAGTCTATTATCTCAAAGCCGTTATCGGCGAAAACACTGCACACGGTGGACTTTCCCGCGCCGGACATTCCGGTAAGTCCCACCACAAGACGTTCACTGCTCATCATCTGTACCCACTATTCTGAACGCCGCCGCCCGAAGCAGACGGTTATACACCGCAAGACCTATCCCCTCTTTTGAGGGCATTTCAACATAAACGCGGACTGCGCCCTGCTCGTCCGCTTCCCGTAGAAGAGCGAACAGGCGGTGCGCCTGCTCCTGCGGGTCTTTGCCGAAGCTGCGGAACATTCCCTGTCCGCCGCTTTCCTGCGACAGCGCGATAACTCCCTCGCCGGAATGAGCCTCGCACCATTCTCGGAACTCCTCGCCGTGGGCGTCCACGATAAGCACGTCGGCTTTAGGGGAATAATGCTTGTATTTCATGCCGGGAGAAAGCACCTTTGCGCCCTTTTCCGGCTCGGACGTCACCGCCGGGTCTATCTCCACCCGGCAAAGCTCCGACAGCATTTCCGCCGTAACCCCGCCGGGGCGGAGAATCCTCACCGAATCCTCTGTCGGGAAGCACAGCACAGTGCTTTCCACTCCGCAGGAGCATTCCCCGCCGTCGATAATCAACGGAATCCTGCCGTCCATGTCGTTAAGAACATGCTGCGCCGTGGTGGGGCTGGGGCTACCCGAAAGATTCGCGGACGGCGCCGCCAGCGGAAAGCCGCATGCGTCGATTATCGCCCGCGCCGCGGGGCTGCTGGGCATTCTCACCGCTACCGTGTCAAGCCCGCCGCTGGTTGCCTGCGGGATAAGACCGGATTTCGGGAATATCATGGTGAGAGGACCAGCCCAGAATCTCTCCGCTATTTTCAGCGCAAGCGGCGGAATCTCCCGCACCAGCGGCGGGAGCTGCTCCAGTCTGCTGATGTGAACTATCAGCGGGTTGTCCTGCGGACGTCCCTTCGCCGCGAAAATGCTGCGCACCGCGGATTCGTCCCGGGCGTCCGCCGCAAGCCCGTAGACGGTTTCGGTTGGTATTCCCACGATACCGCCATGCGCCAGTATTTCAGCCGCTTTCTTCGCTGAATCCTCCGAAAACGGCAAAACTTCTGTTTTCAAATCTGTCAGTTCCTTTCATCGCCCTGTTTAAGCAGCTTGGCGGTCTGGTCGGCAAGACGGAGCGCTTCAAACACATCGTCGCAGCCGCCGTTCATCATCTCGTCCAGCTTGTAGAGGGTAAGCCCTATCCTGTGGTCGGTGACCCGCGACTGGGGATAATTGTAGGTTCTTATCCGCTCGGAGCGGTCGCCTGTGCCTACCTGAATGCGGCGTTCCTCTGCAATGGCGCTGTCCCGGGCTTCCAGCTTTGCCTCATACAGCTTGCTGTACAGCTTTTTCATCGCCTTTTCCTTGTTCTTGAACTGGGAGCGCTCCTCTTGGCACTCAACCACCGTGCCTGTCGGGTTATGGATTATCCTTATCGCGGACTCGGTTTTGTTGATGTGCTGACCTCCCGCGCCGCTGGAACGGAATGTTTCTATCGTGAGGTCGGCGGGGTTGATGTCAACGTCTACCTCCTCCGCCTCCGGCAGGACAGCGACAGTCACCGTTGAGGTCTGTATTCGTCCCTGTGATTCCGTTTCCGGAACACGCTGCACACGGTGAACTCCGCTTTCGTACTTCATCTTGGCGAAAACGCCCTCGCCCTCGACAAGAAAGCTCACCTCGCGGTAGCCCCCCAGCTCCGTCGGGTTGGAGCTTATCTGCTCCACCGTCCAGCCCTGCCTTGCGGCGTACATGGTGTACATTCTCATCAGCGAATTTGCGAACAGCGCCGCCTCCTCACCGCCCGCGCCGGCTCTTATTTCAACGATACAGCTTCGGTCGTCGTCCGGGTCCTTGGGCAGGAGCAGGATCTTCAACTCCTCCGACAGCTTGGAAATAAGCTCCTTGTTCTCGTCGTACTCGCTCTGGGCAAGCTCCCGCAGCTCCGCATCGCCGCCCGCTTCTTTCAAGGCAGAGGCTGCGTCCTCGCAGTTCTGCTGCGCTTTTTTGTATCTGCCCCAGACCTCCATGAGCGGGGTAAGACTCTTGTATTCTCTCATCAGCTCGCGGTAGAGCTTGTTGTCTGCGATGACCGCCGGGTCGGACAGCTTCACGCTGATCTCGTCATACCGGGCTTCTGCCATGATCAGTTTTTCGTTCATGATTTACCTCCATTCTGTGAACCTAATGCCGATTCACAGAATGCTATCGCTCGGAGGACTCGGTTTCCCGCAGCACTGAACGTATCTTCTTCTCGCACTTTGAGCGGGGTATCATGAACACATGCCCGCAGCCCTTACAGCACAGCCGGAAGTCCGCGCCGCACCTCTGCACCAGCATTTGGTTGCTGCCGCAGCCGGGGTGTTCCTTTTTCATAACCAGAATATCCCCAACCTTTATGTCCAACTTAATCACGCTCCTTTTTACATAATATATTATTATAACACCTTTACGTGATTTTTGCAATATTTCTGCCGATTTTTTATAAAAAACCGTGTTTTTTCTTGATTGGCTGTCACTGAATACCGGAAAATACTGCATGACCTATTGACAATTTACCGCTAATCTACTATAATAATTTTATGTGGACTTTTTTAAGCGGTAATATCTGGGTATTATTCCAACTCTACGAGGGACAAAATAATGAAGCAAAAGAAAAAACTTGGCAAGAAGCTCAATTTGATAATCTGTGCCATAGCTTTTATCATAATGATATTCTATCTGGTATTTGTTGACAGTATAGACAACGTTGTTGCGGCGCTTACCAAGATCAACAAGGGCGCGCTTTTGATATGCGTGCTATTCATGGTAGGCTACTGGGTGTGCGAAGCGGCGACTGTGCATGTCATGCTGAAATCCATGTACCCGAAAATGAAATTCTGGAACAGCTGGCTCACGACGATAATCGGGCAGTACTTCAACTGTATCACCCCTTCCGCCTCCGGCGGTCAGCCTATGCAGGCTTACTATCTCGTGAAGTTCGGCGTTCCGCTGGGCAGCGGTCTGACGGCGCTTCTGAGCCGATTTATCGTGTATCAGTTCGTGCTGACGATGTACTCAGTGTTCACGCTGGCGGTGGGATTCAATAATTTCGGCGACGATCTCAACCAGAAGGGACTTATGCCGTTTGTGCTGATCGGCTTTATAATCAACACCGCGGTCATTGTTTTTCTGTTCTGTATCGCGCTGTTCAAGAACGCCACGCTGAAATTTTCAAACTGGCTGATATCGCTGCTGGCGCGGCTTCATCTCATGAAAAAGCCGCTGAAATGGCGGGTTTACATCACAAGGGAGATAAACAAATTCTACAATAACTTCAAATATCTGAAAAAGAACGTTCCGCTTATACTCAAGGCGTGCTTTTTCACGTTCATTCAGCTTACATTGTACCTCAGCATTTCTTATGCGCTGTACCGCGGGTTCGGAATGTCCGACGCAAGCCTGCTTCAGATAATGAGCTATCAGGCGTATGTGCTGATGATATCCTCCTATATCCCGCTCCCCGGAGCTATGGGCGGCGCGGAGCTTGGGTACTACGGGTTCTTCAAGGACATCTTCACCGAGCAGTACGTCAACACCTCAATGATGTTGTGGAGGATAATGACGTTTTATCTGCCGATACTGGTGGGACTTGGGTTCACGCTGACCATGAAAAGCAAGGGCATTGAAGCCCCGACCGACGAGCAGGCGAAAGAAACCATGTACAAAATGGAACAGCAGATGGAGCATGAAAACGTAAATTCAAAGGATAACAGTGCGAATATCTGACCCGTTATAAGGAGAATAGAAATGTAAAAATTTATAGATACTGTAAAACAAAATAAAAAATAAGGAAGTAGACAAATGGCTGATTTAAAACACGAAATTGAAAGACGGCGCACCTTTGCGATAATCTCCCACCCGGACGCCGGAAAAACCACCCTCACCGAGAAATTCCTGCTGTACGGAGGCGCGATTTCCCTTGCCGGCGCGGTAAAGGGCAAGAAGAACTCCCGCCACGCAGTCTCCGACTGGATGGAGATCGAAAAGCAGAGAGGTATCTCTGTAACTTCGTCTGTTATGCAGTTCAACTATGAGGGCTACTGCATAAATATCCTTGACACTCCGGGACATCAGGACTTCTCGGAGGACACCTACCGCACGCTCATGGCGGCGGACAGCGCGGTAATGGTGATCGACGCCGCAAAGGGCGTTGAGAACCAGACCAGAAAGCTGTTCAAGGTCTGCGTTATGCGGAATATCCCGATTTTCACGTTCATCAACAAAATGGACAGAGAGTCCCGCAACCCCTTTGATCTTCTGGAGGAGATCGAAAAGGAGCTGGGGATAAAGACCTATCCGGTAAACTGGCCTATCGGCTCCGGTAAGGAATTCAAGGGAGTTTACGACCGCGAAAAGCGGCATATCATCTCCTTTGAAGCCAACAACGGGACGAAAGAGGTCGCCTCTACCGAGGTCGATCTTTCCGACGAGTCCCTTGCGGATATTATCGGCAGGAACAACTACGAAACACTCACCGAGGACGTGGAGCTTCTTGACGGGGCGAGCGAGGAGTTCAACATGGAGCTTGTCAACAGCGGCAAGCTGTCGCCGGTATTCTTCGGCTCTGCACTGACGAATTTCGGCGTTGAACCGTTCCTTGAGAACTTTCTCAAAATGACCACCCCTCCCCTGCCGCGGAATACTCCGGACGGCGTGGTTGACCCGTTCGACCCGGAATTTTCGGCGTTCATATTCAAGATACAGGCGAACATGAACAAGGCGCACCGTGACAGGATCGCGTTCATGCGTATATGCAGCGGTAAGTTCGACAAGGACATGGAGGTACTGCACGTCCAGAATGGCAGAACAATGCGCCTTTCCCAGCCGCAGCAGCTAATGGCGAGCGAACGCGAGGTCATCTCCGAGGCTTACGCCGGGGATATCATGGGCGTTTTTGATCCGGGAGTATTCTCTATCGGCGACACGATCTGCTCACCGAAGAAGAAGGTAAAGTTTGAGGGCATACCCACATTCGCGCCGGAGCATTTCGCCCGGATACGTCAGAAGGACACGCTCAAAAGAAAACAGTTCATCAAGGGTACTACCCAGATAGCGCAGGAGGGCGCGATACAGATCTTTTCAGAGCCGCAGAGCGGCTTTGAGGAGGTAATCGTAGGCGTTGTCGGCGTGCTTCAGTTTGAAGTCCTTGAATACCGGCTGAAAAACGAATACAACGTCGATATTATCCGTGAGGGACTTCCCTATGAGCATATCCGCTGGATAACCAGCGAAAAGCACCTTGAAGGCGGTCTGGACGAGCTTCAGAAGCTGGTGCTCACCTCCGACACCAAGCTGATACAAGACGTTAAGGGCAACTACCTGCTGATTTTCACCAGCGAATGGAACATCAAGTGGGCGCTGGACAAGAATCCGGGGCTGGAGCTTGCGGAATTCAACAGAGATTAAAAAGATTATTCATGATCTGGGCGTATGTGAAAGCATACGTCCTTTTTTTGCGCCCATAAATTGTATTTCGGTGATTTTCCGGCGAAGTCAGCCGTATTACCCCATTTCTAACAGGAAAAATCAAAAAAACCCGGCATACACTGACATATTTTTCCGTCCCTTGCATATATAATAGTTATAGACAAGTTTCAAGCAGGTGATGTTATGATCATTTATGCCGACGTTCTTATCGCGGTCAATCTGTACATAAATTACTTTCTTGTCCGGGGGACGGCGCTGCTGCTGCGAAGGAAGATAAAGCCGCTGAGGTGCGTTCTTGCATCCGCTGTGGGGGCTGTAGGGGCGCTTGCGATCATGCTGCCGGAGCTTCACCCGGTGATAAGCGTGCTGCTCAAAGTTCTGCTTGGGATTGCGGTCACGCTGGCGGCATTCGGGCGGCAGAAGCGGGGCGATTTTCTGCTGTCGCTGCTGTGCTTTCTAGCGGTCAGCTTCGCCTTTGCCGGGGGCATGATGGCTCTGTGGAGCTTCGCCGCGCCGTTGGGAATGTTCTACCGCAACGGCTTTGCCTACTTTGATATCCCTATCGGGGCGGCAGCGGTAATCACGGCGGTGGTTTACGGAGGATTCCGGCTGGTGAAGCTGCTGTTGGACAAAAAACGTCCCAATCAGCACGAAAAAGTACTTATCCGAAGCGGCGGGATTGAAATACCGCTGGACGGGTTGGCGGACACCGGGAACTCCCTCTGCGACAGCTTCACCGGGAAACCAGTGGTGATAGCTTCGCTGGAAAAGGTGCGGGCAGTGCTGCCGGATTCGGTGCTGAACTACTTATCCGGCAGTACTGAGCATTTGGAGGGCATACGGCTCATTCCCTGCCGCACAGTTACATCAGAGGGCATAGTTCCCGCGTTCCCGGCGGAAATAATCATCGGCGGGAAGCCGGCGGACGCGCTTCTGGGAGTCACCCGACAGGAGATCTCCGGCGCAGACTGCATTTTTGATCCGAACATAATATAAACTCAGGAGGTATAACTATGATAAG
This sequence comes from uncultured Clostridia bacterium, assembly GCA_945873955.1. GTDB lineage: Bacteria > Bacillota > Clostridia > Oscillospirales > Ruminococcaceae > CAG-115. Next base: position 71,330 of record CAMCFA010000001.1, on the reverse strand, counting down.
CTATCTTAAAAAACTTCTGGCGGAGGGCATGAGCGCGTTCAGAAAATACGCGTTCGGCGAGGACGAGGCAGGAGTTTACTACATAAACGGTTCTGAATCGCTGCCGCCGCCCCTCACCCGTGAGGAGGAAGAAGCTACCTTCAAGCTGCTTGAAACCGACTTCCCCGCCGCCCGCGAACGGCTTATCGTCCACAATCTGCGGCTGGTGGTGTATATCGCAAAGAAGTTCGAGAACACCGGCGTCGGGCTGGACGACCTTGTTTCAATAGGGACTATCGGGCTTATCAAAGCGGTGAACACGTTCAGCGTACATAAAAATATCAAGCTGGCGACCTACGCTTCGCGCTGCATTGAAAACGAGATACTCATGTATCTCCGCAAGACCAGCCAGCGCCGCTGCGAGGTTTCTATCGACGAGCCGCTGAACGTTGACTGGGACGGAAATGAGCTGCTGCTTTCAGACGTTCTCGGCACGGACAGCGACTGCGTGAACGCCCACATTGAGGAACAGACCGAAAAGCGGCTTCTTCACGAGGCGGTAAGCCACCTCACCCAGCGGGAGCGCCAGATAATGGAAATGCGTTTCGGGCTGAACGGCGGCAGAGAAAAGACCCAGAAAGAGGTCGCCGACGAGATCGGTATTTCGCAGAGCTATATTTCACGGCTGGAAAAACGAATCATCAAGCAGCTTCGCGAGGAACTGGAAAGGGTGTGCAACTAAGGACGAGCAAATCCAGATTTTAACAGAATATCAAAACCACTTTCTGACAATACTACTTGTGCAAAATCAAGTGGGTCGGGAGTGGTTTTTCTGTATTATAACAAAGTTGAAATAAGCGGTGTGAACACCTCTCAGCTTAAGGTTCTTAAAGAAAACGAGAAAATGGAACTGCTGAAAAAGGTGAAAAACGGCGACATGCAGGCGCGGGAGGAGCTTATTAACGGCAATCTCCGGCTGGTGCTTAGCGTTATTCAGCGGTTCGCAGGGCGCGGCGAAAGTCCGGACGACCTGTTTCAGGTGGGGTGTATCGGGCTTATCAAGGCGATAGATAACTTCGACATAACCCAGCCGGTCAAATTCTCAACGTATGCTGTACCCATGATCCAAGGGGAACTAAGGCGGTATCTTCGCGACAATTCGCCGGTGCGTGTCAGCCGTTCTATCCGCGACCTTGCGTATCGTGCCATGCAGGCGAGGGAGCGGCTCACCTCCGAATCCGGCAAGGAGCCTACCATTGAGGAGATTGCCAAAGAGATAGGCGCAGAGCGCCCGGAGGTGGTGATAGCTCTGGAGGCGATAAGCGAGCCGATCTCGCTGTACGAGCCGGTGTTCTCTGAGTCCGGGGACACGATATACGTCCTTGACCAGCTTGGCGACCACAATGACGACGACAACTGGCTGGACGAGATCTCCCTTAAAGAAGCGATCCGCCAGCTTGGTCCGCGGGAGAAGCACATTCTTAATCTGAGGTTTTTCCAGGGCAAGACGCAGGTGGAGGTCGCAAAGGAGATCGGGATAAGTCAAGCGCAGGTCAGCCGACTTGAAAAGGGCGCTTTGCAGAAGATCAAGAACCGAATATAATAAAATCGACCTAAGAAGACAAACCTCTTAGGTCGTATCTTTTATTCCTCAGTCTTGCCCAGCTTTTCGACCAGCACCGACGTCAGCACGCCAAACAACAAGCAGACAAATCCGTATCCCGTTTGAAGGTTGAAGCCGAAATCCGCCGGAAGTATCGCGTATACCGAGCCTACCACAAGCCCCATTATCGCGCTGTACACCATTAGCTTGTATTTCTTTATCATTATCGAAATTACCTTCGCGCCGCCGATAATTCCAATTATTACGCCCAATGCAACAGGGATTATCACATAGAAATTCAGCGACTTTATCTGTATCGCGCCGATTATCGTTTCGTAAACTCCCAGCATCATCATGATGAACGACCCGCTGAGTCCGGGAATTATCATTGCCACCGCCGCAATTATCGCACAAACAAACAGCTTTACGGTCATGCCGAGGTCAAAGCCTGTTACTACGTCCGCTGTGGGAACTACATTGATCTGCTCAAGAACCGCCAGCAGGATAACAACTCCCAGTGCCAGAACAAATGGCACTGCGCAGAGCGGCTTGACCTTGCTTTCGGAAGTACCCATGCGGTAGATCATCGGCAGGCTGCCGAGGATAAGTCCGATAAAGAACATGTTAGTCTGTACACCGAAATTCTGGAACAGAAGCGATATCACCGAAGCAAAGCCCAGCAGACCGATCCCCGCGCCCAGACCGAAGCACAGCAGAAATACTATATTCTTGATTATAGCTTTTATGCCGGAAATAGCTTCGGTAAGTTGGTCGTAAATTCCGAAAACCACCAGCATTGTTCCGCCGGAAACTCCCGGAATAATATTTGCTACGCCGAACACTATTCCACTAATAAAAACCTTGATATACTGCAAAACTGTCTTCATGAAAAACTCCTGTTATTCAAACCTTGCTATGGAACGAACTACAACATAACCCAGCGGCGGGATTATACCTGTCATGATCGAAATAAATGTAGCCAGCATGTCAATACTGGTAAGTCCAAACAGCCCGTTAAGCCCCGGCACGAACACCAGCAGCACCGAAACCACCGCGGGCGCAAGAACTCCCACAAGCGCCGGTTTTCCTGCGGCTGCAAGCCCGGTGAACGGATTTCCGCTGGTGAGGTTGATGAACGTGAACATAGAAATACAAAAGCACAGCGCCAGCAGTGCGCAGCTCCTTGCAAAGTCAACATTTGCGCCGTTGTACATAAACATGTATGAGGCTATCGAAACACCGCCGCACAGCACTCCGACTATCGCCGCAAGCGTGATGAACCGGTAATTTATCCGGTTATTGGCGATAAACTCAGACGGGGGCATTATTTTCTTCATGTCAGTGCGGTTGGAAAGACCAGCCAGTGCCGCCAGCGGCAGAATGAACATTGTAAGAATTGCGATAAGCGACGGGTTGAGCATAAGCTGCGCGTCCCCGAAAAGATTCAGCATATCCAGCAGGATAAGCGCAAGATAGCCGGATATCAGCGAAGCGCAGGCGCGTTTTATGTTGCGGTGTACCTGCCGCGCGGAGGCTATCATTCCAGCTACCGCAGATAGATTGTCGTCGTGCATGATGACATCTGCGGCTTCAAAGGCGCTGCCGGTGGTGTTTTCAGCGATAGTGATACCGATATCCGCCTTTTCCATTGCTTCCGCGTCCTCGGCGCGGGTGGCGGTCATGGCTGCTATTTCGCCGTGCTTTTTAAGCTGGTCTATGATGTAGAGCTTCTGCTCCGGCGTCACCTTTGCGTAGATGTCTGCGTCAAGCGGCAGCTCTGAGCCGTACTTCACAGACTCGGAAATGCTCTTTCCGGTGACTACCTTGCCGGAAAGCCCGATCATTCGCCCGGTCGCTGCGGCGGACTCAGCGTTGTCCTCGGTGAACATCACCACCCGGACGCCCGCCCGCTGGCAGGTCTTTACTGCCGCCGGCACAGAGTCCCTCAGCGGCGAAGAAAAAGCCGCGAATCCCACGAACGTATAGGAAAATCCGGCGGTCTCGTCGCAGTCGCGCTGTTCCGCGTCCGCGCAGGCAACAGCCATTACCTGCCAGCCGTGGGAGTAGAACTCCTTTTTCATCTTCTGGGCGGCGTAAAGTTCCTCACCGTGGAAGCGGCAGAGCGGCAGTATCTGCTCCGGTGTACCCTTTATGCAGTATAGCCGGGAGCCGCTGACCTCCCACAGAGCGCCGCTCATGCAGTCGTTGCTGTCGGGTATGCGCTCAATGAATTTATACTTCCGATAAACGTCGGTTATGTTCTCGTCGAAGAACGCCGCGCGTACCATAAGCGCACGTTCAGCCTCGTCGGTGGTTTCCGGGTCGCAGGCAAGCGCCGCTATCTTGAACATCAGCTCCTCGCTGAGAGTGTAGATAGACTGTACCTCAAGGCGGCTCTTGGAAACAGCGCCCTCCTTCTCCACACACAGAACAGACATGGAGTTCAGCTTTTCGATATCGGACAGCGACTTCACAAGCGCGCTCTTGGCGGACATTTCCGCGGAGCAGCGTGTGTAGTATATTCTGATGATAGTGTCCAGTCCGGTGGGCAGGAAGCAAAGTCCCAGCGTGATACCGCGCATTGCGGACTCTATCACGTCGTTGCCGTACAATATCCACGCGATCATTGAGATCAGCGCCAGCACCGCCGCAGTCGCAGAGCAGAGCGGCAGCAGCTTCTGCACGATCCGCTCCATTGAGGTGTAGTAACGGTGCTTCGGCGGGACTTCTCCTATCTTGTGATAGTATTTTGTGTCAACTCCGGTGGCGCTGACCTTGCATACCGCCACGCCGGTAAGTATTTTGGTGCCGCTGTATACAAAGGTGGGCTTCAGCTCGGATTTTGAGATCCCGCCCGCGTACTTCGGAGCAGGCTTGTTCGACCCGGTGAAGATACTCTCGTCAACGGTAAGCTCCCGGCACTCTTGTATCATGGCGTCCGCGGGGACGCACTCCCCCGCCTGCACCACGATTATGTCCTCCGGAACAATGCGCTCCTTTTCGACAAGCTCCAGCTTTCCGTGTCGGATCACGCGGAATTTCATCACGGTGGACTCGCGGATAGCCTCCAGCCGTCGATCGGAGCTTCTGCCTATATAGATACTGATAACGCAGTAGGCGATATCCATAAGGATTATCATTATCCCGGTGAGGATTCCGCTGCTGAAAAAGCTGAGTATTCCAGCTAGGAACATCAGCAGCACCGCCGGGGACAGGATAACCTTGCCGGGATTGAAGCACTCCTGCGGCTTCTCGCGCTTGGTGTATATGTTAAGACCGTACAGCTCGGTGTTCTTTTCAACTTCCTTATCTGTCAGCCCGAAATAGTCCTCTTTGAAATTAAAAAACTGTGCCATTTGGCCACGTCCTTTTATGTGAATTTTTGGTTAGAATAAGAGCATACATATATTATATTGTCGCACATTTCTTTGAAAAAATCAAGTACTTTTTGCAGATTTAAGAAATTTTTCCGTTAATCAAAACTCGTCCCGTGAAAAGGACAGAAAAAGCACCCCGTTTCCGAGGTGCTTATTTTTATACCGACTGCGCGGTGTAAAGCTTGTAATAGTCGCCCTTCTTCGCCATAAGCTCGTCATGTGTCCCCGCTTCGGTGATCCCCTTGTTGGAAACATACATTATCCTGTCGCAGCTTCTTATCGTTGACAGTCGGTGCGCGATAATAAACGACGTTCTGCCTTGAAGTAGGTGGTTCAGACCGTTTTGGAGGTATCGCTCGGTCTTGGCGTCGATAGAGGAGGTTGCCTCGTCCAGCACCAGTATCTTCGGGTCGGAAACGATAGTCCGCGCGAACGCGATAAGCTGCTTCTGCCCCTGCGAAAGTCCCGCGCCGCGCTCGTTTACCTCGGTATGGTAGCCCTGCGGCAGTGACATGATGTAGCTGTCTATCCCGACGATCTTGCAGGCGCTGCGGATCTCGTCGTCCGTCGCGTCCAGCTTGCCGTAGGCGATATTGTCCCGGATAGTTCCGCTGAAAATAAAGCTGTCCTGAAGCATTATACCCATCTGGGAGCGCAGCGACTTCAGCGTGACCTTTGAGATGTCGCTCTCGTCGATATCCACCTCGCCGCCGGAGAGGTTGTAGAATCGGGAGATGAGGTTCACGATAGTGGTTTTGCCCGCGCCGGTAGGTCCTACCAGAGCCACGCTCTCCCCTGCCTTTACGTCAAAGCTGAGGTGTTCCAGAATGTTGATACCCGGCTCGTAAGCGAAGGTGACGTCCTTGAAATGCACGTCGCCGCGTATCTCCGGCATTTCCTCTGCGCCGGGGAGGTCGTCAACAGTCACAGGCTCGTCCATCATCTCAAAGATACGTTCAAGGTTAGCGACTGCGTTGATGAAGGTGTTCATGAGGTTGGAGAGGTTCATCAGCGGCTGCCAGAAACGCGCGGAGTAGTCGGTCATCGCGATTATCGTACCAAAGGACACAGTTCCACCCATGCCCAGAAGTCCCACGGCGAATATCGCCGCCCGGACAATGATAGAAACGACGTCAGTGCTTGGCCAAACAAGGTTGGAGAAAGAAACCGCGCGCATCCACGACTTTTTGTACTTCCTTGCCAGCTTGTCGTTTATCTCGGCGTTTTCTTCCTCACGGGTGAACATCTGGGAGATCTTTACGCCGACAATGCTTTCGTGCAGGTAGGCGTTAAGGTTGGAGCTTTTGTTGTTCACCTGCTGCCATGCCTTACGCTGACCGTTCTTTATCATCAGCATGATGAACGCATATACCGGAAGTCCCGCCATTGTGATAAGGGCAAGCTGCCAGTTCACGAAGAACATGAACACCGTGATGAAAAGCAGGTTCATGATCTCAAGGATAAAGTTCACAAGACCGTTTGTCATGAGGTCTGAGATCGCGTTGATGTAGTTAATTATTCGGGTGAGTATCTTTCCGTGCGGGCGGCTGTCGTAGTATTCAAAGCTGAGCCGCTGCATGTGCTCGAACAGATCCCGCCGGATATCGTATACAATATCCTGTCCAACCTTAGTCATCATGACCGAACGTATCTTCGCAAAGATAACGCTGACTATAATGCAGACCAGCACCGCCGCTCCGCTCAGAATGATGTATTTCACGCGGTCGTCCGGGCTTACCGCCGCAGTCTGGTCGGCGGGTATCATGTAATTGTCGATAGCGTTCTGGACGATAAGCGGAGTAAGCAGACCTATCACCGAACCCAGCGCGCTCAGAAGAAGCGACAGCGCGATCCTTTTTTTGTACTTCGCCGCGTAAACCAGCGAGCGCTTCAAATGCCGTATGTCAAACGGGGTTTCCAGCACCTCGTCAACGTCGAATTTATTTCTTGCCATGCTTATCCCCCCTCACTTCTGTAAATCGTATACTTCGCGGTAGTAGCCGTTGTTCTTGATCAGCTCGTCATGAGTTCCCTGCTCCTGTATCATACCGTCTTTCAGCACGATTATCTTGTCCGCGTACTTCGCCGTGGAGATACGCTGGGCAATGATTATCTTCGTGCAGGGGAAATCAAGGTCGGCAAGCGCCTGCTGGATATGCTTTTCTGTTTCAAGATCCACGGCAGAGGTGGTGTCGTCAAGTATCAGTATAGCGGGCTTCACCGCCAGCGCCCTCGCAAGGGAGATACGCTGCTTCTGTCCGCCGGAAAGACCTACGCCGCGCTCGCCGACTATCGTGTTATAACCGTCGGAGAGCTTCCGTACGAAGCCGTCCGCGTCCGCCGCCTTTGCGTACTTCACCACGTCATCCTCCGGCATGTCGCTGTCGCCGAAGCTGATGTTCCCGTCGATAGTGTCGGAATACAGCAGGACGTCCTGCGTTGCAAAGCCTATGTTATGGCGGAGCTGCTTTAATTTCAAGCGGTTCACGCTGATACCGTCCACCCGGACTTCGCCGCTCTTGACGTCGTATATCCGCGGGATAAGCTCTGCAAGAGTGGTCTTGCCGGAGCCAGTTTCGCCCATTATCACCACCGTTTCGCCGGGTTCAACGCTGAATGTGATATCCTTCAGCACCTCGGTATTCCCGTAGGAGAAGCTCACATGGTCGAACTCCACGCTGCCCTTGAATCTTTCCGGCTTGTCCACTGCGTCGTTTCTGTCCACGATCTTCGGGCTGCCGTAGTAGATCTCAATGATCTTGTTGGCAGAAGCGGAGAAACGCTGGAGGTCGTTGACGATATTTCCAAGCGTTCTCATCGGGTTGGAAAGAGTCCAGATAAGCCCGGAGAAAGCCGCATACTGTCCCATGGAGATCCTGCCGTTCACCACGAAGATACCACCGCAGATCAGCATAATTACCGAAAGCGACTGGGCAGTGGTTTCAAGGAACGGGAAGAATTTCAGCCACATAAAGGAGGCTTTCTTATTCGCGGTATTGTACTCCTGACTGTACTTGTCGAACTGCTTTATCTCGTAGTCCTCCCGCGCGAATGCCTTTACAACGCGGTTTCCGGAGATGTTCTCCTCCGCGGCGGTGTTCATGCGGGACAGCTTTTCACGCAGGTCAACGTACAGAGGGCCTGCCTTGCGCTTGAACAGCCAAGTGATGAAAAGTATCACCGGTGTGAGCGATATAAGGCACAGCGCCATGAGCCAGTCCATTGTGAAGAAATAGATAAGCGAAGCGGAGAACAGCACGATACACTCCACAATTGTCTTGATTATCCACGCGATAGAGTGCCTAACCATATCAAGGTCGGAGGTGACGCGGGTCATGATGTCGCCGGTGCGGTAGACATTATAGAACGACGCGTCCTGATTCTCGATACGGTCGAAAAGCACCTTTCTGACACGGTAGATCAGCGTCTGTGAGGTGTGCTCATAGATCATGTTGCTTCCGTACTGTATCAAGCAGCGCAGTACGGTGAAGCCGACCATTGCCGCCAGCATAGCTATCAGCAGGTCTGTGTGTTCTGTGATATTCTGCAAGGCGTTGTCGTTGATGATAAAGGTATCTGTTATCTGCTGGGTGAAATACGGCGTTATTATGTACATTGACTGACATATCACCGTAAGGCAGAGCGCCATAATATATAATGCGCGGCAGCCCTTCATGTTCTTCCACAGCCATCTGAAAAGAAACATTTTTTTACCTCTCCCTTTCCTTCCGCCGTGATTATCTGTTTATGCGGCGGTTTATTTTGAAAACGTTTACTGTTAGTATAACAGAAAAAAAAGATTTGTAAAGTGGTAAAATCGTAGAAGATTGTGGCTTTTTCACCATGTTTTTATGTAAAATCAATAAACACGACAGATCCTGCGGCGAAATAAACAATTATGTTACCCGCGCTGTGCGTTGTATGCTTATCTTCGCATAGCGGTTATTCGTAAAACACATTGCTGTGAAAATAAGTTTCATAAATATTATAAATGGACACGTTTTGTCACACATAACGTCGTTTTTGTGACAAAAGAGTGAAAACGCGACCTATTCCTATTATTTCTATTGCATTTTTCCAGATAATATGCTATAATCAAAGTAAATTAAAACGTTCACCCCTGCCGGATCTCAGCGATTTTCTTGGATAACTTTTAACGTCTGCTCTCCACAAATCTTACTTATTATAATATGAACAGTTATCCGTTTCAGATCCCATCAAATTACAAAGGAGCAATTTCAGTGATTTACGGTAAATATATTGTGGCGCTGTGTATTCCCCGGATACATGAGGAAACAAATTACCAGTTTATTACTACGCTTGGCAGTGCCATTGCAAAACGCGGCGGGCGGCTTATGGTATACTCCACTCCCTCTGATCTGTTCTTCAACGTAATCGACGAACAGGGGGAAAAAACCGTTTTCGATCTCATAAACTACGACATAACCGACGCTGTTGTTATCCACGACGAGGCAATAAAGGATCAGCAGGTCGTAGATAGTATCATACGCACTACAAAGGCGCATAATATCCCTGTGGTAACTCTGCGCGGAAATTACGAAGGCTGCGTGCGGGTAGGCTTCGACTACTGCGCGGGATTTGAGCAGGTAGTGCGGCATGTTCTTAAAGATCACGGTGTTACCGATTTCCACCTTATCGCCGGAATAAAGGACAACGATTTCTCCGAGGAACGTGTCAATGCTGTGCGCAGGGTCGCGCAGGAGCTGGATATTCCTTTCGGCGACGAGGACATTAGCTATGGTCAGTTCTGGAGCATACCCACCGCGGAAGCCGTGGAACGGCTGTTCGTGCGGCGCAGGGCGCTCCCGCAGGCGATAATCTGCGCTAACGACTCAATGGCGATCACCACGGTCAACGTTCTGAAAAAGCATGATATAAGAGTCCCGGAGGACATTATCGTCACCGGATTCGACGGTATCAAGGACATAAAATACTGCGTTCCGCAGATCACCACCTGCCTGTGCAGCAACGAACAGCTTGCCGAAGCGGTTTGCGAAACTGTCATGGAGCTTATCGCAGGCAAAGCCTTCCCGGCGACGAAAATGGTCGTGCCGGTACTGCACAGATCCGCAAGCTGCGGCTGTGCTCCCGGAGTGGCTATTAATGCCTCTGAGGAGCTGAATTACGTCAACAACTCCTTCTACCGCTTTCAGACGGAGGAAGAACACATGTTCCGCATGATGGCAAGGATACTGGACTGCAACGATTTTTCCGAAGTGGCGCAGGTGCTGGACAAGTACGATTTCTACGACATGATAATCGCGCTGAATCAGGAATGTATTGACTCCACGATCAATCCTTTGACTACGGTTTCCGATGTGCCGTTCAGCAGCACTATGAAGCTGATATACAACACCAACCACCATCTGCACGGCAGGATCGACGAGATCAGACCCAGCGATCTCCACCCGAATCTTGAGGAGACGCTGTGCAATGACGACAAGCCGCTGATCTTCTTCGCGCTGAACTATATGGGTATCCCTATGGGATATATCTGCTTCAACTTCCACAATTATGACATTCAGAACTACTACAAGGCTTCGCAGATAATCAATACTCTCAACTCAGCGTTCGGCGCGTTCAGAACGGTACAGTATCAGCATTACCTCATGCAGAAGATCGAGGAGATGTACCGCTGCGACGGACTTACTCACCTGCTGAACCGCACCGCTTTGAAAAACAGCTACCCCGATCTGCTGGCGAAATGCAGCGGTAGCATGACGATAGTGCTTGCCGACCTCGACGGGCTGAAATTCATCAACGACAACTACGGTCACGACGACGGCGACTTTGCGATATGCGCCGTGGCTGACGCGCTCCGCACTGCCTGTCCGCAGGACGCCCTGTGCATACGCTGGGGCGGCGACGAAATGGTCGCGGTCATTCCCGGAGGAATACCGGAGGAAAAGCTGCTCGGCGACTTTTACGACTTCATCAGCAGGCTGAATGACACCGCTGACAAGGAATACCGTATCTCTGCAAGCGTCGGAGTCAAGACATTTACTATCAGCGAATCCTCCAACTTTGAGGAAATGGTAAGAGCCACCGACGAACTGATGTACAACGAAAAGAAACGCAAGAAAGCCCACAGGGAACAGATCCCCGCCGGTGCAGTCACCGACTGACGCACAGTATATCGAAAGGAACGTTCCGCACGGAACCGGGTATCATCATGAAAGCTATTATTTACGAAACAAACTCCGGCAGCACGCAGAAATACGCGCAGATACTTGCCGACAAGCTGGGGGTAAAGGCATACTCTCTGAAAGAGGCAAGGAAAGCCGTTCCCCGCGGTGAGGAATGTGCGTTCCTCGGCTGGGTTTTCGCGAACAAGATACAGGGTCTGCCAAAGGCGCAGAAGCTGTGGAAGCTGGACTGCATTGCCGCGGTGGGAATGAACACTCCCGGTGAGAAATACATGCAGATCCTCAAGGATACCAACAAACCGGAAGAGCCGCTGTTCTATCTGCGGGGCGCGCTGGACTTCAGCAAGCTGAAATGGCTTCAGCGGAAGCTGCTCGAAGCAATACGCTCTGACCTCGAAAAGCAGAACAAACCCGGCACCGAAGAAATGGTCGAGATACTGCGCGACGGGTGCGATTTCGTCTGTGAGGACAATCTGGCAGAAATGCTCGCGTTTCTGATGATGAAAAAATAAGGCAGAACCGGTTGGAAGTTCCAGCCGGTTTTTCTTGTGGTCGAAAAAGTGAAATTTTAGCCAATATATCATTGACAACATACAAAGTATGTGGTAAAATAAATATATATGCTGTTTACTGTATCATACATAAACAGTATACACAATATACAGAAGAAAGGTGATTTTTTCATGAAGCTGAGCGGATCGGATATTATAGTTGAATGTCTGCTCGAACAGGGAGCGGATACCGTTTTCGGTTATCCGGGAGGAGCTGTTCTCAATATTTATGACAGTCTGTACAAGTACAGCGACAAAATAAAGCACGTCATCACCTGCCATGAACAGGGAGCATGTCACGCGGCGGACGGCTACGCGCGTTCCACCGGAAGAACGGGCGTCGTTATCGCGACCTCCGGACCGGGCGCGACTAACCTCGTCACCGGCATTGCCACAGCGTACATGGACTCCGTGCCGCTGGTCGCTATAACCGGCAATGTTTCCTGCGGTCTGCTGGGTCTTGACTCCTTCCAAGAGGTAGATATCACTGGCATTACAATGCCTATCACCAAGCATAATTTCATAGTTAAGTCCGTAGATGAGCTTGCGGACACTATCCGCCTTGCGTTCCAGATAGCTAATTCCGGGCGCAAAGGTCCGGTACTGGTGGACGTTCCCAAGGACATCACACAGGCTTTCGCGGAGTACACTGCGCAGCCCGCGCAGCAGCCGGAGGAGCTGGCTCCCCTCAATGCGGACGAAATTAATGCGGCGGCTGAGCTTATCGCCAACGCGAAGAAGCCCTACATCTATGCGGGCGGCGGCGTTATCGCCTCCGGCGCTTCTGATGAGCTGAAAAAGCTGGCTGAGCTTACCGACGCGCCGGTCTCCTGCTCGCTTATGGGACAGGGGGCATACAACGAAACCGACCGCCGCTACATAGGCATGCTCGGTATGCACGGTACAGTCAAGGCGGCGTATGCTCTCAACAACTGCGACCTGTTCATCGGCATAGGCACCCGGTTCTCTGACCGCGTGACCGGTGATACCTCGGTATTCGGCAAGCAGGCAAAGATAATCCACATAGATATCGACCCGGCGGAGTTCAACAAGAACGTTGAGGTTTTCCAGACCGTGAACGGCGACGTAAAGCAGGTGCTTTCCGCAATTAACGCCAAGCTCACACAGCAGTCTCACCCGGAGTGGTGCGCCGAGATACTTGACGGCGACTTCGGCGAGCCAGTCCAGACCGGCACAAAGGAGCTGCCTGTAACTCCCGAAGCGGTTATTGAGGAACTCGACCGCCAGACGAACGGAGAAGCGATAATTACCACCGAAGTAGGTCAGACACAGATGTGGGCGGCGCAGTACTACCAGTACAGACACCCGCGCAGCTTCGTGACCTCCGGCGGACTTGGCACTATGGGCTTTGGTCTGGGCGCAGCCCTCGGCGCAAAGGTCGGGAATCCGGACAAAACCGTTGTTAACATGGCTGGCGACGGCTCTTTCGCTATGAATCTGAATGAGCTTATCACGGCCTCCGCTCATGGCATTAATATAATCGAGATAGTTGTAAACAATAACGTTCTCGGCATGGTTCGTCAGTGGCAGAGATTATTCTACAACAAGCATTTCTCACAGACCACGCTTGACGCACGTCATATCGACTATACTAAGCTGGGCGAGGCGTTCGGCGTTCAGACCTTCGTTATCGAAAAGACCGAGGAGATCGCTCCCACGCTGGCAAAGGCTCTGGAGATCTCAAAGACCGCTCCGGTAATGATAGAGGTACGCATTGACAGGGATATCAACGTACTGCCGATGATCCCCGCCGGAAAGCCGGTAGTTGATCCCATAACAAGCATTGATCTGGAGGCGTGATTATGCAGGAATACGTATTATCAGTAAAGGTTGCAAATAAAGAGGGCGTGCTGCTGCGGGTTTCCAGCCTTTTCAGCAGACGCTGCTTCAGTATAAAGAGCCTTAACGCGGCTGAAACAGAAGTCCCGAACGTTTCAAGGCTTACTATCGTGGTTTCCGGGGACATCAAGGTGCTGGAGCAGATCAAGAATCAGCTCATGAAGCTCCATGACGTGCAGGAGGTCAAGATACTCACCGACGCAGTATGCCGTGAGCATATCATAGTTCGTGCTGGACGCTCCGTTGAGGACAGGCACGGTATCATTGAGATCGCTAACCTGTTCCGGGCGAAATCTGTGGACATCGCCGAGGACAGCATTATGCTGGAGCTTACCGGAAAGCCGGAGAAGATAGACAGCTTCATCAGCCTGTTGAAGCCGTTCGGCATAGTCAAAATGGTAAGAAGCGGTATCACCGCGCTGGAAAGAGAGTGACACTGTTCACCAAAAATGCCGACGGGTGTGAATTATTTTTAGTAAAGATAACACCGATTTGACAATTCTTTAACAAGAACATCGACCCGCCGCCGGGCGAATCACAACGAAAGAGGTATCCGAGTTGAACATTCTTCATCTTAAATACGCCGTAGAAGTCGCTAAAACACGTTCCATAAGCAAGGCTGCGGAGAATCTGTACATGGGTCAGCCGAACCTCAGCCGCGCAATCAAAGAGCTTGAAGAATCGCTTGGGATAACCATATTCCGGCGCACGACAAAGGGTATCTCCATTACTCCCGACGGCGAGGAGTTTCTTCAATACGCCCGGCAGATCGTCCAGAAGGTGGACGAGGTGGAGCAGATCTACCACAACGGGCGGCAGAAAAAGCAGAGCTTCTCGGTGAGCGTTCCGCGTGCAAGCTACCTCAGCTACGCTATGGGGGATTTCTCAAAGAGCATGAGGCCCGGTTCACCGGCGGAATTCTACTACTGCGAGACCAACTCCATGAACACGATAAACAGCGTTGTCCGCGAGGAATTCAACCTCGGCATCGTGCGGTATCAGTCCTCATACGAGAAGTATTTCAGCGATTTCTTCAAGGAAAAAAAACTCGCCAGCGAAACGATTGCGGAGTTCACATATCTGATGATAATCTCAAAGGATCACCCCCTTGCTTCAAAAGAGGAGGTGTGTCTGGAGGATCTCAGCGACTGCATTGAGGTCTGTCACGCAGACCCCTACGTCCCTACTGTGCCGATGATAGACGTGCGCAAGTCGGAGCTTACCGAGTTCGTTGACCGCAAGATCTACGTCTACGAGCGCGGAACGCAGTTCGTTATTCTTGGCAGCGTGCCGGATACCTTCATGTGGGTGTCCCCTGTTCCACAGCAGCTTCTGGATAACTACAATCTGGCGCAGATAAAGGTCAAAGGCAGCGAAAAGCCCTACAAGGACGTGCTTATCTACCGCCGTGATTACCGCCTGAGCGACTCTGACAAGGAGTTCATCGCGGCTGTACAGCGGGCAAAAAAGATGTATTTCACCAAGTCCGATGATAAATCCTAGAGGCTTGTGATATTGACTTTATGCTTTTCACTGATAGTATTATGTCAATATTACATTTTACACTAGCAATATATTGTGTTAAAATATTAACAGGTGCAGAAACGGGGAATTTTATGCCCCATGGCATCTGCGAAATATGATAAATAAAGGCAGGCATAAGCCGCCGCCACGCTGAGTTTTTATCGCGGACACTTCCGACCGCGCTTCGGCATTCGCCGTTACCGCCGCCGGACGAAAACAAACGACCGGAAACAAAGCAGGTAGTTTGAATTTTAAGGAGAAGATGACTATGAATTACGAAATCGTTGACAGCGTAGAAAAGTTCGAAGCTCTCCTCGCTCGTGTAAGAGAAGCGCAGGCTAAGTTCGCTACTTACACACAGGAGCAGGTAGATAAGATCTTCCTTGCTGCCGCTTCTGCTGCTAACAAGCAGAGAATTCCGCTTGCAAAAATGGCAGTTGAAGAGACCGGCATGGGCGTTGCCGAGGACAAGGTTATCAAGAACAACTATGCTGCCGAGCATATCTACAATGCTTACAAGAACGTTAAGACCTGCGGCGTTATTGAGCGCGACGAGGCTTACGGCGTAACAAAGGTCGCTGAACCTATCGGCGTTGTTGGTGCGGTTATTCCTACAACTAACCCGACTTCCACAGCTATCTTCAAGAGCCTTATCTGCTTAAAGACCAGAAACGGTATCATCATCAGCCCGCACCCCCGTGCAAAGAACAGCACCATTGAGGCTGCTAAGATCGTTTACGAGGCAGCAGTTGCAGCAGGCGCTCCCGAGGGTATCATCGGCTGGATCGACGTTCCCTCCCTTGACCTCACCAACCTTCTGATGAGAGAGTCCGACATCATTCTCGCAACAGGCGGTCCCGGCATGGTAAAGGCTGCTTACTCCAGCGGCAAGCCCGCACTCGGTGTAGGCGCTGGTAACACACCTGCTATCATCGACGAGTCTGCTGATATCCTCAAGGCAGTAAGCTCTATCATTCACTCCAAGACCTTCGATAACGGTATGATCTGCGCTTCCGAGCAGTCTGTTATCGTTCACGAAAAGATATACAACAAGGTAAAGAAGGAATTCGCAGAGCGCGGCTGCTACTTCCTTAAGGGCGACGAGATCGACAAGGTTCGCAAGACTATCATCATCAACGGCTCTCTGAACGCAAAGATCGTTGGTCAGTCTGCATACAAGATCGCAGAGCTGTCCGGCGTTAAGGTTCCCGAAACCGCAAAGATCCTCATCGGCGAGGTAGAAAGCGTTGACATCTCTGAGGAATTCGCTCACGAGAAGCTCTCCCCCGTTCTTGCTATGTACAAGGCTAAGAGCTTCGACGACGCTCTGGCTAAGGCTGAGCAGCTTATCGCTGACGGCGGCTACGGTCACACTTCTTCTCTGTACATCAACGAGGTAACTCAGCGTGAAAAGATCAACGAGTTCGCAGAGAGAATGAAGACCTGCCGTATGCTCATCAATACTCCTTCTTCTCACGGCGGTATCGGCGACCTGTACAACTTCAAGCTGGCTCCCTCTCTCACACTGGGCTGCGGCTCATGGGGCGGAAACTCTGTTTCCGAGAACGTAGGTGTAAAGCACCTGCTCAATATCAAGACACTTGCTGAGAGGAGAGAGAATATGCTCTGGTTCCGTGCGCCTGAAAAGGTTTATATCAAGAAGGGCTGTCTGCCTGTTGCTCTCCAGGAGCTCAAGACCGTTATGAACAAGAAGAGAGTGTTCATTGTAACCGACTCCTTCCTGTACAAGAGCGGCTTCACAAAGGTGATCACCGACAAGCTGGACGAAATGGGTATCGTTCACACCACATTCTCCGACGTTGCGCCCGATCCTTCCCTGCTCTCTGCACAGAAGGGCGCTGAGGCTATGCGCAACTTCGAGCCGGACTGCATTATCGCAGTAGGCGGCGGTTCCGCAATGGACGCTGGTAAGATCATGTGGGTTCTCTACGAGCACCCCGAGGCAGACTTCATGGATATGGCAATGCGCTTCATTGATATCCGCAAGAGAGTCTACACATTCCCGCACATGGGCGATAAGGCTTACTTCATCGCTGTTCCTACCTCTGCCGGTACCGGTTCTGAGGTTACTCCGTTCGCAGTTATCACCGACCAGAACACCGGTGTTAAGTACCCGCTGGCTGACTATGAGCTTATGCCTAAGATGGCTATCGTTGACGCAGACATGATGATGTCCGGTCCTAAGGGTCTGACCTCCGCTTCCGGTATTGACGCTGTAACTCATGACCTTGAGGCTTACGCTTCCGTTATGGCTACTCCGTACACCGACGGTCTTGCACTGAAGTCCCTCCAGCTCATTTTCGACAACCTGCCCGCGGCTTACGACAGCGCTGCTCCCGACAAGCCCAACGATCCGGTTGCTCGTGAGAATATGGCTAACGCTGCTACAATGGCTGGTATGGCTTTCGCAAACGCATTCCTTGGCGTATGCCACTCTATGGCTCACAAGCTGGGTGCGTTCCACCACCTGCCCCACGGTATTGCAAACGCTCTGCTGATCGACGAGGTTATCCGCTTCAACTGCGCAGAGGCTCCCACCAAGATGGGTACATTCTCTCAGTACGATCACCCCAAGACCCTCCGCCGCTATGCAGAGGTTGCTGAGTATCTCGGCATCACCGGCAAGAACGACGAGGCTAAGGTTGAAGGTCTTATCGAGAAGATCGACGCTCTCAAGGAGAGGATCGGTATTAAGAAGACCATCAAGGACTACGGCATTGACGAGAAGGACTTCCTCGACAGACTTGACGCTATGGTCGAGCAGGCGTTCGATGACCAGTGCACCGGTGCTAACCCGAGATACCCGCTGTTCAAGGAGATCAAGCAGATGTATCTTAACGCTTACTACGGCACACACGAGAAGGTTTGAGCCTAGTAGTAACCCCGTACTGATTTAAGCAGCCGGGCACGGAGCTTATTGCGCCCGTGTCCGGCTTTGCGATTATATACGGCAATAATTTATATTACAGGAGGATAAAGCTATGTCCAAATCTATTTTAGCTGAAAGACCGGGCAAGGTGATCTACCGCGAGGGCGACACTCTTGTTAAGGAGTTCGACGAAGGCTATGCAAAGCCTGACGTTCTTAACGAAGCGCTGAATCAGTCAAGAGTTGAGAACATCGGTATCAACGTTCCGAAGGTGCTTGAAGTAAAGACTATCGACGGCAAGTGGTCTATCGTTTCCGAGTTTATTGAGGGCAAGACTCTTGCACAGCTCATGGAAGAAAATCCTGCTAAGAAGGACGAGTACATGGAGATATTCGTTGATCTTCAAATGCAGATCCATGCAGCAAAGTGCCCTATGCTCAATAAGCTGAAGGACAAGATGAACCGCAAGATCAGCGAAACTGACCTTGACGCGACCACCCGCTATGAGCTTCACACCCGTCTGGAGTCCATGCCGAAGCACAACAAGGTATGCCACGGCGACTTCAACCCCTCCAACATCATTGTTAAGGACGACGGAACAGCCTACATAATCGACTGGTCGCACGTAACTCAGGGCAACGCCTCCGCTGATGTAGCAAGAACCTACCTTCTGTTCTACCTCAACGGCGACAAGGAAGGCGCTGAAAAGTACCTCGACCTGTTCAGCAAGAAGTCCGACACCGCTAAGCAGTACATTCAGAAGTGGCTGCCTATCGTTGCAGCTTCTCAGTCCGTAAAGGGCAAGGAGAAGGAAAGAGAGTTCCTGCTTTCTTGGGTAAACGTTGTAGATTACGAGTAATACGGATAAAAAATCGCTGCGGCGGGTATTCCCTGCCGCAGTTTTTTTTGCTAAAAAAGCGGTACATGAGTTTCCATGCACCGCATTTTTCTTATCAAATCACTACATCACTAAATCACTTAAACAGCTTAGCAAACATCAGCGCGAACTGAACATTGCCGAACACATACAGGCTGCCGTTCTCAACGGCTTCCTTGACAGTGGTCTTTCCGTCAGCGATAGCAAGTGCAACGTCAACCGGAACAGCCGCTTCAAGATCCTTTTCAATATAGTCATAGGGAGCGACATTTACTGCGCCGTCCTTGATCTCAATGTACATATGAGCCTCAAACGGACCGTACAGCTTAATATCAACTGCTGCCTTTCCGCTGGGAACGATCTGCTTTGCGGCAGCCTTGTCGATCTTCTTGGCAACCTTTGCAGCTACGTCTTCAACGGTCAAAGTCTTGGGCTTTCTGGGAGCTCTTTTCTTAGGTGCAGGAGCGGGTGCTTCTGCTTTCTTAGCGGCAGGCTTCTTTGCTGCGGGCTTTTCTGCTTTCTTTGCTGCGGGAGCTTTTGCGGGCTTCTTTGCAGTCTTTGCAGTCTTAGGCGCTTCTTCTGCCTTAACGACAGGCTTGGGAGCTTCAACCGGCTTTGCAGCAGGCTCAGCCTTTACAACCGCTTCCTTAACTGCTTCGGCAGCAGGATTCTTGACAGCAGCTTTAGTTGTGGGATTCTTTCTGGGTCTTGCCATAATCAAAAATTCCTTTCAAATATTGTTTGGCACGGCGAAACACAGCATGCCACTTTATAATTATATGATAACATATTTGTTTCAATTTTGCAACAGTTTTTTATAAAAAAATAGCTTATTTTTGCAAAAAAATCAACTAATTTTATATAAACGACGAAAAAAGTGAGATTCAAACAAGTTCCCCTCCGAAAAACGGAGGGGATATGTGTTATTTAGTGAATATCCGCGTGGTGATCTTGTAGTGACTTTACGCCGAAATGGGTATTTTCCTTAATTGCGCGGATACCCTCAGCGCTAGCCTTTGCAGCCGCCATTGTGGTGATATAGGGAACTCTGTGCTTGATCGCAGCCTTTCTGATGTAGCTGTCGTCGTTCACGCTGGTCTTGCCGGCGGGGGTATTGATGATAAGCTGGATCTCGCCGTTGGCGATCTGGTCGGCAATGTTGGGACGTCCGCCCTCATACAGCTTGAAGATATGATCAGCCGGGATTCCTGCTTCCTTTATCATCTCGTAGCTCTTGCCGGTAGCAACAATGTGGAAACCAAGCTCATGGAACGCCTTAGCAACGCCCAGCAGCTCCGGCTTATCGCGGTCGCATACGCTCAGCAGCACAGTACCCTCGGAGGGCAGCTTTGTGCGGGTAGCCTCCTGCGCCTTGTAGTAAGCCTCGCCGAAGGAGGGTGAGATACCCAGCACCTCGCCGGTGGAGCGCATTTCCGGTCCCAGAACCGGGTCAACCTCCGGGAACATGTTGAACGGGAACACAGCCTCCTTGACGCCGTAGTGATTTATCTGGCGGTCATGAAGCTCCGGCACGGGGCTGGGCTTGCCGGTGAGTGAAGAAGTGATTATCTGCGTTGCGATCTGAACCATGTTGATGTCGCATACCTTAGAAACAAGCGGCACGGTTCTGGACGCGCGGGGATTCGCTTCAAGAACGTACACAGTGTCGCCCTCAATAGCGTACTGCATATTCATCAAACCGCAGACGTTCATCTCCACCGCGATCTTTCTGGTGTACTCCTTAATGGTTTCAACCTGCTTTGCGGTGAGGTTCTTTGAGGGCAGGATACATGCCGAGTCGCCGGAATGTACGCCCGCAAGCTCAATATGCTCCATAACCGCAGGAACGAAGCAGTTCGTGCCGTCAGAAATAGCGTCAGCTTCGCACTCGGTCGCGTGGTTAAGGAAGCGGTCAATAAGGATAGGTCTGTCGGGGGTCACGCCGACTGCAGCAGCCATATAAACTCTCATCATCTCGTCGTCGTGAACGATCTCCATACCTCTGCCGCCGAGAACGTAGGACGGGCGAACCATTACCGGGTAGCCTATCCTGTTGGCGATCTCAAGAGCCTCGTCAACGTTTACCGCCATTCCGGATTCCGGCATGGGAATGCCCAGCTTCTCCATCATAGCGCGGAAGTGATCTCTGTCCTCCGCAAGGTCGATAGTTTCGGGGCTTGTGCCGAGAATATTCACGCCGTACTTTTTGAGGTCGCCTGCGAGATTAAGCGGGGTCTGACCGCCGAACTGCGCGATAACGCCCACCGGCTTTTCCTTTTCGTGAATACTGAGTACGTCCTCCAGTGTAAGCGGCTCGAAATAAAGCTTGTCCGAGGTGTCGTAGTCGGTGGAAACCGTTTCGGGGTTGCAGTTCACGATTATCGACTCAAAGCCCAGCTTCTTCAGAGCCAGCGCCGCATGAACGCAGCAGTAGTCGAACTCAATGCCCTGCCCTATTCTGTTCGGACCGCCGCCGAGTATCATGATCTTCGGCTTGTCGCTGACGGGGCTTTCGTCCTTGTCCAGATGATAGGTGGAATAATAGTAAGCCGCATTCTCTGTGCCGCTCACATGGATACCCTCCCACGCCTCGCGGATACCGTAGGAAAGGCGTGTATTGCGCACCTGCTCCTCGGTTACATTTAGAAGCTGACTGAGATATCTGTCGCTGAAGCCGTCCAGCTTCGCCTGATACAGCACGTCCTTGCCGGGAACGCTGCCCTTCATTTCAAGCAGCTTGTTTTCCTCGTCTACAAGCTCCTTCATCTGCTGTAAGAACCAGTGCTTTATCTTAGTGAGTTCGTAGATCTCGTCGATAGTTGCCCCCTTGCGCAGCGCTTCGTAAATAATGAACTGCCGCTCGCTGGTGGGGAAACGCAGCTTCACCAGAAGCTCGTCCTTTGTCAGCTTGTTGAAGTCCTTCGCGAAGCCAAGACCGTATCTGCCTGTTTCAAGGCTGCGGATAGCCTTCTGGAAAGCCTCCTTGTAGGTCTTGCCGATACTCATTACCTCGCCGACAGCCTTCATCTGAGTTCCGAGCTTGTCCTCGGCGCCCTTGAACTTCTCAAACGCCCAGCGCGCGAACTTGATAACAACGTAATCACCGCCGGGAACATACTTATCCAGCGTGCCGTACTTGCCGCAGGGTATCTCGTCCAGCGTAAGACCGCAGGCAAGCATTGCGGAAACCAGCGCTATCGGGAAGCCGGTAGCCTTTGAAGCCAGCGCGGAGGAACGTGAGGTTCTGGGGTTTATCTCAATTACAACGATCCTGCCGGAAACCGGGTCATGCGCGAACTGGCAGTTGCAGCCGCCGATGACCTCGATAGCCTTTACAATACGGTAGGAGTACTCCTGTAACTTCTTCTGGACGTCCTCGCTGATAGTGAGCATAGGCGCAGAGCAGAAAGAGTCGCCGGTATGCACGCCGATAGGGTCGATATTCTCGATAAAGCATACGGTAATAACGTTGTCGTTTGCGTCGCGGACTACTTCAAGCTCCAGCTCCTCCCAGCCGCTGATACATTCCTCTACCAGCACCTGTCCGACAAGGCTCGCCTGAAGTCCTCTTGCGCATACGACCTTCAGCTCGTCCACGTTGTACACCATACCGCCGCCTGCGCCGCCCATAGTATACGCGGGGCGCAGAACTACCGGATAATGCAGCCTTTCGGCGATCTTCACAGCTTCGTCAACAGAATATGCGACCTCGCTTATCGGCATTTCAATACCGAGCTTTTCCATTGTGTGCTTGAACTCAATTCTGTCCTCACCGCGCTCGATAGCGTCAACCTGCACGCCGATAACCTTAACGCCGTACTTTTCAAGAACTCCCGCTTCGGAAAGCTCTGAGCAGAGGTTAAGACCGGACTGTCCGCCGAGGTTCGGCAGCAGAGCGTCCGGGCGCTCCTTTTCGATTATCTGGGTCAGACGGTCAACGTTCAGCGGCTCAATGTAGGTGATGTCCGCGACGTCCGGGTCGGTCATTATCGTCGCCGGGTTGGAATTCACCAGCACTATCTGGTAGCCCAGCTTGCGCAGCGCCTTGCATGCCTGCGTGCCGGAATAGTCGAACTCGCACGCCTGCCCGATGATTATCGGTCCCGAACCGATGATGAGGATCTTGTTGATATCCTGTTTCTTTGGCATATTTTACTCCCTTACCCTTTACCCACGCTGATATTGCGTGATTTTTAATTTTTCTGTGCAGTACACAGAAGTTCAATTATATAATACCATATTTTTCGGCAATTTTCAATATACTTTTTGCAATATATTTTCCGCATAGATTATACAGAATAACAAAAATCCCGGCGGCGGTTGATTTTTGTGAGTTATAGTGCTATAATTAGTTTAGTACTTATTCTTTCCAGAAAGGATCATATTATGAAACATACATTAAAAGGGCTGCTTGCCGCTGTGCTCTGCGCTTCAATGCTTTGCGGCTGTGCAGCGGACGAGAAGCCGCAGTCGGACGCAGAACAGACGGTAACCGGCACTTCCGAGGTCACTAATGCTACGGACAGCTCCGCGGCAGAACAGACAGCAGACCAGTCTGTAAACGTAGAAATACCCGGCGCGCCGTCTACCTCCGCAGAGGGCGGCGATACGCTTACGCAGGACTCCGCCGGGCAACAGAGCGAGGAAAGTGTCCCCGCTGATGAAACCACTCCAACAAGCACTGCGAAACCTCAGACCACCACTGCTTCAACAACTCAGAAGCCCGCCGAGAAACCGCAGGAGCTGAAAGAATTCTCAGTGGACTGGAAGCTAAGCTCGACATGGGAGGAAGCCGGGAAGAAATGCGGCGGCTACGAGGTGACTATCACCAACAACACTGGTTCGGCGGTTTCCGGCTGGACGCTGACCGTGACAGTTCCGGAAGGGTTTGAGCTGACCTCCTCATGGAACGGGATATTCTCCGTCAGCGGAAAGACCCTCACCGTGAAGAACGAAAACTACAACGGCGAGATAGCCGCCGGAGCGTCCGCAGGGTTCGGCTTTAACTACCGCTCCCCCGCTGAATTCACGCCCTCCGACGTTAAGGTGAACGGCTCTGCGGCAGGAAGCGGCTCCGGCTCTGAGCCGGGCGGCAATAACGGCGGGAACGCCTCTACAACTGCCGGCACAACGGCGCAGACCGCTCCTCCTGCACCGGAGGATCCGGACGGGACTACCCCTGTCGCAGCCCACGGACAGCTTTCAGTCAAGAGCGCACAGCTTGTGGACGAAAACGGCAAGGGGTATCAGCTTCGCGGAATGAGTACCCACGGACTGACTTGGTTCCCGGATTTCGTCAACGAAAACGCGTTCAGAACGCTTCGCGACGACTGGAACACAAACGTTGTACGGCTGGCAATGTATGTTGACGAATGGGGCAACGGACAGTGCTACATGCAGAACAAGGACGGTAGCAAACAGCTTCTTGAAAAGGGCGTGGATATCTGCATCAAGTTGGGTATGTACGTCATTATCGACTGGCACGTTCTTAATCCCGGCGATCCCAGCAAATACACCGACGAGGCGATAGCGTTTTTCGACGACATCTCAAAGAAATACGCAGACTACCCTAACATAATATATGAAATTGCAAACGAGCCTAACAGCGGCGCAGGCTGGAGCGACAACATCAAGCCCTACGCTGAAAAGGTCATACCGGTTATCCGAAAGCACGACAAGGACGCTGTTATTATCGTCGGGACTCCGACATGGAGCCAAGACATCGACCAAGCCCTTGCCGACCCGCTTGACTACGACAACGTGATGTACGCGCTACATTTCTACGCAGCTACCCACACCGACTGGCTGAGGGAACGCGCTGAAAAATGTATCACCAGCGGACTTCCTGTATTCGTATCAGAGTTCGGCTGCTGCGACGCTTCCGGCGGCGGCGCTAACGACTTCGGGCAGTCTGAAAAGTGGCTCAACCTGCTGGATAAATACGGCGTAAGCTACTGCAACTGGAGCTTTGCAAACAAAGACGAAACCTGCTCCGCGTTCAAGCCGTCAGCCTCAGCAAATGGAAACTGGAGCGACAGCGACTACTCCGAGGTCGGGGCATGGATAAGAAAATGGTTCAGATCTAAATAAAAAATTACGGGCTGGTGCGAATGTGCCAGCCCGTATGCAGTTAAAAACAGATTGATCTTTCCCCTTTTCGCACAGGAAATTCAGCCAGAGCGCCCCTCACGCCACCTTAGCTGCCAGAACGCCACAGCTCCCGCAGCCGCGACATTCAGCGAATCCACCCCGTGGAACATGGGTATTTTCACGGTGTAGTCGCATTTCGCAATCGTCTGCTTGGAAAGCCCGTCGCCCTCCGTGCCGAGGACTATCGCCAGTTTTTCTTCTGCGGCGAGCGCAGGGTCGTCAATGCTGACCGAGTTATCACTAAGCGCCATTGCAGCCGTTTTAAAGCCCCACGAGCGCAGGATCTCCGTGCCGTTTTCATACCAGTCCTCCGGGGAGTCGCATATCACCGCCCACGGCACCAGCAGCACCGTACCCATGCTCACCCGGACCGCCCGCCGCAGCAGCGGGTCGCAGCAGGAGGGGGTTATCAGCACCGCGTCAATTCCCAGAGCCGCCGCCGAACGAAATACCGCGCCGAGGTTGGTGGAGTCTACGATATTTTCAAGCACCGCGATCCTGTGAGCGCCACGGCAGATTTCCTGCGGCGACTTCGGTGCGGGACGGCGCACGGCTGCGAGCAGTCCCCTGTTGAGCTGATATCCGGTGATACCGGACAGGAGGTCATGCTCCGCGAGGTATACAGGCAGTTCGGCGTATTTCGGCGAGGAGTTCAACAGGGACATTATTTCAGCGGCGCAGCCGTCAAGGCAGCGTTCTTCTGTCAGCATGGACAGGATATCGTACCCGGCTTCAAGAGCGAGCTTGATGACCTTTGAGCTTTCAGCAATGAAAATGCCCTTTTCCGGCTCTAGGCGGTTTCTTAGCTGGGCTTCTGTCAGCTTTGTGTAGACCTCCGCTTCCGGAACGGAAAGGTCGGTCAATTCTTTGAATTTTGGCATAATTCTTCTCACTTGGTCGTATTTTCCGCTGTTTGCCGCGGAATTCTACTCTATTATATATCAATACGCAGAAAAAATCAAGCGCCTGTCATGCGACAGTAATTCGTGCGCATTTACCCGAAAGATATAAACATATTCCCATTTGTCGTTTTTGTACTGTAAGATGTCCAAAAAACCGCTTGAAATTTAAATGTTTTTGTGCTAGAATACTCATGTAATCGTTTTAACGATACTACTGACATGAACATATCGGAGGAATTTATGATGAGATCTTCGTTTAAAAGAGCCTGCATTGCTTCGCTGCTGGCTGCTGTAATTGCGCTCACCGGCTGCTCCGGCGGGACTTCGTCGGAGGGTTCGGTATCGGGTGGAAACGCTGACAGCGGTACAACTTCGGCGGACGTATCTTCGCCGGAGGACGCTTCCGACCCGGCAGAGGGTAACACAATGACATCTCTTGAAGTTATCCGTGCAATGGGCAACGGCATAAATCTCGGCAACACACTGGAAGCGTACAATCATCAAGGCTATCTGACAGGCTCCAGCCCGGACTCATTTGAAACAGGCTGGGGACAGCCCAGAACCACCGAGGAAATGATCAAGGGCATGAAAGCCGCCGGTTTCGACACGATAAGAATACCTGTCGCGTGGACTAACGGCATGAACTTCGAGAGCGGCGACTACACCATTGACGAGCGGCTCATGAACCGCGTGGACGAGATAGTTACATGGGCGCTGGACGCAGACATGTACGTCATCATTAACGACCATTGGGACGGCGGCTGGTGGGGAATGTTCGGCGCTAAGGAGCAGGAGACCCGCGACCGCGCTATGGAGATGTACAAGTCCATGTGGACGCAGATAGGCGAGCATTTCGCCGACCGCTCCTACAAGCTGATATTTGAGTCTGCAAACGAGGAACTGGGCGACCGGCTGAACGACAAGGAGATCACCGGCTCTAAGGGCGTACTTAACGAGAACGAGTGCTACGCGACCACGAACCTCATCAACAGCGAGTTCGTGAAGCTTATACGTTCGCTGGGCGGCAACAATGCCGACAGATTCCTGCTGATCGCCGGGTACAACACCGACATCACAAAGACCTGCGACGACCGTTTCGTCATGCCGGAGGACACCGCTGACAGCAAGCTGCTGCTTTCTGTTCACTACTACACACCGTGGGATTACTGCGGCACTGACGGCGTGAACCAGTGGGGCTCTCCCAGCGACCTTAAAGAGCAGAACGACCTGTTTGAAAAGCTCAGCAAGTTCTCAAAGCAGGGTTACGGCGTTGTTATCGGCGAATACGCAGTTATGAAGAAGAACGGCGGTATCAAGGAGGACACCGACAAGTTCTACGCTAACCTCATGGACAACTGCGATGTTTACGATTTCTGCCCTGTGCTGTGGGATTGCAGCAACTTCTACAAGCGTATCTCGAACACCCTTTCCGACGAGAACCTTGCGGAGCTTTTCGCGGAGCGCGCACTGGCTAACGAATCCGGCAAGTCGGTTGAGGAGATAAAATCTGCGGCTCAGATGCGGCTTGAGGAAACCTACACTTTCGCTATGGAGGAATCCGTTGCAGGCATTGATCTTATGCCGTCCGAGGACTCCGCAATAGCGTGGATAATGTACCAGAGCAGCGACTACACCAAGTCGTACAGCGTGGGCGATAACTACGACCCGACCAACAAGACAAAGGGAATCAAAGAGCAGAACGCGCTTATCACCGGCGAAGGCACTTATACTGTAAGCCTTGATTTTACCGGAGCAGGATCTGCAAAGGGCGTTGCGTTCTCAGCGCTGGGTATTTCCAACGGCGAGGACTTGTTCCCGGGGTATATCGTAACGATAGACGAGATACTCATCAACGGCGAGCCGTATGAATTGCAGGGTCGCAGCTACACCTCCAGCGATGACGAGCACTGCACCAGAGTGAACCTCTACAATGCTTGGGTAAGCAGCGTTCCGGACGAGGCGCGAACTGCTGACGGCGATCTCACCGACTGCTCTGCGCAGATACTGAAGCTTGGTGACAAGCAGTATGTTGACACTATCTCCGTGACCTTTACATTCACTGCACCGTAAATTAATACAGCAAGCGGCACGCTTTCTTTACGAGAGCGTGCGTTTTTTTTATATTCTTTTAAGGTACTCCGTGAAACGCTTCACGCTTTCCGGGAAGTAAGCGTTTTTCTTATGTACCAGCACTATCGCGGAGGTGATAGAACAATCCGTGATAGTAATCGGTTCGGCAAGCTCCGGGTGAATAAGCCCCGCCGCGGACGCCGGTACAAGGGATATCCCCGCGGTGCGTTCTGCGAGATTCACCGCTGTGCGGGCGTCGTCGCATACGCACATACAATGAGGTTCATAACCTACCCGCGCGAACTCCTCTCTGATAATTGACTCCCATCTGCGGTATACTATCAGCGGCTTCTCTGAAAGCTCCTGTATTGAAACTTCACCGGAGAAACCTCCGCGGCGGCAGACGGCTATCATTTGTTCCTCGGCAATACTATGCACGGCGAACTCGTTCTCCGGGAACGGCGTTCTTACAAGCACCGCATGAACGATATCCGCCCGCAGCTTTTCAATCAGCGAATAAGTGTCGCTCTCGAATATCTCAAACCGGACGCCGCTGTTTTCCGCTAGAAATTCAGAGATCCACTCCCCCGCCCTTGTGCATATCACGGAGGACACCACGCCGATACGGACTGTGTCCTTTTCTGCCCGGGCGCAGGCGGCTAAGTCCTGCCGCATGACTGACTCCATTTTGATCATGGTCTGTGCGCGTTCGTACAACAGTTTGCCGCTCTCGGTCAATCGGATATGCTTCTGACCGCGTTCGAAAAGCTGGCAGCCTAATTCCTGCTCGATCAGCTTCATCTGTGTGCTGAGGGGCGGCTGCGACATATACAGCTTCTTTGCGGCAGCGCTGATCGTACCCTGCTCCGCGACGGTAACAAAATATTTTAGCTGCTTCAGATCCATATTCTCACCTATATTGACAGAGTATTATTTGTATACGAAAATAGTATAGTAAAATTACGTGATATATCTTTAAAATATCCTTATTTTATGATATACTAATTCTGGCGATTTGTCAAGTCAAAAAAAGGAGTTGTTATTTTTGTTCAAGCTGCTGGTACATTTGAAGAAATACAAAAAAGAATGTGTGCTTGGGCCGCTGTTTAAGCTGCTGGAGGCTCTGCTGGAGCTGTTCGTGCCGCTGGTCATTGCCTCAATCATTGACGACGGTATCGCGAACGGCGACCGGGGCTATGTGGTCGGAATGGTACTGCTTCTGGTGGGTCTTGGCGTTGTGGGACTTGCGTTCTCTATCACGGCTCAATATTTTGCCGCAAAGGCGGCGGTGGGATTCTCCACAAAGGTAAAGCACGAGCTGTTCCGCCACATTGAGAGCCTTTCCTACTCGGAGATAGACCATGTGGGAACTTCCACCCTTATCACCCGAATGACAAGCGACATGAACCAGATACAGAACGGTGTGAACCTCACGCTGCGACTGCTGCTCCGCTCGCCGTTTGTGGTATTCGGCGCTATGATCATGGCGTTCACCGTGAATGTTCAGGCGGCTCTGGTATTCGTGGCGGCAATACCGCTGCTGTCGGTGGTGATTTTCGGGATAATGCTGTGGTGTATACCGCTGTACAAAAAGGTTCAGCAGAGACTGGACAAGGTGCTTGGTATAACCCGCGAGAACCTCACCGGTGTGCGTGTTATCCGCGCGTTCTGCAAGGAGGAGCAGGAGGTTGACAGCTTCACCCGCCGCAATGAGGAGCTTACCGCGGGACAGAAGTTTGTCGGCAGGATCTCCGCACTGATGAACCCACTCACCTACATCATAATTAACCTTGCGATCATCTGGCTTATCCAGACCGGCTCGGTACAGGTAAATTCCGGTATACTGTCGCAGGGCGACGTGGTGGCGCTGTACAACTACATGTCGCAGATACTGGTGGAGCTTATCAAGCTGGCTAACCTTATTATCAGCCTTACAAAGTGCGTTGCCTGCGGGAACCGCGTACAGGCGCTGTTTGAGATAAAGTCCTCTCAGACTATCTCTGATGACTGCTCCATTATCGGTGACGAAAGCAACGCAGTTGAGTTCCGCAATGTTTCGCTGAAATACCGCGACGCCGGCGAGGACTCTCTCACGGGAATGGATTTCGCTGTGAAGCGCGGGGAAACCGTCGGTATAATCGGCGGCACAGGCTCCGGCAAGACCTCGCTTGTGAATATGATACCTCGCTTCTACGACGCTACCGAGGGAGAAGTGCTTATCGGCGGGCGCAACGTGAACAGCTTCCCCCTGCCGGAACTGAGGGAAAAAATCGGTATCGTGCCGCAGAAAGCGGTGCTTTTCAAGGGTTCAATACGTGAAAACATGCAGTGGGGCAAAAACGACGCCACCGACGAGGAGATAATGACGGCGGCGAAAACCGCTCAGGCTGCGGACGTTATAGAGTCAAAGGGCGGTCTTGACTACGAGATCGAGCAGGGCGGACGCAATCTTTCCGGCGGTCAGCGGCAGAGGTTCACCATTGCGCGGGCGCTGGTGAAAGAGCCGGAAATACTCATTCTGGACGACAGCGCTTCTGCGCTGGACTTCGCGACGGACGCGGCTCTGCGCAAGGCTATCCGGGAAATGGACAGCAAGCCTACTGTTTTCATCGTGTCGCAGAGGACTTCCTCAATTCAGCACGCGGACAAGATAATCGTGCTGGACGACGGAAAGATCGTCGGTATCGGTAAGCACGAGGATCTGCTTAGCTCCTGCCCGGTTTACAGCGAGATTTACAACTCACAGTTCAAGGCAGAGTCCAACGGAAAGGAGGCGGTCTGAATGGCTGAGAGAGCTAAAAAGATAAAAAAGTCCTCCGCACCTAAGGGTACGCTGAAAAAGGTGCTGAAATATGTCGGAAGGCACGGGTTTCTTATGGCAGTTTCGGTAATTCTTGCCGCCGTTACTGTTGCGCTGACTCTGTACGCTCCTATTCTTATCGGTGACGCTATCGACCTTATCGTCGGGCAGAACAATGTTGATTTTGACGGTATCGCACGTATACTCATCAAAACCGCGATCGTAATTGGCATTACCGCGGTGGTACAGTGGCTGATGAACACTATAAACAACCGCATAACCTACCATGTGGTGCGTGATATCCGCAACGAAGCGTTCAAGAAGATAGAGATACTGCCGCTGAAATACATTGACGCTCACCCCTCCGGCGAAATTGTGAACCGCGTTATCGCGGACGCCGACCAGTTCGCCGAGGGTCTGCTAATGGGCTTTACACAGCTTTTCACCGGGGTCGTGACTATTCTGGGCACGCTGGTGTTCCTGTTTACAATTAGCTGGCAGATCGCGCTGGTGGTAGTACTGGTCACTCCGCTGTCGCTGTTTATCGCGAGGTTCATTTCTACCCGCACCTACCGCATGTTCCATTTGCAGTCGGAAACCAGAGGTCAGCAGACTGCGTTCATTGACGAAATGATAGGCAGCCAGAAGGTCGTACAAGCGTTCTCGCATGAGGACGAGGCACTGGAGAAGTTCGACGAGATCAACGAACGCCTTGCGGACTGCTCACTGAAAGCGACATTCTTCTCCTCCCTTACGAACCCCTCCACACGTTTTGTAAACAGCGTTGTATACGCGGGAGTTGCCCTGTCCGGCGCGCTTATTTGCATTGCCACGGCGGGAACTGCGAATCCTTTCACGATAGGTCAGCTTTCCTGCTGCCTTTCTTACTCAAACCAGTATACCAAGCCGTTCAACGAGATCTCCGGCGTTATAACCGAGCTGCAAAACGCGCTGGCGTGCGCCTCCCGGATTTTTGAGCTTATCGAGGAGGAACCACAGGTCAGCGAGCCGGCGAATGCAGTTACGCTCAACAACGTTGAAGGCAGCGTGGAGCTTTCCGACGTGGAATTCTCCTACGTTCCCGACAGGAAGCTTATTGAGGGTCTGAACCTCTCTGTGCAGCCCGGTCAGCGTATCGCGATAGTAGGTCCGACCGGCTGCGGCAAGACGACGATAATCAACCTGCTGATGAGATTCTACGACGTAAACGGCGGCTCTATAAAGGTCGAGGGCAATGATATCCGCGACGTCACACGAAACAGCCTGCGCAGCAGTTACGGCATGGTATTGCAGGAAACGTGGCTTAAATCCGGCACGATCCGCGATAATATCGTTATGGGCAAACCCGACGCCACCGACGAGGAGGTCATTGCCGCCGCGAAGGCTTCCCACGCGCACAGCTTTATAAAGCGTCTGCCTCAGGGGTACGACACTGTGATCACAGAGGACGGCGGAAATCTCTCACAGGGGCAGAAACAGCTTCTGTGCATTACCAGAGTAATGCTTTGCCTGCCGCCAATGCTGATTCTGGACGAGGCGACCTCCTCAATAGACACCCGAACCGAAATAAAGATTCAAGAAGCGTTCGCGCGCATGATGAAAGGCAGAACCAGCTTTATCGTAGCGCACAGGCTTTCAACTATCCGTGAAGCGGACGTGATACTTGTAATGAAAGACGGTCACATAATTGAGCAAGGCAACCACGACCAGCTTCTGAAACAGGACGGATTCTACGCAAAGCTGTATAACAGTCAGTTCGCGGTCTAAGCCTCAAAAAATTGCATAAAACCGGGCGGCAGAGTGATCCTGCCGCCCGGTACTGTATTTCAGAAACAAATCAGTCCTCGGAATCTTCTCCTGCGCCGTCCCAGTTGTGCCAAACGTTCTGAACGTCGTCGTTGTCGTCGAGGGCTTCGAGGAGGAGGTTCATCTTCTTGATGTGATCCTCGTCGGTGAGAGTGGTGTATGTAGAGGGCACCTGCTCTGCCTCAGCGGAGATGACCTTATAGCCAAGCTTTGTGAGCGCTTCGGAAACCGCTCCAACAGAGCTAGGATCGGTAGTGATCTCAACTACGCCGTCCTCAAAGCTGAAATCGTCGCCGCCGGCTTCAAGGATATCCTCCATAGCCTTGTCCTCGTCGATGTCGCCGTCCTCGTTGTCAAGAACCACGATTCCCTTGAGGGAGAACATGAAAGATACGCAGCCGGAAGCGCCCATATTGCCGCCGAACTTATCAAAATAGTGACGGATCTCTCCTGCGGTACGGTTTCTGTTGTCGGTAAGGCACTCTACGATAACCGCAACGCCGTTAGGTCCGTAGCCCTCGTATACGCACTCCTCGTAGTCGTTCTTCTCTGCGCCGCCGGCAGCCTTTTTCAGAAGTCTGTCGATATTATCGTTGGGGATATTGTTGCTCTTGGCTTTCTGCACAAGGGTGTACAGGCGGGAATTGTTCGCCGGGTCTGCGCTGCCGGTTTCCTTGATACATACAAGTATCTCACGGCTGATCTTGGTGAATACCTTTGCTCTTGCGCCGTCCTTTTCGCCCTTCTTGCGCTTGATGGTGCTCCATTTTGAATGTCCTGACATAGATAAAATCTCCTTAAAAATTATAGTTGTTGATCCAGCTTCTGAAATCCCTTTCCCAGAACTTCATTCGCGCCGGTAATAATTACAAATGCTTCGGGATCGGTCTCCTTGACGATCCGCTTGACCTTGACGTACTCGTTCTTGTGTACGGCGATACAGATCACCTGACGTTCCTCGCCGCTGTATGCGCCCTCGCCCTTAAGCAGCGTGACGCCGCGCTTCATCAGCAGCAGCTTCTGCGCGATCTCCTGCGGCTGATTTGAAAAGATCATAAGGAACTTGCCCTCAAGACCGCCGTAAACAAGCGCGTCCATGACCTTTGACTCCACAAAAATGGATATCACAGCGTACAGCACCACGTCAAGGTTCTTGTAGACGAAATACCCCAGCGCCGCGACGGCGGCATTAATGAGGAACGATATCGTTCCCAGCTTCATTTCTGGGCGGAAGCGGTTGATAATCTTGATGACGATATCCGTTCCGCCGGTAGTGCCCTCACGGACATAGACTATCCCCAGACCCGCGCCCATAAGCAGTCCGCCGAATATCGCCGCAAGTATACCGCTGCCGCTCTCCGCGATATACACCGGAACAGCGTTGAACGCGTAGTCCGTCATGAATGACAGTACCACGACAGAGATCAGCGTGCGTATCATCACTCGCTTGTTCAGCAGAATGAACCCGGCTATCAGCAGAGGGATATTCATCAGCCCTATGAGAGTACCGACCTTCCAGTCAGTGACGCTGCTGACTATCGTCGCGATACCCGTGACGCCGCCCGGCGCGATATCGTTCGGCGAAGTAAAGCTGTGGACTCCAAGCGCGTAAATGCCGGAACCTATTATTATCACCACGATATCCACTATCCAGCGCCAAACGATGCGCAATCTCCCCGAACCCGCTTTTTTACTCATAGCCGCACCTCGCAATTCAAACCGGGAGCGCCTCGCATATCGCCGAAAACAGCTCTTTTATGCGCTCCTGCTGTTCTGAAAGGCTGAGATACCCGAACAGAGCCTCCAGCGCTGTGGCGCGCCGGTACTCAGAGGGCTTGGCGCTTTTCGGCACGGAGATCCCTCCAGCATTTCTGCCGCGACGAAGAATGTCCGCCTCCTGCTCGGTCAGCAGCGGCTCTATCACGTCCACTGCCTTTGACTGATAGGAAGCTTTCACCTGCTCCACGGCAAGGTCGTGCAGCCGCCCGGCACTGGTATTTCCACGCAGGACTACGGCTCGTCTTACCAGAAGCTCGTAAACGCAGTCGCCGTAAAACGCCAGCACGTTCGGGCTGTAAGCCGCCGCCTCTCGCTCGGTCATTCACATCAACCTTTCAGTATGTAGTATACGCAGCTATATTCCTCGCAGTGCATTTCAAACACTCCGTATTCCTTGCGAAGCTCGCTCATGCCCAGAGAAACAGTGCTGTCCTCTTTGTGTATTCCCGCGTAGTTCTCGGCTGCGGCGATCAGCGGGTCGTAGTACCCGCCGTACCAGTCGGACTTCGGCGCAATGTAGAAATCATGCACCTTGAAGCCCTGCTCCTTCGCACAGACAAGAACCTTGTCCAGCGGAAGTATCTGCCCGAACCTGCGCTGACAGAACAGCTTTGTGTCCGGTGACGGCTCGGTGAGCCAGCTAACCGAGCGGTAGACCAGCGTTCCTCCATTGCACAGCTTCTCACGTAGCTGTTCCAGCCGCTGCGTGCAGCCGTCGAACTCCACGATACCGTTGTACCATACAAGATCGTACCCGCCGTTCTCGCCGGGAAGCTCAAACAACTGTATCGTGCTTGAATCCAGCCCGGCGGCGCTGCCCTGCTCCGCCCGGAACTGGTCGGTGAACGCAGCTCTGAGAGTGCAGCCGTACTTCTCTTTGATGAGCCGCGGGGTGTCGATCTCGTCCCCCACGAACAGCGCGGACTTCGGTGAAATATTTCCCAGAAGCGCCACGACCTGCCGCGCAGTGTCTGCGCTGCCCGGAGATGAGCGCTCCAGATCCTTCAACAAAACGCTGATAAAATTCATATTCAGCCCCCGGAAACCATTGGTTTCTCACGGAATCATCTTACATAGTTGAACTCAAAGTCATAAATGGAAACAAGGTCGTCCTCTTGTATTCCCTGCCGCTCCAGCTCGTCGATTATGCCGCTTGAACGCAGCACTCTCTGGAAGTACTGAAGGCTTTCGTAGTCCTCCATGTTGCAGGTGGAAAGTATCGGCGCAAGGAACTGCGCTTCGACAACGTAAACGCCATCGATTTTCTGCACGGTGAAGCTGTGCTTCTCGTTTTCAAGCTGCTCCAGCTCCTGAATGGTGAGCGGCTGTACCTCGAAGCGCTTCGGCGGCGGCAGCTTTGAAAGCTCGTCCGCTACGCAGTCGATAAGTTCGGAAGTACCCTTTGTAGTTGCCGCGGATATCGTGAAGAACGGCAGCCCTTTTTCCTCAATGAAGCTGCGGAACTGCTCTATCTGCTCCTCGGTAGCCATGTCGGATTTGTTCGCCGCGACTATCTGCGGGCGCTCTGCAAGCTCCTCAGAGAAGTTGGCAAGCTCCTTGTTGATCTTCTCGAAATCGTCCCGCGGGTCGCGCCCCTCAACGCCGGAAACGTCCACAACATGGACGATAAGACGGCAGCGCTCCACATGCCGCAGGAATGCGTGTCCTAAGCCCACGCCCTCGCTGGCACCCTCGATAAGTCCGGGGATATCCGCCATTACGAACGACTTCTCGCCGCGCTTTACAACTCCCAGCACCGGGGTCAGCGTGGTGAAGTGGTAGTTCGCAATCTTCGGCTTTGCCGCACTTACAACGCTTATCAGCGTGGATTTTCCCACGTTCGGGAAGCCCACAAGTCCCACGTCGGCAAGCAGCTTCAATTCAAGGATAACGTCGAACGCTTCACCCGGAAAACCCGGCTTTGCGAAGCGCGGAATCTGGCGGGTCGGCGTCGCAAAATTCGCGTTGCCCTTGCCGCCCCTGCCGCCCTTTGCGACTACCACCGGCTCGTCGTCGGAGATATCCGCCATGATACGCCCGGTGTGGGCGTCCTTGACGATAGTACCCCGCGGTACGCGAATGACCGTCGGTTCCATGGACTTGCCGGAGCAGCGCTTGGCTCCGCCCGGCTCGCCGTCCGGGGCGATATATTTCTTCTTGTAGCGGAAGTCTATCAGCGTGGAAAGATTATCGTCAGCGACAAAAACTATATCGCTGCCCTTTCCTCCGTCGCCGCCGTCGGGTCCGCCTGCATTGACGTATTTTTCACGGTGAAAGCTCACCGCGCCGTTGCCGCCGTTGCCGGCTTTGATGGATATTTCTACCTTATCGACAAACACTTCTGCCGCCTCGCTTTCTGTTTTATCATTCCCGCCGGCAGGAATTCGATTCATGCGGCGGTCTGGAAAAAATTCAAGCCGGATTTATGCAATCCGGCTTATGTTCAATAGATTGCAGAAATTAGTCAGCGTAAACGCTTACCTGCTTCTTATCTCTGCCGAGGCGCTCGAACTTAACAGTGCCGTCAATAAGAGCGAACAGTGTGTCGTCAGAACCCTTGCCAACATTGTTGCCAGCGTGAATGTGGGTGCCTCTCTGTCTTACCAGAATGCTGCCGGCGCTTACCTTCTGCATGTCAGCGCGCTTAACGCCAAGTCTCTTGGACTCGGAATCACGGCCGTTCTTGGTAGAACCCATACCTTTTTTATGAGCGAAATACTGTAAATCAAGTCTAATCATTGTAATATCCTCCTGTTATCATACGGAAGCCTATACTTCCTTAACCTCAACCTTTACCCCGGGATACCTTCTTGAAATGTCCTGAATGTGGTCAAGGAACGCTTCAAGAAGTTCCTCGCTGGGTACGTCAGGGCTGTTCATGGTGAGAACGATACGGTTTTCCTCCACCGACACGTCAGCGTCCGCGAGGAAAAAGTCAGTGATGGTGTTGCAGGTCAGCGAAACTGCGGATGTAACAGCGGAGCACACAATGTCGCTCCCCTCTTCTCCGTAGCCCGCATGACCAGTGAACTCAAACCCGGTCAGCGCACCGTTCTTCCTAAAAAATACCGCCCTTAAATTATGCGTTGATCGCTTCAATTCTTACCTGGCTGTACGGCTGTCTGTGACCCATCTTGCGCTTGCTGCTCTTCTTGGGCTTGTAGGTGAAAACGGTGATCTTCTTGGACTTGCCGTTCTTCAGCAGAGTAGCCTTTACGCTTGCGCCGTCAACATAGGGAGCGCCTACCGTAACGCCGTCGTCCTTGCCTACCATGATAACCTTGTCGAATGTGATTTCGCCCTCGGCTTCAAGCTTCTCAATGAAAACGATGTCGCCTTCTTTTACCTGATACTGCTTTCCGCCTGTTTCAATTACTGCGTACATTTTTATTACCTCTTTTATTCAGACTCGCTGCGTCAAGGTTGCATTTCTGCCTTACGAGCTGTCCTTTTTATATTCGGACATAACTCACCCTGCACATGCGGCAATAAGATTATAACATACCCAAAACCATTTGTCAAGGGGTTTGAGAAAATTTTTTTCCAAATTCAGAGATACCGCCGATTTTTGACTTTATAATATACATTCTCCTATTGACTTGACGCGAAATATAGTATATAATGGTATATAAGGCAAAATATCTGTGACAGACGATCTGCCTTCAAAATGAAAAACGGTGATTCTATGAAAAAATTTCTTTCAATATTGCTTTCGCTCGGAATTATGCTAGCGGCGTCGATAACCGCTTTTGCGGGGAACACGCAGTCATACGTTTCCAGCGTTTACAACGACAGGAACGGGCTTCCTACCGGAGAGGCAAACGCAGTCGTTCAGACCCCGGACGGCTACATCTGGATCGGCAGCTACGCCGGGCTTATCCGCTACGACGGCACGGTGTTCCGGAATTTCAGCGAGGAGGGCGCGTTGCAGACCGCAACGGTCCGCTCGCTGTTCGTGGATTCCACCGGGCGGCTGTGGGTAGGCTCTAACGACATGGGCGTTTTCTGCATGGAGGACGGCGTGTTCGTTCAGCCTGAGGGGCAGCCGGAGGACAGCTTCTTCACGATACGCAGCTTTTCTGAGGGAGAAAACGGCGTTATATATGCCGCCAGCTCCTCCGGACTAGCGAAGATCTCCGGCGGCGTGATGACAGTGTACGAAACCCCGGAGCTTTCCGGCGAAACGGTATATTCTACCGCAGTGGACAAGTACGGACGTATCTGGTGCTCCACCAACTCTGGCTGCTGCGTGCTGCAGGAGGACGGCTCCCTCGTCAGCCCGCTGGGCAGCAGTGCGATCTTCTCCGGAGGGGATAACATATACAGTTTTGCTACCGGCGAGAACGGCTCTATTTGGGTAGGTTCGGACAGCAATATGCTGGCGAAGGTCGAATTTATGAGCGAAGCGCTTACCCCCGCCGGGCTTTCCATAACCTACCACAGCACCGGCGACCTATATACCCACAACAGCCTTGAAGCTCTGCCGGACGGCGGCGTAGCTGTATGTGGACTGCGAGGCTTCGGTATCCTGCGGAACGGTGATTTCCTCAGCTTTGGAGAAGATGTGGGTGCTTCCTCGGTAGAAGACTCCTGCGTTGATTACGAGGGCAATATATGGCTTGCTTCCTCCACCAATGGCGTTGCTAAATTAACCGAGGGCTGCTATTCAACCCCGAATTCAAACGCGGGTCTGACCGGGAAATCACTTAACACCATAGCTAAGCAGGGCGGCTATTATTTCATGGGAACTGACACTGGGCTGCTTATCTGCACCGAAAACTGGGAGCCGGTTTCCACCGCGCTAACCGCTTATCTTGACGGGCAGCGCGTCCGGCATATTATCGCCGACAGCAGAGGGTATGTCTGGATAGCTTCCTACTCTGACGATCCGGTTATCCGCTGCGATCCCTCCACATGGGAGATCACCTGCTTCACGCAAGAGGACGGTATCACAGACAGAAAGGCAAGAACTCTGCTGGAAATGTCTGATGGCTCTGTTGCTGTCGGACTGCAAAGCGGGCTTAGCATTATTTCACCGGACGGTAAGATCACCAGCTACAACAATTTCCCCTACCCCGCTATCCTGTGTCTTACTGAAACAGAATCCGGAGCGCTGCTTGCCGGCAGCGACGGCGGCGGTATTTTGGAAATTAAGAACGGTGAGATCACAGTTCACAGCTACTCTGAGGGATTGGACAACGGAATAATCCTGCGTATCATTGCGGATTCTGAGCCGGGGTGCTATTTCGTCAGCACCAGCAGCGGTCTGTTCTATTATAATGGTACGGAGTTCAGAAAGCTCAACAATCTCAACAAAAACTCCGGCAACATCTTTGACATGTACCTGATCGACGGCGATCTCTACATGCTGCAAAACAGCGGTATCCTCACCGTTTCACGGGAGGACGTGCTTGCGGACAACGGCGCTTCGTCGCTCTGCTACGGCTTTGAGCACGGTCTTACCGGATCGCTTTACGCTAATTCATGGCACTGGCTCTCACCAGACGGTGAACTGTATATCGCCACAAGCAGCGGAGTGAGCATTTTCGGCTTCCGCCAGCCGGAGAGTATCCTCCCCAAAGGCGCTGTAAACAGCATTACCGTTGACGGGATCATGTACGATCACCCGGATTCACTTGATATTGATAAAGGCGCACACCGTATCACAGTTGACTGCGCGGCGCTCTCCTACACCGGGACGACGCGGCTGTCAATAGCGTACAAGCTGGTTGGGTTCGACGACGAAGAAACGATAATCCCCGGCGAAAAGAACGCAAACATCAGCTACACCAATCTTCCCGGCGGAAGCTATACGTTCACAATGCGGATATTCCTCACCGACGACCCAGAGCAGAGCGCGACCTACACAGTGCCTATTCAAAAGGAAAGGTCTTTCTCCGAGAAGCCCGCATTCGTGGCGCTACTTATTGTCGGAAATCTTGCCCTTGCGGTAGGTATCACCAGCCTTATCCTATACGCTAGGATCAGAGTGATGAAGCGCCGCCAGAAGATGTACAAGGAGATAATCGATCAGTCGCTGAAAACCTTCGCCGGGACTATCGACGCAAAGGACAAGTACACCAACGGTCACTCCCTGCGAGTGGCGAAGTACTCACAGGAGCTTGCCCGGCGCATGGATATGAGCAAGGAAGAACAGGAACGTATCTACTACATAGCAATGCTGCACGATATCGGAAAGATCGGCGTGCCGGACAGCATTCTGAACAAGCCCGGCAAACTCACCGACGAGGAGAGGGCGATAATCCAGCAGCACCCGGCTATCGGCGCGGAGATACTCAAGAATTACACGGCGATAGAGGGTATCGCGGACGGTGCAAAATACCACCACGAGCGTATCGACGGCAAGGGCTACTGCGAAGGGATTTCCGGAAAGGATATCCCGCTTATTGCCCGTATAATCGGCGTTGCGGACACCTACGACGCAATGTCAAGCAAACGCTGCTACCGTGACTCGCTGCCGACTGACGTGATCGTTGAAGAACTGAAACGTGTTGCCGGCACGCAGCTTGACGCTGATATCGTTCCGCACATGCTTGAAATGATCGAGGACGGTACTGCGCCGATAATTCTTGAAGAGGATCAGACGATTTGATAATATCGCAGGGGTTTACAGCTCCTGCGATTTCTTTAACAAAGAGTTTAAGCAAAAATCCCGCCGGATTACCGACGGGATCCTTTATGTAGTTCAAAAGCTAAATCAGAAATCAACCTCAGTGTCGTAGTAGCAGCACTTGAGCAGCTTCTCCATTTCCTCAACAGAGGGCTGACGGGGGTTAGAACCGGTGCAAGCGTCGCCGATAGCGTTTACTGCAATGTCATGCAGTCTCTCAAGGAATACGTTCTCGGGAACGAAGCCCTGCTCTGTGGGATAGCTGTCTGCGCCGTAGTTCTTGATGCAGTGTGGGATCTTCAGATCGTCGTTCATGCCGCGGAGGTACTTGATGAGGGCTGCAACCTTCTCGTCATCGTTAGCGCCGCCGAGCTTCATGTAGTCAGCGATAACGCCGTAGCGCTTCTTAGCGGTCGGATCCTTAGCGTTGAATGCGATAACCTTAGGCAGATACATTGCGTTTGCAGCGCCGTGAATGATGTGTGCGCCGTAGTCAGCAAAGATAGCGCCGGTCTTGTGAGCCATGGAGTGTACAATACCAAGCAGAGCGTTGGAGAATGCCATACCAGCGAGGCACTGTGCGTTGTGCATTCTTGCGCGGGCAGCCATGTCGCCGTTGTAGGAGTCAACGAGGTCAGCCTGGATCATCTCAATAGCGTGGATTGCCAGAGCGTCAGTGTAGTCGCAGTTAGCGGTGGAAACATAAGCCTCGATAGCGTGGGTCATTGCGTCCATACCGGTGTGAGCAGTCAGCTTCTGGGGCATTGTTTCAGCGAGGTCGGGATCAACGATAGCTACGTCGGGAGTGATCTCGAAGTCAGCGATAGGATACTTGATACCCTTGTCATAGTCGGTGATGATAGAGAACGCTGTAACCTCGGTAGCAGTACCGGAGGTGGAAGGAATAGCGCAGAAGTGTGCCTTCTTTCTCAGCTCGGGGATACCGAATACCTTGCACATATCCTCAAAGGTACATTCCGGATACTCATACTTGATCCACATCGCCTTTGCAGCGTCAATAGGAGAACCTCCGCCCATTGCTACGATCCAATCGGGGTTGAATTCCAGCATTTTTGCAGCGCCGTTCATTACGGTAGTAACGGAAGGATCCGGCTCAACGCCGTCGATGATCATAACCTCCATGCCTGCTTCCTTCAGATAAGCCTCAGCTCTGTCGAGGAAGCCAAAACGCTTCATAGAGCCGCCGCCTACAACGATAACAGCCTTCTTGCCCTTGAGGGACTTGAGGTTCTCAAGAGAGCCCTTTCCGTGATAAACGTCTCTCGGTAAAGTAAATCTAGCCATTTAAGTGTACCTCCGTATGTAAATAATTGTGAAAACCAACAGAAATCATTCGTAAAGTCTGTTAGTTTTTTGTCAATTTCATTATATCATTTAAGCACGGGCTTGTAAAATGTTAAATTAGCATAGCTTCTATTCATTTAAGGCATATTGCATATTATTTACGAAAACCTAACAAAAGAATTAGGTTATTATAAACAAAAAAAGGCTGCTGAATAACACAGCAGCCTTATACTTATTCGCGCTTGATAGCTTCCATTGCCGAAATATGCACCGCCTTGTTTGCCGGGTAGAATCCCGAACCAAGACCGATTATAATCGAGAACACTATCGCGAAGCCGTACAGCCATAGCGGTATTATAGACATAGGACTGTTT
This sequence comes from uncultured Clostridia bacterium, assembly GCA_945873955.1. Classification (GTDB taxonomy): domain Bacteria; phylum Bacillota; class Clostridia; order Oscillospirales; family Ruminococcaceae; genus CAG-115. Next base: position 28,685 of record CAMCFA010000001.1, on the reverse strand, counting down.
TCCGGCGCCATCGCCGTGGTTATCATAGTCCACAGCGTTTCGAGGCTGTTTATCTCCATGCCCTTGACCGCCTCGTTAGTCAAGACATTCATCACAACTGAGATGATAAAGCTCAGAGCGCCACCGATAACGCCGCCGATAAGTCCGATAAAGCCTGCTTCCATAAGGAATACCGCGCGGATATTGCCAAGATAACAGCCCAGCGCTTTCATAACACCGATCTCCCGGGTGCGCTCAGAAATTGACATTATCATTGTGTTGGTGATTCCAAGCGCTGCTACAAACAGCGATACCGCGCCAAGTCCGCCTAACATCATCTGCTGCTTGCGCGCTTCTTCTTCCAGCGGCTTGCGGACGCTCTCCATGGAATAGGTGGAATAGCCCATTTTCTTGATCTCTTTTTCGATATCCGCGACCTGCGAAATATCCCTTGCCTTGACGTATATCTCATTGTAGGTTATCATCTGGGTGGAGCTGGGATAGATCAGCTTCTGGATCGCCAGCAGGTCAGTGGTGACAAATATAAAGCCCTCGCTGGTGGCATAGTCCTTGTTGTAATCCTCCTTGACTACGCCGGAAACCTTTATTTCCTGCGTTTTCTTCTGGTCAGGGTTCTCGTAGCTGTAAAGGTCCAAAGTAAGCGTCTGACCTTGCAGATCAAGGTAGGGGGCGGGCAGCTCTGCGTCGGGATTATACTCATAGTACCCCGTTTCGGGGTTCATCGTATTCATTGCGCTCCAGCGGTCTACCATGTTGTGACCCTCCGGGCGCTGGGTGTCCATGAGATTATAAGCTGTAAACTGTCCGGCAAGCACTTCGTATTTCTCCTTTGGGAAGCTGCCGGAAATAAGCTCAAACCCGAACTTCTCCATTGCGTCCTCGTTGATACCCACGACCTGCGCCCACTGCATCTGATAGCGCTTGTTGTCACCGGCGTATATTTCCATGCCGATGTTATTGAGCTGGTACTTCCCTATTGCCACATCGACGTTTGCGATGTTCTGGAATTTCTTGATCGCGGCATCGTCCAGCTTGCTGTTTCCGCCGCCGGGGTATACTTGAATCAGCGTCAGGTCGCCCATTCCCTCCAGCATGATCTGCTGGGAATTCTGGACGCCGTAGCCGATAGACATCATTGTCACGATGGCACAGCAGCCTATCACGACGCCAAGGACAGTCAGTATCGTCCTTGATTTGCGCCGCGTAAGGTTTTGCAGGCACATCTTTATCATGTCAAAAACTTTCATGATCGTTATACCTTTGTCGTGTCGTCGGAGTTATCCTCGTCCAGCTCGTCCTCCCAGTCGATATCATCTGCTGTTAGCTTCTTGCCGTTCTTTTTCTTCTTGTGTACAACGACGATTATCACGACAACCGCGGCTGCCAGCAGCACACCTCCGCCAACGAAAACGATCCACCACGGGAATCCGCCCTCGGCTTCGCCGGACTCTTCCATTGTCATGGGGAAGTACATATCGTCGCCGCCCCAGTCCATTTCCATGACGTTAAGCGTGACAGGAAGCTCCTGCGTTACCTCATTCATGTTGGAGTCCTCGTATGTGAGCAGGATAGAGAAGCTGACCTCCCCTGCCATGTAGGGGGTAACGATAAAGTCAACAGAGCCGTTTCCTCCAGCCAGAACGTTGCCGATAATCTTCTCGGTAGAAAGCGCAGATACGTCGCCGACAAGCTCTGCCTTAACGTTCGCCGCGTCCGCGCGTCCCTTGTTGAGGTAGCTGAGGGTGATGTACACCTCGTTTCCGGCATAGATGTCGTAGGTAGGCACATTAACGGAGAATGTCATCTTATCCGGCTGGTAGAGCGGGATATACAGCGTCTGATCGCTGGTGACGGTGTTTCTGGTGTCGTCGGTCACATAATCGTACTTAAAGGAAACGCTAACCGACGAAGTACCCGTCGCAGCGGTAGGCAGTGCACGGAGCTGGATAGTTTCGCTCGCCGCACCAGCCGCTGTTATCGCGGGATAGTAGAATGAGCTGCTGCCGCCGTATATCGACAGGTCGCCGCCGGCGTTGACAGTCATTACGACATTCTCGATCGAGGTGTCTGCGCTGGTATTGTAGAAATCAAGCGCAAGGTCGAACACCTCGCCCGCTGCGATCTGGTCTGCGCCTATGTCATACTTGCCGATTATGATGTTAGGCGCGGCTGCGCTGTCCTTGCCGTCTGCGCCTTTATTAGCAGCGGCGATAAGCACGATAGAAGAAGTACCGTTGGTCTGTACGATAGAGGAATTCCTGCCGTATGAGTATTTCATGTCGGCGGTTATTCCCTGCTTGACAGAGGTGATATCCTCCAGCGTTTTGAACTTCACCGTGATCTCTGCGGTGTCCTGCGGGCGGATAATGTCTATGTACCCGGACTCCGTGCCGTCAAGGAAATAGAATGCATCAGTGGCTGTGAAGTCGATAAACACATCTCTTACGGTGATATCGCCGTAGTTCTTGACGGAGATCGTATATTCATACTCGGTATCCGGTACAATTGCGCTTTCCAGCTTCTCGCCGGAAATTCTCAGCACGGGCGCGGAGGAGATCTCGGAATTCATGGTGATAGTTCCGGATTTTGTATCCGTAGTGAGTATGCCGTTTTTCTCATAGTAGTATTCAAGGTCAACACTGAGAGTCTGGTTTACCGAGGTAAGCTCCGCGTTGGTGTCGAAATACACAAGAATACGCTTCTGACCGCCTGCCTTGATAGAGTCCACAAAGAACTGATCCCTGCCGTCGGTGATAGTCAGCCCCTCGCTGCCTTTGACGTTCACAGTGATATTCTTCATATCACGGCTGCCCTTATTGGTGATGAAGAACGCCTTGCGGTACTTTCTGCCTGCGGCAAGAGGTTCGTCCAACGGGTCAGCGGAGATAACGGGCAGCGGAGCAGCCTCCATGCCCTCGCCAAACATCACGAAAGAGGTCTCGTAGCTGCCCTCAAGCTCCTCGCTGCCCATGACGTAATTGTACTTCAACTCAATGCCGAGGTTCTGGCGAATGGAGCTAAGCTCTTTCATGGTGCGGAATTTCACGGTGATCTGCTTCTGGGAGTTCATGGGAAGCTCCTCGAAATAACGGGAGGCGGTACCGTCGGTTATCACGATATCGTCAGAGGCTGTGAAGTTCACAAAAAGCCCCTTGATGTCCGCCGTGCCGCTGTTCTTTATTGTCACAACTCCGCTGTATTCCTTATCCGCATTGATGACTGCCTCGGACATAGAGAACTCGGTGGAGATGACCGGGTAAACCTTCTTCACGGTGGATATCTCCGCAGCGACCGCTATCTGCGCGGAAGCGTTACCAAGGCACTCGCTGGTGCCGTTGTCATAATAGAATTTCAGCGTTACGCCGAAGTTCTGCCGCTCGCTGTTGATCTTGTCGAGCGCTTTGTACTTTATGGTAATTATCTCCTCTTCCTTGCAGTCGAGGTTATAGATATCCTGTGTTCCTGTTCCCTCTACGATAAGAATATCGTCGGAGGGGGTTATCTCCGCAAGGATATTATACGCGCTGTTTGCACTGAGGTTTTTCAGCTTGATCTTGAACTCGCCGGTCTCACCCGCCCTTATGGGCGCAGAGGGTTCTACGCCGGTGATCTTGATCGTAGGCTCTGCAATGTTCACCGTTTCTCCGCCGCCGGAGGAATCAGAAGCTTTGCATTCAGTTATACCCACAGAACCGGAATAATAGTCGCTCCCGCCGGTATATCCTACCATAAATCCGAAGCTTGTGTCCCCGCCCGACCATTTGCAGTCCTTAATGGTAACGTCATATCGCAGCAGGTCATCACCGCTGGAAGTAATGTTGACTGACTCGACAGTACCCTTAAAGGAATCCACGGTCTTGATAAAATCAATACCCGTTATTTCAGAGGTTTTTACCTTAATATCCTTGATCGTCATCTTCAGCACAAACGGAATGTTCTCAGAGATGGACGCTAAATACTGCCCCTTGCTGTTCGTCAATGAGTAGTTCAGCACAACAGGGCTGAGCGTAAGCCCTGACGCCTCAGCCGAGCCAGACTCCGACGTACCCTCCGCAAACGCAGCAACGGAAGCTGCCGGGAGCGCCGTGGTCATCAACGCCGCCCCTATCAAAACTGATAATACTTTCTTAACATATTTCCTCATGGTTCTCTCCTTTTGTATCGCTGACTATTCTGCCGTCAACAAGCGTTACTATCCGGTCTGCGTATTTGGCAAGCTCCGGGTCGTGGGTCACAAGGACGATGGTCTGTCTGTACTTCCTTGCAAAGGATTTTATCATATCCATTACCTCAATAGTGGTTTTGGAGTCAAGATTTCCTGTCGGCTCGTCCGCAAACACGACGTCCGGCATAGCCACGAAAGCTCTTGCTATGCCCACTCGCTGCTGCTGTCCGCCGGACATCTGTCTGGGATAGTGCTTCAGACGGTTGCCAAGACCTACCTTTTTCAGCATTGCCACTGCTTTCTTTGTACGTTCGCGGCGGCTGTCCCCGCGGAACATCAGCGGCATTGCCACATTCTCCACCGCCGTCATGAACGGCAGCAGATTATAAGACTGGAATACGAAGCCTATGTGCTTCTGCCGGAAAGCTGCAAGCTGGTTCTCGTTCAGACGTGTTATCGGAACTCCCCTTATGTAAACGTCCCCGAAGGTCGGCTTTTCCAGCCCGGCAAGCTGGTTCAGCAGCGTGGACTTGCCCGAACCGGAGGTGCCGAATATGCAGCAAAGCTCGCCCTCCATAATGTCAAGGTTTATCCTTTTGAGCGCTACTACCGGCGCTCCGCCCTCAAGCTGATACTCCTTGCGGAGGTCTTTGACATGTATCATTGCTCTTGGCTTTCTGACTTTTGTCGGCTGTTCGTTTTCCATTCTGTCACCCCCTTTTTTTGCTCTCATATTATAAAACCGTTTTCCCCCTGCAAAGGTTGCAGGAATTTCTAAAAATTTAGTATTTATCATTCATATAGCAGTATATCATCTAAGGAATAATTTGTCAACAATTATTACAAAACTGTAATAAAGATTTAAGAAGTATAGGCTGAGTGATACTCTGGTGTGTATTTTCTATGCGGAAAACAAAAAAAGACAAAAAAAATCCCCGGCATATCTCAGCCGGGGAAGCATTGTGAACTCAGCTCTTGGGAATAACCGCGGAAATAGCGGCAGCGACATTGCTGATAGGCATTGTCTGGAGGTAAACCTTACCGGGTCCGGTAACAACGGTGTTGAACAGACCCTCGCCGCCGAACAGCACGTTTCCTACGCCCTTTACGGTCTGGATATCCATGGTGCAGGTGCCGGACATTGCAGCAAGATAACCGGTGTCTACCAGAAGCTGCTGACCTGCCTGAAGCTCGTACTCAACAACATAGCCGTCGATCTCAACAAACGCCATGCCGGTGCCGTGGAGTCTCTGCATGATGAAGCCCTCGCCGCCGAAGAAGCCTGCGCCCAGCTTCTTCTGGAACGCAACGGAAAGCTCAACGGAAGGCTCAGAAGCCAGATAACCGGACTTCTGTACGATGAAATCGCCCTTGCTTACATCTACCGGGATAATAGAACCGGGGAAGCTGGATGCGAATGCGATCATGCCCTGACCGCCGACAGCGGTGTATGTATTCTGGAACATGGACTCGCCGGAGAACATTCTGCCTAATGCCTTGCCGATACCGCCCGCACCGGTCTCCATCTGCATGTTGGGGGTCATCCATGACATTGCGCCCTTTTCGCACTTCACGGACTCTCCCGCTTCAAGATTAACGATTACGACGGGCAGCGGCTCGCCTTTGATCTCATACCTCATGATATTACTCCTTTTTTCAAAATATTGTTGTTATTGGGTATTATGCTGTCCTTATTATACAATAAATAATCCAGTTTGTCAAGGGATTTGTGCAACATTTCTTTCCAGTTTCAGACACGGCGCAGAGACATTATCAGCAGGTATATCATTGTCGTGGTCAGCGTGAAGCCTGCCTCCCTGCCGAGAATTATCACGGCTGCGGTGCATATTACCATGGAAATTATCCCGCAGAGCCGCAGCGTTTCGTCAACGTTCTCCGGTTTCACCCGTGCAATGAGAAACAGCTTCAGCAGCCGTCTGCCGTCGAATTCTCCCACCGGAAGAAGATTGAACAGCCCGGTGAACAGGCTGACTGCCGCCGCGCTCCGCAAATCGGGGAACTGCCACAGGACGCCAGCCAGAAGCAGATTTACCAAGCAGCCCGCGGAATACACCGAAGCCTGTACCGCCAGGGCGCGGTTCTCGATATTCGGCGCAGAAATACGTATCCCTGCGCCGTAAAACGTCACGCTTTCCGGGACTATGGCGAAAGCTCTCATCATCGCCAGATGTGCCAGCTCATGCACCGCGCATATCGCCAGCGCAGTCAGCCCGAAGCCGGAGCTGTCCAGCCAGAAAAACACCGCCAGCACCGCAAAGAACGAAAAATCCCACCGCAGTGTCGTGCGATTCAGTTTAAATTCGATCATGGCATATTCTATGCCGGATAAGCCACGGATAGAACAAGCCGTCCTGCTGATTCGCAGGACGGCTTGAGTATATTTTAATCCTTGAATACCGCGCCGGTGTTGGAGCTGGTAACAAGGCTCGCATAGCGCTTGAGGTAGCCGGAAAGCTCCTTAGGCGGGAGGATTCCCTTTTCCTTGCGCTTTGCAATGGTCTCGTCGTCAACCAGCAGCGTAATGCTGCGGTTCGGAATGTCGATATGGATCTTGTCGCCGTCCTCAACGAATGCGATAAGACCGCCCTCTGCCGCTTCGGGGGAAACGTGACCGATAGCCGCCCCTCTGGAAGCGCCGCTGAAACGTCCGTCGGTGATGAGCGCAACATTGCCGTCAAGTCCCTTGCCGACGATAGCCGCGGTAGGCGCAAGCATTTCCGGCATACCGGGGCCGCCCTTAGGACCTTCATACCGGATAACTACAACGTCACCTGCCTTGATGTCGCCGCCGAGGATAGCGTCACACGCAGCCTGCTCGCCGTCGAATACTCTTGCAGTACCGGTAAAGTCCATCATCTCCGGCTTTACCGCGCCCTGCTTTACAACAGAGCCGTTCTCTGCCAGATTACCGCTCAGAATAGCGATACCACCGTCCTTGCGTACCGGAGCGTCGAGCTTGTGGATTATCACGCCGTCAGCGTCCTTAGCCTTTGCGATACGGTCTGCCTGAGTGCCGGAAACGGTCTGTACGTCAGTAAATACATGTCCGCCCTTTGAAAGCTCTCGGATAACCGTCTGGATTCCTCCGACAGCGTTCATATCGGTGATGAACACGCTGGAAGCCGGATTCAGCTTTGCAAGCTGCGGGGTCTTTCTGCTCATCTGGTCAATATCGTCGAGGGTGATATCGACCTTTGCCTCGTGCGCGATTGCAAGCAGGTGAAGCACGGTGTTTGAGGACGCGCCGATTGCCATATCGGTAGCAAGCGCGTTCAGCATGTTCTTCTTGGTGAGGATATCGCTGGGACGAATGCTCTCCTTTACCAGCTCGACGATACGCTCGCCGGACTCCTTTGCAAGTCTGCGGCGTGCGGAGTTTACAGCCGGCTCAGTACCCGCGGTGGGGAGCGCCAGACCGAGCGCCTCGGTAAGGCAGTTCATGGAGTTCGCGGTGTACATGCCGGAGCAGCTTCCGCAGGTAGGACAAGCGTTGTCCTCGAAATCCTTGATTACCTCGTCGCCGATCTCGCCGTTGGAATACTGACCGATAGCCTCGTAGATCTCAGAATAACCAACGCGCTTACCCTGTACGCAGCCGGGATTCATAGGACCACCGCTGCAAAAGATAGCGGGCAGGTTCATTCTGGAAGCGGCAAGCACCATTCCGGGTACGATCTTATCGCAGTTAGGAATGAACACAACGCCGTCCAGCGGGTGTGCAGTGAGCATTACCTCAATGCTGTCCGCGATAAGCTCTCTTGAAGCAAGGGAGTATCTCATGCCCTTGTGGTTCATAGCAAGACCGTCGCAAACGCCGATCGTGAAGAATTCAAACGGAACACCGCCGGCATTTCTTATGCCGTCCTTTACCGCCTTTGAGATCTCATGCAGGTGCATGTGACCGGGAACATAGTCGCTCGCCGCACAAACTACCGCAATGAACGGTCTGTGCATTTCGCTGTCGGTCACGCCGAGAGCCTTAAGTATCGCTCTGTGAGGGGTCTTTTCTACGCCCTCTTTGATCAAATCACTTCTCATGACTTTTCCTTTCCGCCCGGTTATCCGGGTATGTATTTATTTGCAGGATCTGTGCAGCATTGCCGCGCCGATTATACCTGCGTCATTACCGAGAGAGCAGATAACTATCTCGGTATTTTTTGCGCTGTTCTTTGAATAAACCTGCTCCTTGACTGCCTTTTTCAGCGGAACGAGCAGCGTGTCGCCCTCGTTGCAGACACCGCCGCCGATACAGAGTACGTCCGGCTGGAAAATGTTGATTACGTTCGCTATCCCGACTGCAAGGTACTTCACATACTCGTCGGTAACAATGCGTCCGGCTTCGTCGCCCTGCTTCATTGCGGCGTATGCGGTGCGGGCGCTGATACGTCCGTCCTGTTTTATCAGCTTTGCCATAAGGCTGGCGGGGTATTTCTCCGCGTAGTCACGGGTGATATTCACAAGTCCCGTAGCAGAGGAATAAGCTTCAAAGCAGCCCTTTCTTCCGCAGGTGCAGGGTCTGCCGTCCACAGAAATAACCGTGTGACCTATCTCACCACCGGCGAAATTTGAACCGCTGTATATCTTTCCGCCGATTATGATACCCGAACCAACTCCGGTGCCTAGGGTGATAACGACTGCGTTTTCCGCGCCCTTTGCAGCGCCCGCGCAGTACTCGCCGTAGGCTGCGGCGTCCGCGTCATTGCCGAGGAAGGTCTTTACGCCGAGAGCCTTTTCAACGTCCGGGCGAAGCGGGACGTTCACAAATCCGAGGTTGTTGGAATACTCCACCGCGCCGGTGTCCTGATTGCAGGTGCCGGGGCAGCCAATGCCGACAGAGTCCAGCTCTGACGGGGATATCCCGGCTTCCTCGCAGGCTAGCTTTGCGCCCCGGATTATATCCGCAAGTATCTCGCCGTAGGGTCTGGGTGCGTTTGTCTTTACCTTTGAACGCGCGATTATCTCGCAGTTGTCGTTCACGATACCGCAGGCAATGTTCGTGCCGCCGATATCTATGCCAAGATAGTAAGCCATAGCCGCCCTCCTGTGTATGTCAGATAATGTCGGTGAGGATTATCGTGCCCTTGCCGGAAACAGTGTAATCACCGGTGCCGGCGTCCACGAAAATACTGTCGCCCTTCTTCGCGGAAACCTTCTCCGCGCCGGAGGATATCTCAAACGCGCCGTCCAGTACAAGCAGCGAATTGAAAGAGCCGCTGCCGGCATTCAGCTTTGCTTCGCCGTCAAGCTCCAGCTTGTTCACGTTGAAATACTCGCAGGAGCGGAGCAGAGTTTCAGTGCCGCCGGCGATCTTTTCCGGAGCGCCCTGCGCTGTGGTGGGGTATTTCGGCGGAACAAGGTTCGTGACCTCCTTCGCTTTCTCAACGTGAAGCTCACGGGGCTTGCCGTCCTTTCCGACTCTGCCGTAGTCGTAAATGCGATAGGTGGTGTTGGAGTTCTGTTGTATCTCGGCAATGAGTATGCCCTTGCCGATAGCATGCAAAGTGCCGCTCTCAATAAAGAACACGTCGCCCTTGTGGACAGGTACGTTGTTTGTGACTTCAAGCAGGGTGTTGTTCGCGATACGCTCCGCGAACTCCTCCTTGCTGATCTCGTGCTTGAAGCCGTACAGCAGCTCTGCGCCCTCGTCACAGTCAACTATATACCACATCTCGGTCTTGCCGTACTCGCCCTCGACCCTGAGCGCGTACTCGTTGGAGGGGTGTACCTGCACGGACAGGTTGTCCTTTGCGTCGATCAGTTTGATAAGTATGGGGAAGTATTCAAAGCGCTCGCAGTTCTTGCCCAGAACGCCCTTTCCCTTTGCTTCAATGTAATCAGAAAGCGTCTTTCCGTCGAACTCGCCGCCGGTGATAACGCTCTGACCGTCCTTGTGGCAGGAAAGCTCCCAGCTTTCCGCAATTTTATCGGAGTCAAGCTCCTTGCCGTATTCCTCGCGAAGTCTGTTTCCACCCCAGATGTAGTCCTTGCAGGGTGCCTTGAGTTTTAATATAGCCATATCTATGTATCCTTTCTGTCAATAACCAAGAGGTTCATTGACAATAATTACCTTTATCCTGTCCGGAACACGCTGCTGACCCATTCTGACATAGGAGCAGCAGATACGCCCCTCGCTGCGGCAGTGTGCGCAGCTACCGGTTTTCTCGCAGGGTGTGCCGGAGTGCAGCCGCTGGGTGTTCTTCGGCGCAGCGACCTGCTCGACCCGCTTTACCGCCTCGTCCATGTCCTTGACGATCTTGTTGACACCGACCACAAGGATCACCTGCTTCGGACCGTATATCATTGCGGAAACACGGTTTCCTCTTCCGTCAACGTTGTACAGCTCACCCTCCTCGGTCACAGCGTTAGAGCTTGCGAAGAAGCTGTCCGAAACGAACGCTTTGTGCAGGATATCCTCCACCTCGTCCGGGGTCTTTCCCTCGGAGCGGTCAAGGTATATCCCCTTGAATTCGTTCATCAGCAAAGTCTTAACTCCGCTTTCTTCCAGCGTTACAGACCCTCCCGCGGTGATGAGCCTGTTGCCCTTTACCAGCCCGCGGACGATATCATAAAGCTGTTCGCGGTTTTCGGCGAAGAACGGTTTCATGTTGTTTCTCTGAAGCGCAGCCATTGTGCGCTGAATCCTCTCGTCCATGTCTTATCTCCTTATTCCTGCCCGTATCTCTGGCGGATAGATGTCACAGAGTTCGCTGAGATAGCAAAGCTGCCGTCGTCGCCGTATTCACCGTAGGGGACGTAGTATTCCGCAGGATTGATACCGTACTTTACGGTGTTCAGCATAGCCGCCTTGCGGGAAAGGTATGCGTCCTCAGTGAGGTTGGTTTCCGAATTCTGAAGTATCTCGGCGGCATACGCGTCCAGCAGTGAGCTGTCAATGTAGCTGACGTTCTGATTTACAAGTTCAATCAGCAGCGAACAGATCATGTTGAACCGGTAGGACTCGCCCTCGCCGAAATCAGCGAACATCATGTAGCGGTACACTTTCTCTGCGGTGAACATCTGCTTGCCGGAGTTTATCGCCTCGACCTCGGCGCCGTCGGTGATAAGCAGCGTCTTAGCCACGTCGAATTCCACGTTGCCGTAGGTCGATATGAAGTCTATCAGTCCGTAACGGTCAAACTTGATATAGCCGTCAAGGTTAATACCGCACTCGTTGGAAACTGCCTTTGCTACACCGTCGCCGCCTTGCGCGGCATAAATGTTTGGCAGCGTTCTGCCGGTGGAAGCGAGCGCTATGCCGTTGTTCACGGGAATGAACGTCAGACGGTTGTCCACCGCATTATAAGCCGCGATAATGAACAGCTCCGGCATATCGTTTTCGCCGTCGGAGATCATAGTCATCACAGCAAGATTCATGCTTGAATCCGGCACGAAATCCCCGGCAAGCTCACCGTCAACGGTAAGCCCGGTTTCCTGACTCTCCGGAAACAGAAAGTCCCGGAAAGAAATTATTGCCATGATTATCAGCGCAAGGGTGACACCAAACGCGATAAGATATATATACCAATTGCTTTTTCTGCGTACAGCCATATCGTAAAACCTTTCGTTTGCTCAAATTCTCTTTAGAAAAGTATTGATTTTTTCGAAGATTCGTAATATAATATACAAGGTGTTTATTTAAGATTTAGAACTATGAGGTATAAAATGCCTTTATTATTATACCACACTTTTTCTGAAATTTCAACACATTGAGGAGCTATCATGAAGAATTTTTATCATAGAACCTGGGCGGAGATAAATCTTGACATTCTGGCTGAAAATATCAGAATTATCCGGACATATTCCGGCAGCAAGGACATTATAGCTATCGTGAAAGCCAACGCCTACGGTCACGGGGACGCGGAAACTGCGCTGGCGCTGAACGACTGCGGTGTTCACATGTTCGCGGTGTCAAATCTCTGGGAGGCTCAGAATCTTTCCGCCGCAGGTGTGAAGGGGAATATTCTGATCTTCGGCTACTGTGATATCCCGCTGGCGCTGGAAAACCTTGACAAGGGCTACATATTCACTGTCGGCAGCGTTGATTACGCGAAGGAGCTTTCAGAAAATGCGGTGAACGCCGGGGTGAAGATACCGGTACACATCAAGTTTGATACTGGAATGTCCCGCGTGGGGATCACCACTGCGGAGGAAGCGGACGAGATACTGTTGCTGCCGGGGCTGGATTGTCTTGCCGGGTACACTCACTTTGCGGTGGCTGACTCACTGGAAGAATGCGACATGGAGTTCACACAGCTTCAGTACCGCAGACTTGCGGAAATATGCCGCAGCAGAGATCTCCCCATGCATTGCCAGAACAGCGGCGGCATACTGTTCCACAAGGATTTTGATGCGGATTACGTCCGTGCGGGAATCGTAATGTACGGACACCGCCCGAATTCAGAGTACCCTCTGCCGGAGGGCATTAAGTCGGTTTTCAGCCTGAAATCGGTGATAAGCCAGATAAAGACGATCCGTCCCGGCGACACCGTTAGCTACGGACGAACCTTTACCGCCGAAAAGGAAACGCGGCTGGCGCTTATTCCCTGCGGTTATGCGGACGGCTTCAACCGCCGGCTGTCCGGGCAGTGGAACGTACTGATCCACGGAAAGCCAGCCCCGGTTTGCGGCAGGATATGCATGGATCAGACGCTTGTGGACATCACGGATATCCCGGAAGCGAAGATCGGCGACGTGGTGACTGTTTTCTCCGACGAAACAAGCGGCGGCTGCTCAGTGGATCATGCGGCTGACCTTATAGGAACGATATGCTACGAACTGCTTTGCTGCATAGGCACTAGAGTTCCGCGGGTGTTCATCAGGGACGGCAAGGAAAAAGATATGCTGAGATATATCTGAATATAAACTTAGGCTGCCGCATTTCTGCGGCAGCCATTCGTTATTTCTTGGGATTATCTTGGTTGTTTTGGTTATTCTGGCGGCGGATAATACGGATAGACTGCTTCTGAGGTGCAGGCTCCTGTTCGGGAGGCTCGTGGTACTCCGGCGCTTCAAACCAGAACGTACTTCCCTGCCCCACCGTGCTGTCCGCGCCGTATGCAAAGCCGTGCTGCTCCAGCACGCTCTTTACAATAGACAGACCGATACCGCTGCCCAGCTTGGCGCGCTTGTGGGTCTTGTTGCGCTCGCTGACGCGGTAGTATCTGTCCCAGATGTACGGTAGATTCTCCGGCGCGATACCATCGCCGTGGTCGATGACCTCAAACCGCACAAGCCCCGGCTGCTTGCGGAAAAGCCGCACTACGACGGTATTGTCGTCACCGGTGTAGGTCACGGCGTTGTTTATCAGATTGAATATCACCTGCTCCAGCTTGGTGATATCGGCGCTGATCACTATCCCGTCCTCGGCGTCAAGCTCAATTATGATACCGTCGTTGTCCCGCAGAATATCAAACCGCGAAATGACCCCGGAAAGCTCCTCGGAAATGTTGAACACCGACATGTTCATTTCGGTAACGCCCGCCTGCAGTTTAGACAGGTCTAGGATATCGTTAACCAGCGAGGAAAGCCGGTCGGTCTCGTCAATTATTACCTTCAGATGACGCTCACGCTTTTCAGGATTGTCACCGGAAAGATCCCGTATCATCTCGGCATACGCCTTTATCATGGTGAGCGGGGTGCGAAGGTCATGGGATATGTTCGCCATAAGCTCCCGGCGCAGGTCGTCAGACTTTGCGATCTCCTTTGAAGCGTCCTCCAGCGTTGAGGCAAGCTGCTTTATCTCGTTGAAGTCGTGCTCGTCAATTTTGGCGTCGAATTTTCCGTGGGGAAGATCCTTTGCATGCTTGTTGATATTAATGATAGGATTCGTTATCTTGTTCGCGAAGAAAACCGAAACGAACAGCGTTATCATCATCATCAGCAGCGACACGAACAGAAACTGCCGCTGGAATATCGCCACCGTCGTGCCGATAGGCTGTACGTAGCTGCAAATAAAGATGAATGCCTCCGGGTCGCTTTTGGAGCCGATGTAGGTGCACATCGTCATGACGGTGTTGTTCTCGCGCTCGTCCCGGAACTGCTCGTAATAAACGCCGGTGTCCGAGTCCAGCGCCGCCTGCTGGTACTGCTTCTTTGAAAGCTGCGACAGCGACTGGCTTCCGCCGAGATAGTCCACATAGCCCACATAGTATGGGGTGGCGATCTCAATGTACATCTTGTTTTTCCGCGCGATACCGCTGACTACATTGCTGAAATTGCTCTCGCTGCTAACGCTCCAGCTTGTTCTGATATATGCCATCGCCTCCGCTATTTCGTAGGTTTTCATCCACTCATAGAATGTCGGAAATAGCACTATCAGAAAGACGTAAGTGAACATCAGCATGGCAATAACGATAGCCTCAAACCTCGCCCAGACGTTAAATTTAATGCTTCTGAGGAACTTCATCGTTAGCCTCGAACTTATAGCCCATGCCGCGGAGAGTTACGATATAGTTACGATATGGACCTAAATTATTGCGCAGCATTTTGATGTGGGTGTCTATCGTGCGGTCGTCGCCGAAGAAATCATAGCCCCACACTTCCTCAAGCAGCTTGTTTCTGGTCAGCGCGATATTCTTGTTGCGTACAAGGTAGAACAGCAGGTCGTATTCTTTCGGGGTGAGGTTCGCCTTTACGCCGTCGATGTACACGTCCCGTGAGGTGAAATTTATCTCCAGTCCGCCGAATTTCGCGGTTTCAGGAGCTGTCTCCGAGGGCTTCTGTGCAGACTGATTACGCTTTACTATCGCATTCACCCGCGCCATGACCTCCTTCGGGGAGAAAGGCTTCACAACATAGTCGTCAATGCCTATCTCGAAGCCGAACAGCTTGTCGTATTCCTCGCCGCGGGCGGAAAGCATCAAAACAGGGATCTGCTTTATCTTGCGAATCTCCTTGCAGGCGGAATACCCGTCCAGCCGTGGCATCATAACGTCCATGATGATTATGTCGTAGTCGTTGTTCTTCACCATTTCTATCGCCTGCATGCCGTCGCACGCTTCGGACACCTGGTGTCCCTCGAACTCGGCGTACTCCTTGATAACCTCGCGGATATTCTGCTCGTCGTCAACAACTAGAATTCTGTACATAACGTCATCTCCTGATAATTTCATTTCATAATGATTTCTGTTGCCAAAATCTGGCGTTCCCGAACTGCCGTAGAACGCCGGATATTTTACCTCTGCAATGATTTTACATCACAAATATGACGGTGACGTGAAAAAACGCTGAAAAGTCATACTTCCTGCGTGTTTTTTTCGCCGAAGAACAGTACGACCTCCCGCATCATCACGTCTGTAAAGTCCGGGATACCAGCGTCGTAATGGCGCTCCTCTGCGTTGCGCATGGTTATGGTATCCGAACCGTCCTCGAATGCTGCCGGAAGCGTGATCGTCACTACTACCCTGCCGTTTTCGTCGTTCATGGAGAATCTGCCGCCGCTGACCGACGCGAACCGCTTTATTATCGGTATACCATAGCCCAGCCGCTGGTAGTTGAAATTCACCTCAGTGCCATCGCTGAAATCCCGGCTGGTGAACATGCTGTTCTCGTTGGTTATGCGGAACTCAACGAAATAACGCCCGCGCTCCTCCCGGCGGTAGACCGCCAGAATTGGTTCGGTGTCCTGCGGAGAATAGAGCAGAGCGTTCTGCACCGCATTGACAAGCGCGACAACCGCGCGGCGGCTGTCTGCGTAGATCGTCAGATCCTCCGGCTCTATCACGACTTCCACACGGCGTCCGCACTTGGCAAGAGCCGCGTTGCAACGCTGTATCAGCGACCGGCAGAGCGCACCGGCGTCCACCGGGGCGAATTTCTGGCTGTTGTACAGCATATCTGCATAGTGGAACGCATTCCCGCACACCGCGGAAATGTTGGAAACCGCGCCCTCTATCTCGATCACCTGCGACAGTTTGGCATAGTCGCGGCTTTCCAGCAGACCCTCCCGCAGACTAGCGGCGTTCCTCCAGACCGTGGCAAGGTTCATCTCTACTGCGTTATACAGCGGCAGAGTATCAGAGGGCGCTTCGGTGCGCTCGGAGATACGCCTTGCGGACTCCGCAGAGATAAGCTCGCAGATATACGCAATGCTTTCGCCGATATCGTTCTTTATCGGATATATCCGGCAGCAGTAGAACCGCTCGTTCTTGTACAGCGCCGTTTCCATAACGCAGCTAAGCGGCTCCGGGACGGTCTCGCTGACGCTATCCAGCAGACGCTCTCCGGGTGCGAAAAGCTCCTCCGCCTTAACGCAGCAAAACCTGTTGTCAAGGCAGATAAGAGGGTTCTCGCCGGAAAGCATTGAGATATACGGTTTGTACAGGTCGTCCTTTGAAGTGGTAAGCATAGCACCTCCGTCAGCGCATCAGTTCTTCCATTTCGTCGATAAGCTCGCCGAACAGCTTCAGCGCCTCGGTCACGGGCTTGGTGGAGGTCATGTCCACGCCTGCGCCCTTTAGCAGTGATATCGGGTCTTTGGAGCAGCCACCGCTCAGAAAGCCTATATAGTCCTTAACAGCAGGCTCGCCCTCTTTCAGTATCCGCTGGCTCAGCGCTATTGCCGCAGAGAAACCGGTCGCGTACTGGTAAACATAATAATTATAATAGAAGTGCGGTATTCTCGCCCACTCCATGTCAAGCTCCTTATCAATGATGATATCCTCGCCGTAATAGAGAATATTCAGCTTGCGGTAGAGGTCGCACAGGACGTCCGCGGTAAGGCTCTCGCCGTTCTCCGCCATTTCGTTTATTTTCAGCTCGAACTCGGCGAACATGGTCTGGCGGTAGAGGGTCGTGCGGAACTGCTCCAAGAAGTAGTTTATGAGATACGCGCGGCGCTTCTTATCAGTAGTTATCTTCAGCAGGTGCTGCATTAACAGACTTTCGTTGCAGGTTGAGGCTACCTCCGCCACAAAGATAACATAGTCAGAGTAGCACACCGGCTGGTTCTTGTTGGACAGGTAGGAATGTATCGCGTGTCCCATCTCATGCGCCAGCGTGAACTCGCTGTCCAGTGTGTCCTTGTGATTCAGCAGGACGTAGGGGTGAACCCTCGCGCCCGCGGAATAAGCGCCGCTGCGCTTACCCTCGTTTTCGTAGATGTCTATCCAGCGGTTGTCGATACCCTCCCGGAAGATAGCGCGGTATTCCTCGCCCATAGGTGCAAGAGAGTCGTACACCTCCTGCTTCGCCTGCTCAAACGGTACTTTTACCTCGATATCGCTGACTATCGGCGCGTAAAGGTCGTATGCGTGAAGCTCCTCAACGCCAAGCAGCTTCTTGCGCAGCTTGACGTACTTGTACATATATGGCATGTTCTCATGGACTGCCTCAATAAGCTGCTTGTATACCTCGACCGGGACTTCGTTTCCGTCCAGCGCAGCCTGCAGGGAGCTGTCGTATTTCCTAGCCCGGGCGCGGAAGGTAAGGCACTTCACCTGTGAAGCCAGCACCGCCGCAGAGGTGTTCTTGAAGCTCTCATACACCCCGTATAGGCTCTGGAATGCAGACTTGCGAAGTTCACGGTCGTTTGAATGCATAAGCGGGATATAGCTGCCGTGGGTCACTTGATGTGTATTTCCGTCCTTGTCAACGGCGTCCGGGAATTTCAGATCAGCGTCGTTGAACATGGAGAAAATGTTGTCCGGAGAGCCGGTCATTTCCCCGGTGAGCGCCATGATACGCTCCTCCGCTTCGGAGAGGATATGCGCTTTTCTGCGGCGCACCCGGTCAATGCACAGGCGGTAAAGCTCCATTTCGGGCTGCTCCTTGTAGAAACGCTCCATTGTTTCGTCCGAAATCGAAAGCAGCTCCGGGGTGACGTAAGCGCCGGCGCCGGAAAGCTCCACAAACAGCATTTCAAGGCGGCTCACCATGTCCTGATATTTGGATTCCCGGGTGTCCTCGTCGTTCTTTCTCTGGGCGTAGTTTATAAGCTTGTCAAGTACTACCGTCATATCGTCGTCGGCTTTGAGGTATTCCAGCAGCTTGGCGGAGTCGGTGGACAACAGTCCCTTATAGGACGCTATCTGCTCCGGCATTTTCTTCGCCGCGGCGAAGTCCTGCTCCCACGCCTCGTCGGTGGGGTAAAGGTTCTCTATCGACCATTTGTGCTCGGCGGGAACGTCCTGCCGCTGGGGGATTCTTTCTGACATATCATTATCTCCTTTACTATGTTCACTTAATCCAAATCGTAATCATCAGGGTTCAGCAAACCTATATGTTTACCGGAACCATTATTGTGATCCTCAATGAAAGCAGCCTTTGTCTTACTGTGTTTATACACATACCACACCGCCTGCCCTTTCGGGTTTTCAAGCGGCATGAAATGAAGCTTTATATCAAGCATTTTCCGTGGATCGCCGTGGGGTGTGAACCTCACTCCGAATGAGCTTTCAAATTCCTTTTCCATTCGCTTTTTCATAGGCAGCTCCGGATTTACCGCAGGAGGAATAGGAAATTCCTTGTCCTCCCAGTAGTACATATACCCACCGTCAATCATTTGGTATTTTTTCAGAGTTATCGGTACAATTACCCACTTGCTATTTTCGATATATTCAAGCTGTACATCAGAAAAAGTGATTTCGTCATTCCGGACGTAATCCCCGGTAAATGCCACCGCAAGCCCCTTTGAAGCGCCGCCATTGTTGACCGCGCTTTCCTTTGAGGTTTCGTCATTTTTGCAAGGCATAAGCCCGAAGCTCTTTATTTCAAGCCACGGCAGATTATTGTCTTCCGCTTTCTTCGGGAGGGAGAAAAACAGTCGCGTCACGCTGCCGTTACCGGACATATCCTTCGCGCTGTACTGATTGAAGCAGCCCTGCTCCCCCGGCAGACCAAGCTGCTCGTCAAGGGTGTACATGAAGTCCTCGGCGAACACCCCGTCATCGTTCAGATCCGCTTCAAACCTTTGCAGGTCCTTCACTCTGCCACTCCATGCGGGGAAGTTCGTTTCCCGCTCCGGCTCGCAGTAGAGATTTCCCACGTTTGCCCATGCGTCTGTTCCGTCCTGCGTGTTGATAAGGTTAAGGAACATGAAATCGCTGTCGCAGCACATCGCGGTTAGGACATCTGTTTTCAGCTCGCTCGACAGCCGCGCGGCGGTCGACGACAGATCACAGCCGTTTTCAACTGACATCAGCTCCGACCAGACGGAAATCCACCCGCTGTCCTCCGGGGCATAAACGGCGGCTTCAACGTCCGCGTCCGCTTCCTCGCAGGTGGTATAGCCAAGGCTCATTGCCTGCTGCTTCACGGCATTCAAGACGCTCTCAAGCTGCGCAGTATCTGACTTTTTGATGTTATAATTGGAAAAAGACAGTCCCATGATTCACCGCTCCTATAATCACTTCATTCTCTTTGAGATTTTCGGCTTCAGCACCTTCTCATAAAACGGGTAGAACAAACCGAGGAACAGGTCGTACAGCAGGAACGCCCCCGCTCCCAGCGCCAGCAGCACCCACTGCCCGTACTGCCCGAACTCGCCCATGTCCTCCAGAAGCTGCGCCATGCCGAACAGGTATATCAGCACGAAATAGCAGCTTATCGCCGCGGCTGCGTACAGCGCCAGCTTCGCCAGAACCCGCAGTACGACAGGCTTTATCTTCATCAGATACTGCCGAACGATAGGATAGTACCCCAGCAGGAAAATGAACATCATGCTGGCTTCGTAGTTCGCGGTGAACAGCATAATGAGAAGTCCCACTGCGGCGAAGCTCACCATGCCGTACTTCACGCCCAGACGTTCCCGGACTACCCAGATAAGCACCCCGGCTACCGCAGGGCTGACGTACTCAAATCCCGGCACCATGCCAAGGCAGAACATCAGAACTATCGCAAGCCCGGACATTATCCCGCACAGCGACACTATATATGCAATGGAGGGGGTCTGCTTTTCAGCCATCAGCGCTTCTCCTGCCCGTAGAATTCCATGCTTTTTTCTTTAAGCTCCCTACCGTCTTTAAGCAGCGCCTTCAGTGTCGGCTTATCGTCGTTCACCATAGCGTCGCGGTATTCGGTCAGCTTCTCGATTATGGTGTTGATCTCGAACAGGAGCGCTTCCTTGTTGCAGAGGAACAGGCTCGACCACATCTCCTCGTTCAGCTTCGCAACACGGGTGAGGTCTAGGAAGCTGCCCGCAGAGAAGCCGTCCGCACGAAACAGCGACGGGCTCTTGACATAAGCGTTGGAAACGACATGCGCAAGCTGCGACGTGTACGCGATATTCGCGTCGTGCTGCTCCGGGGTTGCGATAACAACCTGCCCGAAGCCCATGCAGCTCCCCAACGTAGACACAAGGTCAATGGCGATCTGCGGGGTGGTTTCAGTCGGGGTGAGGATATAGCTCGCCTTGTTGAACAATGTCGCGGTGGAATAATCAAACCCGGAATTCTCCGTGCCGGCCATAGGGTGAGTGCCTAAGAAATACACGCCCTTTTCGTCCAGAACAGGCGCACTATTGCGCACAACATAGCCCTTTACGCCGCCCACGTCGATAACGATAGAGCCTTTCTTGAAACGGTCAGCGTTGCGCTTTACAAATTCGACGGTGGGGACGGGATACAGAGCAATAACAGTCAGATTCGCCTCGCCGATACGGGACTCGTCTATCTCCTCGTCGATAGCGCCCTGTTCCAGCGCCTTTCTGACGGTCTCCTTGTCGGTATCTATTCCCATGATGTGATGGAACGTATTCGCTTTCAGCGCCTTGCAGAATGAGCCGCCGATAAGTCCAAGTCCTACAACTGCTATATTCATTATTTACGATCCTTTCGCGGGAAATCCCGCTTATTATAGTTCAAACTATATTTTACCACATTTCATCTGAAATTGCAACCGGTTTGAGAAAAAATCATATAGTAAATATGCACGGCGTAGTCGGTGGATTTACGGATAACACCTAAAAGGCTATTTTCTGGCGTGCGTCTAAAGACTCGATTTGCATTCTTTCCCAATGTATCGACATAGTATCCCCCTGCACCAGAATATCCTGTTTCCATACTTGTTCTTTAGATTTCCATGCCTTTCATGGAATATTTTTCGTTACACAACAAAATATATCCCCGGCATAAAGCCGAGGATCATTTTGTTAGTAATGAGCAAGCCGCCGGTCAGCCGTGGTATTCCTTGTGCGAATGACCTTGCGGTTCTTTTTTCATTACATGGTGGCTCTTCTGATAAGCATTTGAAAGCCCAGAACCACGCTCTCACATTCGTCGCCGCCATTCAGACTATCGACCAGCATGGAGGCTGCCGCTGCGCCCAGTTCGCCTGCGTCAAAAAACAGGAAAGTTATGGGCGGGGTGTAGTGATCAAGGTAAACGCTGTCATAGAACGACACCACCCTTATATCTTCGGGCACCGATTTACCCAGATTGTTCAGCTCCGACAGGAACTTCATGCATATCATGTCGTCGCCTCAGATGATACATCTCGGCTCCTGCTTCAGCAGCGCTGAAACAGCCTTGCTGAACGCCAGAGAGCCTTCCACGCCGGTGTATATCATCTTTTCGGAGGGCTTCTCGCCTATCGCCACAAACGCCTTTTCAAAGCACTCGTATCTGCTCTTGTTTACAGTGTGGTTCATATTACTTAAAAGCAGACCGATATTATCCGGCGGGTTGGACATAAGATGATATGAGGTGATCTCTTTACAGCCCTCAGTGTGGCTGCTGTCTGCAGATATCACATTGTCCACCTTTCTGTTCTCTACAACACGGATAAGCTGGGTAAGATCTCTTTTATCTGTGCTTATTACCTCCGCGTCGCAGTCCCTCAGCGCACATTCCTTTACTATCCCCATAAGGCAGGTCTGGAAAAACGGCGCTTCTGTTTCATCGCTGTTCATGGGAATAACAACGCCGATGTTGTAGGTTCTTCTTTCCGAGAGGTTTTTGGCAATGATATTCGGGCGATAGCCAAGCTCCTTGATACATTCAAATACACGTTCGCGGGTCTCGCTGCTCACCCTTTCCTTGCCGGAAATGGCTCTTGAAACAGTGGATTTTGACAGCCCTAACAGCTCGGCGACATCTTCAAGCTGAGTTATTTATATTTAGGGAACCTCTAAAAACCGGTTTGAAAAGGGAGAATGGGTAGAGGGCACCGAATGCGAGGAAAGCCGACGACGCAAGGCTGTATACCTTGCTAGGAGGTTTGACGAAGCAGGCGGTGTGCTCTGCATATTTTCACTCAAACAAGGTTTTTAGAGGTGACCTTTAGAGACTGTTTGCTTTCGTTCATTTGCTTTTCTTCGCCTTTTTTTGCTTTAGGATCGATATCCTGCTTCTTTTCCTCGGACTTGGGAACAGGAATTGTCGCAGTAGTTTGCTTCCACCATGGATATCCCGCAAACCGTCGGCATACCGTCCGCTGTGCCGTTTATCGTATATGCAGGCTCGACGTTTATCATTGCATCAAGGTCTGCGCTTTCCCACTCGACCGATATCTCCTTTTCACCGCCGGTGCTTTCTCCGTTTATTCCGTTCAGATCAGTTTTCTCATCAATGCATTTCGTCCGCAGGAAACAGCTCATGGAGTGCATGTTGCCGCATTCCTGCATTATTTCAACGACCTGCTCAAAATCTGTACATTTCTTGTCATAGTGCTCAACCTTTCCTTTTTAATCGGTCAGCCGAATATCCTGAACTATAAATATTTTTCGCAATAATAGTATACCACTATTCGCGAAATATGTCAACAACGCATTTTACGAGAAAAGAATTGAAATTACACCGAAAAAGTGGTATACTATAACAAAAACAGGAGGTTCAACATGGATCACATATACGATATGATAATAATCGGCGGAGGTCCTGCCGGGTACACCGCCGCGCTGTATGCCGCAAGAGCGGGGCTTGACGTTGTCGTGCTGGAACGAATGGCGCCCGGAGGTCAGATGGCGCTCACCGGGGAGATAGACAATTACCCGGGCTTTGACGAGGGAATAAACGGCTTTGAACTTGGCATGAAAATGCAGAAGGGCGCGGAGCGATTCGGCGCTAAGACGGTCTACACTGAAGTGAAGTGTGTTGACTTTACCGGGGACGTCAAAAAGATCGAAGCGGCAAGCGGCGAATTCCACGGGAAAACTGTCGTTATCTCCACCGGCGCTGACCCCCGCAGGCTGGGAACTCCCGGCGAAGAGGAGCTGATCGGCAAAGGCGTCCACTACTGCGCGCACTGCGACGGGAGGTTCTACAAGGACAGAACTGTTATAGTTGTGGGCGGCGGGAATTCTGCCGCGGCGGACGCTCTGTACCTGTCAAGGCTGGCGAAAAAAGTTTATGTTGTCCACCGCCGGGACACTCTGAGAGCCACGAAGATATACCACGAACCACTGCTTAAAGCAGATAACGTAGAATTCGTGTGGAACAGCACGGTTTCCGGATTCATCACCGACGGGAAGCTAATCGGCGCAAAGGTCACAGACGCAAACTCCGGGGCGGTGACTGAACTCCCCTGCGACGGGGTTTTCGTCAGCATTGGCAGAACTCCCGCGACCGGGTTTCTTGCTGGGAAAGTCGCGCTGGACGAGGGAGGCTATGTTGTCGCCGACGAATCCACCCGCACGAATGTTGACGGTGTGTTCGCCGTGGGTGATGTCCGCACTAAGGCACTGCGGCAGGTCGTAACCGCTGTGGCAGACGGCGCGAACGCTGTCCATTTCGCAGAGGAATATCTTGCCGAAAAATGAGCTTGACCGTTGAATACAGAAGATCCCGCACAGAAGTGTACGGGATCTTTTCACTATTAACATGCATTTCACTTTGGGAATGTGCATGAGTTGCCTTATTGGTCTTGCTGTCATATACCCCTTTATCGGCGAGCTTATAGATCGAGTCAAACGTCAGACCCTCCTTGTACAGAACCGCGCCAAAATCATGGAGTTTTGCCTCCTTTTTTACATTTTTCGACACTATTAAAGCACAAATACTGCAAAATGTCAATCACCAAAATGCGCCGGTTTATTCTGACTCCAGCAGTTCAAGGCAGTTCTTCATGGAAGCCTCAAATTCAGCGTCGTTATTGTTCTTGAAGATGATGAGGTCGCCCTTTACGCTGGGATCATCGAGGTTTTCCGGCACGGTGAAATCACAGCCGGCGATATATTCGTCCCAGTGCGCGAGCTTCCATGTGTCACGGTCGGAATTGCGCTTTATCATGCGTTCGTGGACTATCTCCGGGGAGGTCTCAACCCATATTGCGACCATCTTCGCGTTCTTTTCGGCGAGCTTCGCACGGAGCGAGTTGATGTACTCCATGTCACGAATTTCACGGGTGAACGGCGCGTTTATCAGCACGGTGTCGTCATAATCCAGCGCTTCAAGAGCCAGCGCGACAATGCAGTCGTACTCATAATTGCGTATATTCTCCTCAAAGAACTTACTGCTCCTGTCATACGACTGACCTGCAACGACGAAAATCTGCTTTGACAGCGGAATGAGCGTGTCCTTATCGAGATACACAACATGCTTCAAGCGTTTGGAAAGCTCCTTTGAAATGAACGTTTTTCCGCATGCCGGCGGTGATGTTACGATTATCAGCTTCTTTTGCATTGTGTTTCCCTCCCGTGGTTTTTACAATATTTTACCACAGTTTCCCGCAAAATACAATGTACAGTATTTACAAAATACAAGATCGATCCGCCTGTTTATTTTAACAAGAACGCGCTGTTTATTGCGGTATTGCCCTTGAATAAGTCCTTGCAGAATCCATATAATAACCGGGAACGTATCCGCCCGTTACATGCAAACCGAAATCGATCAGCGGATATAAAAATATGAAAGGAAGCAATAACTGCAATGGAAAAAACAAAAATCGTAAAGGTCACAGGCAGAGAGATCCTTGACTCCAGAGGAAATCCCACCGTCGAAGCGGAGGTCTATCTCGCGGACGGCACCGTCGGCAGGGGCGCAGCCCCCAGCGGCGCTTCCACCGGCGAATTTGAGGCGCTGGAGCTTCGCGACGGCGACAAGATCCGCTACCTCGGTAAGGGTGTGCAGAAAGCAGTAAACAACATCAACACCGCGATAAATGCCGCGGTCTGCGGACTTGACGCCTCAGATATCTATACTGTTGACTCTGCAATGATCAAAGCTGATGGCACAAAAGACAAGTCGAACCTCGGCGCGAACGCGATCCTCGCGGTTTCTATCGCCAGCGCAAGAGCCGCAGCGACTTCGCTTGATATCCCGCTGTACCGATTCATCGGCGGAATTTCCGGGAACAGACTGCCCGTTCCGATGATGAATATTCTTAACGGCGGCGCTCATGCCACAAACACCGTTGATACGCAGGAATTCATGATAATGCCGGTGGGCGCACCGTCATTCAAGGAGGCACTTCGGCAGTGCGCGGAGGTGTTCCACGCCCTCGCGAAAATCCTAAAGGATAAAGGGCTTGCCACCTCCGTCGGTGACGAGGGCGGATTTGCGCCTGACCTCTCCAGCGATGAGGAGACAATCGAAACTATCCTTGACGCGGTAAAGGCGGCGGGCTATCAGCCGGGAAATGACTTCATGATAGCAATGGACGCGGCTTCCTCGGAGTGGAAAGACAAGGGAAAGGGCGTGGGCTTCTACAAGCAGCCCAAATCCGGCAGGACATTCACCTCAGACGAGCTTATCGACCACTGGGCGGCACTTGTTGATAAATACCCCATTATCTCCATTGAGGACGCTCTCGACGAGGAGGACTGGGAGGGCTGGAAGCGGCTCACACAGCGGCTTGGGAACAAGGTTCAGCTTGTCGGCGACGACCTGTTCGTCACCAACACTGAGCGCCTTTCAAAGGGAATAGCGAACGGCTGCGGAAACAGCATTCTCATCAAGCTGAACCAGATAGGTTCTGTTTCCGAAACGCTTGAAGCGATAAAAATGGCTCACAATGCGGGATTCACTGCGATATCCTCCCACCGCTCCGGTGAAACCGAGGATACCACTATCGCAGACCTTGCCGTGGCGCTCAACACCTGCCAAATAAAGACCGGCGCGCCCAGCAGAAGTGAGCGCGTTGCGAAATACAACCAGCTTCTCCGCATTGAGGAGCAGCTCGGCGCAGCCGCAGTTTACCCCGGAATGGCTGCTTTCAATGTAAAAAGATAAACTTATCATTAAACAGGGACTGCCGTTACGACAGTCCCTCTGTTTTTATTCAGAAACTACGCTGATTTTTTTCGCTTGCATAATGACGAACAATGTGATATAATATAGTAAAGAATAGTGAACTGAACGATAAATCGAAATTTGTGAGGTAATTACTATGATACAAGAAGTGAATGAAAAAGATATTCCTGAATGTGTAAAAGTAATCAGAGAGAGCTTTGCCACAGTTGCAAACGAGTTTGGCTTTACCATTGAAAATGCGCCGAAATTCACCGCATTCGCAACGACAGAGGAAAGATTAAGGTGGCATTTATTCGGTGAGCATAGACCTATGTATGTCTTTTTTGATGCTGGCAAAATCATTGGATACTATTCTTTGCTATTGCAGAATAATGAGTGTGAGTTAAATAATTTGTGTGTGCTTCCAACATATAGACATAGAAAAATTGGTCAAGAACTTTTAATTCACGCCTTTAATACTGCCAAAAAATTTGATTGCATAAAGGTCAACATCGGAATTGTTGAAGAAAACAAATTATTGAGAAAATGGTATGAGTCATTTGGATTCATACATACAGGAACAAAAAAATTTGATTTTTTCCCTTTTACCTGTGGATATATGGAGAAGATATTATAACATATTCCCATTTATCGGGGAGATCATAAAATCAAGAGGAAATGTTGATACACAAAACCACTCTTATGAATTCTAGGCAAGTCCCTAACATTTACTTAGCAAGAAACGACCCTCGGACTGATTCGTCCGGGGGTCATTTTTACAGTATCTTTCCGTTTATCCAGTCGTGCAGGAACGCAAGCTGTTCCTCGGTGTGAAACCAATGCTCGCCGTTTTCCATTGCCGTAAGTGTGCAGCTATGAGCTTTCACGAACTGCTCAACCGTTTCCCGTGACGTGAGATTATCTTTCCCTGCATACAGTATTTCCGTGGGAATATCCCAGCGCACGGGGTTTTCTCTGGCAAAGCACAGGTACTCCCACGACAGCGTTTCACCGAAATCCGTCGGTATCTCGCCCTGTTCACGAAGCTGCGATTCAGTCACCCCCGCCCAGCACATCATGTCTTGGATAAGCCGTTCCATGTCCAGTATCGGCGATATGAACAGCGCTTTCTCTACCTTCCTGTCGTGCAGCGCCAGCATTGTGAAATACGCGCCTATACTGTTTGCGATAACCGATATATGCCCGTACTTACCGCAAAGCTTGTCATACCGCGCTTTGAGCTGCTCCTTGACGTCCCACGGAAGATACCCGTCGTAGTCAACTCCGATCACGTCAATGCCGGGAAAATAAGCTCTGTACTGCTCCGCTTCCGTGGGGTTTCCGCCCTTGCCGTGAATATAAAGTATTGCTTTCTGCATGTCAATTCCTCCGCAATGTTTTTCTGAACATGAAATATTATGGATCTTATTTCACTACTTTTCTTCGTTTTGTCAATATATTGTGAGAATATTTAACGGAAGATCTTCATTTTCTTTCATTTACTGGTCAAGTATTCTTCCGTCAACCGAGATAGTCACGACCCGCCACGGAATAAACTTTCCGCTTGCTTGCAGCGCACTTCTGACCGCGTTTTCAATACCGCCGCAGCAGGGCACCTCCATACGGGCAACGGTCACACTTTTAATATCATTATTGGCAATAATTGCGGTGAGCTTCTCGGCATAGTCACCCTCGTCCAGCTTTGGGCAGCCGATAAGAGTTACGCGACCTTTGATAAATTCGTTGTGGAAATTACCATACGCATAAGCGGTGCAGTCTGCGGCAATAAGCAGATCAGCGCCGCTGAAATAGGGTGCGTTCACCGGCACGAGCTTTATCTGCACAGGCCACTGCGAAAGCTGGCTGGTCACAGGCGCGGTGGGCGCTGCCGCAGCTTCACGCCTGATAGACTTTGAGTGAGTCCCCGGACAGCCGCAGGGCAGCGCCGCTCCCGCTTTTCTCTGCTTTGCCGCAAGCACGGCAGCCTCGTTGTAGGCAGGAGCCTCGCGTTCCTCAAAAGTGATAGCATTTGTGGGGCAGGCGGGCAGGCAGTCACCCAGTCCGTCGCAGTAATCCTCGCGGGTAAGCCTTGCCTTTCCGTCAATGATCTCTATTGCCCCCTCGTGGCAGGCTTCGGCGCAAAGTCCGCAGCCTGTGCATTTTTCTTCGTCGATTTTTATGATTTTTCGTATCATTTCAGTTCCTCCTTGTATTTTAAATAGAATCTTGGGACAAGCTGATTAAAGCGAAGCGTAACAAAATCAGCCGCGTGAGTATGCGCGTTTGAACGGGGTGATTTTGTTTTAATCAGCGTTTCCCGCGGACAAGCTGATTAAAGCGAAGCGTAACAAAATCAGCCGCGTGAGTATGCGCGTTTGAACGGGGCGATTTTGTTT